>NZ_JCADBG010000116.1:0-907 GCF_059358815.1 Streptosporangium nanhuense
ACCACGTCCCGGCCAACACCCGCCTGGTCTCCTTCGTCCCCCTGCACGCCCTCGCCCCCACCTGCTCCGCCGTGATCGACCACGGCGGGCCGGGCACGGTCTTCACGGTGGCCTCCCGGGGCGTGCCGCAGCTCATGGTCCCGAAGCTGTTCGACGAGCCGTTGCTCGCCGGACACCTCGCGGGGCAGGGGGCCGGGCTGGTCATGCACAGCCGCGACGCCGACGGCCCGCGGGTGCGCGAGCACCTGCTGCGCCTGCTGGGCGAGCCCTCCTTCGCCGAGGCGGCCGGAAGGCTGCGCGACGAGATCGAGGCCATGCCCACCCCCAACGAGCTCGTCCCCCAGCTGGAAAGGCTCACCGCCGAACACCGCGGCACCACCACGAGCTGACCGGCGAGGCCCCAGGAAGGAAAGACCATGCGCGTCCTGTTCACGTCGTACGCCGAGAAGAGCCATTTTCTGGGGATGGTCCCGCTGGCGTGGGCGCTGCGCAACGCCGGCCACGAGGTGCGAGTGGCAAGCCAGCCGGAGCTGACCGACGTCATCACCGGTGCCGGCCTCACCGCCGTGCCCCTCGGCACGAACCACGGTCTCGGCAGGCTGCTCCAGCTCGCCAAGGACACCGGCCAGGAGAAGGATTTCGACATGGCGGAGAACCGCCCCGAGATGCTCACCTGGCAGCAGATCAAGACCGGCTACCAGGGGCACGTCCTGTGGTGGTGCCGGGTGGTGAACGACCCCATGATGACGGAGCTGACCGAGTACTGCCGGCAGTGGAAGCCCGACCTGGTGATCTGGGAGCCGCTCACCTACGCCGGATCGGTCGCGGCGAAGGCGTGCGGCGCGGCGCACGCCCGCTTCATGTGGGGGCTGGACCTGTTCGCCCGGATGCGCGGCCACTATCTGCG
>NZ_JCADBG010000117.1:0-894 GCF_059358815.1 Streptosporangium nanhuense
CTCAGTACTGGCGGGTGGGCAGGGCTTCCTTCGCCTGCTCCTGGGTGAAGGTGGTCTCCTCGGTCACCACACGCTCGGGCACCTGCTCACCGGCGACGACCTTCTTGGCCAGATCCATCAGCTGGGGGCCGAGCAGCGGGCTGCACTCGACGATGTAGCTGATCTTCCCGTCCGCCAGGGCCTGCATCCCGTCCTTCACCGCGTCGATCGTGATGATCTTGATGTCCTTGCCCGGCACCTTGCCCGCACCCTCGATCGCCTCGATCGCACCCAGACCCATGTCGTCGTTGTGCGCGTACAGCACGTCGATGTCGGGGGTGGACTTCAAGAACGCCTCCATCACCTCCTTGCCCTTGGCCCGGGTGAAGTCACCGGTCTGCGAAGCGGCGATCTTGAACTTCGGATCCGCCGCGATCACCTCCGCGAAACCCGACTTGCGGTCGTTGGCCGGCGCCGACCCCGTGGTGCCCTGCAGCTCCACGATGTTCACCGGATCCTTCGAATCCTTGTACTCCTCCACCAGCCACTGACCGGCCTTCTTGCCCTCCTCGACGAAGTCCGAGCCCAGGAAGGTCTTGTACAGACTCTTGTCGGCCGAATCCACCGCCCGGTCGGTCAGGATCACCGGGATCTTCGCGTTCTGCGCCTCCTTCAGCACCGTGTCCCAGCCCGACTCCACCACCGGCGAGAACGCGATGACATCGACCTTCTGCTGCACGAACGACCGGATCGCCTTGATCTGGTTCTCCTGCTTCTGCTGGGCGTCGGAGAACTTCAGCTCCACACCCGCCGACGCCGCCGACTCCTGCACCGACTTGGTGTTCGCGGTACGCCACCCGCTCTCCGCACCCACCTGGGAGAACCCCATAGTGATCTTGCCGTCGTCGGCGACCT
>NZ_JCADBG010000118.1:0-884 GCF_059358815.1 Streptosporangium nanhuense
GACCCTGGACACCAACACCATCACGAAACCCGCCGGCGCTCTCTCCATCAGCGTGCCGGCCACCGCGAACCTGGGATCCGTGGTGGCCGGAAGCCCCACCGTGTCGGGTCAGCTCGGTGAGGTCACAGTGGACGACGCCCGTGACTCCCTCGCCGCCTCCTGGATCGCGACGGTCGGCTCGACGGACTTCACCACCGGTGACGCCAGCGGGCCCCGGACCATCCCGAAGGAGTCCATCGCCTACTCACCGGGCCCGGCCACCGCCACGACCGGGGACGCGACGTTCACCCCCGGAACCGCCGGGGACCTCGGCTCCACACGCACCGCCTTCTCGGCCACCGAGGGCACCGGGAACAACTCCGCCACCTGGAACCCGACGATCACCGTGACCCTGCCCCCTCAGGTGATCGCCGGGATCTACAGCGCCGTCGTCACCCACTCGGTCAGCTAGGACCGCGCGGGTTCCGAGACATCATCGGGCGGACGGGGAACGAGTGCCGCCGGCGGCTTTCCTCACCGTGGTGCTCGTCGTGCGCGCGGGTGTGAGCTCGACCCGCTGGATCAGTACCGGCGAGATGCTGGGATCCAGCAGGGGCGTTCCCAGGAAGACGGCGAAGACCCGGTGCGTGCCCCTGGGAAGTCCCGTGACGGCCAGGGCGGCCCGGCCGCTGACGAGCCTCGTCGTGCCCAGGACCGCCCCGCCGGTGAGGAAGACGACCCCGCCGCCGGAGACGGCCGCGTTCGAGGACCGCACCCTCGCGGTGAAGATGATCGGGCTGGTCGCCGAGGCGCGTGACGAGGTCAGCGTGGTGGTCGTGGCCGTGGCCGGGACAACGGGCTGGGGCGTGTCGGCGGGTTTCGTGATGGTGTTGGTGTCCAGGGTG
>NZ_JCADBG010000119.1:0-884 GCF_059358815.1 Streptosporangium nanhuense
TCGACGCCGTCGGAGTTGGGGTTGCGGCCCTGGTAGAGGAGCTGGAGGTTGCAGGGGTCGACGGTCATGGTCTGGTCGGCGTTGGTGCGCAGCAGCTCACCGTGGCTGATGTCGTTGGTCCAGGTGGCGCCGCTGTTGACCTTGCCGGCGAACGGGTTGGACTGGGTGGCGGCCTGGGGGGTCCAGGTGCCGCCGAGGCTGGTGGCGGTGAAGGAGCGGAAGTAGCGTCCCTGGGAGCCGATGGCTTCGACGATCATGAGGTAGCGGTTCTGGTTGGCCAGTTTGTAGACCTGGACGGCTTCGAAGAGGTTGTTGGTGGTGTCGCTCATGATGACGGTGGAGGTGGAGCCGAAGCTGCCGGGGAAGTTGCCGATGGGCATGCTGGCCCGGTAGATCTTGCCGTTGTCGCCGGCGAAGAACAGGTACATGTTCGTGCTGTCGCCGATGACGGCCTGGTCGATGGGTCCGGTGGCGGAGCCGCTGATGCTGCCGGAGAAGAGGGTCTGGGGGGCCGACCAGCCGTTGGGGTTGGTGGGGTTGGTGGAGGTGCGGTAGGAGAAGGCGGGTCCGCCCCACTGGTAGGCGAGCACCCAGATGTTCTTGGGGGCGAAGTAGAACAGGCTGGGGGCGACCGTGCCGGAGGACATGGTGTTCTGGCTGGCCGAGGCCATCTGCGAGTAGTTGGTGAACAGGCCGAAGTTCATCGACCCCCAGCTGCTGCCGAAGTCGTGGGTGGTGGCGTAGACCAGCTGCTGGCCGTTGTAGGGGGCGACGGTGAAGTCCTTGAGCGAGACCCAGCCCGACTTGGGGTTGGCCAGCACGCCGGACGAGGTCCAGCGGTACGTCGAGGGAAGGTTGCAGGTGCCGCCCGGATCCGGCGTCGG
>NZ_JCADBG010000012.1:0-297314 GCF_059358815.1 Streptosporangium nanhuense
GCGGCGGGGTCGGCGGCGCGCGCGGTGCGGAAGGCGACCTCGATCCAGTCGTTGCCGGTGCGCTGCAGGTTGGAGTCACGCCGGCCGCCGGAGTTGCCGTCGGCGAAGGCCTCGTTCACCACGTCCCAGGCGTAGATCTTGCCCTTGTAGTGGTTCATCACGCCGTTGATGTGGTTGATCATCGCCTGGCGCAGGTTGCTGCCCGACATCGCCTCCATCCAGCCCGGCTGCTGGGAGTGCCAGGCCAGGGTGTGGCCGCGCACCCGCTTGCCGTTCTGCACGGCCCAGTTGTAGATGCGGTCGCCGTTGGTGAAGTTGAACTGGTTCTGATTCGGCTCGGTCGCGTTGATCTTCATCTCGTTCTCGGCGGTGATCATGTCGAACTCGCGGTTCGCGATCGTCGTGTACTGCGAGTCGCCCAGCTTGCTCGCCGAGATCGCGGTGCCGAAGTAGCGGCCGCTCTGCTGGGCCGCCGCGCCCAGCGTGGACGCGGCCGCGTCCGCGGGAACCGACGCCATCATCGCCGCGGCCAGGACACCCGCGACGCCGACGACGATGCCCCTGCGAAGGACACCAAAATGTCGGTACGCGGATGACACCGAAACTTTCATACCCATGCCTGACTCCATACTGAAATCACGGAAAGAGGGAACGCGGGGAACCCGGCGGACGACGCCACGCCCCGGCCGGAGGCGCACACCACGACGGCGTCATGACCGGCGGCCCTCGCCGATCACCACATCAGGTAGGGCCGACCGCCTTGAACACTCAGTGTGGAAACGTAGCCGAAACATGTCAATATCAGTACGAAACTTTCGGATTCACAGAGTCAGCATGTTGGCGTCACAGCCGGTACGACCGGGCTGCTGCGGGACACTTTCCCCCAGCGAGTCGCGCGAATTTCCCAGACAATGCCGTATGAAAATTTCATTTCGCATCCGCAACTTGCGAATATCAGGAGTGCCACGTGCGGGCGAACAACGCCTTCTGGGCACGGCCGGGCACGGAAGGCCACCGCCCCCTGAGGCCCACGTCACGACGGTCCACGCTCCCGGCGGCCACGCGGCCACCGGGAGCGCCTCCGTCTCCCGGTCTCGGGGAACGGGGTACCGGGGGTTGCCAGGAGTACTAGGAGACCTGTTCCCTTTCCCCGGCCTCCGCCGGGTCCACCGGGTCCACCGGGTCCACCGGGTCCACCGCCTCGGCGCCGCGCCTGCCGCCGGGGAGCAGCCGGGCGATCTGCTCGGAGCGGCTCGCGACCAGCGGGCCCAGCAGGGCGAGGATGAGCACGTACCCGGCGATGAACGGGGCGAGCCTGCCGTCCAGCCCCGCGGCCAGCGCCATGGTGGCGAGGACCAGGGCGAACTCGCCGCGCGAGAGCACGGTCAGCGAGATGTTGACCGCCTCCACCTGGCCGAACGCGTTGAGCCTGGCCGCGAGCACCCCGGCCGCGACGTTGAGCACCACCGTGACCAGTACCGCGATCGCGATGGGCCAGGCCACCGACAGCATGTCGCCCGGCTCGATGGACAGGCCGAAGGCGAAGAAGAACAGCGCGGCGAAGGCGTCCCTGAGCGGGTGGACGAGCTGCCGGATGCGCGGGGCGGCCCTGCTGGAGCTCAGGATGAGCCCGATCATGAAGGCTCCGATGGCGTCGGAGACGCCCAGTTCCTCGGCGACCCCGGCGGTGAAGATCGCCAGGCCGGTGAACATCACCACCAGCAGTTCCTCGTCCCTGGTGGTGACCAGCTTGTTGACCAGCCGCGTACCCCACCGCGCCAGTGCGGTCAGCGCGATCAGGAAGGCGAACGCCTTGCCGAAGGAGAGCGCGGCGGCGCCGAAACTGTCGGCTCCGCTGAGGACCGGCTGCAGCACGGCGAGGTAGAGCGCGAGGAAGACGTCCTCGACGACGATGATCCCCAGGATGAGACGGCTCTCGGGGTTGCCGAGGCGCCCCATGTCGACCAGGAGCTTGGTCACGATCGCCGAGGAGGAGATGCCGATCACCCCGGCCAGGACCATGGCCTCCCTGGTCCCCCAGCCCACGGCGAACCCGAAGGCCAGGCCGCCCCCGACATTGAGCACGATGTAGCCGACCCCGGCCAGCACCAGGCGCCTGCCCCCGGCCACCAGGTCGTCGAGGGAGAACTCCAGGCCGAGGTAGAACAGCAGGAAGATCAGGCCGAGCGCGGCGACGACCTTCAGGTCCGCCGGGTTCTCCACGAGGGCGAGACCGGGCGTGTGCGGGCCGAAGATGATGCCCGCCAGCATGAACAGGGGGATGGTCGGCAGCCCTATCCGGGTGCCGAGCCTGGCGATGATCCCGGCGGCGAGGAAGGAGCCGCCGAGCGCGACGAGAGCGTCACCCAGTGCCATGCGGCCCTCCCCCGGGGACGATCGCGGGCATGATCACGGGCATGGCGAACACACATTCGTGGAACATGGAAAAACCTCCGTCAAACGATCTCGGGCGGGAACCTCTGCTGATCGCTTGACGGGGGTGCTCGGGGGGAGCTGTCGTCGTACAGGGTGTGCGTGGCCGGGACCGGCCAGGCGGGCGGCGGCGCGACCCCCGCCGACGGGCCGGGCGGCGCGAGGCCGGGACCGGGCGGGCACAGGTCGCAGGCCGGCGGGTGGGGGGTCGCGGGAGCGAAGCCGACCCCGCTGGCCAGCGTGATCGCGGCGCCGGGGACGGCGGGGTGATGGGCGGGCCCCGGCAGCGGGGCGTACACGAGGGCATCAGGAAAAGCAGAAGGGCCGCGACCGTACCGGCGACCCTTCGCGACAAACCATGCCCTAACGTTTGGTGGAAACTTCTACTATTTTATCAGGCTTCTCCCGGCGCCCCTGTGGCAGCAGGTACGCCCACTGCCAGAGCGTCTCGACGGGACCTCGCTCGAAGCGACGCAGCCACAGCGTGGACAGCGTCATGAAGAGCGCGCAGATGCCCGCCCAGGCCGCCAGGACCCACCACGGCCGCAGGCCGTCGAGCGACGCGGCCAGGCCGAGGCCCCAGCCGTAGCAGAGCGCCGACGCGACCAGGTTCTGGAAGATGTAGGAGCTCAGGGCGGTACGGCCGACGTTGGTCAGTCCTCGCCTCAGCACGCCCGGGGCGCCGGTCGCCCGCCGCGCGAGGGTGGCGACGAGGCCGAGCAGGCCCAGCGCCACCAGCGGGGGCAGCAGGTACCGGTCCACCAGGAACCAGCCGGGACCGGCGAAGGAGGTGACCAGGTTCAGCGGCACCCCCACGGCGAGCCCGGCGACCATGAGCCTCCGGCGCAGCGCGGCCCCCCGCGCCGAGTCCTCGAACACCCCGGCGCGCATCAGCCGGGAGCCGAGCAGGAACAGCACGATGCCCATCGGGACGATGAGGACGATCTCGATCCGGTAGAGGCCGAACATCTCGATCCGGGCGGCGACCTGCTGCGGGTAGGTGCCGTCGGAGAAGAGCGTGGACGGCTCCGGGGCCACGCCCGTGCTCGCCGGAGCGGAGAGCATGCCGGCGGTGAGCAGGCCGATCAGCGCGGCGAACACCGACCCGACGGTGATCATCCACACCTTGACCGCGCGGTCGCTCCTGCCGATCAGGTACGCCACCACGATCGAGGTCAGCGCGTAGCCCATCAGCACGTCGAACTCGAAGATCAGCAGGTAGTGGATCAGGCCCTCGACGAACAGCAGCCCGGCCCGCCACAGGTACCAGCCGGGCCACGGCACGCCACGGCGCGCGGCCGAGCGGTACTGGAGTTCGAGCCCGACCCCGAAGAGCAGGGTGAGCAGCGCGAGGAACTTGCCGTTGGTGAGGAAGCGGAGGAAGGTCTCCAGAGTCTCCGGCCGGCCCAGCGCCCCCATGACGTCGGCGGGACCGCCGGGATCGGTGAAGATCCAGATGTTCGTGCCCAGGGTGCCGACGATGGCGATCCCCCTGAGCAGGTCGAGCACTTCGATACGGCGACTTGTCACGCCTTCCACGATCCCGTCCGGCGGGCCCGCGGACATCGTCACGCAGGCCCATCCGGGACGTACATCGATGTATGTACCGGCCCCGCGTTCCGGCCCGCCGGACCGGTCGCGGGAACGGGGCCCGGTCAGTCGCCGGAGACGATGCGGGCGTGCAGCCGGGCCGCCGTCGCCGGGTCCCAGCCGAACGCCTTCCGGCCGGCCAGCCAGGCCGCCGCCCCCGCGCCGTCGCCCGCCAGGACCGTCGAGGGCCCCAGCCTCTCCCGTACGGCGGAGGCGACCGGTCCCTCGCTGGTCAGCACGCTCCCGGCCAGCACGATCGGGCTCGTCTCCGCCGCCTGGCGGACCTCGGCCACCGTCTCGCAGAGCAACCGGGCCGCGGTGGACACGATCCCCAGGGCGGCCGGGTCGCCCTCCGCCGCCGCCCGGCTGACGAGCGGGGCGAGGCGGGCCAGCTCCAGCGGGGGCCGCGACTGCGCGCGGACCACCACCCTGATCGCCAGGGCCCGCATCTCCTCCACCGAAGCCGCCGAACCCACCGAAGCCGCCGCACTCACCGAAGCCGCCGAACCCACCGAACCTGCCGCACTCACCGAACCCGCCGCACTCACCGAACCCGCTGAACCCGCCGCGCCCGCTGAACCCACCGAACCTGCCGCACTCACCGAACCCGCCGTCCCCGCGTCACCACCGTCCATCTCGCCGACCCCCGCCCCGGCCCTCTCCCCCGCCAGGAGGGCGGCCACGACGAGGCGGGTGAGCCCGCCGTCCGCCTCGCCCCGGCTGAGGGCGCGGGCGGCGGCGCCGGCCGCCTCCCTGCCCAGCCAGAATCCGGAGCCCCGGTCGCCCAGCAGCCAGCCGAGCCCGTCGGCGATCAGCACCGGCTCGCCGTCCTCGATCCTGGCGGCGATGGCCCCGGTCCCGGCGATGAGCGCGGTGCCGTGCGGTTCCGCCGTGCCGGCGGCGAAGGCGATGCCCAGGTCGCCGGTGAGCCGGGGCGGGACGCGCAGGCCCGCGGCGGCCCACATCGGGTCGAACACCAGGCGGTCCAGCGCCCCGCCGCCCGCCAGCCCGATGACCGCCCCGGCCACCAGGCCCGGGTCGATCCCGTGCAGGGCGAGGTCCAGTGCCTGACCGATGTTGGCCACCGCGACGGCGTTGCCGTGGGCCGCGGGATTGCCGCCCGGGGCCCTGCCGTACCCGGCCCGCCGCCCGGAGGCGTCGAGCAGGAGGGCCCGCGAGGAGGTCCCGCCGACGTCCAGCCCGAGGACGTACACCGCGTTCAGAGGTGCTCGCCGAAGAACGCGGCGACGGCCTCGACCGCCCGGGTGACGTGCGGTTCGGCGTCGTAGAGGTCGATGTGCAGCCTGGCGTCCAGCCAGACGAGCCTCTTGGGCTCGTCCATCCGCCGGTACGCCTCCTCGGCGCCCTCCGGCGAGCAGAAGCGGTCGACCACGCCGTGCACGATCAGGCCGGGCTTGGGCGACAGGAAGTCGGCGCCCGTCATGTTGTCCACGGTGATCAGCTCGCGGACGGAGGCCCGGGTGACCTCGTTGCGCCAGTGCTCCGAGGCGCCCCTGGAGGTGCCGTAGTAGGCGAACGGCTCGTCGCCCGGCATGGCCGCCTCCCCCTCCTCGGCCACCGCGGGCAGGTATTCCACCTCACCACCCCCGTCCTGGCGCTCCAGCACCTCTGTGAACGAGGCCAGCGCCTGCTGGTACCCCGAGGGCGACATCCCGGCCCGCATGCCGTACGGGTTGTTGTAGGCCCCCGCGACGCCCGCGAACGCCTTCACCCGGGGGTCGAACGCGGCGAACTTGAGCGCGTAGCCCCCGCCGAGGCAGATCCCGACCGCGCCGATCCGGTCGCCGTCCACCTCGGGGCGCGAGCGCAGCAGCGAGACCCCGGCCCGCAGGTCCTCCAGCTTGCCCTGGGCGTCCTCGTGGTTGCGCGGCTCCCCGCCCGACTCCCCCCAGTTGCGGTGGTCGAAGGCGAGCGTCACGTATCCCGCCTCGGCCAGCCGGGCGGCGTACAGGCCGGTGACCTGGTCGCGGGTGCCGGTGAACGGGCCCGTGAGGACCAGGGCGGGGTGCGGGCCCGGCGCCGCCGGGATCCGCAAGTCGCCGACGAGGGTGATCCCTCCGGCGGTGAACTTCACCTTTTCGGACATGCCCCAAGTCTGTACGGCCCGCGCGGCGGAAGCCAGCGGGTTCCCCGGCCGTCCCCGCCCCCGCCCACCCGGCCGGCCTGGGCCGGTGAGCGGGAGCGGGAGCGGGGACGGGGACGGGAACAGCCCTCGGGAGCCTCGGGAGCCTCAGGAGTCGAAGCCGAGACCCATCCGGTCCAGGGTGCGCAGCCAGAGGTTGCGGCGCCCCTGGTGCAGGTCGGCCTGGGCGATCGACCAGCGGGTCATCTGGATCCCCGCCGAGCGGACCGGCTCGGGCGGGAACGGGACGGGCTTCTCCTTGACCATCCGGAGCTCGGTCCGCTCGGTCCGCTCTCCGGCGAGCAGGTCGAGCATGACGTTCGCCCCGAACCGGGTCGCGCCGACGCCCATGCCGGTGTACCCGGCCGCGTAGGCCAGGCGCCCGCCGTGCGACTGGCCGTAGAAGGCGCTGAACCGGCTGCAGGTGTCGATCACGCCGCCCCACCTGTGGGTGAAGCGCAGCCCGGAGAGCTGGGGGAACGTGGTGGAGAAGTGTTCCGCCAGCTTGACGAAGGTCTCGTCGCGCTGCTCGTACTCGGGCTTGATCATGCCGCCGTTGTAGTAGACCGCGTCGTAACCGCCCCAGAGGATCCGGTTGTCCTCGGTCAGCCGGTAGTAGTGGAACTGGTTGGCCGCGTCGCCGACCCCCTGCCGGTTGTGCCAGCCCACCGAGGCCAGCTGGCCGTCCGAGAGCGGCTCGGTCATCAGCGCGTAGTCGTAGACCGGCACCAGGAAGTGCTTCAACCGCCGCAGCAGCGGCTGGAACACGCCGGTGCCGAGCGCGACCCTGCGCGCCCTGACGCTGCCGTGCGGGGTGATCAGGTCCAGGCTCGTCGGGGTGTCCCTCATCGTGCGTACCGGCGTGCGCTCGTAGATGCGCACGCCCACCGAGAGGCAGGCCTGCCGGAGCCCCCAGGCCAGCCGGGCGGGGTCGAGCATGGCGCAGCCGTCGCGCTCCCAGTGGCCCCCGATGTACGTGGGCGAGTTCACCTCCGCCCGCACCTGTTCCTCGTCGAGGACGTCGAAGCGGGCGCCCAGGTCGCGGGCGACGCCGACGTTGCGGTTCATCTCCTCCAGCTGCCACGGCTCGGTGGCCACGTGCAGCTCGCCGGTGCGCTCGTAGCCGCAGTCGATGCCGTACCCGGCGATCGCCTCGCCGATCTCGTCGAGGTTGTCGACGCCGAGGCGTTCGAGCGTGGAGATCTCCTCGGGCCAGCGCTCCAGCCCGTTGGCGATGCCGTGGGTCAGCGTGGCCATCGCGAAGCCGCCGTTGCGGCCGGACGCCGCCCAGCCGACCCTGCGTCCCTCAAGGAGGACGACGTCGAGCGAGGGGTCGCGTTCCTTGGCCATCAGGGCGGTCCACAGCCCCGAGAAGCCGCCGCCGACCACCGCCAGATCAGCGGTGGTCTCGCCGAAGAGCCGCGCGAGCGGCTCGGGTTTCGCCGGACTGTCGAGCCAGTACGGCTTGCGCTCCGCGTCAGCAAGAGCCTTCAGCGGATCCACAAATCTCACTTCCCTACGTGAGTCAGGTTGTCTTTGTGTGTGTCGCGTGGTCACGGAGATCACGCGCGGGTTCCCCCCGCCTGGGTCCGATCTCGCCTCCCTGTTCTCTGCCGGAAATCTGTTCTGTGCCGGGTCGTTCTATGCCGGTTCGTTCCGTACCGGGTCGTTAGTGCCCGGTTGGCACTCGCCGGGTCGTCGCCCGTCGGGTCATTGTCCGCCGGAGACTTCGCCGCCGGGGACCCGGGGGTCCCGGGGTCCCGAGGAGCCGGGAACCCGGGTACACCGAAGCCCCGTGCCACCCGGTGAGGGCACGGGGCTCGGCGACGGCTAGGTGCGGCGGCGCGCGGTGACCGTGTTGACCACGGCGATGGCGACGCCTACCGCGAATATAAGCGTTCCGATGACGTTCACCTGAGGCGGCACCCCGATGCGGGTGGCCCCCCAGATCCACAGCGGGAACGTCTGGGTCGCGCCGCTGGTGAACTGGGTGATCACGAAGTCGTCGATGGACAGGGCGAAGGCGAGCAGCGCGCCCGAGACGACGCCGGGCAGGATCATCGGGAAGGTGATCCGCCAGAACGTGATCCAGGTGGACGCGCCGAGGTCGCGCGCCGCCTCCTCGATCGACCGGTCGAGCCCGATCACCCGGGCCCGCACGGTGATCGCCACGAAGGAGAGCGAGAACAGCACGTGCGCGACGACCACGGTCGCGAAGCCGGTCTGCACGCCGAGGCTGACGAACAGCGACAGCAGCGAGGCGCCCATGACCAGCTCGGGCGAGGCGA
The DNA here is from genome assembly GCF_059358815.1 of Streptosporangium nanhuense. Taxonomy (NCBI): domain Bacteria; kingdom Bacillati; phylum Actinomycetota; class Actinomycetes; order Streptosporangiales; family Streptosporangiaceae; genus Streptosporangium; species Streptosporangium nanhuense. The sequence continues at coordinate 8,455 of NZ_JCADBG010000012.1, forward strand.
TCGCGGCGAACATCACCAGGTTGGTGGCGCCCTGCCCGCGGAACCGGTAGCGGCCCAGGGCGAGGCCCATGAGCGTGCCGAGCACCGTCGTGATCACCGTGGAGAGCAGGGCGATGTAGACGGAGTTGCGCACCGCCCTGAGCAGCTCGGGGTACTCGTCCAGGCGGCCCCACCACTGGAGGGTGAAGCCCTGCCAGGTCACGTTCGACTTGCTCTGGGTGTCGTTGAAGCCGAACACGATCATGACGGCGATCGGCAGGAACAGCCAGATCAGGATCAGCCACACGTAGCCGAAGAGCAGCCGGTCGCCCAGCCTCCTCCGGGCCCGCGGGGCCTTCCGCCCGGCGGGGGCGTCCGCCACCGGAGCCTCCGTGACGTCGATGGTGCTGCTCATCGGGCCGCCGCCTCCAGGACGTTCTCGGTGCCGAGCGCCTTGGCGTAGGCGAAGATGCCGATCAACATCGCCGCCATCAGCGTGAACGACAGCGCGGCGGCGGTCGGGTAGTCGTTGTTGACCAGATACTCGGTCTGGATGATGTTGCCGATCATCGTGTTCTCCGGGCCGCCGAGGATGCCCGCGTTGACGTAGTCGGCGGTCATCGGGACGAACGTCATCAGCACCCCGGCGAACACGCCCGGCAGCGAGAGCGGCAGCACGATCTTGGTGAACGCCTCCCGCTTGGCCGCGTAGAGGTCCTGGGCGGCTTCCACGACCTTGGGGTCCACCCGCTCCAGCGCGACGTAGATCGGCAGGATCATGAACGGCAGGTAGTTGTAGACCAGCCCGCCGATCACCGCGAACGTCGTCTGCAGCACGTGGAAGTCCTCGGGCAGCAGCCCCGCCGACTTCAGCGGCCCCAGCAGCATGCCGTCGTCGGCGAGCATGAACTTCCACGACACCGTGCGCAGCACGAACGAGACGAAGAACGGCAGCAGCACCAGCAGCAGGTAGGTCGACTTGCGGCTGCCGCCCTTGAAGGCGATCCAGTAGGCCATCGGGTAGGCCAGGGCGATGGAGACGACGGTCGCGACCAGCCCGTACCCGGCCGAGCGCAGGAACTGGGTCTGGTACTGCGCCAGGACGTCGCCGTACACCGCGAAGTTGAACGTCTGGGCGAATCCGTCGACCACGTTGCCCTCCTGGATGGAGACCGAGGCCATGAAGACCATCGGCACCACCAGGAAGATCGCGAGCCAGAGCCCGCCGGGCAGGATGAGCAGGTAGGGGGCGAGTCGCTTCACCGGCCGACCGTCCCCTCAGGTCCGAGTCGCTCTCTCATCGGTCGGCCTAGCCCTGCGTGACCGGCTGGAAGATGTCCTCGAAGATCTTCTCCTCGGCGGAGGTCAGCGTCTTGTACGACCGCAGCTTGGCCATGTCCGCCTCGGAGGGGAAGATCAGCGGGCTCTCGGCGATCTGCTCCAGCGCCTTGCGCTCGTCGCCCTTGGCCTTGGCGGCGTCGGCGAGGACGAGGTCCTTGGCGGAGGAGACCGGCGTGATGTAGTTGATGTACTCGACCAGCATCGTGGCGATCTTGGGCTGGTAGACGTAGTCCATCAGGGTCAGCGCGTCGACCGGGTTCTGCGCGGTCTTGGGGATGCACATGTTGTCGGTCCAGATCGTGCCGCCCTCCTCGGGCACCACGAACCTCAGGTCCTTGCCCTCGGCGACCTGCTGGAAGATGTCGCCCGACCAGGCCATGGTGATCCAGATGTCGCCCCTGGCGAGGGCGTCGACGTAGTCGTTCTCGTAGTACTTGCGCACGAGCCCGGCGTCGCGCTGCTCCTTGAGCTTCGCCCCGGCCTTCTTCCAGTCGGCCTCGGTGGACTTGTCGGGGTCGATGCCCAGGGCGAACATGCCGAAGTTGGCGACCTCCTGGGTGTCGAGCATCATGCCGACCTTGCCCTGGTACTTGGGGTTCCAGAGGTCCTGGATGCTCTTGACCTCGTCCACGTACTTGGGGTTGTAGGCGATGCCGGTCACGCCGACCGTCCAGGGGACCGTGTGGGTGTTGTTGGGGTCCCAGGTGGGGTTCTTCACCGCGGAGCTCGCGTTGGCCGCGAAGTTCGGCAGCTTGGAGTGGTCGAGGGGGACGAGGTAGCCCAGCGCGATGGCCTTGCTCAGCTGGAGGCCGTTGGTCAGGACCATCAGGTCGTAGCCGATGTCGTTGTTGGCGGCGAGCAGCGGCTGGACCTTGCCGAAGAACGTGCTGTTGTCCTGGATGGCCTCCTGGTAGGCCACCTGGATGCCGGTGTCGGCGGTGAACAGCTCCAGGGAGGGGTAGCGCTTGCCCTCCTTGTCGATGTAGAGCGGCCAGTTGGCGAAGCGCAGCGTGCCGTTCTTCTTCTTGGAGCCCCAGTACTCGGCGATGGCGTCTCTCGGGGGAACGGCCGCCGCCTTCTTGCCCTCCACGCCGCAGGCGGCGAGGGCGAGAGCCGCGGCCGACATCCCGCCGAGGCGAAGGGCGTCACGGCGGGTGACGGAACGGCTCTGCGTCATGCCTCGCAGAAAGGCGGGGTTCTGGCGGGGGTCCATATCGAGCTCAACTTCCGATCGCGTACGAGTGGTGCGGCAACCACGACAACCAGACGGCGTCTCCACGCTCCGCCGTGCTCGCGCTGTCGAGTGCGTTCTGCTGGAAGACGGTCACCTCCGCGCCGTGGGCCAGGGAGACCGTGTAACTGGTGTAAAGCCCCAGGTAGACCACCTCTGAGACGGTGCCTCGCACGACACTGAGGTCTCCGGTGGGCTCCTCCGTGGTGATTCTGATCTTCTCCGGGCGGACCGTGATCGCGATCGGCTCCCCGGCACGGAACGATCCGCCCTCGGCGAGGACGTGGTCGTCATCACCCAGCTTAAGCACCGCGAAACCCGACTGAAGACGGTCGACAGTGCCGCTGAGCAGGTTGGACGTGCCGATGAACCCCGCCACGAAAGCGGTGGAGGGCCGCTCGTAGATCTCTCTGGGGGTGCCCAGCTGCTCGACCAGGCCGTCGTTCATGACGGCGATGCGGTCACTCATCGTGAGCGCCTCGCTCTGGTCGTGGGTGACGTACACGAAGGTGATGCCGACCTCGCGCTGGATGCGCTTGAGCTCGATCTGCATGGCCTGGCGGAGCTTGAGGTCGAGGGCGCCGAGCGGCTCGTCCAGCAGGAGCGCCCGGGGCTTGTTGACCAGGGCGCGGGCGAGGGCGACCCGCTGCTGCTGGCCTCCGGACATCTCCCGGGGGCGGCGTTTCTCGCGCCCGGTGAGATCGACGATCTCCAGGATCTCCCCGACCCGGCGCTTGATCTCGGCGTCGGCCACCTTCTTGCGCCGCAGGCCGAACGCGACGTTCTCCCAGACGTTCATGTGCGGGAAGAGGGCGTAGGACTGGAAGACCATGTTGACGTCGCGCTTGTTCGGGGGGACGTCGGTGACGTCCTGGCCGAGCAGCCGTACGGTGCCGCGCGAGGGGTCCTCGAAACCGGCGATCATGCGCATGGTGGTGGTCTTGCCGCACCCCGAGGGGCCGAGGAGCGAGAAGAACTCCCCCTCGGCGATCGACAGGGTGACCCCCTTGACCGCCTGGACGACCTCGCCGTGGGAGACGTACTCCTTGACGACCCCGTCAAGTTCGATTGCGGGTACGTGGGGCGGGCCGGAGACGGTGTCGGCCGCCTCCGCGCCCGCCTGGATTTCGGTCATTCCAGGCTTATCCCTCTGTTCGCGGCTATTCGCCGATGTAGTGCATGACGTGCTTGACGCGCAGGTAGTCGTGCAGTCCGAAAACCGAGAGGTCCTTGCCGTAGCCGGAGTGCTTGAAGCCTCCGTGCGGCATCTCCGAGACGAACGGGATATGGGTGTTGACCCACACCACGCCGAAGTCGAGACGGTTCGACACCCGCATCGCCCGGCCGTGGTCGGAGGTCCACACCGAACCCGAGAGCCCGTACCTGACGCCGTTGGCCTTGGCGACCGCGTCGGCCTCGTCGGAGAAGGTCTGGACGGTGATCACCGGCCCGAACACCTCGTTCTGCACCATCTCGTCGTCCTGCCTGAGGCCGTCGACGATGGTGGGAGCGAAGAAGTAACCCCGGTCGCCGACCCGGTTCCCGCCGGTCAGGACCTTGGCGTGGCCGGGCACCCGGTCGATGAAGCCGGTGACCCGGGCCAGCTGGTCGGCGTTGTTGAGCGGGCCGTACAGGGCGTCCTCGTCGGAGAGGTCGCCGGTCACGGTGCTCGCCGCCGCCTCGGTGAGCGCGGCCACGAACTCGTCGTGGACGTCCTCGTGGACCAGCACGCGGCAGGCCGCGGTGCAGTCCTGCCCGGCGTTGTACAGGCCCGCGGTGGCGATGGACTCCGCGGCGGACTTGAGGTCCTTGACGTCGTCGAACACGACGACGGGCGCCTTGCCGCCCAGCTCCAGGTGCACCCGCTTGAGGTCCTCGGCGGCGCTCCTGGCCACGGCCATGCCCGCGCCGACCGAACCGGTGATCGCGACCATCGACGCGGCCGGGTGGCCGACGACCAGCGCGCCGGTCTCCCGGTCGCCGACGACGACGTTGAAGACGCCCTTCGGCAGGACCTCGCCGAGGATCTCGGCCAGCTTGACCGTGGAGACGGGGGTGGTGTCCGAGGGCTTGAGCACGACGGTGTTGCCGGCGGCGAGCGCCGGGGCGATCTTCCAGACCGCCATCATCATCGGGTAGTTCCAGGGGGTGACCTGGCCCACCACGCCGATCGGCTCGTGCCGGATGACGGAGGTGTGCTCGGCGAGGAACTCGCCCGAGGTCGGGCCCTCCAGGGTGCGCGCGGCCCCCGCGAAGAAGCGGAAGTGGTCGGCGGCGATCGGGGTCTCGTCCTCGGCCATGCGGGCGCGCGGCTTGCCGGTGTTGCGGCACTCGGCCTCGTTCAGCTCCTCGGCCCGCGCGTCGATCGCGTCGGCGACCTTGAGAAGGAGGTTGGCTCGCTCACCCGGGGTGGCCTGGCTCCACGACTCGAACGCCGCCGCGGCGGCGGCATAGGCCGCGTCGACGTCCTCCGAACCCGATACCGGGGCCTTAAGGTAGATCTCTCCGGTGCACGGATCGATGACGTCGGAGAACCGGCCGCTTTTGGCCTCCACGAGTTCGCCGCCGACATAATTCCGCAGGCGCGGGAGTTCGTTGGTCTCAACCGGGGTGGTCACCGTCGGCCTCCTAAGGATCGGGGCTGAGTTGTCGCGACTCTTACAGAGCGACAGCCCTACGACAAGGGATTTCGTTGTTAAGATACCAAATTGCTACGAAATCGCTTGACAGAAGCACCGGAACTGACAGCATGTCGCATCGGAGCCGCAACATGACGGCAACAGCCCCGCAACATGACGCCAGGGAGCGCCCATGACGACGCCGCCCAAGGTTCGCCGTGAGAACGACGCCAGGAACGGCCCTGTCGTCCTCGACGAGATCTCCAAGCAGATCATCGAGCAACTGCAGACGGACGGGCGCAAACCGTATGCCGCCATCGGCAAGGCGGTGGGGCTCTCCGAGGCGGCCGTACGTCAGCGGGTCCAGCGGCTGCTCGACGCGGGGGTGATGCAGATCGTCGCGGTGACCGACCCGCTGACCCTGGGCTTCCCCCGCCAGGCCATGATCGGCATCAAGTGCGAGGGCGACCTGGAGACGGTGGCCGACGAGCTGTCGGCCATCAGGGAGATCGACTACGTCGTGCTGACCGCCGGGTCGCTGGACATCATGGTCGAGGTGGTCTGCGAGAGCGACCAGCACCTCCTGGAGATCCTGGGCAAGATCCGGGCCATCCCCACCGTCCGCGCCACCGAGACCTTCGTCTATCTCAAGCTTCACAAACAGACCTACTCCTGGGGCACCCGCTGACGGTTCCCGGGGCGCGCTCCGGCGCGTCGCCGGTTCACCGGGACTCCGGGGCCTCTCCGGCCGGACGGAGTTCCATGACGTCCGCGAGCTCGTCGAGGAACTCGTCGACGTCGCCGATCGCGTACCCCGGCCTCAGCATCACCGTGGCGAACCTCGCCTCGCGCACGTCGCCGGGGGTGAGAGGCGTGTCGGTGGTACCGCGCAGGGTGGCCACGATCCGGTCGAGGAAGTCGTCGACCTCGTCCTCGTTGTAGCCCATGCCGAGCCGTCCCGGCCTGAAGGCGACCCGCTCGACCCGGGTGGCGTGATCCTCGCGGTCCTCTGGGTCCTGCCGCTCGGACTCCTCCGGCTTCTCGGGCTCCTCGGGCGCGGTGCGGCGGGCGGGGACGGCCGGGCGCCCGTCCGTGCCGGTGGGCCGGGTCTCGATCGCCACGATGAAGGCCTCGAGCGCGAAGTCGACGGCGACCTCGTTGTAGCCGCCGAGCCTGGTGCGGAAGCGAGCGTCGCGGATCTCGTCCGCGGTGACCGGCCCGCCTTCCGGGGTGCCCCTGCCGAGGGTCCCCTCGATCCTGCGAACCAGCAGGTCCACCTGGTCCGTGTCATATCCCATGCGAATCCCGAGGACCCGTGGAAAGCGGTTCAAACCCGCGTCCTTTCGCGTCTCCCCGACAGGGCCTTTACTCGATGTGTCCATTCTGGAGGGAATGGCCGGGCAAAAGCGAGACGTCGGGGGCGGGCGTGAAGCCCGGCGTTCCGATGGGCGTCGAGCCCGTGAGAACGGCCTCGGTCACGCGGTGTCGCGCGCCGAGGTCCGGGCGATCCCGCGGCGGCGCGGAAATCCGGGCGTGACGGCCCGTACGACCTGCGAGAAAAGGCGAAGACCGGATACCGCGTGCCGGACGGAACGCGAGGATGACGGAGATCGGGCCCGGCGGATCGGGTGACCTGCGGGAAAGACGGAAATCGAGCCGGGTGACCGCCGGAAAAGACGGAAACAGGGCCCGCGTGACCGGCGGGAAAGACGGAAACCGAGCCGGGTGACCGGCGGGAAAGACGGAGACCGGGCCCGCGTGACCGGCGGAAAAAGGGGGAAACCGGGTCCGGCGGGTCGAGGTGTCCCGCCGGGCCCGGTTTCCGGAGAATCCGCCGATCTAGTTGTTCACCAGGTCGAAGCTCTCCCAGGGACCGACCGCGTCGCGGTCGGCGATCAGCGGCTGGGCGCCGCCGCCCTCGGCGCACACCAGCTTGCCGTTGACCTGGGCCCTGAGGCTGACCGAGCCGTCCGGGTTGGTGACGAGTTGGAAGACCTCCCAGGGGCCCACCGCGTCACGGTCGGCGATCAGCGGCTGGGCCCCGGCGCCCTCCGCGGCCACGAACTTGTTGTTGACCTTCGCCCGGAGCGCGATGGTGCCGTCGCTCTGGTTGACCCGGTCGAACTGCTGCGCCGTGCCGGCGGACGTCCCGTTCGCGATCAGCGGCGAGCCGTTGGCGGCGGTGACGTAGAGCCCGTTGGCCTTGGAGCGCAGGCTGATCGTCCCGTTGCTCGTGCCGCCCGGCAGGCCCAGGGTGGAGGCGGTGCCGCTCAGGGCCTTGACGCCCTGGTTGGCCGAGCCGGTCAGCGTCGTCGAGGCGTAGCCGCTCAGCGGCTTGGCGGTCCGCTCCACGACGTACACCGTGTTGGCGGCGGTGGCGAAGGAGACCTCGCCGGTGGAGACGGTGGTCAGGATGGCGTTGTCGGAGGCGCGGCGCACCCGGATCTGCTGGGTGCCCCAGGGGTTGACCACCGTGGCCTGCTTGCCGTGCAGGCTCCTGAGCCCGACGTACTTGGTCTCCCCGGCCTCGCGCTCGGAGCTGACCAGGAAGCCGTCCTTGGCCAGGAGGGTGAACTTGCCGACGAAGGAGGAGTCGCCCGGCACCGCGGGGAACACCCTGATCTTGTCGTTGTAGCTCTGCATGAGCGACTCGTTCAGCGCCGACAGGTGCACGCCGAGATACTCGAAGACGCCGTTGGTGTTGGTCGTCATGCCGTTGGGGTAGTTCTGGTACTTCTGCAGCATCGTCTTCATGCCCTGGTACGCCTGGTCGCCGAGGCCGAGGCGGGCCGCCTGCACCGCGTCGTTGGACCAGACGTTGCCGTAGGGGAACGGCCGCTGGTTCCAGGTGTTCAGCGCGGTCTGGTAGTCGGGGTAGCCGATGCCGGTGATGTTGTACGGCCAGATCAGCTCCGAGGCGACGTTCTCGTTGTTCCTCGTCTGCGAGATCGGCGGCTCGTGGGGCAGGTAGGCACCGTTGCCCGTCGGGTAGGCGGTCAGGTTGTTCACGATGTTCTGCCAGTCGGCGCGCAGGCCGGAGTCGAGGCCGAGCTGCTGGCTGACCTGGATCGTGAGCGGGAAGATGCTGCGCACCGCGGCCAGGTCGGTGATCGCGTTGCGGACGTTCCAGTACGTCTCGTGCGAGTGGGAGTTGGCCATGTAGTACTTGCCGGTCGGCCCGTCGAAGGACAGCAGTCCCTTGTAGAGCTTGGCCGTCTCCCGCATGTACGGGTACGCCACGTCCCGCAGGTAGTTCGCGTCGTTGGTGTAGCGGTACTGCAGGTACATGTTGTACGCGGCCTGGTAGCCGGTCGTCAGGATGTTCTTGGTGTAGTCGCTGTTGACCGTGCCGCGCGCGTTGCCGTCCCAGCCCATGGTCTCGGGCACCCACAACGCGTCGATCCCGTACCTCGTCTGCGTGTACGCCTTCAGCGCGGTGTAGTTACGGCTGTAGAGCCGGTTGAAGGTGTTCATCAGGTCGGCGTGGTTGGAGGCGAGGAACGAGTTGTAGACGTCCCGCTGGTTCCAGTACCAGTAGGCGTTGCTCCACTTGGAGTTGTCCTGCGTGGCGCGGAAGACACCGTTGATGAAGTGCAGCGGGTAGTTGCCGTAGCCGCCCGCGGCGATCATGTACGTGCTGAGGTAGTAGACGTTCTCCAGGTAGTCCGCGTCGCGGTTGGAGTTGGAGTACTGGACGAACGACTTCTCCCAGAACGCGTGCCACCAGTTGCGGTAGTTGTTGTACGTGGTGGTGTAGCCGGTGCTCTTCACCGAGGCGAGCTGGCTGCGGGCCTGGGCGACCGAGTCGCGGTTGGGGGCGTTGATCCGGCTCGCGGCGGTGAACCAGATGGTGTAGCTGGAGGTGGGCGTGATGTTCAGCCGCACGTTCCTGCCGTTCACGACCTGGGTGGTGAAGTTCGCGCCCTCGACGGTGGCGGCCATGGTGTAGCCGAAGCCGTTCGCGTCGGTCTGGCCCCGGCTGAACCCGGCCACGCCGGAGTCGGAGAAGGTGGAGATCGTCCGCCAGGTGTTCAGGTCGGGCACGTCCGCGATGTTCTGGACGGTGGCCGGGTCCCACATGCTGAGGTCGAACGCCACGTTGGACACGCCGCCCCGGGTGTCCTCGACGTGGATGCCCATGACCTCGGAGTTCGGCGACCCCATCACGGTCACGGTCCGGTTGGAGTCGTACTTGGTGGTCAGCGTCCCGTCGTACAGCGACAGCCGCTGCTGGAAGGTCGTGTACCCGCTGTCCATGGCCGGGCTGGTGCTGAGGTTCGCCAGGCCCGCCGCGTAGGTCGACTGCGGCGACAGGTCCACCCCCGACACCTGCATCGTGAGGCCGTTCTGGTTCCAGGCCATCGCCCCGGTGCGGCCGTTGCCGACGGTGAGGCCCTGGATCGGGTTGGTGTTGGGGCGGTTGTAGACGATGTCGTGCTTCGACAGGTACGACCCGTGGTTGACCCTCAGCGCCCCGGCCGCCTGGTCGAAGGCCGTGTCACCCGGTGCCGCCCACGCCGGCACGGCCATGCCGACCGCGGCCAGGCATGTCACGAGGAACCACATGAACAACAGGCGTACTGGTTTTCTCGACATGATCTTCCTTAATCGCCACCGGGGACGGCGGCCACGCCGCCCCGCCTTGACCAAGCGCGCGACTCACCCACCTGCGGGCCGGCGCCACCGCCCGGGGAGGGCGGGTCGCATCGGCGGACGTTCCGGATCGGCGGACGTTCCGGTGGGCGGGTGACGTGGTGCAGGGAGCACGCCGGGGAGTCAGGGAGCCGCCGCCGGCAATCGGCGACCGGCGGCGGCTCCCTGACTTCCCCGTGGGTACAGATCCGCCACCGGGACACCTGCGGTCACAGGCCGGGCCTGCTTTCACACTTGGTAGATCGGATCTGTCAGCCGTAGTTAACATCGGACGTCTGTGAACGTCAAGATGTGAAATATCCCCTTTGGACAGGAAAAACTCGCCCGCCGATTGCGATGAGTCGCTGACCAGGCCGTATTTTGTCCATCTCGTCCGGAAATTACAGCGCGACGCAAATAAATACATCCGATGTATCAAGATCATCGAGGGGCGAACCGCCTGTTAGCGCTACCAATCCATTGACGCTTTCGTTGGTCCGTGCGAATCTTTTGTCGTACGGCGGCGAATGTCTTGACGTCACCGCCGAAAGGTTGTCACCAGGTGCGGCGGCGCGCTCCTCTCCCCCCTAGGAGTAGACGTATGCGCCGGATCTCGCGGGTTCTCCTCGCGCTGGCCGTCATGATCACCGGAGCCATCGCGCTGCTGCCCGGCACCGCCTCGGCGGCCCCCCTGACCAAGGTCCTCATCTTCTCCAAGACAGCCGGCTTCCGGCACTCCTCCATCCCCTTCGGGATCTCCGCCATCCAGCAGCTCGGCGCGGCAGAAGGCTTCACGGCGGTCGCCACGGAGGACGCGGGCGCCTTCACCACCGCCAACCTCGCCCAGTACCAGGCGGTCATCTGGCTGTCGACCACCGGAGACGTGCTCAACGCGGCGCAGCAGACCGCGTTCCAGTCCTACATCGCGGGCGGCGGCGGATACGTGGGCGTCCACGCCGCGGCCGACACCGAGTACGACTGGCCCTGGTACGGCGGCCTGGTCGGCGCCTACTTCCGCGCCCACCCCGCCACCCAGCAGGCGACGATCCGCGTCGAGGACCGGGCGAACCCGTCCACCTCGCACCTGGCGCCCACCTGGACCCGCACCGACGAGTGGTACGACTACCGCGCCAACCCGCGCCCCGCGGTCAAGGTGCTGGCCAACCTGAACGAGGCGTCCTACAGCGGCGGCGGCATGGGAGCCGACCACCCGATCACCTGGTGCCAGGACTACCAGGGCGGGCGGGCCTGGTACACCGGCCTCGGTCACACCGACGAGTCCTACGCCGACCCCAACTTCACGAAGATGCTGCTCGGCGGCATCCAGGTCGCCGCGAGGGCGAAGGCCGCCGACTGCCGTCCCGAGACCGGCTACACGCCGCTGTTCGACGGCACGCAGGCCAGCCTGAACCAGTGGCGGCAGGCCGGCGCCGGCAGCTTCACCCTGGCCAACGGGACGCTGTCCTCCGTCGGCGGCATGGGCCTGCTCTGGTACCCCGTCTCGACCTTCTCCAACTACTCGCTCAAGCTCGACTGGATGATGCCGGGCGACGACAACGGCGGCGTCTTCATCGGCTTCCCCGACCCGGGCAACGACCCGTGGCAGCCGGTCGACCTGGGACACGAGATCCAGATCGACGCCAGCGACGCCGACCCCACCCGGACCACGGGCAGCGTCTACAGCTTCAAGGCGCCCGACACGGCCGCGCGCGACGCGGCGCTCAACCCGCCCGGCTCCTGGAACACCTACGAGATCGCGGTGCACGGGCAGCGGGTCGAGATCTACCTCAACGGCACCAAGATCAACGACTACACGAGCACCCGTAACATCGCCAACGGCTACATCGGCGTCCAGAACGACGGTGACGGGCTCGACATCAACTACCGCAACATCCGCATCAAGCAGGACGGGCCCTCCAACCCGCCGGCCACCGACCTGGCGCAGGGCAAGCCGGTCACGGTCAGCAGCGTGGAGAGCGGCAGCGCGCACGCCGGGGCGAACGCGGTGGACGGCGACCCCGCCACCCGCTGGGGCAGCGCCTACGCCGACCCGCAGTGGATCACCGTCGACCTGGGCGCGACCTACAACCTCAGCCGGGTGCGCCTGAACTGGGAGGCCGCCTACGGCAAGGCGTACCAGGTGCAGACCTCCACCAACAACAGCACCTGGACCAACGCCTACTCCACGACCACGAGCGACGGCGGCGTGGACGACCTGACGCTGACCGGGACCGGCCGCTACGTGCGCGTGTACGGCACCCAGCGCGGCCTGGCCCCCTACGGCTACTCCCTGTGGGACCTCAACGTCTACGGCACCCCCGCCACCTCGACCCCCGCGCTGCTGTCCGTCGGCAAGCCGGTCACGACCTCCAGCGTGGAGACCGGCAGCGCGCACGTCGGATCGAACGCGGTGGACGGCAACTCCGCCACCCGCTGGGGCAGCGCCTACGCCGACCCGCAGTGGATCACCGTCGACCTGGGGGCCACCCGCTCGATCAGCCGGGTCCGGCTGAACTGGGAGGCCGCCTACGGCAAGGCGTACCAGGTGCAGACCTCCACCGACAACAGCACCTGGACCGGCATCTACTCCACCACCGCGAGCGACGGCGGCGTGGACGACCTGACCGTCACCGGCAGCGGGCGCTACGTGCGCGTGTACGGCACCCAGCGCGGCCTGGCCCCCTACGGCTACTCCCTGTGGGACCTCGACATCTACGGCACCTGACACCCCTCCCGCACGCATCTGCCTTTTCACCCCCCTGGAGACCTTCGTGTTAGGTTTCACGCGCCTTCGCACGGCCTTGGGCGTCGCGGTCCTCGCTCTCGCCACCGCCGCGGCGGGAGCCACCGGCACCACCGCCGCGGCGTCCACCGCCTCCACGCTCGGCACCGCCTCCACGCTCGGCACCGACACCACCTCCACGCTCGGCGCCACCGCGTCGCTCGGTGCCGGCTCCACGCTCGGCACCGGCACCGCCGCCCTGGCCGCTCCCCCGCCGACCAGCGCCTTCGAGAAGGTCAAGCTGGACGGCGGGCTGTCGATGGGCGAGCCCATCGAGCTCTCCGTCCTGCCCGACGGCAAGGTGCTCTACATCAACCGGGGCACCACCTCCGGCGGCGGCCAGGTCCGTCTGTACAACCCGACCACGAAGGCCACGACCGTGGCGCTCACGCTCCAGCTGGACGCGCGCTTCGAGGACGGGCTCATCGGCATCACCCTCCACCCGCAGTTCGCCACCAACCGCTGGGTGTTCCTCTTCTACTCCCCCAAGGTGACGCCGCTGGTGAACCGGATCTCCCGGTTCACCTTCAACACCACCACCAACGTCCTCGACCCGGCCAGCGAGGACATGATCATCGAGTGGCCCACCGAGCGCGAGCTGTGCTGCCACTCGGCCGGCTCGATGACCTGGGACGGCAACGGCAACCTGTACTTCGCCGTCGGCGACAACACCAACTCCGGCGGCGACTCGGCGGGCATGGCCCCGATCGACGAGCGCACGAGCCGCAACCCGCAGTACGACGCGCAGCGCACCTCCGGCAACACCAACGACCTGCGCGGCAAGATCAACCGGATCCACCCGGAGAACAACGGCACCTACACCATCCCCTCGGGCAACCTCTTCGCCCCGGGCACCGCGCAGACCAGGCCCGAGATCTACGTCATGGGCACCCGCAACCCGTACCGGATCTGGGTCGACAAGAAGTCGGGCAACACCCTGCACTGGGGTGAGGTCGGCCCCGACGCGAACGCGACCCTCGCCAACCGCGGCCCCGCCGCCTACGACGAGTTCAACCGCGCCACCGGGCCCGGCAACTACGGCTGGCCCTACTGCGGCGGTCCCAACGTCGCCTACAACGACTGGGACTTCGCGGCCAACGCCCCCCGCGGCTGGTTCCCCTGCGGCGGCACGACCGGCCCGGTCAACAACTCGCCGCGCAACACCGGCCTGCAGCAGCTGCCCCCCACCAAGCCCGCGCTGGTCTGGGAGCAGCACGGCGGCAGCAAGGAGTGGCCCGCCCTGGACAACCCCGGCGGCTGCGGCTCTCCCAACCACGCCGAGGTCTACCACTACGACCCGAACCTCGTCTCGGACGTGAAGTGGCCCGCCTACTACGACAACAAGCTGCTGATCTCCGAGTACTGCCGCAACTGGATCAAGGAGGTCCAGTTCGACAACGGCAACCCGACGACGGGGGCGCCGACCGTCATCGAGCCGGTGCTCGCGGGGATGAACCTCGTGCACCCCATCGACATGGAGTTCGGCCCCGACGGCTCGCTCTACCTGCTGGAGTACGGCAGCGGCTACTTCTCCGGCGCCGCCGACGCTGGCCTCTACAAGATCAACCATGTGCAGGGCGGCCGCTCGCCGATCGCCCAGGCCACGGTGAACCGGGACAACGGGCTCGCCCCGCTGGCGGTCACCTTCTCCAGCGCCGGGACCTCCGACCCCGACGGTGACGCGCTCACCTACGCCTGGGACTTCGACGACAACGGCACCGTCGACTCCACCGCCGCCAACCCCACGTACACCTACACGACCAACGGCGACAAGCGGGCCCGGCTCACCGTCAGGGATCCGAGCAACCGCACCGGGACCGTCGTGATCCCCGTCGTGGTGGGCAACAACCGGCCCGCGGTGACGCTGAACGGCCTGCCCGCCGGAGGCATGTACAGCTGGGGCGACGACCTGGTCTCGACCGCGACCGCGACCGACGCCCAGGACGGCACGCCCGCCTGCGCCGACGTCGTCATCCGCGCCGCGCTCGGCCACCAGGAACACGCCCACGAGGAGGGCCAGGGCACCGGCTGCGGCTTCACCGTGAACACCGGCCCGATCCACGCCGGGCTCGACGCCGTGCAGTTCTTCGTGATCCGCAGCAGCTACACCGACCGCGGCGCGACCGGCTCCGTCCCGCTCACCGGCGAGAAGGAGATCACCCTCTGGCCCAAGCAGTGGCAGGCCGAGCACTACGCGCAGCTCAACGGTCCCAGGGTCGTCGACCAGGCGGCGGCCGAGGGCGCCAAGCGGCTCGGTGACATCCAGAACGGCGAGTGGGTCAGGCACCACGCCGTCAGCCTCAAGGGCATCACCGGGGTGAAGGCTCGCGTCTCCTCCGCCAACGCGGGCGGCACCCTGTCGTTCCGCTTCGACTCGCCCACCGGACCCGAGGTCGCCCGCCTCACGGTCGGCGGGACCGGCGGCTGGGACAACTACGCCGAGGTGACCGCCCCGGTCACCAAGCCCGACGACGGCACCCACGACCTGTACATCGTCTTCACCGGGACCGGCACCGGCGCCCTGTACGACCTGGACAGCTACACCTTCACCGGCACCGGCGCCGGCACCCCGCCCGGCAACCCCGGCGGCGACGTCGCGCGGGGCAAGCCGGTCACGACCTCCAGCGTGGAGGGCGGCAGCACGCACGCCGGGGCGAACGCGGTGGACGGCGACCCCGCCACCCGCTGGGGCAGCGCCTACGCCGACCCGCAGTGGATCACCGTCGACCTGGGCGCGACCCACAACCTCAGCCGGGTCCGCCTGAACTGGGAGGCCGCCCACGGCAAGGCGTACCAGGTACAGACCTCCACCGACAACAGCACCTGGACCGACGTCTACTCCACCGTCGCCTCCGACGGCGGCGTGGACGACCTCACCGTCACCGGCACCGGCCGCTACGTCCGCGTGTACGGCACCCAGCGCGGCCTGCCCGCCTACGGCTACTCCCTGTGGGACCTCAACGTCTACGGCACCCCCACCGGTTCGTCCTCTTCGCTGCTGTCCGTCGGCAAGCCGGTCACGACCAGCAGCGTCGAGGAGGGCAACGGCCGGGTCGGGTCCTACGCCGTGGACGGCGACCCCGCCACCCGCTGGAGCAGCGCCTACAGCGACCCGCAGTGGATCACCGTCGACCTGGGGGCCACCCGCTCCATCAACCGGGTGCGGCTGAACTGGGAGGCCGCCCACGGCAAGGCGTACCAGGTGCAGACCTCCACCGACAACAGCACCTGGACCGGCATCTACTCCACCACCGCGAGCGACGGCGGCGTGGACGACCTCACCGTCACCGGCACCGGCCGCTACGTCCGCGTGTACGGCACCCAGCGCGGCCTGCCCGCCTACGGCTACTCCCTGTGGGACCTCGACGTCTACGGCAGCTGATCCCACGGACGCGGAGCCGGAGGGCACGTAACACCGCGCGGATTCGATGACAACGGCTCGACGGCAACGGAGACCTCGCACCCACGCGGGGTCTCCGTTGCCGTTCCCGTCCTCCAGCGGGTGGCCCGGGAGGCCGGGAGCGGTGAGACGGACGACGGCGACCCGATGACCGCGACCGGCGACGGACAGCCGCCGGCGGAAACCGACAACGGACGACCGGCGACCCGCGACCCGCGACGGGCAACCGGCAACCGGCAACCGGCAACCGGCGACCGGCGACCGGCGCGGGTGATCCCGGTAGGGTTGCGGCTTATGCGGCTCTCCACGGTGTCCTTCCGATACTCGCGGCGCGGCCCCTGGATCCTGCGGGATGTCGAGCTCACGCTCCGGCCCGGCTCCGTCGTCGAGGTCACCGGCCGCAACGGCGCGGGGAAGTCGACGCTGCTCCGCCTGATGGCGGGCTTCGTCCCCCCGTCCCGGGGCTCGATCTCCGACCGGCCCGGCGTCGTCGGCTACGCCCCCGACGTGTTCCCCGTGGACCAGCCGTTCACCGTCGCCGCCTACCTGGCGCACATGTCCAGGATCCGCGGCCTCCCCTCCGCCGCCTCCGCCGCCTCCGCCGGAGATCTGGCGGCGCGGCTGAACGCGACCCACCTGCTCGACCAGCCGCTCGGCGACCTGTCCAAGGGCAGCGCGCAGAAGGTGGGGCTCATCCAGTCGCTGCTGGCCCCGCCGGACCTGCTGATCCTCGACGAGCCCTTCGCCGGGCTCGACGAGCAGACCCGCGTCGAGCTCCCCGTGATCATCGAGGAGATCGCCGCACGCGGCGGCACGGTCGTGGTCAGCGACCACCAGAAGCAACTCCAGGACCATCCCGGCGCCGAACACTGGCTCGTCGCGGACGGCGGCGTCACCACCGGCCTCCGCGCTCCCTCCGGGAATCTCCCTCATGAGGCCCCCGCGCAGGTGGTCATCGAGGTCGTCGTGAACGCCTGCGACGCCGACGAGGTGGAACAGAAGCTCCGCGCCGACGGCTACCTCACCAGGCGGTCATCATGATCCCTCTCGTACGCTTCAAGCTCGCCGCCTACGCCCGGTCGCACCGGCTGCTCCAGCCGATGATCGGGCTCTTCGCGATGCTGGTCATCTTCTACTCCACGCTGACCCCGCCCGGCAAGGAGCTGTCCGCGTACGCAGACTCGGCCGGGTTGCTGATCCTCATCTTCGCCTGGGCCGCCCGGGGGCTGCTCGACACCGAACCCCCGACCCAGCGGCTGATCTCCATGACCGCCGCCGGGGGGCCCGGCCGGGAGATCGGGGCCGGGCTGCTCGCCGCGCTGGCGGTCAACCTCGGCCTGGCGGCGATCGCGGTCGGGCTCCCGCTGCTCCACGGCTTCGCGGCCATGCCCGCCCCCGCCGACCTGGCGCTCGGCATCGCGCTGCACCTGCTCGGCGTGAGCGTGGGAACGGCCCTGGGCGCCCTGACCAGCCGCCCGATCCTGGCCTCCCCCGCCGTCTCGATGCTCGCCCTCTTCGGCGGCTATCTCGCCCTGCTGCTGATCAGCCTCACCCCCGTGGGCCGCCTCTCGGTGCCGATCATGCCCTGGATGCGCGCCGCCAACGCCGGCCTGCTCGACACGGTCCTCCTCCCCGTCTCGGCCGCCACCCTCTTCTGGACCGCCGCGAGCCTTGTCCTGTACGCACGGCTGCGCCGCCTGAACCCCTGAACGGGTGTCGTCGAACCACCGGACTCGCCGTGGTCCGACGACACCCGTCCACTCGACGGCCGCACATATCTCACCCGGACGAGCCGCCCGGGTGGAGCCCGCCTCCGAGGTTGGAGGCGGGCTCCGGCGTCAGAAGGCGGGCGAGGCCGCGACCGGGCCGGCCGCCCAGTGGTTCGGGTCGGTCGGCCACGTCCGCGACGGCGCCTGCTGCTTGAGCACGCTCTCCTCGGGCGTGCCCACGGCGCAGCGCGTGCCGCGCGGCGGCACCTTCAGCGAGATCAGGTACTCGTCGAAGATGTCCGTCTGGCACTTGTCCTTGCCGTAGATGCGGTGTCCCCAGCCCTCGTATGTGAGCAACACCGCCTTGGACCCGAGCTGACGGGCCGCGTTGGCGGACCATATCCACGGGGTGGCCGGATCGTGCAGGGAGTTCCCGAGCAGCAGCGGGGCGTCGCCCGTGTATCGCAGTGCGTGCGGCGCGTTGGTGGTCGGGTAGTTCATGCAGATCGGCAGATCGTCGATCGGGTACGGGTGGTACCCCGTGTCGGGTGCGAGCCCGTTGGAGACACGCATGAGCGCGGCGTACTCCGCGTAGTTGCGCAGCTTGAGGTTGTAGTCCTGGCAGAGGACCGCGGTCGGCAGATGCGCGACGTCACCCTCCACGGGCTGCCGGCCGGACAGCGGGGGCACCCACTCCGGCTCCGGCCCGCCGTCCAACCAGTTGATCACCTGGCTCAGCAGGTACCAGGCCGGCCCCTCGGTGCCCAGCGCGGCGTTGTAGATGACCTGCAACTCGGTCATCGTCTGGCCGGTGCTCGGGTACTTCAGCTCACCGCGCCGCGCCTTCTCCCGCAGGCCCTTCCAGATCCCACGGACGTCACGCCCGTACAGGACGCAACTGGTGTCCTGCTCGCACCAGCCGACGAACTGGTCGAACGCGTCCTCGATGGCGAGCGCCTCGGTGGCCAGGAAGCCAGCGACGCCGAGGCTGTGGTCCATGTTGCTGTCGAGCCCGAGGGCCCGGACGCGGCCGGGGAACAGCTCGGCGTACATCTGGCCGATCAGCGTGCCGTACGAGATCCCGTAGTAGGTGAGCTTCTCCTCGCCCAGGGCGGCACGCAGCGCGTCCAGGTCACGGGCGACGTCGGCGGAGTCGACGTGGTCGTACAGCGGACCGGTACGGGCGCGGCAGTCGGCGTGCAGCTTCTTGGTGAACGCGTCCCAGGCGTCGAAGTCGGCCTGGCTTCTCATGACGGTGTGCGGCATCCGGTTGTACACCGACGCCGAGCAGATCACCGGGTTGCTGCGCCCCACGCCCCGAGGGTCGAACCCGACGATGTCGAACCGTCGCTGCAGTTCCTCGGTGTAGGACCCGGGGGCGCCGTACACGGCCTCGACGCCGGACCCGCCAGGACCACCGGGATTGATCACCAGCGAGCCGACCCGCGCGGCCGGATCCGTGGCCTTCCGCCGCGCGACGGCGATGTCGACCTTCGCGCCGCCCGGCTTCGACCAGTCGATGGGCACGGTCAACGTGCCGCACTCGGCGGCGGGCTCCTCCTCACAAGGCGCCCAAGCGATGGTTTGCGCCCTCAGTACTTCGGTGTCCGCGTTGGCCACCGCGACCGGTGAAACCGTCGCCGTCGCCAGGAGGACGGCGAACCAGAAGGTTCTTCTTCGCACAATGCTCCAGTCTCTAGTTGATCTTCTGTCGTAACGGGCGACGGTAGCCGATCGCCACATATTGGAAAGCAGAAACAGGAGAAAATAACAGCATTTCCCCTAAATGGGTATCAGGTCCGGTGGAGTTCATGCCCTGTCATCAACGTGGACGACGACACCGCCACACAGACGCGCGACCGGTGGAACAGGACCCGCCGGGTCCACCTCGCGGAAAGGCCCCTCGGGTCCCCTCACGAGCGCCTCGAAACGGACCCGTGCCCGGTTCGGGGCATCGACGACGCGCGTTCCGCGAAGCGTTCTTCACCTACTGCAACCGCAAGCACCGCCACTCGGGGATCGGGCCGCACACCCCGGCCCCGGCGCGTTTCGGCACCGCAGCCCAGATCCGTACCTGGCGGACCGTCACGCCGGAGGCCGCCTACCAGGCCGCCCCCTGCCGGTTCCGCGAAAGACCGGTTCCACCCGCGATGCCCACCACAGCGTGGATCGACGATCCCGGCAAACGGGAGACGCGGCCACCGGACAACTGAAGCGACCGCTGAAGCGACCGCGCCTCACCAAACTTGACGAGTTCCGTCGAGCCAGACCCGGTGCTGTGACCGGAAAGGTTCACCGGGTTGGCATACAGGACGCTCATGCCGGTTGGATGGCGCTGATCACGTTCGATCGACACCCAGGAGGTCAGGTGGCGCAACCGGTCAAGGTCCGCGGGATCACGGATCGAGAAGGGCAGAAGCTGCCACGGATCGTGCGGCGCGTGTCGGCCGACTTCCTGGAGAGAGAATGGTTGTAACCGGGTCGCACATCGTGGACCACTTCACGCTCGGCGCTAATCCCGCCCTGGGCTGAATGGAAATCAAGCACGTGAACCGAAATATTTCTCAACCCCGATAACCTCATCCCCCTATGCGCGATAAGTCCAGTCCGCACGACAGAGCAACAATGACATAAGATCACCCGGTTATCCTTGCCTCTGAGCGTCAACTCCTTGACTACGCGCGCCAACCGAGGACGTGATCGGGCCGGTGCCGGCGCCGGTGCTCCTGGGGAGTGACTCCGTAGGCGCCGCCGAGGGCGCGGGTGAGGTGCGCGGGGGCGGGAAAACTCCAGCGAGTCGCGATGGCGTGGATCGGCCGGTCGCCGAGGGTGGGTCGGAGAGATCCCGTCGGCAGCACTCCCGTCGCCAGGCGCGGATCTTGGCGAGAAGGCGGACCGGGGTTCTCTTGCCGCACCGGCGCACCCCCGCGATGAGGGTGACGCGAGTATCGGTCAGGGCCTCCTCGACGAGTCTTTCCGCACATCGTGGAACGACCCTGCCGAGAGGAGTCCGTGAGCCGCCGACCACGGGGCGAACATGTCACAGCATGAGGTCTGGTGACAGGACGGCCGCTGGGTCACCGGCGGGACAGGCGTTGGTTCGGTGGTGGATCGGTCGCCCATCTCCTGGCGGAATGGTCGCTGTCCCGGTGGTGGATCGGTCGCTCATCCGCTGAAAGAACAGCCGCTGACAGCGGGCCGGGATGGTCGCCGGCCGGTCCCTGATCGGCCGATGTGAGTATGACCGTGCCGCAGGAAGGCAGGGGAACAGGGCGGGGAGTCCGGCGTCGCGGCGGGAGGGTGGGGCGGGCGAGGAGCGCCGCCCCGGGAGTGGGCCGGGGCGGCGGTCGGCGCCTCGGTGGGCGCAGCCGTACGGTGAGAAGCTACTCGGCGGCGGCGAGCTGGCCGCAGGCGCCGTCGATCTCTCGGCCGCGGGTGTCGCGGACCGTCACCGGCACGCCGTGATGCTCCAGGCGCCGGACGAAGGCGCGCTCGTCCTCGGGGCGGGAGGCGGTCCACTTCGAACCCGGGGTCGGGTTGAGCGGGATCAGGTTGACGTGCACCAGCTTGTTCTTGATCAGCTTGCCGAGCAGGTCGGCGCGCCACTCCTGGTCGTTGATGTCCTTGATCAGCGCGTACTCGATGGAGACCCGGCGCTTGGTCCTGGCCGCGTAGTCCCAGGCCGCGTCGAGGACCTCGGCGACCTTCCAGCGGGTGTTGATCGGCACCAGCGTGTCGCGGAGCTCGTCGTCGGGCGCGTGCAGCGAGAGGGCCAGCGTCACCGGCAGGCCCTCGGCCGCGAGCTTGCCGATCGCGGGGACCAGGCCGACCGTGGAGACGGTGACGCCGCGGGCGGAGATGCCCAGGCCGTCGGGGGCGGGCTCGACCATGCGGCGGACGGCGCCGATCACGGCCTTGTAGTTGGCCAGCGGCTCGCCCATGCCCATGAAGACCACGTTGCTGACCCGCCCGGGACCGCCCGGGACGTCACCGGCCGCGAGCGCGCGGGCCCCGGCCACGACCTGCTCGACGATCTCGGCGGTGGTCATGTTACGGGTGAGACCCGCCTGGCCCGTGGCACAGAACGGGCAGTTCATGCCGCATCCGGCCTGCGACGACACGCACATGGTCGTACGGTCGCTGTAGCGCATGAGGACCGACTCGACCAGCGCGCCGTCGAAGAGCCGCCACAGCGTCTTGCGGGTGGTGCCCGCGTCGGTGGTCATCTCCCTGACCGAGGTCAGCAGGCTGGGGAACAGCGCGCCGGCGAACTTCTCCCTGGCCGCGGCCGGAAGGTCCGTCATCAGCTCGGGATCGCCGTTGAACTTCTCGAAGTAGTGCCGGGAGAGCTGGTCGGCGCGGAACGGCTTCTCGCCCAGCTCGGCGACGACCGCCCGGCGCTCGGCCATGGTCAGGTCGGCCAGGTGGCGGGCGGGCTTGGCCCGGCGCGGCGCCACGAAGGTGAGCTGGCCGGGTACGGGGGTCCCGGACGGGCTGACGGTCGACAAGTCCAACGCCTTCTCTCAACGGTTACGCGAATGCTCGAAGCGGTGCCCGACAGTGATCTAGAGTCCGGGGGTATGGCGACAAACCGCCCCACGGGCCCCGCAGGAGAGCGGGGAGACGGCGTCGAGGTCGTGCTCACCGACGTCAATCCCTACGGAAGCCGCACCCTGGTGGTCGAACGCGACGAGACTTCCTCGGTAGCTTACCTGTGCGGGCCGGGGGGAACGGTGCACGGAGCCGTCTGGCTCGCCAACCACCGCCCGGCCCCGGACGGGATCGACCCCGATCGCCTGAACTCCGAACTGCCGCCGATGGCCCCGAGGGCGAACACCCGCCACCCCGGCGGCAGAGGCCCCCTGGGACCGCTGCGGTCGCTGTGGTTCGAGGAGGGCGACGGCGTCGCCCTGTACGAGAACGACGAGCTGCTCGCGGTCATTCCGGGATGGGCGGACATGAGCCGGGGAATGCCCGGCTACTCCCGCGACGCGCTCGGCGAGTCCCCGTTCGCCTGGTCGCTGGAGGAGGCCCACGAGGGCCTGGCCTCCCGGATCTCCAAGGCCCGCGCCTACTGGGAGTGGCGCGCCGGAGACGGCTCCTGGGCCACGTTCCAGCAGTTCGTGATGGGTCACCTGGACCGCAAGGTCGGCGGCGCGGGCAGGTTCTGGGACGCCGGAGGCGAGCGGATGCCCGCGGTGGGCATCACCGAACGCCCCCCGGAGCGGGACAGGGAGCACACGATCCTGTCCACGGTCGGGATGAGCTGCCAGCGGATGCCCACCGTCGAGCAGTACATCGACCGCCCTGACGCGTACGCCCGGGTGGAGCTCGCCGTCGCCGCCCCCGGCGACGCCCGCGACGCGGCCCGGCTCTTCCTGTGGCTGGGGCAGTATCCCTGGCACTCGGTCACCTGGCTGGGCCACGGCCACACCGCCAGGTGGTACCACCGGCCGGAGACCTTCCCGCTCGGCTCCGCCTACGGCGGCGTCATGATGCTCACCGGGCTGCCCGGACTGCCCGACCTGTCGGGCTTCTCCTTCGGCGGTGACTCCGTGCAGTGGCTCTGGCTCGTCCCGGTCACCCCGGACGAGCTGAGCCTGGTCTCGGCCGAGGGCTACCGGGCGGTGCTCCCGCGCCTGTCCGCGACCCGGCTCACCCGGGCGGGCTGACCCCGTACTCGAACGGTCAGACCAGCAGGGTGAGCAGCACCCAGACCGGGATCAACGCGGCCACCATGGAGTCGAGCCGGTCCATCATGCCGCCGTGGCCGGGAAGCACGCTGCCCATGTCCTTGACGCCGAGGTCGCGTTTGATCACCGACTCGACCAGGTCGCCCAGCGTGGCGAAGACCACCACGACCGCGCCGATGAGGACGCCCTTCCAGATGTCGTCCTCCAGCAGCCACGCCACCAGCCAGCCGCCCACCGCCATGCAGGCCAGTGCCGACCCGGCGAAGCCCTCCCAGGTCTTCTTCGGGCTGATCACCGGGGCCATCCTGTGCCTGCCGAGGGAGATCCCGGCGAAGTATCCGCCGATGTCGCTGGCGGCGGTGGTGGCGATGAAGACGACCACCCGGTCCGGGCCCTGGTCGGGGTCGGCGAGCAGCAGCGCCACGAACCCGGCGAGCAGGGAGGGGTAGACGACGACCAGGATGGTCGCGGTGATGTCGCGGACGTAGTTCTCGGTGCCCTGGAACATCCGCCAGATCATCAGCACGAGCACGGTCATCGCGAAGACGCCGACCAGCCAGGCGGTCCCGCCCCAGGCCGAGCCGGTCACCTCACCGCCCCAGTAGGCGCCGACCAGCATGGCGGTCATGCCCGCCAGGACCGGGACGAGGGGGACGGTGATGCCCCTGGCCTCGAACGACCGGACCAGTTCCGTCACGCCGATGCCCACCGCCGCGATCAGCACGGCGAGGAAGAGCACCTTCACGAAATAGAGGGAGGCGATGATGACCGCCGCCAGGGCGAGCCCCACCGCCACTGCGACGGGGAGGTTCCGGCCGGTACGGCTACTGCCCGCCACGGGTTCCACAGGGGGTCCTACTTTCATACCTGCACAAAATCCTTGCCCCGTGCGGACGGCGATGGCTCACACGGCCCGCACGGGACAAGGATCGTGGTTCAGACCTCGAGCAGCTCGGCTTCCTTGTGCTTGAGCAGCTCGTCAATCTTGGCGACATGCTTCTGGGTGAGGTCGTCGAGCTCCTTCTCCGCCCGGCGCACCTCGTCCTCCCCGGCCTCGCCATCCTTGATCAGCTTGTCCAGGGTCTCCTTGGCGTTGCGACGGATGTTGCGAATGGAGACCTTCGACTGCTCCGCCTTGTTCCGGGCGACCTTGATGTACTCCTTGCGGCGCTCCTCCGAAAGCTCGGGGAAGGCCACACGGATCACCGCACCGTCGTTACCGGGGTTCACACCAAGATCCGAGTTACGGATCGCCTTCTCGATCGCGGCCATCGAGCTCTTGTCGAAGGGCTGGATGATGACCATGCGCGCCTCGGGCACGTGGAACGAGGCGAGTTGCTGAATGGGGGTGGGCGTCCCGTAGTACTCAGCGCTGATCTTGTTGAACATCGACGGGGTGACACGACCTGTGCGGATGCCCGCGAAGTCGTCCTTCGCCACCGACACGGCCTTGTCCATCTTTTCCTCGGCTTCGAGGAGGGTTTCGTCGATCACAGCGGCTCCCTGTCTTCTCGGTCACTCCCCATCCTCACGCACTTCGCGGGACGCCATCACGCCGGAGGCCCGCCCTGGACCGCCACGGTCGCGTACCGCTCAGCTCGCTACGTCAGGTTCGCATCCTGTCCTCTGGTCGCTCACCACTCCTCACTCGCTTCGCGGGACGCTCATACCTCGCGTACCACTCCACTCGCTGCGTCGGGTTCGCTTCCTGTCCTCTGGTCGCTCACCACTCCTCACTCGCTTCGCGGGACGCTCATACCTCGCGTACCACTCCACTCGCTGCGTCGGGTTCGCTCCCGTTGCCGTCTCGGCCCTGTCACCGAGCCGGCCGGTCACCCTCCGGCCTGGTCACCGTGGCCGGCCCGGTCATCGTGCCGGGCTCACCAGTGTGCCGATCTTCTCACCGCGTACCGCCCGCAGGATGTTGCCCTCGCCCATGAGGTCGAAGACCACGATGGGCAGGCTGTTGTCCATGCACAGGCTGATGGCGGTGGCGTCCATGACTCCGAGGCCCCTGGTCAGCACCTCACCGTATTCGAGATGATCGAACCGGACGGCATCGGGGTTCTTGCGGGGGTCGGCGTCGTAGACGCCGTCCACCTGGGTGCCCTTGAGCAGCGCCTCCGCACCGATCTCCAGCGCTCGCTGCGCGGCGCAGGTGTCGGTGGAGAAGAACGGCGAGCCGAGCCCCGCCCCGAAGATGACCACGCGGCCCTTCTCCAGGTGGCGGATGGCGCGGCGGGGCAGGAACGGCTCGGCGACCTGCTGCATGGTGATCGCCGTCTGGACCCGGGTGTCGATGCCCCGCTTCTCCAGGAAGTCCTGGAGGGCCAGGCAGTTGATGACCGTGCCGAGCATGCCCATGTAGTCGGCCCTCGCGCGGTCCATGCCGCGCTCGGACAGGGCGGCGCCCCGGAACATGTTGCCGCCGCCCACCACGACCGACACCTGCACGCCACCGCGGACGGCCTCGGCGATCGAGTCGGCGAGATGGCCCACGACGCCCGGGTCGATGCCCAGCGGCTCGCCTCCGGCGAACGCCTCACCGGACAGCTTCAACATCACCCGCTTCCAGCGAAGCGGGTCCGAGTACGAAGAAACCGCCGGCGTAGCGGGTCCTGGATTCTCCTGCACGGCGGCGGCCTCCTCGTTTGGTGCTCTGCTTGAAGAGCGGATGTCAGGGATTAGGCCTGGCCGACCTTGAAACGGACGAAAGCCTGGACCTTGACACCATTCTCGTCCGCGAACTTCGCGACCGACTTCTTGTTGTCCTTGACGAAGGACTGCTCAAGGAGGGTGAAGTCCTTGTACCAGCCGTTGATCCGGCCATCGACGATCTTGCCGACGGCGGCCTCGGGCTTGCCCTCCTCGCGGGTCATCTCCTCGAAGAGCGCGCGCTCCTTCTCGATGACGTCGGCCGGGACCTCGGCGGGGCTGAGGTACTTCGGCGCCATCGCGGCGGCGTGCTGCGCGATGTCCTTGGCGACGTCGGCGTTCGAGGAGTCGAGCTGCACGAGCACGCCGACCGCCGGGGGAAGCTGGGGGTCGGTCTTGTGCATGTAGGCGCCGATGAAGCCGCCCTCGAGCACCGCGAACCTGCGGATCTCGATCTTCTCACCGAGCGCGGCGTTGGCCTCGTCGAGGTGCGCCTTGACGCTCTTGCCGTCGAGCTCGGAGTCGAGCAGCGAGGGCACGTCGGACGGCTTGGTGGCCAGGATGTGGTCGACCACCTGGGCCGCGAGCTCCTGGAAACGCTCGCCCTTGGCGACGAAGTCGGTCTCGCAGTTGAGCTCCAGCAGCGCGGCGGCGGACTCGCCGTCCTGCTTCAGGGCGACCAGGCCGTTGGAGGCGGTGCGGGCCTCACGCTTGCCGACGTCCTTGGCGCCCTTGAGGCGGAGGATCTCGACCGCGCGGTCGAAGTCGCCCTCAGAGGACTCGAGAGCCTTCTTGCAGTCCATCATGCCGGCGGCGGTCAGCTCACGAAGCCGCTTGACGTCGGCCATGTTCACGGAAGCCATTGTCTTTTCCTCGTGGGAATCGTCGTGGATCGGGTGGGTGCCCCCGACTGAGCGGCACCCACCCGGAAGGGTCTTGCGGGTCGTACGGCCGGGGCCGTACGGAAGTGACCTAGGCCTGCTTCTCGGTCTTCTCGGCGGTCTCGTCCTCGGCGGCGGGAGCGTCCGTCGCCTCGGCCGGAGCCTCCGCGGTCTCGGTCTCCGTGACCTCGGCCTCGGCGGGGGCCTCGGCAGGGGCCTCCGCGGCCTCGGTCTCGGTCGCCTCGGCGGCCGGGGCGCTGTCGGCGCCGCCCGCGAGCAGCTCCTGCTCCCACTCGGCCAGCGGCTCGGCGCCACCGGCGACGGCCGGCTTGTCGTCGCCGCGGTTGGCGCCGGCGCGGGCCATGAGACCGGCGGCGACGGCGTCGGCGACGACGCGGGTCAGCAGGCCGACGGCGCGGATGGCGTCGTCGTTACCCGGGATCGGGTAGTCGACCTCGTCGGGGTCGCAGTTGGTGTCGAGGATGGCGACGACCGGGATGTGAAGCTTGCGAGCCTCGCTGAT
This sequence comes from Streptosporangium nanhuense, assembly GCF_059358815.1. NCBI lineage: Bacteria > Bacillati > Actinomycetota > Actinomycetes > Streptosporangiales > Streptosporangiaceae > Streptosporangium > Streptosporangium nanhuense. Next base: position 35,899 of record NZ_JCADBG010000012.1, read on the forward strand.
CCCGATGTGCTCCTTCTTGGTGTCGACGACCCACACGGCGCTGGGGATCCGGGACATGTCCCGGATGCCGCCGAGGGTGCGCTCGAGCTTCTCCTTCTCGCGGCGGCGCATGAGGAGCTCCTTCTTCGTGAGCCCCGAGGCGGCCACGTTGTCGAAGTCGAGCTCCTCCAGCTCCTTCAGGCGCTGGAGCCTCTTGTGCACGGTGGAGAAGTTGGTGAGCATGCCACCCAGCCAGCGCTGGTTGACGTACGGCATGCCGACGCGGGCGGCCTGCTCGGCGATGGCCTCCTGGGCCTGCTTCTTCGTGCCGATGAACATGATCGTGCCGCCGTGCGCGACGGTCTCCTTGACGAAGTCGTAGGCCCTGTCGATGAAGGCCAGCGACTTCTGGAGGTCGATGATGTAGATGCCGTTGCGCTCGGTGAAGATGAAGCGCTTCATCTTCGGGTTCCAGCGACGGGTCTGGTGGCCGAAGTGCACGCCGCTTTCCAGCAGCTGTCGCATGGTGACGACGGGGGTGGACATTGATGTCCTCCAGATCGGGGCGCCCATCTCTGGGCGCTGTTCTCGGTTGGACGCGACAGCCTGCGGCTGTCGCCCTGATGCCCCGAACAGGATCCAGCCGGGCTCTCGCCCGGACCGAGGGACCCCGGTTCTTGACGGGGCATGCGAAGTCGGCCCATGACTCACAGGCCTCCAAAAGTGTACCCGCAACCGCGCCTCTTCCCGACCTTCGGGCGTCAGGCTGCCTTTACCCGTCGCGTGGAAGGCCGTGCGGCCTGCGCCGGGCGCGGGGGAAGAGGCTGACCTGTGCCTCGGAGACCCTGGCCCCGGGCGGGGCGTCCTCCCGGTCCCTCACGGTGGTCTTGTAGGGGGCGAGCAGCTCGTCGATCCGCTCGTTCAGCACCTTCAGCTCGTCGGCGTCGACCAGCAGGATGGCGCGGTTGAACATCGCGGCCTCGCGCCACTCGCGTGACTCCCGCTCAAGGCCCTCCAGCGCCCTGCTCGCCTCGTCGGCCGCCTGCTCCCGGAACGCCTTGATCAGGAATTCCTTGGCGCTGCGCACGTCCGGGCCGTCGTCGGGCTCGGGGCTGACGCTGAACCCGCCGGCACTGGGGCGCCACAGGCGCTCCCTGCCGTCACCGCGGCCGTCGTCGCGCGCGGGCGCGTCCTCGACGAAGCCGTACTTGGCGAGCATGCGCAGGTGGTAGCTGGCCGCGCTGGGCGTGACCCCGACGACCTCGGCGACCTCGGTCGCGGTGCAGGGCCCCTCGGCCTGGAGCCGGTTCAGGATCGCGAGCCGCGCGGGGTGCGCCAGCGCGCGCATCGCCGTGGGGTCGGTGAGGGACTTGCGCCTCGGTACCTCGGTCATGTGCAGACCGTACCCACTCCACATATGAAGCATTGCCTTCATAACTGTGAAGGGTTATCTTCACAGTTATGAAGCATTCCCTTCAGAATTGCCGGAAGGCGGAGAGGTGCCGATCCCTATGACGTCCGGGTCCTCCGCGATCGAGCCGGTGCCCCTCAGGAGGCAGCGTGACTACCTGCTCCTGCTCTCCGCCCGCGCCGTCACCGAGACCGGCACCGAGGTCTCCCGGCTCGCGGTGCCGCTGACCGCCGCCGTCCTGCTCGGCGCCTCCCCGGTCCAGATGGGCGTGCTCACCGCCGCTACCTCGCTGCCCTACCTGCTGATCGGGCTCCAGGCGGGGGCCTTCGCCGACCGGCTGAGGCGGCACCGGCCGGTCATGGTCGCCTGCGACACCGTCTCGGCCGTCGCCATGGCCACGATCCCGGCGGCCTGGATCACCGGGGTGCTCAGCGTGCCGTGGCTGATCGCGGTGGCGTTCGTCGTCGGCACCTGCACGATGATCTTCCGGGCGGTCAACTTCCCGCACCTGGCCACGGTGATCCACGAGAGCCAGCGGACCGAGGCGCTCGCGGGCTTCCAGTCGGCCTTCTCGGTGGCGACCGTCGCGGGACCGGGCCTGGCCGGACTGCTCGTCCATCTGATCACGGCCCCGTTCGCGCTCCTGGTCGACGCGGTGTCGTTCCTGGCCTCGGCGTTCCTGATCAGATCGATCAAGGCGCCGGAGAGCCACACGCCCGCCGTTCCGCGCGGCATGTGGACCGAGATCCGCGAGGGCCTGGGCACGGTGGCCCGGCATCCGGTGCTCCGCGCGCTCTGCGCCGCCGGGGTCACGATCAACTTCTTCGGCAGCGTGTACATGGCGCTGTTTGTGATCTACGCGCTCACCGTGGTCGGCCTGCCCGCGGGGCTGGTCGGCGCCATCACCGCCTTCTTCGGCGTCGGCGGCCTGCTCGGCGCGGCCGCCGTCTCGCGCCTGACCCGGAGGTTCGGCGAGAACCGCGTGCTGGTCTGCTCCGTGCTGCTCTTCCCCGTCGACTTCGTGGTCGCCGCGCTCGCCTCGGGGCCGGTGTGGCGCAGCTTCCTGCTCCTGGCCGTCAGCGCGGTGACCTCCGGGGTGGCCGTCGTGGCCTTCGCCGTCTGCATGGGTGCCATCACCCTGCGCGAGACCCCCGCCGAGCTACGCGGCCGGGTCAACGCCACGCAGTCGTTCATGGTCCAGGGGGTTCTCACCCTCGGCGGTCTCGCGGGCGGCCTGGCGGGCGAGCTGCTCGGGCTGCGCCCGGTGTTCTGGATCTCCGCGGCCGGGGTCCTGACCACGATCGTGTGGATCTGGCTCTCCCCCCTGCGCCACTCCTCTGTCCCTGTCCCTGTCCCTGGCCCTGTCCCTGTCGCTGCTCCTGCCCCTGCCTCCGCCGGTGACGAGGCCGCCCCGACCCCATGACCCCGTACGGGCCACTCCTGCCCGCACGGGCACACCCGCACGACAGGTGAGCCCGCACCAGGACCAGGGGTGTGCCCACGGCGAGGCCGTTCGCGGGAGGAGGCACTCGGGAATGCCCGGGAGGCACTCGGGGATTCGCGGGAGGCACTCAGGGAGGTGGCACGGGAGGCACTCGGGGATTCGCGGGAGGCACTCAGGGAGGTGGCACGGGAGGCACTCGGGGATTCCCGTGAACCCCTCGGGGAGGGGTCGTGGAAGAGCCTCACCACCATAAGGGCGGGTGTTCGTCCCGCTCGGGAGGCGGGCTCGACCAGTACGGTGACACACCGTCGACGGTGCCGGGCGGCCGGAGGTGGGTCAGGCGGCCGAAGGCGCTGTCCATCTCCTCGATCATGCCGGTGACGTCGGGCTCCGGTGTGGCCGCTCCGTCGACCCGGCCGAGGCCGTCCAGCCATAGCGCGGTCCTGGCCAGGGAGAGCTCGACCCGCCAGGATCCCCCCTCGGCGGCGCGGCGGAGCAGGGCGGCCATCGCGCCGAAGGCCGCCAGGTGGCCGGTGGCGTGGTCGAGGACCTGGGCGGGCAGCGGGCGCGGCCGCGACCCGTCGCCACCTTCGTGGGCGATACCGGACACCATCTGCACCAGGCTGTCGAACCCGCGCCGGCCCGCCCACGGCCCCTCCGTCCCGTACGCCGAGATGTCGACGCACACGATTCCGGGCCTGATCCCGGCCAGTCTCCGGGGACCGAACCCCAGTGCTTCGAGGGCACCCGGCCGGTAGGACTGCACGAGCACGTCGGCCTCCGCCACCAGGTCGCGCAGCGCGGCGCTCCCGGCCGGAGTCCTCAGGTCGAGCAGGCAGGACCGCTTGCCGAACGCGGTGCCGACCACCAGCCCCGGCACCTCGGGAAGGTGCCGTGCGCCCACCCTGAGCACCTGGGCCCCGTGGGCGGCCAGCGTGCGGGTCGCCACCGGCCCGGCGATCACCCTGGTCAGGTCGAGCACCCGCACCCCGTCGAGCACCCGCCCTCCCCCGCCTCTCGAAGCAGCGGCCCTCGGGCCGCCGGGATCGCCGATCCGGGTCAGGTGGACGAGCGGCGACGCGGCGACCGCCCGGGACTGCGGGTGCTCACGCCATCCGGCGCGGTCGCGCATGGCCGCCGCGCATCCTCCCGCGCTCGTCACCGCCTCCTCCACCTCGACGGCGGCACGCCCCGCGCAGGCGCGTTCGACGGCCTCCCTGCCCGTACCGGCGGGCAGTCCCAGCGCCGCGAGGGCCGCGTCACGGTGATGGTCGAAGTTGCAGTGCAGCCGGACCCAGCCGTCCGAGGTGCGGTAGTCCCCGGAGAGGGGAGCCCACGGATCCACGGCGACCCCGTCGATCCTGAGGCGGCGCTCGTCCAGGAAGGCGATCGCCGCCTCCCGCACGTCCACCGCGGCCTCGCTCCCGCCTCCCCTGAGCGCCGCGGCCGCCGCGGTGGCGGCCCCGACGGCGACGGCGGCGGCGGTGCCCACCCGGAAGACGGAGGGCAGCACCGGATCGTCCCCGCTCACCCGGACCGGCGGCAACTCGACGCCCACCTCCGCGCCCAGCTCGCGAACACGCTCCTCGACCATGTGACCCTCCCCTGCCGCCTGTCCACAGAATCCCATTCGGCCCATCCCTCACCCGTCAAGGGTCTTCATGCTCACAGGCATGAGGTCCGTACACACCGTGAGGCTGCGAGCCCTGCTGGGCTCACTGATCCTGTCCGCACCGGCGGCGGGCGCCCACCACGCCACCGCCCTCCCGCACCCGACCGCCGTGACCGGCCGCGTACACATCGCCCCCGGCAGCACCCCCGGCGCGCACAACACCCCCAGCGCCCCCAGCGCCCCCAGTGCCCCCAGCGCGCACAGCGCGCCCGGTGTGACGGCTCCCGCGACCACCCCCGTGTCCGCCCCCATGTCCGCCCCCGTGTTCGCCCACGCTGGTGCATACGGCCCGGTGAGGACGACGCGTCCGGCTGCGGAGCCCGCTCCCTCCTCTCGCTGGAAATGGCCGCTCGCCGGGCGGCCACGGGTGCTCAGGGGCTTCGCGCCACCGGCGCAGCCATGGCTGGCCGGTCATCGGGGCGCCGACCTCTCCGCGTCTCCCGGAGCCGAGGTGCGCGCCGCGGGAGCGGGAACGGTCGGCTACGCCGGGCCGCTCGCGGACCGCGGCGTGGTGACCGTGCTCCATCCCGGTGGCCTGCGGACGACCTACCTGCCCGTCCAGCCCTCGGTGCGGCGCGGGCAGGCGGTCGCCACCGGCGAGGTGATCGGCACCCTCCAGGACGCCCCTGGCCACTGTCCTGCCGCCTGCCTGCACTGGGGCCTGCTCCGCGACCGCGCCTACCTCGACCCTCTGCTCCTCCTGGGCCACGGCCAGGTCCGCCTCCTCCCCCTGTGGCCCGCTCCGCCCTCGACCTCACGGCCCGTCCCATGACCCGCCGCCCCTCCGCCCGCACGGCCCTCTCCATCTTTGCGACCCGCTCCTGTGCCCCACCCCGACCTCGTGGCCCGGGAGCGGGCTATCCGCCGGGAGGGCGGTCGGGGCGGAGACGCCAGCCTCGGGACACGCGTTCGACGTAGCCCGCGGCCGCCAGACCGCCGAGGCAGGAGAGCACGGTCTCCAGGTCGACGCCCGCGGCGACGGCTATCGTCGCGGGGCCCACACCGATCCGGGTGGGCATGGCCTCGACGACCTTCCGGGTCTCCGGGTCGAGCCGGTCGCGGGGAAGCACCGGGCCGCGTGGCTCGGGGGCCAGGTCTGTGCCCATCGCCCCGGCGAGCTCGATCACCTCCTCGGGGCCGGTGACGCAGACGGCCCTGCCCTGGCGGATCAGCCGGTGGCACCCCGCGGAGAACTCCGAGGTCACCGGGCCGGGTATGGCGGCCAGATGGCGGTTGAGCGCGATCGCGTGCCCGGCGGTGTTGAGTGCTCCGCTGCGCACGGCCGCCTCGACGACCACGGTGCTCCTGGACAGGGCCGCGATGACGCGGTTTCTGATGAGGAACCTGGGCCGGGTCGGGTGCGCACCCATGGGGCACTCGCTGACCAGCACCCCCTGCGCCCGGATCGCGGCGAACAACTGCTGGTGCGCGCTGGGGTAGGCGACATCGGCGCCGCAGGCGAGCACCGCGACGGTCGGTCCCTCACAGGCGAGGGCGCCCCGGTGGGCGGCCCCGTCGACGCCGTAGGCGCCCCCGGAGACGACACCCCAGCCCTTCTCGCTCAGCCCCGCTCCGAGCTCCGCCGCCACGTGCGCGCCGTACGGCGTGGCGGCCCGGGAACCGACGACCGCGACGGACCTGAGACAGGAGAACCGCAGGTCGGCGTCGCCGTGGAGCCAGAGGGCATAGGGCCGGGAGTCTCCCAGGTCGTCCAGCTGGGTCGGCCATTCCGGATCGCCGGGCACCACCAGCCTGGCCCCGATCCGCTCGCCCTCGGCCAGGTCGCGCCCGGGGTCGGCCGTCCTCAACCGGGCCACCCAGGAGGCGACCGTCCGGTCCAGCCTGGCCGCGAGCCGCTCGTCCAGGGCGGCCTCGGAGCCGTCGCCCTCTCCGGACCGGCCGCCGGACCCGCCTGGTCTCCCGCGCCGCACCGCCTCCGAGGCCTCATGCCGGAGAGGGCGGCCCCCGGAGAAGCCGTCTCCCGGCTCCGGTGTCCCCTCGCACCGGCCCCCGCCGCCCGTACGCGAAGGGCCGCCCGTACGCGAAGGAGAGCGGTCGCCGGACGGGCCGGGTCTCCCGCCCGGCGGCTCCGGACTCCCGCCACGCCGGCCGGGGCCTTCGCCACCCGCGCCAGGATCTTCGCCATGCGGGCCGGGGCCGGCCTCGCGCGCGCCGGAGCCTCCTGCCAACGGGCCGGGGCCGCCGGTAGGGCGGCCGGGATCTCCGGCCGGACGGCCGTGGGCGTCGGCGAACCATCGAATGAGATCCGCGTCGGCGGCCCCCTTTTCGACCAGGGCGACGGCGGCCTCGGGGCCGCGCAGGGCGACGAGAGCGCCCATCACGGTGTCGCCCGGCTCGGCCAGGCGCATCAGGGTGAGCCGCGCGAGCCTGTCGTTCATCGTTCCTCCCCCAGCCAGAGCCCCAGCGCGGAGTTGGTCTCGCGGAGCTCCGGCCGGTCCTTGCCCGCGAGATCGGCCAGAGTCCAGGCCAGCTTGAGGATCCGGTCGAGGCCCCGGGCACTCAGCCGTCCGCTGTCGAGATGCCCGAGCAGCGGCGACATCGCCGCGGGCGACGGCCGGTATTCGGAGTGGAGTGCCCGGGCGGGCACCTCCGCGTTGCACCGCCACGGCGTGCTCGCGAACCTCTTGGCGGCCCGCTCGCGCGCGAGCAGCACCCGCTCGGCCACCACCGCGCTCGGCTCGATGAACCGGCGGTCGGCGAGCAGCTCGCGCCTGGTCGACCGGAACAGGCCGACCTTGACGTCCACCCGGTCGAGCAGCGGGCCGGAGAGCCTGGCGAGATAGCGGCGGCGGGCCGCGGGAGCGCACGCGCACGGGTCGTCCGGGGTGGAGGGCCGCGCGCACGGGCACCTGTTGGCCGCCAGAACCAGCATGAACCTGGCGGGGAAGGTCACCGACCCCAGCGCCCTGGAGACCGTCACCCGCCCCGATTCGAGCGGCTGCCTGAGCGCGTCGAGGACGGTCGTCGGGAACTCGGGCGCCTCGTCCAGGAAGAGCACTCCCCGGTGGGCCAGTGAGACCGCCCCCGGCCGGATCATCCCGCTGCCCCCGCCGATGACGGACGCGACGGTCGCGGTGTGGTGGGGCGCCACGAACGGCGGGCGGACCAGCAGCGGGCGATCCCTGGGCAGCACACCGGCGATCGAGTAAATGGCGGTCACCTCCAGGGCCTGGTCCCGCTCCAGAGCGGGGAGCAGGGTGGGCAGCCGCTCGGCGAGCATGGTCTTGCCGGTGCCGGGAGGACCGAGCATCCAGAGGTTGTGCCCTCCGGCGGCGCAGATCTCCAGCGCGCGACGGGCGAGCGGCTGTCCCGCGACGTCTCCCAGATCGGGAGCGCCGTCCGGGCCCTCCCCGGCATCGTGGGCGTCTTCGGGACCGGCCTCGCCGGGAAATCCCGGCGGGAACGGGCCCGCGGCCCCCGAGCCGCGATCTTCGGCACCCGCACCGGCTCCCGGCGCCCCCACGGCTCCGGCCCTTCCGGCGTCCGGCCCGGGACCTTCCGCCGGTTCGTCGCTCCGCAACCAGCTCACCAGCGCGCCCAGCGTGGTCGCGGGAACCACGGTCACCCCCGGCACGAGGCCGGCCTCGGCGGCGTTGCGGGCGGGGACGACGACGGTGCGGGCACCGGCGGCGACGGCCGCCAGCACGGCGGGGAGCACGCCCCGCACAGGCCTGACCGAGCCGTCCAGGCCCAGCTCGCCCAGGAAGATCGGCTCGACGACCCTGGCGGCGGGCACGAACCCGGCCGCCGCGAGCAGGGCCATGGCGATGGCGACGTCGAACAGGCTTCCGCGCTTGGGCAGGCTGGCGGGGAACAGGCTGACCGTGATCCGGGCGTCGGGCCAGGCGTAGCGGCTGTTGACCAGGGCCGAGCGGACCCGGTCTCTGGCCTCGCTCAGCGCGGTGTCGAGCATGCCGATGAGATGGAGACCCGCCACACCGCTGCCGACGTCGGCCTCGACCTCGACGAGACGGCCGGTCACCCCGACCAGGGCGACGCAGCGCGTGCGTGCGACGGCCACTCACCCCACCTCCCGCGAGGAGCGAATGATCCACGACAGGCCGGGGGACGCCGACGGGCCGGGAGACATCAGCACACCCCCCGCTCGTGGCGGACGACGAAATCCCCGGCGAACCGCTCCAGGGCGACGACGTCGACACGGATCGCGTCGAACCGCTCCTGACGCCCGGCGAGCCAACCGGTCGCGAGCCTGTGCAGTCGAGCGATCTTCGCGACGGTGACCGCTTCGAAAGCGGTGCCGTGACTGCGGCCCGAACGGGTTTTCACCTCCACCGCGACGAGCGTGCGCCCCTCCCGGGCGACGACGTCGATCTCCCCTTCCGGGCACCGCCAGTTGCGATCAAGGATCTGCAGGCCCTGTGCCAGCAGATAGTCGACGGCGATCTGCTCGCCGTGCTTGCCGAGCTCGTCTTTCGCGGCCATGGAACCACCTCCGGTTCCAGACCTTCGCTCAGCTCACCGCCCCGCCGAGAAGCCGAACGCGGTTCTGTGGAAAACCGTCCGGCCGCGAGACCCGCCTGTGGACACCGAGCACGAGGCCTGCCGGACGCCGGGCACGATGACACCTGCGGGACACCTGGCACGAGAGACACCTGCGGGACGCCGGACACGAAGCCGAAAGGACGCCAGGCACGAGGCCCGCGGGACGCCGGACACGAAGCCCGCCCGTGGACACCCGGTACGGGCCCTGTCCGCGGACAACGTCTCCCCGCCGCTCAGCCGCGTCACGAGGCCTCGGGCACCCGGCCCGGCGCAACGGGAGCACCCCGGCCCTCCGACCCCGTGGAGGGCCCCCTCGAAGCCGCCCGGGGGAAACCACCCGGGAAAAGCCGCACAGGAGCGGCGGCCGGGGAAGGCCGCTCACGAGAACGATCGACTCAGGAGGAGAAGCCCTCCTTGGGCATCTCCAGGTCGGGCTTGGCGAGCTCCTCGACGTTCACGTCCTTGAAGGTCACCACGCGGACGTTCTTGACGAACCTCGCCGGGCGGTACATGTCCCAGACCCAGGCGTCCTGCATCTTCACGTCGAAGAACACGTCACCGTTCTCGGCGGTGCGCACGTCGAGATCGACGGAATTGGTGAGATAGAAGCGCCGCTCGGTCTCCACGACATAGGTGAAAAGGCCGACAACGTCGCGGTACTCACGGTAAAGCTGCAGCTCCATCTCGGTTTCGTACTTTTCGAGATCCTCTGCGCTCATACCGGTCCTCCTGTTAAACGCCCACCCCGGCCCGCCCGATCAGACGGCGCCGGCCCCCACTTCATTCTCACCCATCACCTCGCCCGCTCCTGACCGCGCCACCGTCGAGAACGAGAAGCGGTGATCCGGACACGGACCGTAGGTTCTGAGAGCCCTGCGATGGTCGGCGGTGCCATACCCCTTGTGCACGGCGAATCCGTACCGGGGATGGCGTTCGTGCAGCGCCACCATCATCGCGTCCCGCGTCACCTTGGCCACGATCGAGGCCGCCGCGATGCAGGCCGCGACCTGATCTCCCTTCCAGACGCCCAGCGACGGCGCGGGCAGGCCCGGAACGGGGAACCCGTCGGTCAGCACGTAGCCGGGGTGACAGGTCAACCGCGCCACGGCCCTGCGCATTCCTCCGATGTTGGACCGGTGGAGCCCTCGGGCGTCGATCTCACCCGGCGGGATCACCACCACGCTCACCGCCTCCGCGGTCACCGTGATCCGCTCGAACAGCTCCTCGCGCCGGGAGGCCGTCAGCAGCTTGGAGTCGTCCAGGCCGTCGATCCGGCCGCCCAGCACCACGGCGGCGACCACCAGCGGCCCGGCACAGGCACCACGACCCGCCTCGTCGACCCCCGCCACGGGACCGAGCCCGCGGCGGCCAAGAGCCCGCTCGTAGCCGTACAGTCCCGAATCCCGCCGGACCACACTGGGTCTGGGGCGAAACGCAACCGTCATGGCACCACGGGTGACAGAGCGACCATGCCCAGAGAGTACGCCCCCGCCGGGGCATTCGGTACCGCTATCTCACCTTGAGGAAGCTCTCCGGTCTCGAAAGGATCGCGGCCCTGGAGAACGGCCAGTAGATCGCGACGGCGCGGCCGATGACGTCGCTCTCCGGAATCGTGCCCTCTCCCAGCCGCTCCTCGTGGGCACGAGAGTCGGCGGAGGCGGTGCGGTGATCGCCCATGACCCACAGCCGCCCCTCGGGAACGACCTTCTCGAACGGATCCCCCGACGGGAAGTCGCCCGGGAAGAGGTAGGAGCTCTCCTCGATCGGCACCCCGTTGACCGTGATTCGCTTCTTGGCGTCGCAGCACTTCACCGTGTCACCGCCGACCGCGATCACCCGCTTGATGGTGTCCTCGTCGTTCCAGCCCCTGAAAACCACGATGTCACCGCGCTCGGAGTCACCGTGCAGCTTGTTGACGACCACCCGGTCGCCCACCAGAAGGGTGTCCTGCATCGACTCCGAAGGGATCCAGAACGACTGGAAGACGAACGCCTGCAACAGCAGCGCCACCACCACCCCGCACCCCAGCAGGAACAGCGACTCGCGCAGGCCACCGCCCTTGCCGCCCTTGCCGCTCTTCTCTTTCTTCTCGGCCTTGTCGGCCTCGGGTTCGTCAACGGTCATGGGATGCGGTTACCGCCTTGAGAGCCGACGACGACGCCACAGCACCAGTGGTACGGCGCCCGCGAAGCCCGCGAGGAGCGGGGTGGCCCCTCCCAGGGCCGCGGCGGCCTTGAGGGCCGGCTGGCCGAAGGTGTCGGGGATGGGGAGGGTCGTGGCCCTGGAGAACGGCCACACGATCACGAAGGCCCGGCCGATCACCTTGTCCACCGGGATCGTCCCGCCACCGGGGTCACCCAGGTGCGAGCGGGAGTCGAGGGAGACCAGCCGGTGGTCGCCCATCACCCACAGGCGCCCCTCACCGACCTTGGCCTCGAAGAAGCTCTGGGACGGCACGTCGCCGGGGTAGAGGTACTCCTCGTCGAGGGGGACCCCGTTGACCGTCACCCGGCCCTGGGCGTCACAGCACTTCACGGTGTCGCCGGCGACGCCGATGACCCGCTTGATGTAGTCCTTCTCGCCGGGGACCACGCCGAAGGCGGTGCCGACCCAGCGGAAGAATCCCGCCACCGGGTTGGGCGGCTCCTCAAGGTCGATCTCGGGGTCCCAGGAGTCGACCCCGGAGAAGACCACCACGTCGCCGCGCTCGATGTCGCGGACGCGGTAGACGAGCTTGTTGACCAGGACCCGGTCGTTCGTGAGAAGGGTGTTCTCCATCGACTCCGACGGGATGTAGAACGCCTGGATCACGAAGGTCTTGATTATGAGGGCGAGCACCAACGCCACGACGACCAGGACGGGCAACTCCTTCCAGAAGGAGCCCTTCTTCTTGCCCTTGCCGTCCTCGGCGCTCTTCTGGGTGTCTTCGGCGACCACGTCCACCTCGTCCTCGACAGGTCGACGCGAGACTGCGCCGTACTCCCGGTCTTCGCTAGTCATCGCTGACGAGCCTAGATGATGGGCGGTACCAAGTGGTTGAGTGACGGGGTACCGCATAGCCATGCGTATTGCCATAGGAGGTCAAACCTCCTTACATGCGACTGGCCCGCTCCCCGGAGAAGGGGGCACGGGCCAGGTCGGCGGAGACCGGCGCGCCTAGCGGGCGTCGCGCTTCTCGCGGATGCGAGCGGCCTTGCCGCGCAGGTCACGCATGTAGTAGAGCTTGGCGCGGCGGACGTCGCCACGGGTCACGAGGGTGATCTTCTCGATGACCGGGCTGTGCACCGGGAAGGTCCGCTCGACGCCGACGCTGTAGCTGACCTTGCGGACGGTGAAGGTCTCGCGGGAGCCACCACCCTGGCGGCGCAGGACGAAGCCCTTGAAGACCTGGACACGGGACCGGCTGCCCTCGATGACCCTGACGTGGACCTCAAGCGTGTCACCGGGCCGGAAGTCCGGGACGTCGGTGCGGAGCGAGGACTTCTCGAGCTCGCTGATCAGCGTGTGCATGGCAGTGGAACCTCATTTACGAGCGCACACGGAGGTCCATCCGGCCGCGACGAGGCGGCGTCGCGATGGACACGCGTACTGAAGTGGACTATGTCTCGGAGCCGGGATCGCCTGCCCGGCGGCGCGCGCCAGCCGGCGTTCGGTCGGCGGCAACGCTTCAGTCTGCCATATTTTCCCGACCGACCGGAAATCAACCGGTCAGGACGGCCGGACCTCCGGGGTCCGCGGGGCCCGCCTCGGGGAGGTCCAGCTCCTCCAGGGTCCGCCTGTCGTGCTTGTCCAGGCTCTCCGGGTCGAGCGCCGCCAGCAGCTCGGGCCTGTTCCTGGCGGTACGGCGCAGCGCCTGGTCCCGCCGCCACCGGGCGACCTTCCCGTGGTGCCCGGAGAGCAGGACCTCCGGCACCTCGTGCCCCCGCCACTCGGGCGGCTTGGTGTAGACGGGGCCCTCAAGGAGGTTCTCCATCGCGCCGGGCGCGAAGGAGTCGTCCACGGCCGAGTTGACGTTGCCGAGCACGCCCGGCAGCAGCCGCCCGACGGCCTCGATCATCACCAGCACCGCCACCTCGCCCCCGGCGAGCACGTAGTCGCCGACGCTGACCTCGTCCACGCGCATGCGGGCGCCGTACTCGGCCATCACCCGGGAGTCGATGCCCTCGTAGCGGGCGGGGGTGAACAGCAGCCACGGCTCGGCGGCGTACTCCATCGCCAGCCGCTGGGTGAAGGGCACGCCGCTGGGGGTCGGGACGATCATCCTCGGCGGGGTGTCCGGGCCGGAGGCGAGGACCGCGTCGACGGCCTCCCCCCAGGGGCCCGGCTTCATGACCATGCCGGGGCCGCCGCCGTAGGGGGTGTCGTCCACGGTGCGGTGCACGTCGTGGGCGTGGTCGCGGAGCTGGTGGAGGCGGACGTCGAGGATGCCGCGCTCGCGGGCCTTGCCGATGAGGGAGACGTCGAGGGGGGCGAAGTACTCGGGGAAGATGGAGATGACGTCGACGCGCATGTCAGGCGATCTCGTCCGGGTCGAGCAGCCCGGCCGGGCCGTCCACGACGAGGATGCCCTTGACGAGATCGACCTCGGGGACCAGCGCCTTGACGAACGGCACGTAGACCTCGGCGCCCCCGGGCTTGCCGCGCCGTACGACGAGCAGGTCCTGGCCGTGGTGGAGCACGTCGGACACCTCTCCGACCGTCTCTCCGTCGGGCTTGACCACGGTGAGGCCGATGAGCTGGTGGTCGTAGAACTCGTCGGGGTCGTCGGGGGGCGGGATGTCGTCCGAGTCGATGACGAGCATGGTGCCGCGGAGGTCCTCGGCCTGGTCTCGGCCGGTCACGCCCTCGAACCTGACCAGCAGGATCCCGGAGTGCCAGCGGCGGGACTCGACGACCAGCGGGCCCGCCGACGCGGGGTCGGTGGCCAGGGCGGTGCCCGGGGCGAAGCGCCGGTCCGGCTCGTCGGTGCGCACCTCCACGGACACGTCCCCGCGGAGCCCGTGCGGGCGGCCGATCCGGCCTACGACGAGCTGCACGCCCGCCTCCTCACGTAGTGGTGTCTAGGGAAAGTCTGGGAAAAGCAGACGGGCCACCCACACTGGGCGGGTGGCCCGTTCGCTCGATGGACGCGTCTCGCCGGCTAGCGGGCCTCGTTCAGGTCGAGGAGATCGACCCGGACGTACTTGCCGTCGCCGAGGGCGTTCACGACCGTGCGAAGCGCCTTGGCCGTACGGCCGCCGCGGCCGATGACCTTACCGAGGTCCTCGGGGTGGACCCGGACCTCAAGCACACGCCCGCTGCGGATGCGGCGAGCGTGAACCTGGACATCGTCAGGATGCTCGACGATGCCCTTCACCAGGTGCTCGAGGGCCTCCTCGAGCACCTCAGGCCTCGCCTTCCGGCTTCTCCTCGGCGGCCGCGGTGGGCTCAGCCGGGGTCTCGGCGGCGGCCTCTTCGGCCTTGGGTGCCTCGTCGGCCTTGGGAGCCTCCTCAGCCTTGGGAGCCGCCTTGCGGGTCGACTTCTTCGGCGTGGTGGCGGCCTCCAGGGAGAGCGCCTCCTTGGCCGCGGCCTCGTAGACGGCGTGACGGTCGGCCTTGGGCTCGGCGACCAGGAGCGGAGCCGGAGCCGGCTCGCCCTTGAACTTCTGCCAGTCGCCGGTGAGCTTGAGGAGCTTGAGCACGGGCTCGGTCGGCTGCGCGCCGACACCCAGCCAGTAGGCCGCCCTGTCGGAGTCGACCTCGATGCGCGAGGGGTTCTCCTTCGGGTGGTACAGGCCGATCTCCTCGATCGCCCGGCCGTCACGCTTGGTGCGGCTGTCGGCGATGACGATGCGGTACTGCGGGTTGCGGATCATACCGAGCCGCTTGAGCTTGATCTTGACTGCCACTGGTGTGGTCTCTCCTGCATTAGAGCGTGGGTGAGCGGCGTCTCGTCGAGTGGGGCACGAGGAGAGGACCGTTCGAGGGACAGGCATGGCACGCGGGAGTGAGAGGGCAACCACGTGTCACGATGTTCCAACATGTCATTGTGCCAGACGCGCGGAGGTGCCCCGCCAACCCGCGGCCATCCGGTACGGCGGCCGGAGGGCAAATCTCGGTAATCCCCGTGTGTCCGGGCCCCCGGGCGGGCCGCCCTGGTGCGCTAAATGGCCGCCGTGGCAACCACCCTCAGATCCCTGTTGCTGACCGCGACCGGATCCATCACCGTGCTGGGCGCGGTACTGGCCATCAGGGCGACGACCCCCGCCGGCCAGGCCGACGTGTCCCCGGCCCCCATCTCCTCCCCCGCCGGAGCCCCTGCGGGGACCTCCGGGAGGACCTCCGCGGGAACCTCCGTGGAAACCCCCGCGCGGACCCTCGGGGAGATCTTCGAAAGCCTCGGGAAAACCACCGGGGACGGCGGCGCCGGGGCCTCGGGAACCCTCGGGAGTCCAGGAACCGGCCAGGGCCCCGAAGACCCCCGGATCCCGTGGGGAGCCCCCGGAGCGCCGGCCGCGCCGGAAGGCCCCGCACGGTCCGGTACGGTCACCGCGCCCCGGTCCCCGGCTCTTCCCTGGACGGCCGTCCGGCCGGGGGCACCGGCCCCCGCCGGGGCGCCCGCGTGGCGGGGAGACGCCGTCATGCCGGAGGCCGTACCCGAGGTGCCGTTTCCCTACGAAAGTGGGCAGAGGCCGGAGAGGCCCGTCTCACCGGTGATCCCGATCCCGCTCGGGGGCTCGCTCCCGCTGAGGGATCCGGCCGCGCCAGCACCTCCGGCGATCCCGGTCCCGCCGGGATCGCCCGCGCTGTCCGTGTCTCCGCCGTCTCCGCCGTCTCCGCCGTCTCCGCCGTACTCAGCGCACGGGCCGCGAGGCGGCGGGCTCCGGTGGGAGGCGTGGGAGGGCTACTTGGGGCGTACCCCGAGCAGTTCGAGCACGGCGACGAGGATGAAACCGCCGACGATGATCACCCAGATCCACCTGGCGCGCGAGTGGAAGCGATCGTCGCTCACTTCTGTCCCGGAAGCTTGAACTTCGAGGGGTCGAAGCCGGGCGGCAGTTCCAGGCCCGGCGGCAGCTGCTGCCGGGAGCCGCCCAGCTTGCCGAGGAGGCCGCCGCCCGCGGGGGCCGCGGGCTCCTCGGTCCTGTCGGAGGCGGCCTTGCCGAGCGCGGCCTTGCGCGGGTCACCGCTGACCCTGCGCCCCTTGGCCGCCTTCTTCTGCGCGGCCTTGCCGCCCTTGCGACCGCCCGGCATGCCGGGGATGCCCATGCCGCCGGCCATCCGCTTCATCATCTTCTGGGCGTCGAAGAAGCGGGTGACCAGCCCGCTCACCTCGGTCACCGTCACACCGGAACCTTTGGCGATGCGGGCCCGGCGGGAGCCGTCGATCATCTTCGGGTTGTGGCGCTCGGCCGGGGTCATCGAGCGGATGATCGCGGCGATGCGGTCGAGGTCGCGGTCGTCGACCTGGTTGAGCTGCTCGCGCATCTGCCCCATGCCGGGCATCATCCCCAGCAGGTTCTTGATGGGGCCCATCTTCTGGACCATCATCATCTGCTCGAGGAAGTCCTCGAGGGTGAAGCCCTCGCCCGAGGTGAGCTTGCTCGCCATCTTGGCGGCCTCGGCCTCGTCGAAGGTCTTCTGCGCCTGCTCGATCAGGGTGAGGATGTCACCCATGTCGAGGATGCGGGACGCCATCCGGTCGGGGTGGAAGGCGTCGAAGTCCTCGAGCTTCTCACCGGTGGAGGCGAACATGATCG
Source organism: Streptosporangium nanhuense (assembly GCF_059358815.1). Classification (NCBI taxonomy): domain Bacteria; kingdom Bacillati; phylum Actinomycetota; class Actinomycetes; order Streptosporangiales; family Streptosporangiaceae; genus Streptosporangium; species Streptosporangium nanhuense. The sequence goes on from NZ_JCADBG010000012.1 coordinate 52,668, forward strand.
GCCGGCCGGTGATGTGGCGGACCGACAGGGCGGCGCCACCGCGGGCGTCGCCGTCGAGCTTGGTCAGCACGACGCCGTCGAAGCCCACGCCTTCCATGAAGGCCTGGGCCGTGGAGACGGCGTCCTGGCCGATCATGGCGTCGACGACGAACAGGACCTCGTCGGGCGAGACCGCGTCGCGGATGTCGGCGGCCTGCCTCATCAGCTCCTGGTCGATGCCCAGGCGGCCGGCGGTGTCGATGATGACGATGTCGTGCTGCTGCCGCTTGGCGTGGTCGATCGACTGGCGGGCCACGGCGACCGGGTCGCCAACGCCGTTGCCCGGCTCGGGCGCGTAGACCGCGACGCCCGCGCGCTCGGCCACGACCGAGAGCTGCTGGACGGCGTTGGGCCGCTGGAGGTCGGCGGCGACCAGCAGCGGCGTGTGGTTCTGCTCGCGCAGCCAGCGGGCCAGCTTGCCGGCCAGGGTCGTCTTGCCCGCGCCCTGCAGGCCCGCGAGCATGATGACGGTCGGCGGGTTCTTCGCGTAGCGAAGCCGCCGGGTCTCGCCGCCGAGGATCTCGATGAGCTCGTCGTTGACGATCTTCACGACCTGCTGCGCCGGGTTCAGCGCCTGGGAGACCTCGACACCGCGGGCGCGTTCCTTGACCTGGGCGACGAACGCCTTGACCACGGGCAGCGCGACGTCGGCCTCGAGCAGCGCGATGCGGATCTCGCGGCAGGTCGCGTCGATGTCGGCCTCGGACAGCCGACCCTTGGATCGAAGGGAGGAGAAGACCGATGTCAGCCGGTCGGAAAGCGTCTCGAACACGTGATTGGCCAGCCTCTGCGCTACAGGTCTGCGACTCGACCTCCCAGCCTATCCGCTGGGAGGTGCGACTGACGCCCTCCAGCGGTCAGCGACCCCAGCCGGGGACGGCCATCCGCATGGTGAGCGCGTGCTCCACAAGCGTGATGAGCGTGGCCTTCACCGCGTCGCGCGAGCGGGCGTCGGTCCGGGAGATGGGGATGTGCGGGGCCAGTGTCAGCGCCTCGCGTACCTCCTCCTCACCGTGGAGGTAGGTGCCGTCCCAGCCGTTGACCGCGACGACGAAGGGCAGCTTGGCCTCCTCGAAGTAGTCGATCGCCGGGAAGCTGTCGGCCAGCCGCCGGGTGTCGACGAGCACGATCGCGCCGATCGCGCCGCGGACCAGGTCGTCCCACATGAACCAGAACCGGTGCTGACCCGGCGTACCGAACAGGTACAGGATCAGGTCGCGGTCCAGCGAGACGCGGCCGAAGTCCATGGCGACCGTGGTGGTGGTCTTGTTCGGTGTGAGGCCGAGATCGTCGATCCCGGCGCTGGCATCGGTCATCACCGCCTCCGTGGTCAGCGGCAGAATCTCCGACACCGCCCCCACGAAGGTGGTCTTGCCAACACCGAATCCCCCGGCGACGACGATTTTCGTCGATGTCAGGCCGCCGCCGCGGCTAGAGCCTGCGAAGTCCACTGAGCACCCTTTCCAGCAGGTTGAGATCCGGCTTGCCCGCGTCCAGCTGCGGCTGGTGGATCTGCACCAGGCCCTCGGCGGCCATGTCGGCCACCAGGATCCTGGTCACGCCGAGCGGGATGCGGAGCATCGCGGAGATCTCAGCGACCGAACGCACTTGCCGGCACAGGGCACTGATCCCCTGATACTCCGGGGTGCGGGTGGATAAATCATGATGTATGGAGGTCGCCGAGGAGACCAGGGCCTCCAGGGCGAGTTGGGTCCGGGGGGCGGTGCGCCCCCCGGTCACGGCGTACGGACGGACGAGGGAGCTCTGCTCCGACGGCGCCGAGTGCATGAGATGGGAGGGACCGCCCTGATGCCGGTGGGGGTCGTCCATCGATTGATAGGGGAACCCGCCGTGCGGGTCGCCCTCACCGGTCCAGCCGCGGCCTGCCACGACAGCCTCCTAGCGTCATCGCCGTCACCGTGAGTGGGAAGACTGCAGTTCGGCGCGGACTGCCGGGGTCAGCACCTGACCCGCCCGCTCGACGAGCATCGTCATCTGGTAGGCCACCAGCCCCATGTCACAGTCGGCGGCGGCCAGCACCGCCAGGCACGAACCGTCACTGATGGACATGATGAGGAGCAGCCCTCGCTGCATCTCCACCACGGTCTGGGTGACCGCACCGCCCTCGAAAACCCGCGAGGCACCCTGGGTCAGGCTGATCAGGCCGGCCGCGACCGCGGCCAGCTGGTCCGCCCTGTCCCTGGGAAATCCGTCCGAGTACGCCAACGGCAGACCGTCGGCCGACACGACGACCGTGTGCGCCACACCTGGGACGTTGTTCACAAAGTCGGTGATCAGCCAATTGACCCCCCGGGCGGCCTGGCTCATTTCGCGCACGTGTCATCCTCCTTGGCGACCATGATGAGCTCGCTCACCGGTCCTCCTTGTTTCCTTCAACATCCCGGCCGAAGTCGGGATACGGCCGCCCGTCTCCGGCGCCGCCCCTGGCGGCCGCGCGGCCCTGCCGTACTCCCTGCTGGAAGCTCGCCAGCCTGCTGCGCACCGCCTCGGGGGAGACAGTCGGCCGGTGCACGGGAGTTTGGGGGGCCGCGCTCAGGTCGGGCGCGGCCGTACCGGGTACCAGGTTCGCCTTGGGAACCCGCTTGGGCAGCCCGGAACCGGTGACCCCGCCGAGCGAGGGCTCGCTGGCGGCCTTGGCGGCCTGCCAGCCCACGTCGGCGGGCGACGACCAGCCGTTCCCCGGTGCGGGGGCGGCCGGTTGCGAGAGCTGGACGGTCTCCTGGGCGGCCTGGGCCTGGGCCTGGGGAGCCTCCTCGACGCGCTCCTGGACGGCCAGGGCCGGCTCGACCTTCCTGAACCAGTCGGACTCGACGGCCGCGAAGATCGGCAGGAACTCCTCCTTCGCCTCTTCCATGGGCGAGGCGTCGGGGATCACCGGCAGCGGGCCGGTGTTGTCCGCCGGGTCGAAGACGCGCCGTCCGAACGGCCCGGAGTTGCCGGCGGACGGCCAGCCCCCGGAGTCGCCGCGCGAGGCGGTGGACCAGACGTCGGAGCCGGTGTCCCTGCTCTGCTGGCCGCCGGGCCAGACGGGGGCGTCGCCGCGCGGGGCCGTGTTCGGGCCCGTGGACCACGCTCCCCCGTCAGTGCGGGGCCCGCCCTGCCCCTGCCGCCACCCCGAGGGGTCGGGCTGGGAGGCGTTCGGCCAGCCGTGGCCGGGGTCGGTGCCGGGCGGCGGCACCTGTCCCGGCCAGGGGGTGTCGACGGGTGCCTGCCCGAACTGGCCGCTTCCGAAGGGAGGCTGCGAGGCCTCGAAGGAGTTGAACTGCTGCCCCATGTCGAAGGAGGCGAACGAGTTCTGGTGGGCGGCCTCGAACGAGGCGAAGGACGGCATCGGGGGGGCGGTGGGGCTGGCCAGCACGGGCGGGCGGTCCATGGAGGCCATGGATCCGGACCAGTCGCCGCTCTGCATGCTGGGAGAGGTCGCGCCCGGGCGGGCGGTGACGGCGAGCAGGTTCTCCGGGAGCAGGACCATCGCGGTCAGGCCGCCGCTGTCCTGCTGCCTGAGCTGGACGCGGATGCCGTGCCGCAGGGCGAGGCGGCCGACCACGAACAGGCCCATCCGGCGGGAGACGGAGACGTCCACCACCGGCGGGTTGGCCAGGCGCCAGTTGGCCTGGGAGAGCTCCTCGGCGGTCATGCCGATGCCGATGTCGGTGACCGAGACCATCACCCCGCCGCCGTCGATGCGGTTGCTGGAGACGATGACCTTGGTCTCGCGGGGGGAGAAGGAGATCGCGTTCTCCACGAGCTCCGCGACCAGGTGGACGACGTCGTTGACGGAGGTGCCCACCACGGACACGCCCGCGGACAGCTGCAGGTCGACCCGCTCGTAGTTCTCGACCTCCGACAGCGAGGCGCGGACCACGTCGATGAGCGGGACCGGCTGGCTCCACCGGCGGGCGGGCTCCTGGCCCGCGAGGACCAGGAGGTTCTCGGAGTTGCGGCGCATGCGGGTGGCGAGGTGGTCGAGGCGGAAGAGGCTGCCGAGCCGGCCCTCGTCCTGCTCGCCCTGCTCCAGGCTCTCGATGAGGGAGAGCTGGCGTTCGACCAGGGTCTGGCTGCGCCGGGAGAGGTTGACGAACATCGAGTTGACGTTGCTCCGCAGCGTGGCCTCCTGGCCCGCCAGCCGCACCGCCTCGCGGTGGACCTCGTCGAAGGCCCGGGCGACCTCACCGATCTCGTCGTCGGAGGCGACACCGATCGGGGCGATGTCGGCCGTCGAGACCTCGCCGCTCTCGCGCATCGTCTGGACGGTCTCGGGGAGGCGCTGGCCGGCGATGGACAGCGCCTCGGTGCGGAGCCTGCGCAGCGGCCTGACCAGCGACCGCGCCATGACGGCGGTGACGATCAGGACGAGGAGGAGCAGCAGTCCGCTCAGGCCCGCGGCGATCAGCGCGCCGCGCTGCTCGGACGCCTGCAGGTCCGCGCTCTGCATGATGAGGGTCCTGGCTACCTGCTCCTCCACCGCGCGCATGCGGTCGACGACCTCGGTGGAGGAGTCGAACCAGGAGGGCAGGTCGTTGAGCCCGCTCTTGGAGACGTCGACGTTCACCAGCGGCCGGCCGTTGAGGGCCAGGAAGATGGCGCGGGCGCGCGTCGCCGCCGCGCGGTCCTTCTTCTGGCTGCTGACCGTGTCGTCGTAGAGCTGGCGCTGCTGGATCGACGCCTCGGAGCGGAAGGTCGCGAGCTCGCTGTCGCCCTGCGCGCGGGCGGCCAGCATGGCGTTGAGGCCCTCGGCGCTGAACCCCCTGATGACGAGGGCGACGGCGAGGTTGGCCCGTTCCCTGGACGCCTGCTCCTTGGCCCTGGCCAGCGCGGCGAACGCGGCCGCGCCGCCGGTGAGGTCCTCGTCCGAGACACCCTGGATGATCTCGTCGTGCAGGGCCAGCAGGTCCACGATGGTGCGGGAGTACATGGCGATCGTGGGCAGGGCCGGCAGGAAGGTCGTCTCGCCCGAGGCCAGCTCGCGCATGCTCTTGAGCTCGTCGATGCGGCGGCTGATCTGGGTGAGCTCGGTCTGGCCCCGGGCGCCGAGGGCCTCCAGGAGGCCGCTGTCGGCCCTGGCGCCGTCGACGAGGGGGTTCACCCGCGCCACCGCCTGGTCGACGGACTCGTACTGCTTGCGCAGGTTCGCCTTGCTGCTGGCCTGCCGGCCCGCCGCCACGTACCGGGCCGACAGGTCTCGTTCGAGCTGCAGCTCGTTGACCAGGTCGCTGAGGCCCGCGGTGAGCTCGGCGGTGGTGCGCACGCGCTCGTACTCGGCGGCGCTGCTGATCGAGCCGGTGACCCGCAGACCTCCCAGCACGATCGCGGCGACGGTGGGGATGACGATGAGCGCGATCAGTCGCGATCTCACTCGCCAGTTCTTGAGCGCGAGCCTGGCGCCGTTCCTCGCGGACTTCTCGGAGTCGCGACCGTCGAGATCCTGACCCGGGCCGCTCTGCGGCTGTCCCCCCTGGCTGTCGAATCCCAGGGCAGGTGCCAGCCCGGATTCGCGTTCGCTGGGGATTGACGCTGTCCTCACTGGCCTCCGCTGCCTCTCCTCGGATCGTCTGCTTGGAGGGGATCGCGTCACGCAATGATGTGCGAGTGACGCCGACGCATCCATGGGGTAGGGGTTATTGGAGCACAGCCGGATGAGTTCGGCCAACAGCACATAACTCGCATTCTTCACTTAACAGGCACACAGCATCCGCAATCGGGCGATGACTCTCCGTCCTGTAACCGCAAACTTCCACAAAGTTGCGAAACAGATTTATTGACTTCTTTGACAACGCCCGCTACGCCCGCACATCTCGCCATTGATACGGGTGAGGCAACTGGGAGTCTCGTGACCGTTTTGTGGCTTAGGGGCGAAAGAGGCAATATTTGTAATTTGACTGATCTCCTCCGCTACTCTGATCCGCGGTCGGCATACCCCCCTTGACCAACATGCCTCCCGGGACCCCCTCCATGTCGCCCGAGTCACGCGAGTTCCGGCAGGGGCGGTCAAACGCAGCTAAGGAGACCCATGAGGTTCAAACTTGCGAGCCGGGCCGTCATCGCCGGAGTGGCGGCCGTCCTCGCCCTGAGCGCCTGCGGAAGCTCTGAGAAGCCCGGTGAGACCGCCGCCGCGAACGCGGGCGGCCTGGAGAAGGCCAGCCTCAAGATGGGAGCGCTGCCGATCCCCGACTCGGCGGCGCTCTACATCGCCAACAAGCGGGGCTTCTTCAAGGAGGAAGGGCTCACCGTCACGATCGAGCCGGTGGCCGGAGGCGCCCAGGCCCAGCAGGGTCTCGTCGGCGGCACCTTCGACGCCACGCAGACGAACTACGTCTCGACCTTCCTCGCCGTCTCCAAGGGCCAGAAGCTGAAGATCATCTCTGACCTCTACCAGGCCGCCCCGAACTCGTTCAACCTCATGGTGCCGAAGGACTCCGGGATCAAGACGCCCGCCGACCTCAAGGGCAAGAAGATCGCGGTCAACAGCAAGCAGAACATCGGCACCCTGGCGGTGACGACGGTGCTCAAGACGCACGGCCTCACCGAGAAGGACGTGGAGTTCGTCGAGTTCCCCTTCCCCCTGATGGGGGAGCAGCTGAAGAACAAGGTCGTCGACGCCGCCTGGATGACGGAGCCGGCCCTGACCGCGGCGCAGAAGCTGCTCGGCGCCCAGAAGCTCGCCGACACGATGGTCGACTCCACCGCGGACTTCCCCATCGCGGGCGTAGCCGTCACCGAGAAGTTCGCCGCCGAGAACCCCAAGACGGTCGCCGCCTTCCAGCGGGCGATCGCCAAGGCCCAGCAGATCGCCGCGACCGACCGCAAGGCCGTCGAGGAGATCCTGCCGGACTACACCAAGATCGACGCGGCGACCGCGGCCGTCATCACGCTCGGGTCCTTCCCCACCAGCCTTGACGAGACCCGCCTGCAGCGGGTCGCCGACCTCATGCTGGAGCAGGGTTACCTCACGAGCCCGATCCAGGCCAAGACCATCCTCCCCGGAAACCTCGGGTGACAAGGCGCAACCCGCTCGACAGCAGACTGCTCTGCGGCGCCCTCGGCGTCGCGGGGCTGTTCTGCGTCACGGAGGCCGCGGGCCGGACCGGGCTGATCGACCCGCTCTCGTTCCCGCTGGCCTCCACGGTGCTCGTCCGGGCGGCCGCTCTCGTGGCGGACGCGGCGTTCCTCTCCGACGTCGCCGCGACCCTCGGCGCGTGGGCGACCGGGCTGCTGATCACGGTGGCGATCGCGGTTCCCCTGGGCTTCCTGCTCGGCACCCTGCCCCGCGTGGAGAGCGCGCTGCGGCCGATCGTGGAGTTCCTGCGCCCGATCCCGTCGATCGCGCTGATCCCGCTCGCCCTCGCCGTGTTCTCCGACAGGTTCGACATGAAGGTCACCCTGGTCGTCTACGCGGCGACCTGGCCCATCCTGATCAACACGATGTACGGGCTCAAGGACGTCGACCCGCTCGCCAAGGAGACGCTCCGCAGCTTCGGGTTCGGCAAACCGGCCGTGCTGTGGCGGGTCTCCCTGCCCAGCACCGCGCCCTTCATCGCCACCGGCGTCCGGCTGGCGTCGGCGATCGCGCTCATCGTGGCGATCAGCACGGAGCTGATCGGCGGCGGCGCCGACGGCATCGGCAGCTACGTCCTGGAGAGCGCGGGCGGCGTGGACGCGACGGAGTACGTCATCGCCGCCGCCATCTGGGCCGGTGTCATAGGCATGGTCACCAACGGCCTGTTCGTGCTCGCGGAGCGGCGGCTCTTCCGCTGGCACACCGCCCGTACGGAGGTGGTGTGATGAGCGGCCCGATGCGCGTCGTCAACCGGCTGTGGCCGGTCGTGGCCGTCGTGGCGCTGTGGGAGCTGGTCACCCGCTACCTGGAGATACTGAGCTTCCCGCCCCCGTCGCAGATCGCGGTCAGCGCGTACACGATGTGGCTGACCGGCCCCGCGGAGCGGCTCTGGCTCACCGAGGCGGCGCTGGAGAACATCCCCTTGAGCATCGGCCGGCTGCTCGCCGGGTGGGTGCTGGCCGGGGTCGTCGGCATCGCCCTCGGGGTCGCGCTGGGACGCTCCCCCCTGCTCTTCCGCCTCGTCGACCCGCTGGTGCAGTTCGCCCGCGCCATTCCCCCGCCCATGTTGCTGGCGCTGTTCCTGGCGCTGTTCGCCATCGGCTCGCGGATGCAGATCAACTTCATCGCGTTCGGCATCGTCTGGCCGGTCCTGATCAACGCCTGCGAGGGGGCCAGGCACGTCGACCGCCAGCACCTGGACACCGCGAGCGTCTTCGGGCTGACGGGCCGCGAGCGGCTGTTCCGGATCATCCTGCCCTCCGCAATGCCGAAGATCTTCGCCGGGCTCCGGGTCAGCCTGTCGCTGGCGCTGATCCTCATGGTGCTCTCCGAGCTGATCGGCAGCACCGACGGGATCGGCTACCAGCTTCTGGAGGCCCAGAGGTCGTACGACTTCCCCGGCGTGTGGGCGACCATCGTGGTGCTCGGCGTCCTGGGGTACACGTTCAACTCGGCGTTCCTGGCGGCCGAGCGACGTGTCCTGTCCTGGCACCGATCCGCCAAGCAGACGACCTGAGGACCTGCTGTGCTCGAAATCACGAACCTGTCCCATACCTACGGCAGCGGGCCGACCGCGCACACCGCGCTGGGCGGCATCAACCTGAGGGTCGCCCAAGGCGAGCTGGTCTGCGTCGTCGGCCCCTCCGGGTGCGGCAAGTCCACCCTGCTGCGCTCCATCGCGGGGCTGATCCGGCCCAGCGGCGGCCAGGTCACGCTCAACGGCGCCCGCGTCGAGCAGACGCCCGACAACCTGGCCGTGGTGTTCCAGGACTACAGCCGTTCCCTGTTCCCCTGGATGTCGGTGGCCGACAACGTCTCGCTCCCGCTGCGCCGCAAGGGCCTGGACAAGCAGCGGCGCAGGCAGGTGGCGCTGGAGGCGCTGGAGGAGGTCGGGCTGCAGGGAGCCGCGGCCAAGTACCCGTGGCAGCTGTCCGGCGGCATGCAGCAGCGGGTGTCCATCGCCCGCGCGCTGGCCTACCGCCCGGCCCTGCTGCTGATGGACGAGCCGTTCGGCTCCGTCGACGCCCAGACCCGCGAGGACCTGGAGGACCTGACCCTGCGGGTCCGCGGCCTGCACAACATGACCATCGTGCTGATCACCCACGACATCGACGAGAGCGTCTACGTCGGTGACCGTGTCGTGGTCCTGTCCAAGGCCCCCGCCGGGATCGTGGGCGACCTGCGCGTGGACCTGCCCGGACCGCGCGACCAGATCACCACCCGCGAGCACCCCGACTTCGTGCACCTGCGCGCCGAGGTCGGCCGCCTGGTGCGCGGCATGCGGAGCCCGTCGGCCTCGGCCCCCTGAGCCCGGCCCTTCCCGGTTCCGGACCCACCGCCGGCCCCGCCACGGCCCCGCCACGGTCCCGGACCGCGGTGGACCCGGCGGCGGGCCACCGACGGGCCCGGCTCCCGGTGCCGTGAAGAACACCCGCCGGAGCCGGCGCGCCCCCGCCGGGCGCGCCGACGTTCCGGCGTGGACGCCCGACCCGGGCGTGCCGGTCCCCCTCACGGACCCGCACGCCGCACAGAGAGGATCTCCATGAGCAACTCACAGGCACCGGTCTGGGACGCGATCGGCGGCGTCTCCCGCTTCGCCGCCCTCGCGACGATGGCCGAGCTCGGCTGCGCCGACCACCTGAGCGACGGGCCCCTGGACGTCGACGAGCTCGCGCGGCGCTGCGACGCCGACGCGCCCGCGCTCGGCAGGGTGCTGCGCGAACTCGCCTCCATGGGCATCGTCGCGACGGTACGGCCCGGCGTGTACGAGCTGACCGAGGCCGGGGCCACCCTCCGCGACGACGTGCCGGGCTCGCTCCGCCCCGCGGTACGGATGATCTCCGAGGAGGGCTTCTGGTACGGCATGGGCAAGGTCCCGCAGACCGCCCGCACCGGCAGGTCGGGGTTCGCCGAGCGGCACGGCCCGCTGTACGGCTACCTCAAGGCCAACCCCGCGGCCGGGGCGCTGTTCAACGACTACATGGTGGTCCGGGCCAAGCCCTTCGCAGAGGCGGTGGCCGAGCGCTACGACTTCTCCGGCGTGCGCACGCTGGTGGACGTGGCCGGCGGCAAGGGCCACATCCTGGCCTCCGTTTTGAACAGGTATTCAAATGTCGCGGGCATTCTTTTCGACCAGGAGCAGGTGGTGGACGACGCCAAACGATTCTTCGCGGAGGCCGCTCTTGAAGACCGATGCAAATTCGTCTCCGGCGACTTCTTCGCCTCGGTGCCCGAGGGCGGAGACACCTATCTGTTGAGCAGCGTCATCCATAACTGGTCCGACGAGGACTCGGTGCAGATTCTGCGCAATGTCCGCAAGGCCATTTCCGATGACGGCCGGGTGCTACTGGTGGAGGCCGTCGTGCCCGAAGACGACCGGCCGCACATCAGCAAGGACATCGACATGCGCATGCTCGCCCTTTTCGGTGACGGCCAGGAGCGCAGCACCTCCGAATACGCCGCGCTGCTGGAGGCCTCCGACTTCCGGCTGAGCCGGCAGGTGGAACTGCCCCAGGGCGCCTCCATCGTGGAGGCCCTGCCTGTGTGACGGGCCTGTGTGACGGGCCTGTGTGACGACCGGCGGCCGGTGACGTGAACCCCACGTCACCGGCCGCCGCCGTTTCGCCCGCCTCGCGAACCGCGCCCTCGCCTCCGGGCCGGGAGCGCGTCCCGCTCCCGGCCGGTCCGGCGGCCATCCGTCACCGGACCCTCCTACGTGCCGGGATAGCGAACACTCCACGAGGAACGGGCGTTGAGGGCGCTCACGTCCATGTCGGTGATCCCCTGCTGGGCGGCGGCCATGTCCGTCAGTTCCCTCGCCGTGAGCACGTCGGCGATGTCGTCGAACCCGCCGGGTGCCCGCTCGGCGACCAGCGCGATGGTCTTCTCCATGGGCAGCTCGCGATGGGCGAGCACGAGCCCCGTGGTGACGGTCCTGCGCTCCTTCTCGTACGCGGCCAGTCCAGCGGCCGGATCGGACGCACCGGCCAGCTCCCTGGCCAGGACCCGGGCGTCGAGCACGGCCTGCGAGCCCCCGTTGGCGCCCACCGGGTACATCGGGTGCGCGGCGTCTCCCAGCAGGGTGACCCGGCCCGACCCCCACCAGGGGAGCGGGTCCCTGTCCACCATGGGGTACTCCAGGATCCGTTCCGAACCGGAGATGAGGGCGGGCACGTCCAGGTAGGGCAGTCTCCAGCCGTCGAAATGCGGGAGCACGTCCTCCAGGCGGCCGGGCCTGGACCAGTCGGCGGCCGGGACGGGGCCGGGTTCGGCCGTCACCACCTCGGCGACCCAGTTGATCAGCGCTCGTCCCCGGGCCCGCGCCCGCGAGATGGGGTAGACCACGAACTTGGCCGACAGGTTGGAACCCGCGACGATCATCGTGGTGCCGTCGAGGAAAGGCTCTCCCTCGGCCGTTCCCCGCCACATCCGGATCCCGTTCCACATCAGCGGCCCGTCGCCGGGATGCAGCCGGGCACGCACCGCGGAGTGGATGCCGTCCGCGCCCACGAGGACGTCGGCCGTCTCCCTCAGCCGCTCACCGGTCCGCACGTCGCGCAGCGACGCCGTGACGGGGGTGGCTCCGGCGGGTCCGGTCTCGTCCTGCTCGAAGTCCTCCAGCCGCAGCCCGGTCCTGACGGCACCGGCGCCGAGCCGTTCACGCACCGCGGAGAGAAGCAGCATCTGCAGCTCACCGCGGTGAACGGAGTACTGGGGCCAGTTGTATCCCGCGAACCTCCCGCGCGGCAGCGACAGGATCGTCCCGCCGAACCTGTCCGTGAAGTTCATGGAACTCGTCGGGACGCCGGTCCTCGCGAGCTCGTCCCCCAGGCCGAGCTCGGTCAGCTCCCGGACCGCGTGGGGTTGCAGGTTGATCCCCACCCCCAGCGGGCGCAACCGCACGGCCGACTCGGCGATCACGCAGTCGATACCCGCGGCGTGAAGGCTCAGCGCGGTGGTGAGCCCCCCGACGCCACCTCCGATGATCAGTACCCGCATGGCGTCCTCGCTGTCCGTCGGGGGTTCATGTCACGCTCCGCGCGTTCAGGTGCCACCTGAGCGCCCGCCTCTCCACCGCCACGAAGACGGCGTTGAGCAGGTATCCCAGCACGCCCAGGATCACGATCCCCGCCCACATCTGGGGCAGTTCGAAGCTGCGCTGGGCGCCGATGAGAAGCGAGCCGATGCCCACGGTGCTCCCGATGAGCTCGGACAGGACCATCAGGATCAGGGCGAGGCCCAGGCTGATCCGGAGCCCGGCCACGATCTTGGGAGCCGCGGCGGGGATGATGATCCACAGCAGCCTCCGCATCCCCCGCACCCCGAAGACCTCGGCACTGTCCAGGTGGAGCCGCTCCACCGTACGGACACCGTCGATGGTGTTGAGCAGCACCGGCCAGACGACTCCGGAGACGATGGTCGCCACCTGCATGGACGTCCCGAGCTGGAACGCCACCACGTAGAAGGAGATCAGGGTGGGCGGCGGAACCGCCCGTCCGAAGTGGACCATGGGCTCCACGTAGTCGGCCAGCGTGCGGGACAGGCCCAGCGCGAGGCCGGCGGCCACCCCGGCGAGACAGGCGAGCGCCCATCCTCCGAAGAGGTTGAACAGGCTGTGCCCGAAGTCCTCCAGCGCGTCCTCGGTGAGGAACAGCCGGCTCGCCGGGCCGGAGAACCACAGCTCGTACATCGTCGCGACGATCTCCGACGGCGGCGGGAAGTAGCTCTCCCCGATGATCCGGGTGGCCACCTCCCAGACCGCGACCAGCGCGGCCGCGAGCCAGAACCGGGACACCGCCCCGACGATGACGCCGCGCGCCGCCGTGACGGCCCGGCTCATCGTGTCGCCCCCTCGGTGCGCGCGAAGTGCCAGCGAAAGACCCTGCGCTCCATCCGGGCCAGCAGCGTGTTGACGGCGAGGCCGAGCGCTCCCGCCCAGACCGCGCCGGCCAGTATCACGTCGGTGTTGCCTCCGGAGCTGCCCGCGGTGATGAGGAAGACGCCGAGACCGCTCGCGCCGCCGCTCAGCAGTTCGGCGCTCACGACCACGACCAGCGCGATGCCCGCGGAGACACGCACCCCGGTCGCCACGAACGGCGCCGCGCTGGGGAGCGAGACCCGCCAGAGCACGGCCAGGGGGCCGAAACCGAAACTGCGCAGCGCGTCCTTCGCCACGGGGTCCACGTCCCGGAGCGCGTAGAGCATGTTGAGCAGGATGGGCCAGGAGGCCGCGTAGAGGATCAGCGAGACCTTCATCTCGGTCTCCGCCCCGAACAGCAGGATCGCCAGCGGGATCAACGCCACCGAGGGGATCGGGCGGAGGAACTCCACCACGACCCGGCTCGGCGTGCTCAGCCACGGGACCGATCCGAGCACCACACCCGCGGTGACCGCCACGACGACGGCCAGGGCCAGACCGGCCAGCCAGGCCAGGACCGTGTCCGCCACACCGGCGAGGAAGAGGGGGTCCCCCGCCAGCGTGACGGCTCTGAGCAGCACGACGGAGATCGGCGGGACGACCTCCGGGTCGGCGATCCCCAGCCGGACGACCGTCTCGGCCACGACCATCGCCGCGCAGGCCCCGATCACCCCCCGGATGACACGGGTCCCGTTCATGTGCCGGCGGCGATGAGGTCCCGCACGTCGAGCTTCTCGTCGAGGAGGCCGGACTCGCGCATGGTGTCGGTGACCCGCTGGAGCCTGGTGGCGTCCAGCGTGGTGGGGAAGCCTCCGATGGCGAGGTCGGCCGCCGCGTCCGCGGTGATCTTGGTGTACTTCGGCAGGATCGCGACCACGTTCGCCCGGTCGGCCGCGAGCGCCTTGGCCTCCGCCATCGCCTGCTGGAACGCCGCCACGGTCCTGGGGTTCGCCTTGGCGAACTCCGAGGTCACCGCGTAGCCGGCGATCGGGAAGTCGGCGGTCGGGCCCTGGGAGAGGTCCCAGAGGAGCCGGGCGCCGATGGACCGGCTTATGAAGGTGCCGAACGGCTCCACGACCACGACGGCGTCGGCCGTGCCGGCCCTCAGCACGCCCTCCATCTCCGGGAAGGGGAACTCCACGAAGCTCTTGTCCTCGTCGAACTCGATGTCGTGCGCCTTGGCGGCCACCTGGGCCAGCATCGTCGCGATGTTGCGCTTGGTGTTGACCGCGATGGTCCTGCCCTTGAGGTCGGCCACGCTCCGGATCGGGCTGTCCTTGGCGACCATGATCGTGTGCGTCCCGGGAGCGCTCTGGAAGCCGTCAGAGACGACCTTGAGGTCGATGGCACCCTTGGCGTGGGCGCCGAAGAAGGAGACGTAGTTGCCGAAGCTGACGTCCAGGCTGCCGCCCTTGAGCTTGGGAATGGCCTCCGCGCCGCCCGCGAGGGTGCTCAGCGTGACATCGAGCCCCTGCTTCTTGAACAGCCCCTTCTCCACCGCGATCTGCAGCGGGGCCGTGTCGAGGACCGGGATCGTGCCGACGTTGATCCTGACCTTCTCCGGGCCGGAGCCGCCGGCGTCCCCGCCGGGCTCCCCGGTGCCGCATCCGGTGACCGCGACAAGTGCCAGCGCCAGAATTCCGACAATGGACGAGCGTAATCTCATGGATCCCCCAGGGCCGCAGGCACGAAGAAACGATCTCCGGCAGGAGGATAACAGGATTCTAACGCACATACATATCTATAATATGAATTATACTATTCTGTCGCCATATTTCTGGTTTTGAATATATTTCACGACGAACGGCGGGGTGGTACAAACCGGACATGGCGTCACCGGGCGCCGCGGGCCGCGCCGAAGCCGCCGCCCCCGTGGCCGGTGACCGCCACCCGGGCGCCCGGAGCAGGGCTCCAGGCGCGGGACAAGGTGTCCGCGAGGACGCACGTCAAGCGCGACCTGCCCGAACACGGCGGCGCCAACGGTGCGATCGAGGCCGGCGCGAAGCCTTCACGGTCGCGTACAGGCATGGGCCGGACGCGGGCACAAATAATATATTCGCGCCCCATATTCAGATATAAGTGATGCGCCTATGCTCCTGGCCGTCCATCCGCCAGGCTGACGCACCGTCACGCCGCGCCGTTCCCGCGCGTCGGATCCCAGCGACGGGCAGGGCGCGATTCCCCCGATTAAGGAAACCTTATAGGGGGCGGATATTCTGTCCGCAATTCCCTCGCCGGCCTTGTCGCGTTCCAGCGCTCGCCTCACGCGGCGATTCCGGTAACCGAAACGAAGGCCGGGCCGGAGGGTCTCCGCCTTCCCCGGGAGTGAGGGTCTCCCCCAAAAAAAGGTGTGGGCCCCGTCCCTGCCGGGACGGGGCCCACACCGTGACGTCAGACCCTGAGCGTCAGGACGTGCTCGACCAAAGTGATCAAGGTCGACTTCACGGCGTCGCGGGACCGGGCGTCGGTCCGGACGACGGGGATGTGCGGGGAGATCGTCAGAGCCTCCCGCACCTCCTCCTCACCGTGGACGTGCGATCCGCCGAACCCGTTGAGGGCCACGACGAACGGCAGGCCGGCCTCTTCGAAGTAGTCGATCGCCGGGAAGCTGTCGGCCAGCCGCCGGGTGTCGACGAGCACGATCGCACCGATCGCGCCCTTCACGAGGTCGTCCCACATGAACCAGAACCGGTGCTGACCCGGCGTACCGAACAGGTACAGGATCAGGTCGCGGTCCAGCGAGACACGGCCGAAGTCCATGGCGACCGTGGTGGTCCGCTTTGTCGGAATGTGCGAGAGGTCGTCGACGTCCGCACTCGCCTCCGTCATCACCGCTTCCGTGGTCAGCGGCATGATCTCGGAGACCGCACCGACGAAGGTCGTCTTGCCGACACCGAACCCGCCGGCAACGACGATCTTCGTCGACGTCATTCCGGCGTCAGAGCCTGCGAAGCCCACTGAGCACCCTTTCAAGCAAATTGAGATCCGGCTTACCCGCATCCAGCGACGGCTGGTGGATCTGCACCAAGCCCTCGGCCGCCATGTCCGCGATCAACACCCGGGTCACGCCGAGAGGCATGCGCAACAGGGCGGAGAGCTCGGCAACCGAGCGCACCTGCCGGGACAGCGAGATGATCGCCTGATATTCCGTGGAGAGCGTGGATGGATCCACGCTCGCGAACGTCGCCGAGGAGACCAGCGCCTCAAGAGCGAGCTGCATCCGGGGAGCGGTCCTGCCCCCGGTCACAGCGTACGGACGGATCAAACGATCTCGCCCGCTCTTGGCCTGGGACGTGCCCAGAGATTCCTCCGGGCCACGCCAACCTGGTGCGTCCATATCACCCCCCTATCGCTGAACCGACTGCAGTTCGGCCCGGAGCGCAGGCGTAAGGGCCTGGCCGGCACGCTCTGCGAGCAACGTCATCTGGTAGGCCACGAGGCCCATGTCACAGTCCGGCGAGGCCAGTACGGCCAGCGCGGAACCGTCGCTGATCGACATGGTCAGCAGGAGGCCCCGCTGCATCTCGATCACCGTCTGCGCGACCGGACCGCCCTCGAAGACCCGCGAGGCGCCCTGGGTGAGGCTGATCAGACCGGCCGTGATCGCGGCGAGCTGGTCCGCCCTGTCCTTGGGGAAGCCCTGGGAGTAGGCCAGCGGGAGCCCGTCCGCGGAGACGATCACCGCGTGCGCCACTCCGGGCATCTCCTTGACGAACTCGGTGATCAGCCAGTTGAAGCCGCGAGCGGCCTGGCTGAGTTGGTTGTTCACTGCTGGTTCTCTCCCTCGACGGCGTTGGCGCGCTCGCTCATCTCAGCACGTCCCTGCCGTACGCCTTGCTGGAAACTGGACAGACGGCTGCGCACCCGTTCCGCCGATATCGGCGGCATCGGGGGGGCCGGGGCCGCCGGAGCCGCCGAGGCGGCACCGGGAACGAGGTTCGCCTTGGGCACCCGCTTGGGAAGGCCCGCGCCGGTAACGCCGCCCTCCACGGGCTTCTTGGCGACCTCGGCGGCCGCCCAGCCCTGGTCGGAGGGAGTGCTCCACGGCTGCCTCTCGGCCGCCGCGGGCTCGGCCGGCCTGGGCTGCTGCGTCGGCTGGGGCGTCCGCTGCGGCAACGGCTGCGCCTGCTGCTGGGGGCCCCGCTGCGGAAGCGGCTGGGGCGGCTGCTGCTGGGGCGGCGGCGAGGAATGTGTGATCTGCGGGATGTTCTGGGTCTCCAGCCCCTGCGGTCCCCTCCTGACCCGCTGCTCCAGCGGCCGCGGCCTGACCTCGGCCACGGGCTCGGGAACGACCTCGGGCTCGGGAGCGGCGGCCGCGCCGCTGCGGAACCAGTCGGACCCCACCGCCGCGAAGATCGGCAGGAACTCCTCGGGCTCCGGTTCCGTCGGCGCCACCTCGACCACGGGAAGGGCCTGGGTGTTCTCCATCGGTTCCAGCCGCTGGGGCGGCTGCGGCTTCCAGGGGTCGATCGCGGGCGGATCGGGCCAGGCCGAGGGGAACGACGGCGGCGCGGTCGACGCCATCGGGGACGACCACAGGTCCTCCACCGCGGAGGCGGGCACCACCGGACCGGACCACAGGTCCGCCGAGGTCGGCGCGGGCACCTGGGGAGGCGCCTGGGCGGGCGGCGCCCCGGGACCGGCCTGCGGACGGGTGCCGCGCCCGGCCCCCACCCCTGCGGTCCCGAACGGGTCGGGGTTCGGGGCGGAGCCGAACGGGTCGGGGTTCACCGAGCCGAACGGATCCTGGCCGGTCATGCTGGACATGCTGGACATCGAGCCGAACGAGCTCGACGGGCCCCCGAAGGAGCCGGACGGCATGCCCTGCGCCGACAGCGCCATCTCGGGCATCATCGTGGACTGGGCCACCACCTGCACCGGCAGGAGCACCACGGCGCTGAGGCCGCCGGTGTCCGGGCGCCTGAGCTGGACCCTGATGCCGTGGCGCATGGCCAGGCGGCCGACCACGAACAGGCCCATCCGGCGGGAGACCGACAGGTCCACCGCGGGAGGCTCGGCCAGGCGGCGGTTCGCCTCGGCCAGTTCCTCGTCGCTCATCCCGATGCCGGAGTCGGTGACCGCCAGGATGACGGCGCCCATCTCGTTGCCGTTGCTGGTCACCGTGATCTTGGTGTCCTGCGGCGAGAAGAAGATCGCGTTCTCGACGAGCTCGGCGACCAGGTGGACGATGTCGTTGACGGCCTGGCCGATGATCGAGATGCCCGACTCGACCCGGAGGTTGACCCTCTCGTAGTTCTCGACCTCCGACAGCGAGGCGCGGACGACGTCGCTGAGCGGGACCGGCTCGCTCCACCGGCGGCTCTGCTCCTGGCCCGCGAGGACCAGGAGGTTCTCGGAGTTGCGGCGCATGCGGGTGGCCAGGTGGTCCAGCTTGAAGAGGCTTCCCAGCCGGCCCTCGTCCTGCTCGCCCTGCTCCAGGTCGTCGATGAGGTCGATCTGGCGTTCCACCAGCGACTGGGTGCGGCGGGAGAGGTTGACGAACATCGCGTTGATGTTGCTTCGCAGGCGGGCCTCGTCACCGGCCAGCCGGATGGCCTCGCGGTGGACCTCGTCGAAGGCCCGGGCCACTTCCCCGATCTCGTCGCGGGAGGCCACTCCGATGGAGGGCACCTCGACGTTCGGGGCGTGGTCGCCGGACTCCCGCAGCACCCGGACGGTCTCGGGCAGCCGGGTGTCGGCCACTTCGAGCGCCTCGCTGCGCAGCCTGCGCAGCGGCCGGACGAGCGTGCCGGCCACCCAGGCGGTGATGAGCAGGATCAGGACCAGCAGGACCAGGATCGAGGCACCGGAGATCACCGCGCTGCGCTGCTCGGCGCTCTCCATCTCCTGGCTGCGGGCGACGACCGCGGACGCCAGGCGGCGCTCGACGGTCCGCATGCCCTCCACGGTCGAGGTGGAGGCGCTGTACCAGGTGTTGGCGCTCGCGGGCCAGGTGAGGCCGGCCATCCGCTCCAGCGGCTTGTTCTCGCGCATGAGGGACATGACGAGGGCGCGCACGGAGTCGGCCTGGTCGACCTTGGGGCCGGTGACCGCGTCACGGAAGCCCTTGATGTCGGCGGCGGAGGCGGTGGCCCGGAAGGCGTTCTCCTCGCTCTGCTGGCTCCGGTACGCGCCGAGGAGGTCGGCGGGGTCGTCGAAGTCGAACTTGCGGTCCAGGAAGCTGACCAGGAGGGTGCCCCGCTGCCTGGCGACCTGCTCCTTGGCACGGGTCAGCGCGCCCAGCGCGAGCGCGTCTCCGATGAGGCGCTCGTCGCCGCCGCTGCGGCCCAGGTCGTCGTGGAGGGTGATGAAGTCGGTGATCATACGCGTGTACATGCCGAGGGCCGCTCGGGGAAGCACGCTTCCGTCGGTCATCAGCCTGCGCAGGCCGGGAAGCCCGTTGAGCCAGCGGCGGACCTGGGCGGCCTCGGTGCGGACGCGGGCGGCCTGCGACGCGTCGAGGGCGTCGATGGCGGCCAGCGCCTGGTCGCTGCTCCGGTCGACCACCGCGCGCTGTTCCCTGACCTTGTTCAGGTTGGTGCGGGTACGGGCGGCGATGGACCAGGCGGTGAGGTCGCGCTCCTCGGCCATCTCCTGGGAGAGGGTGCCGAGCGACTCGACCAGCGAGGCGACCTCGCTCATCCGGCGGTACTCGTCGGCCGTGGACAGGGCCGTGGTGAGCTGGAGGCCGGTGAGGAGCACGGCCGCGGCGGTCGGGAGCAGGATCAGCGCGACCAGACGGGGACGCACGCGCCAGTTCGCCGGCAGGAGTCGACTGCCCACCCCTGACGCGCGGTGGCTCCGGCGGTCTTGTGTCATCACTGGCCTACGTAACCCCTCGCCGGATTTGGAAGCGGCGGAAGCAATTTGAGCACATCCTTTATGTCACTTCGAATGGAGTAAGTGCCGACATATCCCCTCAAAAGGGACATATGGCGTCAAAGTTTTCAGGCTGGCCGGAAGGAATCCCTCACCTCCGGAGCCTGGTGCTTGATCATCAGATGGCGGGTCACAGAGTATTCCTGAACCGCCTCCTGACTCATGTCCTTGCCGAAGCCGCTTCCCTTGACCCCGCCGTGAGGTGCCTCGGACGCGATGGGCAGATGGTCGTTCACCCAGGTCACGCCCACATCGAGCCGGTGCGAGACGCGCAGTGCCCGCGCCACGTCCCTGGACCAGACCGAGGAGGCCAGTCCGTAGGGGGTGTCGTTGGCCAGCCGTACCGCCTCGTCCTCGCCGTCGAAGGGCAGCGCGACGAGGACCGGGCCGAAAAGTTCACCCTGAACGATCTCACTGTCCTGCGCGGCGCCGGAAACCAGGGTGGGCGGATAGTAAAATCCGGGCCCCTCGAGCGGGACGCCGCCGTGGAGCACGGAGGCGCCCTCGGCGACGGAGCGCTCCACGAAGCCGTGCACGCGGTCGCGGTGCCCGGCGGAGATCAGCGGGCCGATGTCGGTGGCCGGGTCCCAGGGGTCGCCCACCGTGATCTGGGCCAGCGTCGCGTGCAGCGCCTCGACGGCCTCGTCGTACACGTCGCGGGAGATGTAGACGCGGGTCGCGGCCGTGCAGTCCTGGCCGGTGTTGTAGGTGGCGCCCATCGCGACGCCCCTCGCCATCTCGGACAGGTCCGCGTCGCCGAAGACCAGCGCCGGGGCCTTGCCGCCGAGCTCCAGGTGGACCCGCTTCAGGGAGCCGGTGGCGCCGCGCATGACGGCGCGGCCGGTCGCGGTGGAGCCCGTGACGCTCACCATGTCGACGCCCGGGTCGGCGACGAGCGCCTCCCCCACCTCGGCGTCGCCCAGGACGACCTGGAGCAGCCCGTCGGGCGCGCCGGCGCGGGCGAACAGCTGCGCCATCCGCAGCGTGGTTCCCGGCGTCTGCGGGGCGGGCTTGATGACCACCGCGTTCCCCGCGGCCAGCGCGGGGCCGATCTTCCACACCGCCATGACCAGGGGGAAGTTCCACGGGGCGATCGATCCCACGACCCCGACCGGACGGCGCACGAGCACCGAGGTGTAGCCGGAGCTGAGCACCCCCGCGCCGGTGCCGTCCAGCGAGCGGGCCGCGCCGGCGAAGAAGCGGAGGTTGTCGGCCGCGAACGGCAGCTCGCCGTCGCGGAAGACCGCCGCGGGCTTGCCGGTCTCGATGACCTCCAGCCGGGTGAGCTCCTCGGCGTCGGCCTCGACGAGGTCGGCGAAGCGCAGCAGCACCCTGGACCGCTCGGCCGGGGTCGCCGTGCTCCACTCCTCGAACGCGGCGCGGGCCCGCCGCACGGCGGCCGCCACCTCCTCGATCGGGGTGTCGGCCACCTCCCGCAGCAGGTCTCCGGTCGCCGGATTGATCAACTTGCCCATGGAACTTCCCTCGTCGTGGTGATGCGGAGCCGTCAGGCGCCCGCCCGCTCGATCAGGTCGGCCGCCCTGCGCAGGCCGTCCCGGCCGCGGATCTCCTCGCCCGCGGCGGCGAGGCGCTCGCGGAGCGCGGTGTCGCCCAGGAGCCGCTCCAGCGCGCCGGTCAGCTCCTCGTCGGAGAAGGTGTAGGTGGCCAGGCGCACGCCGTAGCCGAGCTCGTGGACGCGCTGCGCGTTGTCGTACTGGTCCCAGAACAGGGGCAGCAGGATCATCGGCTTGCCGAAGTGCAGCGCCTCGGTGGTGGTGTTGTTGCCGCCGTGCGTGATGACCAGGTCGACCAACGGAATGATCTTGGTCTGCGGGACGAACTCGGCGCCCCACATGTTGTCGGCCAGCTTGATCTCCTCGTGCAGCGGGCCCATGGAGACGACGAAGCGGTACGGGGTCGTGCCCAGCACGTCGATGACCCGCTGCATGAGGGCGACGTCCGCCGAGCCGAGCGAGCCCAGCGAGAAGTAGACCAGCGGCCCCTCCTGCGCGGCCAGCGACGCGGGAAGCTCGAAGCCGCCCTCCGTCTCGCGCACCGAGGAGTCCAGGCGGTGCCAGGAGTCGCCCAGCGGCCGGGCGTCGGTGTAGTCGGCGATCTCCGGGAAGACGTACAGGTTGAGGTCGCCCTCGTGGATGAAGTCCAGGTCCGGCAGCGGGCGGGCGCCCTGCTCGACGACCCACTCGTTGAAGGCGGTCCAGATCTCGCGGTGGGTGCGGTCGTACTCGGCCTCGAAGGCGCCCCACTCGGAGCGGTCGTCGGCGGGCAGCCCGGAGAAGACGGGGGCCACGCCCTCGCCGCGCACCTCCAGCGGGTTGCAGGAGACGATCCGCACGAACGGCTTGCCCGCCGTCAGCAGCGCCGGAAAGGTGATGACGTTGTCCTCGACGATGACGTCCGGCTGTACACGCTCGATAATCGCCTTCAGCTGAGGCTCGCAGTACTTGGCGCCGTCGATAAGCGCGTCCCAGATCGGCTTGGTGACCGTCTCCAGCTGCTCCAGGGTCGACTTGCGGTATTCGGGGGCGGTGTCCCTGATGAAGTCCTTCCAGAACTGCCCGGCGTCCTGCTCCTCCTCGGACGGCGGCGCGAGATCGACCAGGTCCTCCTCGAATCCGAGGGCCGTCAATTTCCCCTTCCAGGAGGCCTCAGCTGCGAAAACGACTCGATGTCCGCGCTTACGAAGAATGTCGCCGATACCGATGCAGTTGTTCGTCGGCCCGTAGGCACTCTCCGGCATGAACAGGATCGTGAGGGACATCACGCCTCCTTGCGTCTAGGGGGTTACGGCTTTTGAAGAATGGTTCAATTGATGGGTGGTAAAAACGCCGGGAAACGGCCACTATGGACCCCGGCACAGAGCGTGGTTTTCAACGAGCGGGGGAATATGACGCGCAAGGGTCGGGCGGACCGGCGCCTGGATCTCATCGCGGCCGCACACCGGGCGATCATCCGGCACGGCACCGAGGGGGTGCACCTCAACCACGTCGCCGAGGAGGCCGGTCTCACCTCCGGAGCGGTCCTGTACCACTACCCGCGCCTCAGCGAGCTGCTGGTCGACGCCCACCACGCCGGGATGGAGCGCTTCTACGAGCAGAGGCTCAAGCGGATCAGCGGCATGCGCGACCCCGCGGAGAAGCTCGTGGTGACCATCCGCTCGGGGCTGCCGCACGGCCCGGACGACCCGGACGTCCGGCTGCTCAACGAGCTCGGCGGCGCCGCGCCCCGCAACAGGATGTACGCCCTGCTGCTGACCACGCTCTACGACCGCCAGGTCTCGCTCTACCAGAGCATCCTCGACACCGGGGCCGCCCTGGAGACCTTCAGGCTGTCGGGCGACTCGCTGCCCATCGCCCGCAACCTGGTCGCGCTGGAGGACGCCTACGGCTACCGCATAACGGCCCGCCACCCGGTGATCGGCGCGCAGGAGGCGGCGGAGCTCATCCTCGACTACGCCAGGACCGCGACGAACAACCCGCTCAAGTCTTCTCATTGAGGGATCAGCACTCCGTCGGCGTCCGCCCAGCCGAGCGCGACGGGGGAACCCGCCCGCACCTGCGTGGCCCCGGGGGTGGCCACCAGCAGGGGCGTGGGACGGCCGCTCACCTGGACCGACACGTGCGAGACGCCGCCGAAGAAGCTCACGTCGACGACCTCGCCGCGCAGCACCCCATCGGTCCCGATCCTGAGCCGCTCGGGCCGCACGGCGAGCAGCGCGGGCGTGCCGTCGGGCAGGTTCGAGATCCCGGGAAGCACGCCGAGCCCGTCACTGGCCAGGCCGACCGAGCAGGCCCTGCCGGGGAAGATGTTGTTGGCCCCCACGAAGTCGGCGACGAACGGGGTGCGCGGGCGCTCGTACAGCTCCACCGGGGCGTCGACCTGCTCGACCGAGCCCGCGTTGAAGACGGCGATCCGGTCGGCGAGCGACATGGCCTCCTCCTGGTCGTGGGTGACCACGACGAAGGTGATGCCGACCTCGTTCTGCAGCCGCTTGAGCTCCAGCTGCATCTCCGCGCGCACCTTCTTGTCCAGCGCCGACAGCGGCTCGTCGAGCAGCAGCAGGCGCGGCCGCTTCACGATCGCGCGGGCCAGCGCGACCCGCTGCCGCTGGCCGCCGGACAGCTGCTGCGGCCTGCGCCCGGCCATGCTGTCCAGCCCGACCTTCTCCAGCACCTCGCCGACCCGGCGGCGCACCTCCGCCCTGCCCAGCCTCTCCCGCTCCAGGCCGTACGCGACGTTCTTGGCGACGGTCATGTGCGGGAACAGCGCGTACGACTGGAACATCAGGTTGACCGGGCGGCGGTGGGCCGCCTGGCCGAGCAGGTCGGCGCCGTCGAGCGTGACGGAGCCCTCGTCGGGTGACTCGAAGCCCGCCAGGATCCGCAGGAGCGTCGTCTTGCCGCAGCCGCTGGGGCCGAGCAGCGCGAAGAACTCGCCCTGCCGGATCTCCAGGGAGACGTCCGACAGCGCCGTGACGTCGCCGAACCGGCGGCTGACACCTGTGATCTTCAGCATTAGGACAGCGACTCCGTCAGTCGGGTCATCCGCTGGGTCACGATCACCGCGGTGAAGCTCACCAGCAGCAGCAGCGTGGCCAGCGCGTTGATCTCGGGGGTGACCCCGAAGCGGACCATTGAGTAGATGACGATGGGCAGGGTCGGCGTGGTGGGCGCGGCCGTGAAGTACGCGATGACGAACTCGTCGATCGACAGGGTGAACGCCAGCAGCGCGCCCGCCAGGATTCCCGGCGCCAGCTGCGGCAGCGTGACGCGCAGGAAGGTGGTGAACGGCGTCGCCCCCAGGTCCCTGGAGGCCTCCTCCAGGGAGGTGTCGGTGCCGGTGAGCCGGGTGCGGACCACCGCGGTCACGAACGCCATGCCGAACACGGTGTGGGCCAGCAGCACCGAGTGCAGGCCGAGGGTCGACTTGATCGTGGCGTAGAACACCAGCAGCCCGATGGCGAGCACCAGGTCGGGCAGGACCGCGGGCAGCACGCCCAGCGCGTCGAGCGCCCGCGACCTGGTGTGCCGGGCCAGGCCCACCGCGAGCAGGGTGCCGAGCACCGTGGCCAGCGCGGTGGAGCCCGCCGCCACGATCAGGGTGTTGACCAGTCCCTCGCGGATCTTGGCGTTCTGGGCGAGGACGCCGTACCAGTCGAGGCTGAAGCCCTCGTAGACGTAGGGGGACTCCCCGGCGTTGAACGACATCACGACGAGCACGACGATCGGCGTGTAGAGGAAGGCGTAGGCCACCCAGAAGGGGACGTACAGCAGGCGTGGTCTACGCACGTCGGGCACTCCAGGCCTGCAGGAGCAGCAGGACGATCAGCACGGCGATCAGCGCCAGCGCGAGGGTGGACCCGAACGGCCAGTCGCGCGCCTTGAGGAACTGGTCCCTGATCAGGTTGCCGACCATGATGGAACGGCCGCCGCCGAGCAGTTCGGGGATGATGAAGTTGCCGAAGCTCGGCACGAAGACGAACAGGCAGCCGGTGAACACGCCCGGCAGGGTGAGCGGCAGCGTCACCGACGCGAACGTGCGGGCCGGCGAGGCGCCCAGGTTGGCCGAGGCCTCGCGCAGCTGCGGGTCGAGCTTCTCGATCGCCGCGTACAGCGGCAGGACCATCAGCGGCAGGTACGAGTAGACCAGGCCGGTGACGATGGTGCCCTGGTTGTAGAGCAGTTCGAGCGGCTTGTCGATCAGCCCCAGGTCCATCAGGGTGGTGTTGACCAGGCCGGGGCCGCTCAGCAGGATGATCCAGGCGTAGATGCGGACCAGGAAGTTGGTCCAGAACGGCAGCACGATCGCCACCAGGGCGATCGTCTTCCACTTCCGCGGGAGCTGGGCGATCAGGTACGCCGTCGGGTAGCCGACCAGCAGGGCGATCAGCGTGGCGATCGTGGCCAGCTTCAGCGAGCCGAGCAGGACGTCCAGATAGAGCGGGTCGAGCAACCGGGCGAAGTTCTTGCCGGTGACCTCGTAGACCACCCCGCCGAACCGGCCCCTGCGGAAGATCGTGAAGCTGAGGAGCAGGGCGAGCGGTACCAGCAGGAGGACGAGCAGGTAGGTCAGACCGGGCCCGAGGAAGACGAGTCTTCCCAGGGCACGCGACCGGCGCGCCCGCGATCTCGCGGACGCGCCGGAAACGGTGGTGGAACGTGTCACTGCTTCGCCGAGACCTCGGTCGCGAGCTGGGTGAACTTGGCCGAGTCCTCGCCAAGGTCGATGATCGACTCACCCTTGAGCAGGTCGGACGGCGTCATCTGCAGCGGGGCGTTGGCAGCCTTGAGCTTGGCGTCCATCGCGTCCATCGCGGCCTTGTTCGGGACCTTGTAGAGGATGTTCTCCGCGGCCCAGCCGTGGACCTTCGGGTCCAGGATGTAGTTGATGAAGGCGTGGCCCGCCTCCTTGTTCTTGGAGGACTTCAGCACGACCATGGTGTCAACCCACAGGTCGCTGCCCTCCTTGGGGATCACGAACTTGATGTTCTTCTCCGTGGTCGGGCACCAGCCGTCCCACGCCTCGACCATCACGGCCTCGCCGGTCTTGAGCTTCTCGCCGAAGGTGGTGTCGTCGTAGCCGAGCAGCTTCGGCTTGGCCTCCAGGAGCTTCTCCTTGACCTTGGCGATCTCCTCGTCGCTCTTGGTGTTGACCGAGAAGCCGAGCGCCTTGATGGCGGGAAGCGCCAGCCAGCGCTCGGTGGTCATCATGGTGACCTTCTTGAGCGCCTCGGCCGGCGGGTTGAGAATATCGTTCCAACTCGTCGGCTCGGTCTTCACCAGGTCGGTCCGGTAGCAGATGCCCGTGGTCCCCCAGGTGTAGGGGACCGAGAAGACGTTGCCCTTGTCGTAGGACAGCTCCTTGGCCTCGGGGTAGAGGTTCGCGAGGTTGGGGATCAGCTCCGGGTGGAGCGGCTCCAGCAGCCCGGCCTCGTTGAGGGCCTGGGCGTACTGGCCGGAGACGAAGGCCACGTCGAGACCGGTGTCGGCGCCGCTGGTGAGCTTCGCCATGATGTCCTCGTTGGTGGCGTGCTCCGTCACCTTGAGGGTGGTCTTGAGGTTGTCCTTGACCCGCTGGGGCAGGTCGGTGGGCGTGTAGCCCGCCCAGACGGAGATGGTGACGCTCTGCTTGGAGAGGTCGGCGTTGGGGTTCAGCTGCGCCGCCGAGGCGCTGGCGGCGGGCGCGGCCGCGGTGTCCGCGGCCTCACCGCCACAGGCCGAGACTGCGAGCGCGAGACCGGCGACCAGGACGGCGGCCGGAAGACGACGGGTGTACCGAGTGCGGGACACGGCCGCTACTCCTTCAGAATTCAGTGTAATTGGGGTAGACCGGCCGTTGGGAGACACGGCAGACCAAAGCAGGAGTGTTGCAGTCAACATTAACTTGAGCAAGACTTCCCCCGACATCACCCCTGGAAAGTTTGGTCCGTTTGTTAAATCCTGCTTCAATCTGGGACCGGCTCGACACCGTGCCCCGGGCCGGCGACGGGCGGACCAGCGAGCTCGTCGAGGCTCTGACCTGCGATGTGCCACCTCCATTCGAGGTGCGCCGATTCCATCCGCTCCCCGCACCGATCACCACTCTTTTCTCAATCGACACTCAATTGTCATCGACCGGCCAGGACGTCCGGGGTGCCGAGCGAGGGATCGAGGTCGACCAGACCAACCACTCGGTGATCGTCGGTGAGCGGATCGTCGTGAAATGGCTCACCCCTCCCGCGCCGCTCCCCCAGCCCGCCCCCGACGTGTTCGCGCACCTGACGTCGGTCGGCTTCACCGCGACCGCCACGCCGTACGCGTCCGTCTCCCGGCGCGCCGCCGACGGCTCCGAGCTGCTGATCGCCCTCGTCACCGCGTACCTGCCAGGGGCCGTGGACGGCTGGGAGTGGTGCGTGGACGAGGCCGTCTCCGGCGGCACCTCCTTCGCCGCCGGCCTGGGCGTCCTCGCCGCCGACCTGCACACGGCGATGGCGACCCCGTCCGCGACCTTCCCCGATCCCGTGAGACAGGCGGATGCCGTACGGGCGGGCGAGGGCCCGTGGTCGCTCCGGGCGGGCGAGGCGCTCGCGGAGGCGCTGGCGCTCACCGGCGGCGAGGACGGCGAATGGCTCGCGGAACGCGCCGGTGAGCTCCGCGCCGAGCTGGCCCCCCTGGCCTCCGCCGGAGCCACCCCGCTGATCCGCATCCACGGGGACCTGCACGTCGGCCAGGTCCTCCGCTGGCGGGACGGCTACGCGGTGATCGACTTCGACGGCAACCCGACCGTCGCGGGCGCCGACCCCTTCCAGCCCGCGGCCCGCGACCTCGCCCAGCTCACCACGAGCCTCGAACACGTCGGCCAGGTCGCGATCAGGCGACGCGACGCCGACCCCGAGGTGATCGCCGGATGGTCCGCCACGGCCCGCGCCGCCCTGGAGTCGGCCTACCGTGACCGGCTGGACGAGCGGGGCCACGCCGCGCTCCTGGACCGTTCCCTGCTGCGCCCGTTCGAGATCGAGCAGGAGTGCCGCGAGCTCGTCTACGCGGCCAGGCACCTGCCCCGCTGGCGCTACGCCCCGATGGGCGTGCTGCGGTCCCGCTACCCCTGAACCCGACACTCCCCATCGAAGGAGAGAACGTGATTCCCGAGCTGTACCTCGCCGATCTGGAGGCCAAGCCCGCCGCGCTGGCCGCCCTGGCCGACGCCCTGGAGGCGGGCGACCCCTTCGCGGGGATCCCCTCGGGGATCCGGCGGGTGCTCCTGCTCGGCATGGGCAGCTCCCGCTACGCCGCCCGGGTGGCCGCGCTGCGCCTGCGGGCCGCGGGGGTGGACGCGGTGGCCGAGTACGCCTCCGCGGCCCTGTCCTACCCGCCGTCCCCGGACACCCTGGTGGTCGCCATCTCCGCCACCGGCGGCAGCCGGGAGACCCTGGACGCGGTCGCCCGCCACCGGGGCCGGTCCTTCGTCCTCGCGCTGACCAACAACCCGGACTCGGCCGTCACCGAGGGCGCCGACCTGGTGGTCCCGATGGTGGCGGGCGAGGAGCGCGGCGGCGTCTCCTGCAGGACCTTCCAGCACACCCTCGCCCTGCTTTTGGCACTCGGCGGCCATCTCACCGTCCCCGGCTGGGGCGGGCGTGTCCCCGCCGGGGACGAGCCCGGTGGTTTCGGCCGGGACGTGCCCGAGCTGCTCCGCCGTACGGCCGAGGCCACCGCCGACCTGCTCGACCGGCGCGGCGAGTGGCTGCGGGAGGCGGCGGCGCTGCTCGACGGCCCGCACGGCGTCTACACGATCGCCCCCGCCGAGCACCTGTCGTCGGCCGAGCAGTCGGCGCTGATGTTCCGGGAGGGCCCCCGCAGGGCGGCCGACGCGTGCGAGACCGGCGACTGGGCCCACGTGGACGTCTATCTCACCAAGACCCTCGACTACCGGGCCATACTCTTCCCCGGCTCCCGCTACGACGAGCAGGCCATGGACTGGATCGGGCAGCGCGGCTCCACGGTGCTGGCCGTCGGCGGCGACCTTCCCGGCGCCAGGGCGAGCGTCCGCTACCGCCACGACGACGACCCGGACGTGGCGCTCCTGACCGAGACCCTGGTGGCCGAGCTCGTCGCCGCCCACTGGTGGCTCGCGGGGAACTGACGGGTGCCCTGCGAGCCTCTCGTGCGAAACCGGCGCGTGGGGTGCCGCCACGAAGCGGTCGGTCGACCGCATCGCCCTCCGCTTCGGACGTTCCGACGATTCCCGACGCACCGGTACGTTCCGCGTGACGGACCCGGAGCATCAGTCGTGTGACCTGTCCACCAGGACGTCGCGCAGTTGCGCGCGTGAGGTGATGCCGAGCTTGGGGAAGGCTCGGTACAGGTGGGTGCTGACGGTGCGGTGCGATAGATAGAGCTGCTGGGCGATCTCGCGGTTGGAGAGACCGCCGGCGGCCAGCCGGGCGATGTGCAACTCCTGCGAGGTGAGGAGCTCGGCGGTCGGCGGGACGCGCAGGTCACTGGCCTCTCCCGCGGCCCGCAGCTCCTGGCGGGCCTTCTCCCCCCAGGCGAGCAACCCGAGCACGTCGAAGGCGTCGCGGGCGGCCCGCAGCGGCGCGCGTGCTTCCTGGATCCGCCGACGTCGGCGCAGCCACATGCCGTGGGCGAGCAGCAGGCGCGCCCGCGCGGTGGGCCAGCGCGACACATCGGCGCTCAGCGCGTCATGATAGAGCGCCTCGGCGTCGGCGTCGTCGGCCAGCAACGCACGCGCGTGCCGGAGCCCCAGGTGCAGAAGCGGAGACGGGGTCCGGGCGGCCACCTGCTCCAGCTCCACCACCGCCCGTCTGGCCGTCTCCCGCCGGCCGGTCGCCACCGCGGCCTCGGCCAGCTCGCCGATCACCCACTGCCGCCAGATCTGGTGATGGGCGGCGTCGCCCGGTTCGAACAGCCGCCACAGGTGTCCGAACGCGTCGTCGTACCGCCCGGCGCACAACGCGATCACGCCCCTGGCGTGCTGGAGCACCGCCGCGGTCGAGCTGATCGCGACGGTGCCGAGCACGCGCTCGCCCTCGGCGGCCAGTGCCAGGCCGCGTTCCTCCTCGCCGCGTAGCCCGGCAAGCAACGCCAGCATCCCCAGGGACGAGGCCTGACGGCGCACCTGCCCGGTCTCGCGGGCCAGGCGCTGGGCCTCCTCCGCGACCAGGAGCGCCCCGGCCCAGTCGCCGCAGAAGACGTGGCGCCACACCTGCGTGCTGAGCGCCCGCGTGAGCAGGCCCAGCCTGCCCTGGACCCGCAGATCGGCGATCGAGGCGTCCATGAAGTCACCGACCAGGTCGAAGGCGCCGACCGTGCTCGCCGCGATGCCCAGGAGCCGGGTCGCGGCCCCGTCCAGCCGGGCGTCGCGCAGCTTGGTCAGGCGCTCGATGACGTCCGCCCCGCGTTCCACCGCCCCCGCCGTGGCCAGGGTCACCAGCAGTTCCGGATCCTCGTCGCCGGCCGCCAGCCGCTCGGCCAGGGCGATGACGCGCCGGCGCTGCTCCCAGCCGGGATCGCTCCACCAGCAGCGGATGGCCGCCGCCCGGACGAAGCCGAGTGCGAGCTCGCGGTCACCCACCGCCTCCACCTCTTCGGCGGTCGTGACGAGCCGCCGGATCCGCGCGGGGCCCTCGTCGCGTCCTTCTCCCAGCATCTCGGTCAGCCAGACGACCCTGGCGCGTGGCAGCTCGTCCAGGGCCGACGGTTCGGCCAGCGCGAGCAGTTCGGCGACCTGCCGGCCGCGGCCGAGCTCGAAGGCCAGTTCGGCCGCGGCCAGCAGGCGACGGGCACCCACCGTGGGCTCCTCGCTGACCTCCGCCGCACGGCGCAGGGCGGTCACCGCCACCGGGATCGCGCCGCGCTGCCGTGCCCGCGTGGCCACCTCCTCCAGCTCGGCGGCGACGGACTCGTCCCGGTGGGCGATCGCCGCGGCGCGGTGCCAGGCCCTGCGGTCCGGGTCACGGCCGTGCACCCTGGCCAGCGCTGCGTGGGCGGCCAGGCGATCGACGCGGCCGGCCTTCTGGTAGATGGTCGAGCGCACCAGGGGATGCCGGAAGCGCAGGGCCCGCCCGTGGAGCTCCACCAGCCCCGCGTCCATGGCCGGGGCGAGCGCCTCGGCGGTCATCTCGGTGCCCGTCATCATTCCGCCGCCCGCGAGGATGCCGGCCAGATCGTGGCCGTCGTCGGCGGCGGCCACCAGCAGCAGTCCTCTGGTGTGGGGCGGGAGTTCGGCCAGCCGTACGGCGAAGGCCCGCTCCAGACGTGCCGTGAGCGGCAGCACCCCCGCATCGGCCGTGATCGTCCCGCTGTCCAGTGCGAGTGGCAGCTCGACCAGGGCGAGCGGGTTGCCGTCCGCCTCGCTCAGCACGCGCCGGCGCATACCGACGCTGAGCTCGGCGGCCTGGGCGTTCAGGAGTGCCTCCGCCGCGGCCGGATCCAGGCCGGCCAGCCTCAGCTCGGGCACGTCGCTGTCGTCCAGGCTGGTCGGGTAGCCGTCGCGAAGGGCCATCAGCAGCACGATCGGATCCGAGCGCACACGCCTGGCCACGAACCCCAACACCTCGATGGTGGGCCGGTCCAGCCACTGGAGGTCGTCCACGACGATCAGCAGCGGCCGAGCGGCCGCCACCTCCCCCAGCAGGTTGAGTACGGCCAGCGCCACCATGAAGGGCTCGGGGTCACCGACCTCGGCCATCCCGAAGGCGCCGAGCAGGGCCTCCCGCTGGCGGCCGGACAGCCGATCGGCGGTACCGAGCATCGGCCGCAGCAACTGGTGGAGCCCGGCGAACGGCAGATGCGTCTCGCTCTGCACCCCGGAGACGCCGGACACCATCACATCGCGTGCCTCGGCACGTGCGGTGGCGACCGCCAGCAGGGCGGACTTACCGATACCCGGCGCGCCGGATATGACCAGGGCGCCGCCGCCTTCGTGAACGAGATCTACGAGGCCCTCGATCTGGGCCATCTCGCGGTCGCGCCCGAAGAGCATGATCACGCGATACCTTCCCCGGAACCCGATGATCAAATTGTCGCACAAGTACGTCATGTGACGAATGGCTGCTGCCTTGACGTGGAGGCGCCGCAGTGGGTGCGGAAGGCCTCCCCCGCCGGCTCGTGCCGTCCGAGCGCCATCCGTCACGAACGCCGGTTTCCTCAACCTCGCGGACCTTGAGAGCACCGGCCTTCCGCGTAGGCTTTGTGTGATCTCCACCGGATCGCGGAGAAGGAGCGCTCGATCACCACTTCAGCCAGCTTCGCGGAGGTGCTGCGTCGCCATCGGCACGCGGCCCGCCTGACGCTGGAGCAGCTCGCCGAGGCCTCGGGAGTCAGCGCCCGGACGCTGTCGGACATGGAACGCGGACGCAGCAAGGGCCCCCAGCACCGTACCGTCACCGCGCTGGCCGACGCCCTTCGCCTGGCCGACGCCGACCGCGAACAGCTCGTCGAGCTGGCGCGCGAGGGCCGCCTGCGCGACCACTGGGCCCGCCCGACCGGACTGTGCGAGCTGCCGCGCTCCGTCGACGACTTCACCGGCCGAGCCGCGGAACTGGCCTGGACCGGCGAGCTGACGCACGCCGGGGACGCGCCGGGCGCCGCGGGCGTGCGGCTCATCACCGGCTCTGCCGGGCTGGGCAAGACCACGTTGACCGTCCGCGCCGCCCATGCCCTGCGGCCGGACTTTCCCGGCGGGGTGTTCTTCCTCGACCTGTTCGGTATGTCTCCGCAGCCGCTGCCCGTCGACGAGGCTCTGGGCACGCTGCTTCGCGCACTCGGCGTCGCGGATCAGCAGATCCCGGGCGACGTCGCCGGGCGTGCGTCCCTGTACCGCTCCCTGCTGCGTGAACGGCGCGCGCTGATCGTGCTCGACAACGCCGCCTCCGAGGAGCAGGTCCGGCCGCTGCTGCCCGGCGGGGGCGCGGGCAAGGCCCTGGTGACCAGTCGCCGCCTGCTGGCCGGCCTGGAGGGGGTGCGCAGACTCGGACTCGGGCCCCTGCCCGTGCTGGAGGCCACCGAGCTGCTGACCGGAATCCTGAAAGACCGCGGCGCCTCGGACGAGGGATCGGCCGTCTGGCGGCTCGCGCAGCTGTGCGGCGGTCTGCCCCTCGCGCTCCGGATCGCCGGGAATCGGCTGGTCAGCCGGCCCGGCTGGAACGCCGCCGACCTCGCCGCCCGGCTGACGAACGAGGAGCGCCGCCTGGACCAGCTCAGTGCCGGTGATCTCAAGATCGCCACCGCGTTCGGGCTGTCCTACGAGCAGCTGGGCCACGCGACGCGACGGCTCTTCCGCCGGCTCGCCCTGGTGCCGGGTCGCGGCTTCGACGCCGCTCTCGCCGCCGTGGTGGGCGGCACGTCGATCGAGGGGGCGTGGGACGCCCTCGACGAACTCGTCGATCTCGGCCTGCTGCAGGACAGCGTGTCGGGACGTTACCGCTTCCACGACCTGGTCCGGCTGTTCGCCCGCGACCGGCTTGGGGAGGAGGAACCCGCCGACGAGCGCGACACGCTCACCGTGACGATCACATCGTGGCTGCTGCGGACGGCCACCACCGCCGGACGGTGGTTCGAGCCCGTGTACGGCCCTTCCGACCGGCCTGCTCCCGGCCTCGCCGCCCTGTCCTCCCCGGAGGAGGCCGACCACTGGCTGCGCGTGAACGTGGACAACTGGCTGGGCGCGTTACGCCACATGGCGAGCACCGGCCGGTTCGCCGCCGTCCTCGACTGCGCCGAGTCGATGCACTGGTTCTCCGACCGGTGGATGCACGCGTCTCACTGGCACGAGGTCTTCACCCTCGGAGCCGAGGCCGCCGCCGCCCTGGGCGATCCGGCCCGGCAGGCCGAGCAGCTGAATCTGCTGGCCTGGGTCCATCTGGTGCCGCGAGAGGATCTGGAGACCACACTGCGCTACACGGCCCAGGCGATGGACCTGGCCACGCGCAGTGGCGCCACGGCGCAGATCGCCTTGGCCCACCACCAGGAGGGGGGCGCGCTTCGGCGGCTCGGACGGCTCGATGAGGCCATCGTGTCGGAAACCCGGGCGGCGAGGATCTTCAAGGCCAACGGCGACATCGATCGGTACTCCCAGTGCCTCGGCGCCCTCGGCACCTGCCTTCGCGACGCCGGACACCACACCGAGGCGCTGGAGCACTATCTCGACCTGTGGGCCCTGCTGGACGACGACCGGTCGGGGATGACGCCGGGCGTCGCGGCGTTCACCCGGCCGATCGTGCTTGCCCGGATCGGCGAATGTCTGGGACTGCTCGGCAACCGGGCCGAAGCGATCACCAAGCTCACCGAGGCGATCGGCCTGATGGAGCAGGCTCGGTTGCCCGTCCCGCAGGCACGCTCCCTGGAGACACTGGCGGCCTTGCTGTCCGACGAGGAACGAACCGGCGAGAGCCGCCATGCCTATGCGCGGGCGGCGGAGGTGTACGAGGCCATCGGCGACGCCGAGGCGAGCAGCCGCTGCCGCGACCTGGCGGACGCCGCTCCCTGACGGTTTCCGCGCTACTTCTGCGTCCTGTTCTGCGTGGCCGGGCCGTGTGCGCGCGCCTTGTATGGAGTGCACCGGGAAAGACGCCGGGCCTGTCAATCCAGCTGTGGGAGCGACCATGACCACCATCGGGAACGTCGTGCTCGTACACGGTGGCTTCGTGGGCGGATCCGGCTGGCAGGGCGTCTACGACGAGCTGACCAGGGACGGACTTCGCGTCCGCGTCGCGCAGAACCCGGCGCTGTCGCTGGAGGGTGACGCCGCGATGACCCGTCGGATCCTGGACGGCCTTGACGGCCCGGCCGTCCTGGTCGGCCACTCCTACGGCGGGGCCGTCATCAGCGAGGCCGGTACCCACCCCAATGTCGCGTCATTGGCATACATCGCCGCGTTCGTCCCCGACGAGCGCGAATCGGTCGACACCCTCATCGCCGCGTTCGCCCCCGACGAGCGCGAACCGGTCGGCACCCTCATCGCCGCGTTCGCCCCCGACGAGCGCGAACCGGCCGACACCCTCGTCGCCGCCCCGCCGCCCGGCGCGCCGGTGCCGCCCGTCCTCCCTCCCGTGGAGGGCTTCCTCTTTCTCGACCGCGACAGGTTCGCCGCCTCGTTCGCCGCCGACCTGCCCGCCCAGGTGGCCGCGTTCATGGCGGACTCCCAGGTCCCGTGGGGCGTGGACGCCCTCGCCGGAGCGGTCACCGAACCGGCCTGGCGGCACAGACCCAGCTGGTACCTCGTCGCGATCGAGGACCGGATGATCCCGCCGTCGGCCCAGCGCATGATGGCCGGGCGCGCCGGAGCGAAGGTCGTCGAGGTCGTCGGCAGCCACGCCGTCCACATATCCCAGCCCGCCGCGGTCGCCGACCTCATCCGCGAGGCCGCCGCCTGACGACGTCGGCCCTCACGGGGCCGGACAGTTCCATGAAGCGATAAGGCGCCGCTCACAAGGGTTCGGAGAGAGGACGAGAGTCCCCCCGCGACGGCGGGGAACCGGCCGCTCTTTCGCCGGCCCTGGTCATCGCCGTCGCGGGGGGACGCGCCGCGCGACGGGGACGGCGAGGGGCGGCGGGGACGACGGGGACAAGGTCTGCGCCGCCAGAACCGTGGCGGGCGTGCCCGTGACCGCGGTGCGCCACCCGGACGTCGTCCGCGAATCTCTCACGCTCAACGCCCCGTGCGGCACCCATGCCGCCCAGGCGGCGATCGATCGGGCCCGACGCTTTCCGGCGCGGGTGCTCGGCCCTGACAACAGGAGGCAGACATGACAGGTAGACCGGTGACCAAGGCCGCTGTCATCGGCACCGCGCTCGAGTTCTACGACCACGCCCTCTTCGGTCTCGGAGCGGCGATCGTCTTCGACGAACAGTTCTTCCCGGCCGACATGCCCCTCGCGGGCACCCTCGGCTCCTTCGCCGCGTTCGCGGTCGGGTTCCTGGCCCGCCCGATCGGTGGTGTCGTGTTCGCCCACTTCGGCGACCGCGTCGGGCGTAAGCCCATGCTGGTCGTGACGCTGCTGCTCATGGGACTGTCCACGGTCGGCATCGGGCTGCTGCCCACCTACGAGCAAGTAGGCCTGGCGGCGCCCGTTCTGCTCGTGCTGCTCCGGCTGGCGCAGGGTTTCGGCGCGGGAGCCGAGTACGCGGGCGCCCTGGTCCTGGTGGCCGAGACCAGTGCCCCCCGCCGGCGGGGTCTGTGGGCCTCGCTCCCCGGGGCGGGCATCCAGATCGGAATCCTGACCGCCACCCTGGTCTTCACCGCGGTCACGGCGCTGCCGTCGTTCGAGACGTGGGGGTGGCGGTTACCGTTCCTGCTCAGCCTGGTGGGCGTGGGCGTGGGGCTGTCCCTCAGGTTCCGGGTGCCGGAGTCGGAGCTCTTCGAGCGCGAGCGGGCGCGAGGCATGAGCCGTTTCCCGGCGCTGGAGGTCGTCAGAAGGCAGCCGCGGATCCTGCTGATCGCCTTCGCGGCCAACGCCCCCTTCGGTGCGATCGCCTACATCTTCAGTGTTTTCGTGTTGTCATACGTGACCAGGACGCTCGGTCTGCCGGCCACGGTGGGCCTGGTCGCCAAACTGCTCTCCGCCGCGGTGGCGATCGCGGTCACGCCGCTGTTCGGACTGCTCGCCGACCGCGTCGGCCGCCGTCCCGTCTTCCTCGGTACGGCGCTCCTGCTCGCCGTGTTCGCCTTCCCGATGTTCTGGTTGATCGACACCGGCCGCCCCGAGCTGGTGATCCTCGCGGTCGTGCTGGGGTACGGCGTCTGCGTCGCCGGGATGTTCGCCGTACTGGCCTCGCTGCTGACCGAGCTGTTCGACACCCGCCATCGCTACAGCGGCGTCGCGATCGCCCGCGAGTGGACGGCCGCGCTGACCAGCGGCCCCGCCCCGCTCGTGGCGGCGGGCCTGGTCGCGGGCGCCGGCGGCGTGTCCTGGCCCATCGCCCTGCTGGTGGTGGCCTGCTCGGTGCTCGCCTTCACCGCTGTCCTGTTCGCCCCGGAAACCCGCCATCGGAGCCTGACCGAAGCCATGGGCGAACCGGCGATCCGTACAAGTGCAGTCATCTGACGGATTGCCGCCGAGGGCCGCGGATCTAGCGTCGAGCCCGCCGACATCGATCAGAAAGGCCGCGAGATGCCCTACGTGAGCACCACCGACGGCACACAGATCTTCTACAAGGACTGGGGCGACGGTCAGCCCGTCGTCTTCAGTCACGGCTGGCCGCTGAACGCCGACGCCTGGGACAACCAGCTCCACCTGGCCGCCTCCCACGGCTTCCGCGCCATAGCGCACGACCGCCGCGGCCACGGCCGCTCCGGCCAGCCCTGGAACGGCAACGACATGGACACCTACGCCGACGACCTGTCCACCCTCATGGACACGCTCGACCTGCGCGACGCGATCCTGGTCGGTCACTCCACCGGGGGCGGGGAGGTGACCCGCTACATCGGCCGCCACGGCACCTCCCGGGTGAGCAAGGCCGTGTTGCTGGGTGCGGTTCCGCCTCTGATGCTCAAGACCGAGGCCAACCTCGCCGGGTTGCCGATCGAGGTGTTCGACACCATCCGGGGTGGCGTCGAGGCCGACCGCTCCCAGTTCTACAAGGAACTGGCGGTGCCCTTCTACGGCTACGACCGGCCCGGCGTCCAGGTGTCGCAGGGCGTCATCGACGCGTTCTGGCGGTGGAGCATGCAGGTCGGCCTCAAGGGTGCGCTCGACTGCATCAGAGCCTTCTCCGAGACCGACTTCACCGGGGACCTCAGGCGCTTCGACGTCCCCACCCTGATCGCTCACGGCGACGACGATCAGATCGTGCCCGTCGTCGCCTCGGCGCTGGAGAGCTCCAGGCTGGTCAAAGGCTCCGCACTGAAGATCTACGAGGGCGCCCCGCACGGCCTGGCCGGTGCCTTCGAGCGCGAATTCAACGCCGATCTGCTCACCTTTCTGAACGCCTGAAGGAGCACTCCCCATGACCTCTCCGCGCCGTCTGCTGGGCGTCCTCCTCGCGAGCTGTCTTCTCGCCCTCGGCCTGACCCCCGCGCCCGCCACCGCGACCAGCACCGCGACCAGCACCGTGAAGCCGACCGTGGTACTCGTTCACGGCGCGTTCGCCGACGCCTCCGGCTTCAACGACATGATCACCCTGCTGCAGCGGGCCGGATTCCCGGTGATCGCACCGGCCAACCCGCTGCGCGACAGCGCGGGCGACGCCGCCTACATCTCCAGCATCCTGGACACCGTCACCGGTCCGGTGATCCTCGTCGGACACTCCTACGGCGGCGCCGTCATCACCAACGCCGCCCGTGGCCACACCAACATCAAAGCGCTGGTCTATCTGGGAGCCTTCGCGCCCGACGAGGGCGAGAGCGCCCTGCAACTCGCCACCAGCGTGCCCGGCAGTCTGCTCGGCGAAGCGCTCATCCCCCGCGAGTGGACCCTGCCCGACGGATCGCACGGCACCGACGGCTACATCGACCCGGCCAAGTTCCGGCAGGTGTTCGCCGCCGACCTGCCCGAGCACAAGACCCGTCTGATGGCCGCCACCCAGCGTCCGGGCAGCGTCGCCGGACTCTCCGGGCCCAGCGGCGTCCCCGCGTGGAAGACCATCCCGTCCTGGTACCTGATCCCCACCCAGGACAAGGTCATCCCTCCGGCCGTCCAGCGCACCATGGCCAAGCGCGCCGGCAGCCACACCCGGGAGATCCGCTCCTCGCACGTCGTGATGACGTCCCACCCCGCCGCCGCCACCGCGGTGGTCCTGTCCGCCTACGCCGCCACCCGATAGCAGGGGGAACCGACATGAAACCCGACACGATCGTTTTGATCCACGGCTTCTGGGTCACCCCGCGTAGCTGGGAGCACTGGGTCGCCCGTTACGAGGCTCAGGGATTTCGAGTGCTGGCCCCGGCCTATCCGGGTTTCGAGGTGGAGGTGGAGGCGCTCAACGCCGACCCCACCCCGATCGAGAAGGTGACCGTCCCGCAGATCATCGAGAGCCTGGAAACCCTGGTCGGAGGCCTGGAGACGCCGCCCATCCTGATGGGCCACTCCGCGGGCGGCGTGTTCACCCAGATCCTGCTCGACCACGGCTACGGCGCCGCCGGGGTGGCGATCAACTCCGCGCCCACCGAGGGGGTGCAGGTGATCCCGCTTTCGCAGATCCGCGCCACCTTCCCGGTGTTGAAGAACCCCGCCAACCGGCACCGGGCGGTCGGGTTCACCTACGAGCAGTGGAGGTACGCCTTCACCAACACCTTCCCCGAGGACCAGGCGCGGGCGACCTACGAGCGTTACCACATACCCGCCTCCGGCCAGATCTTCTGGGGCAGCGCGCTGGCCAACATCCACCCCGGCAAGGACGACAACCACGTCGACTACCACAACGACGACCGCAGGCCGCTGCTGTTCGTCGCGGGCGAGAACGACCACCTGATGCCGCCCAAGGTCCAGCGCTCCAACGCCAGGCACTACAAGTCCGCCACCGTCACCGAGGTGGTCGAGTATCCCGGCCGCTCCCACCTGATGCCCGCCCAGGACGGCTGGGAGGAGATCGCCGACCACGCCCTCAACTGGGCCCTCGACCACTCCTGACGTCGCCCCCCGGGGGGGACTACCATCCGGCCGTCCCCCCTGGACACTCCGAAGGATCAGCGCATGACGGAAGTCAGGTTCACCCACATCGGCGGCCCCACCGTCCTCATCGAGTTCGAAGGCTGGCGACTGCTGACGGACCCGACCTTCGACCCCCCCGGCCGGACCTACGCGTTCGGCTGGGGAACCTCCTCTCGCAAACTCACCGGCCCCACCCTCCCGCCGGACGCGCTGCCGCCGCCGGACGCCGTCCTGCTCACCCACGACCACCACGGCGACAACCTCGACAACGCCGGGCGCGTTCTGCTGACCACCACCGGGACCACGATCACCACCTCCTCGGGCGCCCGCCGCCTGGGCGGGACCGCCCGCGGGCTCAAGCCCGGGCAGAGCACCCGGCTGGAGGCACCCGGCCGGCCGCCGATCGAGATCACCGCCACCCCCTGCCGGCACGGGCCGCCGCTCAGCCGTCCCGTCGTCGGCGACGTCATCGGCTTCGCCCTGACCTGGCCCGGCCAGACCCACGGCTCGCTCTGGATCACCGGCGACACGGTCTACCATCGTGCGCTCCGCCAGGCCGCCGCCCGGATACGGCCGGGTACGGTCCTGCTGCACCTGGGCGGCGTCGGCTTCCCCCTCACCGGCCCGCTGCGCTACACCATGACCGCGCGCCAGGCCGTACGGCTGTGCGAAGCCATCACCCCGCACACGATCCTGCCGGTCCACTACGAGGGATGGCAGCACTTCCGCCAGGGCCGCGACGGCATCGAACGTGACCTGCTGCGAGCGCCGGAGCGGGTCGGCAGCCGGTTCCACTGGCTGCCCATCGGATCGACGGAACACGTGCGTCTCTAGACACCGGCCTTGCCACCGGGGAAGGCGGCCTTTCCGGCTCCGGCGGCCCGTTGACCTCACCTCCGGGCTCGGGGAGCCGCGCCGCCTGCCAGGAGACCGGCCCCGGCCTGTTCCCCGCCCAGCCGGAGGTGCCGTCAACAAGCGCCCCCGGGTCGGCCGAGCCTAACCCCTGAGGTGGTTGAGGACGCGTTCGAGCAGGTCGGGCCCGGGGCCCGCCGCGGTGACCCGGGGGCGATGGATCCGCACCAGGCCCTCGGACTCCATGTCGGAGACCAGGACGCGGGTGACGCCGAGGGGGACGCTCAGGAGGGCGGATATCTCCGCGATCGAGCGGATGCTGCGGCACAGGTCGCTGATGAAGCGGTACTCCCGGATGTAGGACAGGCCGAGCGGCGTCGTGGTCGTGGTCGCGACCAGCGCCTCCATGGCGAGCTTCGAGCTCGGGACGACCCGCCCCCCGGTCACGGCGTACATCCGGATCAGCGAGCTCTCCTCCTCGGCCGGCTCGTCGTGCTCCGGCTCGTACCCCAGGCGCCCGTCCCGCCGGGCCGCGAGCCCGGGCGGCTCCTCCGGAGCGCCGTAGCCCGGCCGGCCGGCGCCGCGCGCGGGCAGAACCGGGGGTGGCACCGGGCGCCAGCCGTGTCCCGCGGTCCCGGCCGGGAGGCCGTAGCGGGGCGTGTCGTCCCCCTGTTCCTCCCCGGGGGAGGCGTGACCGTGGCCCCGGTTGCCTGCCCGCATCACCGCTCCCTGCCCGGAAGCTCGTTGCGCGCCTTGCGCACGCCCTCCTGGAAGCTCGCCATGCGGCTGCGCATCCGCTCGGGCGAGAGGGCGGGCCTGCCCGGCGCCGGGGACCGGGACGGCCCGGACGACTCAGACGGCCCGGACGACTCAGAAGACTCTGACGGCTCGGGCCGCGTGGGCGGGGTGACCGAGCCGGGGACCAGGTTGGCCCGGGGGGTGCGCCTGGGCAGGCCCGCCTCGGTCGTGCCGCCGAGCACGGGGGCGTTCGCCGCCTGCGCGGCCCGCCAGCCGAGGTCACCGGGCGAGGTCCAGGATTCGGGCTCGGCCCGGGACTCCTCGGGAGCGGAGTCGCCGGAGGCGGAGCTTTCGGAAACGGGACCCGCGTCCGCCTCGGGGCGGGCCGTGCGCGCACCGGGGTCGCGGGAGAGGGCGGCGGCCCGGAACCAGGCGGACTCGACCGCGGCGAAGATCGGCAGGAAGTCGTCCTCCCGCTCCCCCGGACTCCCCGCACCGGTCTCGTCCACCAGGGGGAGGCCGTCGAGGAAACCGGGCGAGCCGTCGAGCGGGCCCCAAGAGGGCTCGGGGGAGCCGGAAGGGGCGTCGAGCGGGCCGGCAAGGCGGTCGAACAGGCCGGGAGGCGGGCGGAGCCGCTCCGCGGGCGGGCTCCACACGC
The DNA here is from genome assembly GCF_059358815.1 of Streptosporangium nanhuense. Lineage (NCBI taxonomy): Bacteria > Bacillati > Actinomycetota > Actinomycetes > Streptosporangiales > Streptosporangiaceae > Streptosporangium > Streptosporangium nanhuense. The sequence continues at coordinate 94,936 of NZ_JCADBG010000012.1, forward strand.
TCCGCTCGGTCGCGTCCGGCCTGACCCGCGAGGGCAGCGGCGCCCGCTCGGCCGTGGGCGCCGCGAGCAGGGGCGTCCTCGACGGGGCCGCGGCATCGGCTACCTGGGGGAACGCGACGTCCGGATCGTCCTCGCCGTCGTCGGGGGTGTGCGGGAACGGTGGGACGGGCGGACCGTCCGCGTCACCGGGGAGCGGGAAGGCGGCCACCCCCGCCGGCAGGCCCACCACGCCCGCGGGAAGGCCGGCCGCGGCCGCCGGCGTCCCGGAGAAGGCGGCCGCGGGCTGCGGGTAGCCGGCCGGCCGGCCCACGATGGGCGGCAGGACGAGAAGCGACTCGGGAATCATGACCATCGCGGTCAGGCCGGAGTCCTGGGGCCGGAGCTGGACGCGGATGCCGTGCTTGAGGGCGAGGCGGCCGATGACGAACAGGCCCATGTGGCGGGCGATCGAGGCGTCGGCGTCCTGCGGGCCGGCCAGGCGCCGGTTGACCTGGGAGAGCTCCTCGGCCGTCATGCCGATGCCCCTGTCGGTCACCGAGACCATCACGCCCCCGTCGTCGATCCGGCTGCTGGACACCGTGACCCTGGTGTCCGGCTTCGAGAACGAGACGGCGTTCTCGACCAGCTCGGCGAGCAGGTGGACCACGTCGCTCACCGCGGGGCCCGCGACGGCGACCTCCGACTGGACCCGGTTCGTCACCCGCTCGTAGTTCTCCACCTCCGACAGCGCGGCCCTGACCACGTCCATCAGCTCGACCGGCTGCCTCCAGCGCCGCGCCACCTCCTGCCCGGCGAGGACGAGCAGGTTCTCGCTGTTGCGGCGCATGCGGGTGGCGAGGTGGTCGAGCTTGAACAGGTCGGCCAGCCGCTGGTCGTCGCGCTCGCCGCGCTCCAGCCGCTCGACCAGGGTGAGCTGGCGTTCCACCAGGCTCTGGCTCCGCCGTGAGAGGTTGACGAACATCGCGTTCACGCTGGTGCGCAGCCTGGCCTCGTCGCCCGCCAGCCGCACGGCCTCCCGGTGGACCTCGTCGAACGCCCTGGCGACCTCGCCGATCTCGTCGCGCGACAGCACCCCGATCGTTGGCACGTCGGCGGCGATCTCTCCCCCGTGCGACTCGCGGACCCGCTGGACGTACGCGGGCAGCCGCTCCCCGGCGACCTCCAGCGCCTCCCTGCGCAGCCGTCTCAGCGGCCTGACCAGCGAGCGGACCACCCCGATGGTGATCACCAGCACGAACGCCAGCAGGGCGGCGACGGCCATGGCGACCATCAGGGCGTGGCCGTGCTCGACGTCGCCGAGCCGCTGGCTGCGCGTCACGATCTCCTGGGCGTGCCGCTCCTCGACCGCGCGCATGTGGCCGATGGTGACGGTGGCCGCGTCGTACCACTCCTTGGCGTCGTCCTCGCGCCTCAGGTCCAGGCCCCTCAGCGGGATGCCGGAGGAGGCGCGGAGCAGGACCAGCTCGCGGATGAGCTCGGCGCGTTCGGCGGCGGGACCGTTGACGGTCTCGTCGAAGAGGCGGCGCTCCCGGCCGCCGACCTCGGCGGCGAAGGTCCTGCGCTCGCCGCGCTCGGTGGAGAGCGCGCCGAGGAACCGCTCCATCTGTCCCTGCTCGAAGCGGCCCGCCACGAGCACCACCGTCAGCAGCGCCCGCTGGAAGGAGAGCGCCTCCTTGGCGCGGGCGAGCGCGTCCAGGGTGACCGCCTGGCCGAACAGGACGTCGTCGGCGCTGCCCTTGCCGAGCTCGTCGTACAGGGAGAGCAGGTCGGCGATGACCAGGGAGTAGGCGGCGATGGCCGCGTCGGGCAGCAGCGCCGAGCGCAGCGCCTGCTCGCGCAGCGGGTACAGGTCCTCCAGGCGGGTGATCGCGGTCTCGACCTCTTCCCTGGTGCGGCCGCTCACCTCCTCGCCGAGCAGCGAGCCGCTCTCGCGGACGCGCGCCGCGGAGCTGTCGACCAGGTCCATCTGGGCCCGCACGTCCTGCACGCCGTCCTTGGGCCGGCCGAGGGCGATGAACCAGGCGGTGTGGTCGCGCTCCTCGGCCAGCTCGTGGGTGAGCGTGCCGATGTGGGCGGAGAGCCGCGCGAGGTCGTTGACCCGCTGGTAGTCTCCCGCCGCGCGTATCGAGGCGAACACCTGGACACCGCCGAGCAGCACCGCGGCGATCGTGGGCACCAGAACGAGCGCGACGAGCCGCCGGCGTACCCGCCAGTTCCGCGGGCGCAGGCCGCTGCCCGCGTCGTGGATCTCGTGTGGACTCACCGGACGCTGCCCTCTCGCGGATGAACCTCTGGCCGAATTTCCCGTGGTTCCCGGCAATTCGAGCACATATCAACCTATGGGGCCAAGCGAACACAGCTCGATAAATGCGTATTCCTGGTGATACGGGGACTGGACCGGAAGCTCTGGATGCGCCCGGAACCCCACTTCCGGCTCTCTGAATACCCTTATTAGGCATTTATCAACCTGTATGACCGTTTGCACCGTTCCATCTCCGAGGGCCGCGAGCCCGCGACGGAAGTGTGGCGGCCCCCGGAGGATGACGACTTTGTGGTTCACGATATTTACGCCATATCTTGACTCCCTACGTCCGTAGCCCGCACCGCACCCCCGGCGTCCCCGGCCCGCCGAATCCGGGTGGCGATCCCTGGAGGAGACCGTGGCCACACCCGGCGACGCCGCGAGCCCGGTTCGCGGCTCCCGCCCGCCCGCCCGCGCCACCTCCCGGCTCCTGGCGTTCGGCGCGGCCGTCGCGCTGCTCCTGCCCCTGCCCGCGTGCACCCGCCAGGAGGAGGCCGCACCGGCTCCCCCGTCCCCCGGGACCGTGAGGATCGCCGTCAACGACTGGGTGGGCTACGAGGCGGGCGCCGCCGTCATCGGCCGCCTGCTGACCCAGGAGCTCGGCTACCGGGTGCAGACGGTGAGGCTCACCCCGCCGCAGTCCTGGGAGGGCCTCGAAAAGGGCACGGTGGACGTGATCGTGGAGAACTGGGGGCGGGAGTCGCTGAAGCGGACCTACATCGAGGAGAAGAAGGTCGCGGTCTCCGCGGGCCGGAGCGGCGCCAGGGGGGTCATCGGCTGGTACGTCCCCCAGTGGATGGCGGACAAGTATCCCGGGATCACCGACTGGCGGCGGCTCAACAGGTACGCCCACCTCTTCAGAACGAATAAGTCCGGCAATTCAGGCCAGCTTCTCGACGGGGACCCCTCCTACGTCACCAACGACGAGGCCCTCGTCCGCAATCTCGGCCTCGACTACCGGGTCGTCTACGCGGGCAGCGAGAAGGCGCTGATCGACGCCGCCAGGCGGGCGACCCGCGACCGGACCCCGCTGTTGATGTACTTCTACGAGCCGCAGTGGCTCTTCACCCAGATCAAGCTGGCGAAGGTCAACCTCCCGCCGTACGCGATCGGCTGCGACGCCGACCCCGCAGCGGTCAGGTGCGACTACCCGCCCTACCTGCTCGACAAGATCGTGAGCAGGCGGTTCGCCGACACCGGCGGCAGGGCCTACGAGCTGGTACGGAACTTCTCCTGGACGAACGAGCAGCAGAACGCGGTGGCGAGCGACATCGCCGGCAACGGCCTCGACCCCGGCCGGGCGGCCCAGAAGTGGATCGACGCCAACAGGATCACCTGGAAGGAGTGGATACCGCACTGACGCGCACCGACCCGCACCGAAACGCCACGCCCGCCGAGCGGTGCCCGCACCGCTTCCGGGGACGGGCCCGCGGAGCGCGGAGCCGTCCCCGGACGGAGGGCGAGGCTACACCGACGTGCCGTAGGCCGTGCGGACCCGCAGCACGTGCTCGACGAGGGTGATCAGCGTGCTCTTGACCGAGTCGCGGGAGCGGGCGTCGGTGCGCACCACGGGGATGTGCGGGGCCAGCGTCAGGGCCTCGCGCACCTCCTCCTCGTGGTGCGGGAACTCGCCGTTCCACCCGTTGACGCCGACCACGAAGGGGAGCTTGGCCTCCTCGAAGTAGTCGATCGCCGGGAAGCCGTCGGCCAGCCGCCGGGTGTCGATCAGGACCACCGCGCCGATCGCGCCGCGGACCAGGTCGTCCCACATGAACCAGAACCGGTGCTGACCCGGCGTACCGAACAGGTACAGGATCAGGTCGCGGTCCAGCGAGAGACGGCCGAAGTCCATCGCGACCGTGGTGGTGCTCTTGTGGGGGGTCAGCCCCAGGTCGTCGATCCCGGCGCTGGCGTCGGTCATCACCGCCTCCGTGGTCAGCGGCACGATCTCCGACACGGCCCCCACGAACGTGGTCTTGCCGACGCCGAACCCACCCGCGACAACGATCTTCGTTGACGTCAGGCCACCCTGGCTAGAGCCTGCGAAGTCCACTGAGAACCCTTTCGAGCATGTTGAGGTCCGGTTGTCCCTCGTTGAGATGCGGCTGATGGATGCGGACGAAGCCCTCGTCGACCATATCCGCCACCAGCACGCGGGCCACGCCGAGCGGCACCCTCAGCAGAGCCGAGATCTCGGCGACCGACCGGTACGAACGGCAGAGCCTGATGATCGCGTCCTGCTCGGGGGTGAGCAGGGCGAGATCCTCCTCCATGATGAAGGAGGAGGAGACCAGCGCCTCCATCGCCATGTGGAAACGGGGCTCCGACCTGCCGCCGGTGACGGCGTACGGACGGAACAGGGGCTCGTCGTCCCCGGTTCCGTCAACCCCGAGCACGAGCCTCTCCCGTGAGGACACCGGGCGTGAGCGCGGTCATCACCGGCCCCGGGAGGACTGCAGCTCGGCGCGGAGCGCCGGGGTGAGCACCTGCCCGGCCCTGTCGACGAGCATGGTCATCTGGTACGCCACCAGCCCCATGTCACAGTCGGGAGAGGCCAGCACGGCGAGCACGGAGCCGTCGCTGATCGCCATGACCAGCAGCAGGCCGCGCTCCATCTCGACCACCGTCTGGGTGACGGCGCCGCCCTCGAACACGCGGGAGGCGCCCACCGTCAGGCTGAGCAGGCCCGCCGAGACGGCGGCGAGCTGGTCGGCCCTGTCGGGGGGGAACCCCTCGGAACTGGCGATCCTCAGCCCGTCGGCCGAGACGCACACCGCGTGCGCGACACCCGGTGTGCCGCGGACGAACTCGGTGATCAACCAGTCGAACCTGCGTGCCTCATGACTCAGGGTCGTCATGAGCCCTCCTCCTCGTCAACCAGGCTTCTGGTGGTGGTATCGACTACTTCGGCACGGCCCCGCCGTACGCCTTGCTGGAAGCTCGACAGACGGTTTCGCACCCTGTCCGGCGACAGTGGGGGCATGGGGGTGGACGGCACGGCGGCGGCCGTGCCGGGTACGAGGTTCGCCTTGGGAGTGCGCTTGGGCAGGCCCGCGGCGGTCACCCCGCCGAGCGCGGGCTCGCTCGCCGCCTGGGCGGCCCGCCACCCGGCGTCGGCGGGGGTGTTCCAGCTGTCCGGCTCGGCCGCCGCCGGCTCTCTCGCCGGCGGCGGGTCGAGGGGCGTCTCGCGGGCCGGCATCCCGGTCGGGGGCGTCGGCTCCTCCCCCCAGGCCGGCTCGTAGGGCTCGTTCCCCGTTTCGGGAGAGGTGCTCCACCCCGGGGCCCCGCCCGCGGTCCCGCCCGCGGCCGGGCTCTCGCCCGGCTCCTCCGCCCGGCGGAACCAGGCGGACTCGATCGAGGCGAAGATCGGCAGGTACTCCTCCTGCTCGGTGTCGAGCGGGGAGACACCCACCGCGGGCATCGCCCCCACCGCCGTGTCCTCGTACGACGACTGGCCCCAGGCGGAGAACTCGGAGGCGGGAGGGCCGCCGTTGCCGTTGACCTGCCGCTTGGGCAGCGGCGGGCCGCTCGCGGCCGGGGCGCCCGAGGGACCCCCCACGACCGGAGGGGCGCCGAACGGCGGGGTGGAGCCGAAGGAGGGCGCGTCCACGGACGCCTGCCCGAACGTCTCCTGCCCGAACACCTCCTGGCCGAACGAGCTCTGCCCGTACGACGCCTGCCCGAAGGGGTTCGACCCGAACGGCGACTGTCCCTGCTCGAACGAGGGGTGGGTGTGCCCCAGCCCGGTCCGGGGCTGCCCGTACGCGGGCTGCTGGACGGGCGGGCCCGCGGCCGCCGGGGCGAAGTGGTTCTGCGAGGGAGGCTGCTCGGCCCCCCAGGAGGGCGTCTGCACCGGCTGGACCGCCTGGACGACGAGCTCCGGCGGGAACAGGACCATCGCGACGAGACCGCCGCCCTCCTGCGGGCGCAGCTGCACCCGGATGCCGTGGCGCAGCGCCAGGCGGCCGACCACGAACAGGCCCATGCGCCGCGACACCGAGACGTCGACGACGGGCGGGTCCGCCAGCCGGCGGTTCGTCTCGACGAGTTCCTCGTGGGTCATGCCGATGCCCGGGTCGCTGACCGCGAGCAGCGCGCCGCCGCCCTCGATCACGCTGCTGGAGACCACGACCTGGCTGGCCCTGGGCGAGAACTGGATGGCGTTCTCCACCAGCTCGGCGACCAGGTGGACGATGTCGTTGGCGGCGCTGCCCGCGACCGAGATGGTGCGGTGCACCTTGACCTGGACCCGCTCGTAGTCCTCGACCTCCGACAGGGAGGCGCGGACGACGTCGACGAGCTTGGCCGGCTGGCTTCGCCTGCGGGTCGGCTCGTGACCGGCGAGGACCAGGAGGTTCTCGGAGTTGCGGCGCATGCGGGTGGCCAGGTGGTCGAGCCTGAACAGGTCGGCCAGGCGGCCGCCGTCCTCCTCGCCCTTCTCCAGGCCGTCGATCAGCGAGATCTGCCGCTCGACCAGGGTCTGCGTGCGCCGCGACAGGTTGACGAACATCGCGCTGATGTTGGAGCGGAGCTCCGACTCCTCCGAGGCCAGGCGCACGGCCTGCCGGTGGACCTCGTCGAAGGCCTTGGCGACCTCACCGATCTCGTCGCTGGTGTCGACCGAGATGGGCTCGACGTCCGGTGCGCGGCTGTCGCCGGAGACCCGGAGGCGCCGCACGATCTCGGGGAGCCGGAAGCTCGCCACCTCCAGCGCCTCGACGCGCAGGCGGCGCAGCGGCGTCACCATCGAGCGGGCGATGAGGACCGTGAGGCCGAGCACCAGCAGGAGCAGGAGCAGGATCAGCCCGGCGGTGATGATCGCGTTGCGCTGCTCGGCGTCCTCCAGGTCCCTGGCCCGGGTGACCACGTCACCGGCGACCTGGGTCTCGACCTTCCGCATCCGGTCGAGGACCACGGTGTTGTCCGAGAACCACTGCTTGACGTCGTTGAAGCTGGACAGCAGCCGCCCGGTGCGCGCCGGGTCGCTGGCGAGCACGATCACCCTGGACTTGATCAGCTCGGCCCGGTGGACCCGCTCGTCGATCAGGGCGGTGACGAGGAGCTGGGCGTTGTCCGGGCTCGCCTCGACGCCGAAGTCCGCCTCGTACTCGTCCATGCGGGAGCGGGAGGCGATGAACTTCTCGACCTCCTGCGGGTTGATCAGCGAGGGCGCGTAGTAGCCGGCCAGCAGCCGGGCGCGCTGCTTGGAGACCTCCTCCTTGGCGTACGCCAGGGCGCTGAGCGCGCGGGTGTTGCCGATGATCTCCGGGTCGTCGCTCACCAGCGTGAGCTCCTCGTGGAGCGTCAGCAGCGGAGCGATCATGGAACTGTACCGTTCCACACGGGCGATGCCCGCCAGGCGGCGCAGCTCGGAAAGGCCGTCCAGCTGGTAGGAAACGTTCCTGGCCGCCTCGACGACCCGGGCTCCGTAGGAGTCGTCGATCGCCTGGACTTCCAGCAGCACCTTCTTGACCAGCGCGTCCACGGTCTTGCGCTGCGCGTCGGAACTCTCCTTCAAACCCTTGTTCGAAGGCTGGAACGACGACCACGCGCCCCGGTCACGTTCCAGGCCGAGTGCCTGGGCCAGGTCGCGGAGACCGCCCGAGTACTCCGCGGCGGCGGCGGTCCGCTGGTATCCGGCCACGCTGTCCACGGAGGCCACCACGCGCGTGCCGGCGAGCACGACGCCCACCGCCGTCGGCACCAGGATCAGGGCTGTCAGGCGCGAACGGACACGCCAGTTTTTCAAGCCGAACCGGGCGGCAGGCCGCTTGCCGCGGTCGGGTGCCGGAGCACCTCCGCTCTCGGATGTCGCCGTAGTCACCGCTCTCGATACCCCTCAATCGCGACACAAGTGGACAACATCAGACCACAAGGTCATGGGAAAGAATCGGCAAAACCGACATAGCGACTTTAATCGTTACGAAGGAGACGAGAGACCGCTACTGTTACCGGAGGGCAGCAAGTACTTGGTCGCGCACCTGCGCCCGCTGGACCTCGTCGGTCAACGGGCGGCCGGCTCTGTCGACCACGTAGAAGACGTCCACCGCCTCTGCGCCGAGAGTCTCCACACGCGCGGCTCGTACGTCAAGACCGCATTCACCAAATGCTCTACCAATCCGCCACAAAAGCCCCGGACGGTCATGGGCACGCACCTCGATGACGGTGGCGGTGTTGGACGCGTCGTCCACCAGGTTCACCCTCGGCGGCGCCACCGGCACCCGGGCCGGACGCATCGACCTGGTCCTCCTGGCCAGGCGTTGCTCGATGTCGAGGCGGCCGGCCAGGACCAGGCGCAGGTCGGCCTCCAGCGTCGCGGGGTCGGGCGGCGAGCCGTACTCGGGCACGACCGAGAACTCGATGACCGCGGTCGTGCCCGCCGAGGCGGCCGACGCGGCGCGGACCACCATCCGGTGCGCGGCCAGCACCCCGGCCGCGCGCCAGAGCAGCCCGGCGCGGTCGGGCGCGACCACGGTGACCGCTCCCCCGTTGACGCGCACGGCACCGCCGCCGTGGCGGGCCAGGGAGGCCTGCTCCACCGAGAGCGAGGGCGCCGGGCGCAGCGGGGTCCCCGAGAGCGCCGAACGGACCCGGCGTACCAGGTCGGCGACGAGCGAGGCCTTCCACGAGTTCCAGGCGGCGGGCCCGGTGGCGTGGCCGTCGGCCACGGCGAGGGCCGCCAGCAGTTCGAGGACCTCGCGCGAGCCGACGGCCTCGGCCACCCGGGAGATCGTCACCGGGTCGTCCAGGTCGCGGCGGGTGGCCGTCTCGGGCAGCAGCAGGTGGTGGCGGACCACGGTCTCCAGGATGTCGACGTCGGCCGGGGGCAGGCCCATCCGTGCCCCGATGTCGCGGGCGACGACGGCTCCGGTGGTGGAGTGGTCGCCGGGGTATCCCTTGCCGATGTCGTGCAGGAGCGCCGAGATGAGCAGCAGGTCGGGCCGGGAGACCTCGCGGGTGAACGAGGCGGCCCCGGCCGCGGCCTCGATCAGGTGCCGGTCGACGGTGTAGCGGTGCACCGGGTTGCGCTGCGGGCGGTGCCGCACCCGCTCCCAGTCGGGCAGCAGGCGGACCAGCACCCCCGCCTGGTCGAGCTCCTCCCAGACCGGCACGGCCGCGCGGCCGGCGCCCAGCAGCGCCACCAGGGCGTCACGCGCCTCGTCGGGCCAGGGCACGGGCAGCGGCGGCGACTGGGAGGCCAGCGCGGTGACCGTGGCGGGCGCCAACGGCAGGCCCGCCTCGGCCGCGGCGGCGGCGGCGCGCAGCACCAGCACCGGGTCCTTGCGCGGGTTGACCCCGCGGGCGAGCACGACCTCCCCGCCGTGCTCGACGACGCCGTCGGCGAGCGGGCGGCGGCCACGCGGGGTGGGACCGGTCAGCAACCGGTCGACGGTGCGCCAGGTGGCGTCGAAGGAGTGCCCGATCGTCCTGGCGGCCTCGGCGAGCCTGCGCATCAGCGCCTCGGCGTCGAGCAGGCCGAGCATCCCGGCGACGGCGTCCTGCTCCTGGAGCACCAGCCTGTCGGCGCCGCGGGCGGTCACCAGGTGCAGGCCGTGCCGGATGTCGAGCAGCAGCTCGTAGGCCTCACGCACCCGCGGGCCCGGCGCCGAGGCGACCCAGGCGGCCGCCACGGCCTGCATCGCCTGCACGTCGCGGATGCCGCCGCGGGAGTCCTTCAGGTCGGGTTCGAGCAGGAACGCCAGCTCCCCGCTGGCCTCCGCCCGCTTGTCGGCGGCGTCGCGCAACTCACCCAGGCGGCGCCGGGAGTCGGCGCGCCACTCGGCGAGCACGATCTCGCGCGCCGAGCGGGTCAGCTCCGGATCCCCCGCCACGTGCCGCGCCTGGATCAGGCCGAGGACCGCCTTGAGGTCCTCCCTGGCGACCTTGGCCGCCTCGTCCACCGTCCGCACCGAGTGGTCGAGCCCGACCCCGGAGTCCCAGATCGGGTACCAGATGCGGTCGGCGACGCGCGCCACGTCGTCCCGCCCGTCGTGGAGCAGGACCAGGTCGAGGTCGCTGCCCGGTGCGAGCTCGGAGCGTCCAAGGCTCCCGACCGCGACGAGCGCGACTCCGCTGAGGGCGCCGCGCTCGTCGTTTCTCGTCGTTCCCCCGTTGGGCCCGTACGGCGTGCCGACGGCGGTGCGGACCAGGTCCGTCAGCCAGCGGTCGATGTCCGCGGCCCGTTCCTTACGGGCCGCGGCGTACGAGCGAGTGTCGCCTCTCACCGGTTAGAGCGCCTCAGGTCCGCGTTCTCCGGTACGGACGCGAACGACCGTGTCCACCGGAACGGACCAGACCTTGCCGTCACCGATCTTGCCGGTCTGCGAGGCCTTGACGATGACGTCGATGACGTCGTCGGCGTCCTCCTCCTCGGCGAGCACTTCGAGGCGGACCTTGGGCACCAGGTCGACCTGGTACTCGGCGCCGCGGTAGACCTCGGTGTGACCGCGCTGGCGGCCGTAGCCGCTGGCCTCGCTGACCGTCATGCCCTTGACCCCGAACTGCTCCAGGGCCGCTTTCACGTCATCGAGCTTGAACGGCTTGATGATCGCGGTGATGAGTCTCATGCGTCCACCTTCTTAGACGCCGGGGTGGGGGCCGGACCGTTGACGGCGGCCACACCCGAGGAGTGGATGGTGCCGAGGTCGTAACCGGTCTCGGCGTGGGAGGTGATGTCGACGCCCGTGATCTCTTCCTCGGCGCCGATCCGGAAACCGACCGTCTTGTCGATGATCTTAGCGATGATCCAGGTGATGATGAAGGAGTAGGCGCCGACCGCGACCGGGCCGAGAATCTGCAGGCCCAGCTGCTTGACGCCGCCGCCGTAGAAGAGGCCGGTGCTCTGCTGGTCCAGGAACGGGTAGGCGGCGATGAAGCCCAGGGAGACCGCGCCGACCACACCGCCGACCAGGTGCACGCCGACCACGTCGAGGGAGTCGTCGTAGCCGAACTTGTACTTCAGGCCCACCGCGAAGGCGCAGGCGGCGCCGGCGACGAGGCCGAGGAGCAGGGCGGCCCAGGGGTCCACGAAACCACAGGCCGGGGTGATGGCGACCAGACCGGCGACGGCGCCGGAGGCGACACCGAGGCTGGTGGCGTGACCGTCGCGGATCTTCTCGACCACGAGCCAGGCGCCCGCCGCGGCGGCGGTGGCGATCTGGGTGTTCATGAACGCGAGGCCGGCGGTGCCGTCCACCGCGAGCTCGGAGCCCGCGTTGAAGCCGAACCAGCCGAACCACAGGAGACCGGCGCCGAGCAGGACCAGGGTCAGGTTGTGCGGCCGCATCGGCTCCTTGCGCCACCCGGCGCGCTTGCCGAGCACGAGCGCCAGTGCCAGCGCCGCGGCTCCGGCGTTGATGTGGACCACGGTGCCACCGGCGAAGTCCTCGATGCCGAGGTTGAACAGCCAGCCGTTGCCCCAGACCCAGTGGGCCACGGGGAAGTAGACGATCGTCGCCCAGACGACGGTGAACAGCACCCAGGCGCCGAACTTGGCGCGGTCGGCGATGGCACCGCTGATCAGCGCGACGGTGATGATCGCGAAAGTGAGCTGGAAGGCCGAGAACACCAGGCTCGGCATGCCCGTGCCATCGTCCTTGGTGGCGGTGTCGACCAGGCTCTGCAGCCCAAGGGCGTCGAAGCCGCCGATGAACTTGTTGACGAGCTCGCTGCCGTTGTCGGTGAAGGTCAGCGAGTGCCCGTAGAGCACCCATGTGATGGTGACGGTGATGATGCTGACGAACGACATCATCATCATGTTCAGGACACTCTTGGCCCTTGTCATTCCTCCGTAGAAGAACGCGAGGCCAGGAGTCATCAGCAGCACCAAGGCGGTAGCTGTGAGCATCCAGGCAGTGGTGCCGCTATCGATCTTCATTCGACGCGACCCTCCCTTACAAATGGCGTGTGGCCGGTTTCACAGTCGCAGTGATCGCTTCCTGGGCTCCATCGACCGGCCGCGCACTGACGTTGCGCCACAGCGTGTTCTTCCACCGTTTCAAGGTGCGACCTTGCGTGTTTCACATCTGTGAATCTCGGCCGCATGGTGTTTCAGACGTGTTTCGGACAAGGCGTGCCATGACTTGCAGATGACCTTAAAACGGGCCAGGTGGGCGGGGCTTGACGGTTCCCAGGGGGTTGGATGTCCCCGCCCGTGAGGGTCGCCACGCCCACCGCACCCTCTCAAGACGGACATATAGGTAGGGCCGTAACCCCTGGCCAAGGGCCCGTGCAGCCTTGATCGACTTCGTCGCCGTTCACGCTGCGGCGGGCGGGTGCTCCGGACGGCCGTCTCAGTGGCTGTCTCGTGGTTCAGGCCTCCGGCCTGCGCGGGCGCGACGGTTGCGGGCTTCTTTTAAGCCGTCCGGAACACCCGCCCACCTCCGCTGCACACTTTCTCGCCGTACGGCCGCGGACCGTAGTCGCTTTCTCTCCGGCCGCCCAGCGGACTCTGTGCGGCTGAAGCAATCCGTACGAGACCATTCGGGGCGAGCCGCCGTAACTGAAGCGTTACTTTCGAAAGGAGCGCACGGCGAGCGCCGTGAGAATCAAATGTTCGGCGGGGTCAGGTCAGAAGCCCGGTGGCGTACATGAGGGCCATTCCGGTGAGGATGCCGGCGATGCCGAGGGGGTGCAGCAGCCGTCCGGTGTGGTCACGTACCGACGGCGCGATCTGGAGTATCACCTGCACGATCGCGCCGACGCCCAGGCCCAGCAGCAGCGCGGCGATCGCGGGTTGCACCGTGGCGGCGCCGAGCCAGGCACCGATGATCGCCGGGCTGCCGGCGATGAGGCCCAGAAGTGCCAGTCGTGACGGTGAGGTGCGTTCCTCGCTGACCGGCGCGACGATGGCGAGGCCCTCGGTGGTGTTGTGGATCGTGAAGCCGACGACGAGCGTCGCGCCGAGGGCGAGCGCGCCGACGGCGTAGGCCGAGCCGATCGCGAGTCCCTCACCCAGGTTGTGCAGGCCGATGCCGACGGACACGAGCAGCGCCAGGCGGTGGCCGCCCGCCTGCCCCGGTCGCGCGGCCAGCCAGGCGTGCACGCCGGACAGCAGCAGGTACGCGACGACGGCGCCCATCGCCACGAGCCCGGCGCCGCCGAGCCCGCTCGCGCCGGCGTTGGCGACCTCCATGCCCTCCAGCGCCGCGTCGATCGCCAGCCAGGCGAGCAGGCCGATGGTCAGTGCCATCAGGGCGCGGATCCAGGCCGGGGGCACGCGCCGCAGCCACGGCAGCCAGAGCATCCCGATGGCCACGGGGATCACCCCGACGTACGTCCCCAGGATCGCCATCAGGCCGACGAATCCCGACGGGTCGGGGGTCGCGACGGCGACGGGGATCTCGTGGGCGACGACGCCCCCGGTGGAGGTGAGGAGCGTCACCTCGTAGGCCTCCGCGTCGACCCACGGGTAGGTGATCCGGATGTTGGCGGAGCCGAGGCGGCCGATCTCCGGTTCGCTCGTCCGGAAGTCGGTGAAGGCGTCGTTGACGGCGACCTGGACGACGGCGACCGGATCGGCGCCCTGGTTGCGCACGACCAGCTCGATGGAGCCCGCGCCGAGTATCGTCCGCTCCACCGTGAGCTCCTCGGCCGGAGGGCCGTTGCGCGCGGCCAGGCCGGGGCCGTCCAGGACGGCGAGACCCGCGACGGCCACGGCGATGACGCACAAAGGCAGGAGACCCAGCAGCCATGTCTTCAGGCGGGTGCCGCTCGGATGACGCGTCTGGTGGTCCTCCACGTCACCGGTTCCTCTCGCACTCGCTGGAAGCGGTGCCGCCGCAACCGGCCTCGAAGAAGCCCATCCAGCCGAGCTCGGCGAACTCCGACTGGTGCGCGTGGAACATGAAGCGCCCCTGGCGGGAGAACGTCATCTCGAGGATTCCCCGCTGGCCCTGGCACAGCATCACGGTGTCGGTGTGTTCCGCCGGGCGCGGCGAGGTGCCGGTCGGATACCAGTCGAAGAAGTTCCCGTGGACGTGGAAGGAGTTGACGAGGTCGTATTCGAGGATGTTGACGAGATAGATCCGCACCAGCTCGCCGACGGTCACCTTCACCGGCTCCCCCATGTACGCGAAGGGGATGGTGTTGACCGCGTACAGCTCGTTCGAGCGGTCGAAGTTGGTGTCGAACCCGTTCATGACCATCACCAGCTCGTCGGCCTCGGTGCGCGCCCCCTTCGGGTCGATGACGAAGGCTCCGTACAGGCCCTTGGCGATGTGGGCGGCGAGCGGCGTCACGTGGCAGTGGTACAGATGCACGCCGAACGGCTCCGCGTCGAACTCGTACACCGTCCGCCCGCCCGGCTGGATCAGGCCGAGGCCTATCCCCGTGACCCCGTCGACCTCCGCCGCGTGCAGGCCGTGAAAGTGAATCGTGTGCGCGTGCGCCGATTCGTTGACGAGGGTGATCCGCAGGCGGTCGCCCTCGTTCGCGCGAAGCGCGGGCCCGGGAATCCTGTCGTTATAGGTCCAGGCGGGGAACACGACTCCGGGAGCCACCTCGATCGGCCTCTCGCGAGCCACCAGCGTCCATTCTCGAAGCGTCCTCCCACCGGGCAGCGAAGACGCCTTTCCCCTGTCGAAATCCCGGAGGAGCGCCGTTGGGTGAAACCCGTTCTTGCCATTGTCCACCTGGGTGCCCGACCTGAAGCCGGCGTGCGCGGAGCCCATGGTGTGTGCCGGAACATGCTGGTGGTCGCCCGGTCCGGGTGCCGAAACCGCCGGCCCTCCGGCCAGACGCGCGGCGACAGCGGCTCCGACAGCGGGAGCCAATGCGGCAATTGCGCTACGTCGAGAGATGTCTGACATATGAAACACGGTAAATGGTCAAGGCTCGCGTTACAATACGCAAATTAAGCCCCCATTTGACCCAATATGCCAGAACAAAACATGCTTTGCTGGCGATGACGGTCAATGGCAATTCCCGCCGTACAACCAGGCCCATGACGACAATCCGGCCAGTCGACATACCATTAATAACCGATTTAACGGAATTGTCGTAATGAGTCTTTTCCAGTCTGATCTTGCGGATGAGGGCGGGTACGGCAGACCCGGACGTCGACGAGGGCGAGGCTCGGGATCGGCCATGCCGGCCGGCCCCGGTGATGAGTTGTCGCGCCCGCACCCGTCATACCTACGACGGAACATGACGAGACGGAAAGGATGACGTGATGAGTGCGGGCACAGGGCTGGAGGAGCTGGGCGTGAGCGGGCTGGACGAGGTCGACGAGCCGGCGTTCTCGGGGCTGGCGGAGCGGCACCGGCGGGAGCTGCACGTGCACTGCTACCGGATGCTCGGATCGTTCGAGGACGCCGAGGACACCGTGCAGGAGACGTTCCTCCGTGCCTGGCGGCGGCGGGAGACCTTCGAGGGGCGGTCGACGTTCCGGGCCTGGCTCTACCGGATCGCCACCAACGCCTGCCTGGACCTGCTCGCCAAGTGCCGCCCGGAGCCCGCGACCGGCGGCGAGGTGCTGTGGCTGCAGCCCTACCCGGACCGGCTGCTCGACGAGCTGCCCGCGGGCGACGCGGACGAGCCGGAGGCCGTCGCGGTCGCGCGGGAGACGATCGAGCTGGCGTACGTGGTCGCGGTCCAGCACCTCGCGCCGCGCCCGCGGGCCGTGCTGATCCTGCGGGACGTGCTCGGCTGGCCGGCGAAGGACGTCGCGGAGCTCCTCGGAGACTCCGTCAACTCCGTGAACAGCGCGCTGCAGCGGGCCCGCGCCGGCATGCGGGAGCACCTGCCCGCCGAGCGGCAGGACTGGACCGGCGGCGAGGAGGACGCCGGGACGCGCGAGCTGGTGCGCCGCTACACCGACGCCAGCGTGGCCACGGACGTCGACGGGCTCGCCGCGCTGCTGCGCGACGACGTCCGCTGCTCGATGCCGCCCACGCCGGGCCTGTACGTCGGCCGCGACACGGTGGTGAACGACTGGGTCGAGAACGGCTTCGAGAGCATGAAGGGCCTGCGCGCCGTCCCCACCTCCGCGAACCGGCAGCCCGCCGTCGCCTTCTACCTCTGGCAGGAGCGTGAGGGCGCGTACCTGCCGCTGACGATCGACGTCCTGCGCGTCACCGACGGGGCGATCGCCGAGATCGTCACGTTCCACGACGACCGGTTCCCGCGTCTCGGGCTGCCGGAGCGCCTGCCGGCGGACGGCACGGAGTAGTCCCGGCCGTCGCACGACGAGTCGCCCCCGGGGCCAGGACCGTCACATGCCGGTCAACCCACCCTTACACCGGTTACCGAATGATGAAGGATGACATGAACAGCACGAACGACACCGGGGTCGTCGCGGGCCCGGCACCGGGCCGCACCGGCCGCACCCACCGGCTCCTCGGGCTCGCCGGAACCGGTTTCGTCGCCACGCTCGCGGCGACGGCGGCCACCACCCTCGCCGCCGCGCTCGCCCAGGCCGCCGGCGTCGACTTCGAGATCCCCGACGGCGGCGAGACGATCCCGTTGCCCGGGTTCGCCGTGGTGACCGGCTTCTTCTCGGTCGTGGGCATCGTCATCGCCGTCGCTCTTCTTCGCTGGAGCGCCCGCCCCGCCGAACGATTCGTGTGGACGGCGGTGTCACTGACCGCGATCTCGCTGGTCCCGCCCTTCCTCTCCGGGGCGAACACCGCCACCGTCATCGCCCTCCTCGGGCTGCACCTCGTCCCCGCGGCGGTGATGATCCCCACCCTGGCGCGGAGCCTCCGCGCCCGGACCGATTGACGATCCCGCGACGGGACACGCGGCGTCCCGGCGGGGCGGAGCGCGCCGTTCGTGACGCGGGAGGGCGGTCACTGTTCAGGCCCGAGCTCACACCACCGTGACACGGTACGGCGCCCCGCCCTGCGCTCTTCTCCGAGGTGGAGCTTCAGCTACGGCGCCCCACGCCGAGCGCTCCCGTACGGATCGCTTCAGCCGCGCGGGGAACACCGGGCGGCCGGAGAGAAAGCCACTACGGTCCGCGCACCGTACGGCGAGAAGGTGTGCAGCGGAGGTGGGCGGGTGTTCCGGACGGCTTAAAAGAAGCCCGCAACCATCACGCCCGAGCAGGCCGGAGGCCTGAAGCACCAGACAGCAACTGAGACGGCCGTCCGGAGCACCCGCCCACCGCAGCGTGAACGACGCCGGAACCCACCGCCACAGCCCGAACAGACGGCCGAGCGCCAACGGCCATGAAGCCCTCCGCCAAAACCCGGTACGGCCCGAACAACCACGGACCCGCCGCAGCGACAAACCTCACCGCAGAAAACGATCCGGCACGGTCCAAACGAGACCGTGCCGGATCGTCAGGGACTAGGCGGCCGTGGCCATCTTCCGCAGCCGGGCCAGAGCGTCGCGCTCGATCCGGCGGGCGCGGTCGCGGCCGATGCCGTAGCGCTCGCCGACCTCGGTCAGCGTGTGCTCGCGGCCGTCCATCAGGCCGTAGCGCCAGCGGAGCATCTCGCGGGTCTGCCCCTCCAGCCCGGTCAGCCACACCTCCAAGCGCTCGCGCTCCAGGATGTCCATCGCCTGCTGC
The DNA here is from genome assembly GCF_059358815.1 of Streptosporangium nanhuense. NCBI lineage: Bacteria > Bacillati > Actinomycetota > Actinomycetes > Streptosporangiales > Streptosporangiaceae > Streptosporangium > Streptosporangium nanhuense. Next base: position 112,752 of record NZ_JCADBG010000012.1, read on the forward strand.
TCGGGATCGGCCCAGGTGTCGTCGGCGATCATGTCGCCGAGCTCGGTCTCGTCCTCGTCGCCCACTCCCAGCTGCAGGGAGACGGGGTCGGAGGCCCAGCGGCGGAGCTCACGCACCCGCTCGATGGGGAGTTCGAGCACCGTCGCCAGGTCGGCGTCGGTCGGCTCCTGGTCGAACTCGGCCAGCATGTCGCGGCGGACCCGCATCAGCCTGGTCATCTGCTCGCCCGCGTGGGTGGGCAGGCGCACCGGCCGGGCCTGCTCGTGGATGGCGCGCCCCACCGACTGCCTGATCCACCACGTGGCATATGTCGAGAACTTGTAACCGCGCCGGTAGTCGAACTTCTCGACCGCGCGGACCAGTCCCAGGTTCCCTTCCTGGACCAGATCGATCAGCGGCATTCCCCGCCCTGAATATTTGCGCGCGACGGCCACCACAAGACGTAGATTGGCCTGGATGAATTCATCTTTGGCCCTCCGCCCGGAAACGGCCAGTCGTTCAAGCTCCTCATCGGCCGCGTCCCCGATCCGCGGCTCCGTCAATCCGCCCAACCCACCGTCCAGCAACTGCTCGGCGAAGAGACCCGCCTCGATCCGCTTGGCGAGCTCTACCTCTTCCTCCGCGGTGAGCAGGGGCACCCGCCCGATCTCTGCCAGGTAGGTCCCGAGCAGGTCTCGATCAGAGACATGCTGATCCTGCGTCCGATTCCCCGTCGGCCTTGCCATCCGATGGCACCTCGCTCCGCCTGCTTATGACGTGTCCACCCGCTCGCTCGACGCCCCGTGCGCACAGACACATCGCTTGTCTTTTCAACGGACGTGCCAGGGCAAAGATTCCCTCAAAAAGTACGCCTGGAGAATGGTTTGGATTTCCTCCTCAAGGAGGAGGTTTCCTAGCGTGCCGCTAAGCGCGCAACTAACCCCCGCGAAGGCCCTCAAACCAGGCGTCGGCCCCGCTTCCAGACCTGCGTCACCAGCGGCACGCCCGGCCGGTAGGCCAGGTGGACGTACGAGGGTGTGTCGAGAATCACCAGATCCCCCCGGCTCCCCACCCGCAGCGTGCCGACGTCCCCGCGGCGCAGCGCCCTGGCCCCGCCGTGCGTGGCGGCCCTGATCGCCTCCAGCGGCGTCATCCGCATCTCGCGTACCGCCAGCGCCACGCAGAACGGCATGGAGGAGGTGAAGGAGGAGCCCGGGTTGCAGTCGGTGGCCAGCGCGACCGTCACCCCGGCGTCCAGCAGGCGGCGGGCGTCCGGGTAGGGCGAGCGGGTGGAGAACTCCGCGCCGGGCAGCAGGGTGGCCACCACCCCCGACGACGCCAGCGCCGAGACGTCGTCGTCGGTCAGGTGGGTGCAGTGGTCGGCGGAGGCCGCGCCGACCTCGGCGGCGATCCGCACCCCGGGCCCCTCGCCCAGCTGGTTGGCGTGGATCCGCGGCAGCAGTCCCGCCTTCACCCCGGCCAGGAGGATCTCCCTGCTCTGGTCGGCGTCGAAGGCCCCGCGCTCGCAGAACACGTCGACCCACCGGGCGTGCGGCGCGCAGGCCTCCAGCATCTCCCCGGTGACGGTGCGGACGTACTCGTCGGCCGAGGAGGCGTCGGGGGGTACGACGTGCGCGCCCAGGTAGGTGGTCTCCTCGGTGAACCCCCGCGCGATCTCCAGTGACCGGCGCTCGTCGCCGACCGTGAGGCCGTAACCGCTCTTGATCTCGACCGTGGTCGTCCCCTGCGCGAGCATCTCGGCGACCAGGGCCGCGGTGCGCGTCACGAGCTCGGCGTCGGAGGCGGCGCGGGTGGCCGACACCGTCGTACGGATGCCTCCCGCCGTGTACGGGCGGCCCGCCATCCGGGCGGCGAACTCGGCCGTGCGGTCGCCCGCGAAGACGAGGTGGGCGTGGCTGTCGACGAAGCCCGGGATCACGCAGCGCCCGGCCACGTCCACCCGCTCGTCGGCGCCCGGAGCCGCGCCGGCGGGCCCCACCCACACCACCTCGCCGCCCTCGACGACGAGCGCCGCGTCCTCGATCTCCTCCCGCGCGCGGTCGCCCGTGTAGAGCAGGCCGATGCGATCGAAAAGGGTGCTCGTCACCGGCCGGTCCTCGCTCGTCATACCGACTTCTCCTCTCGCGCCTCGGCGATCGCCTCGGCGAGCATGGTGCCCACGTCACCGAGGGCGTGTCTGCCGTCGACGACCACGTGGCGCCCCCCGGACACCACGGAGTACACGTCGGCGGCCGTGGCGGCGAAGACCACGGTCTCGGCCAGGTGCTCCGGGGCGGCCCCCGCCGTGCGGACCGAGTCGAGGCGCACCGACACCAGGTCCGCCCACGCGCCGGGGACGAGCATGCCCGCGCCGGCGAAGCCGAGCGAGTCGTGCCCGGCGGCGGTGGCGGCGTTCAGGAGCTCGGCGGCCGACCAGTGGCCGCGCCGCTCGGTGGCCAGCCGCTCGTCCAGCTCGACCGCGCGTGCCTCCTCGAACAGGTCGACGACCGCGTGGCTGTCCGAGCCGAGCGTGATGGGCGAGCCCGCCTCGAACAGCCTCCTGGCCGGTCCGATGCCGTCGGCGAGGTCGCGTTCGGTCGTCGGGCACATGCACACGCGCGTGCCGGAGGTGCCGAGCAGCGCGACGTCCACGTCCGACAGGTGCGTGGCGTGTACGGCGGTCGAGCGGGGGCCGAGCGCGCCGTGCGCCTCCAGCAGCTGGACCGGGGTCGCGGCGTAGGCCTCCACGCAGTCGGCGTTCTCCGCGCGCTGCTCGGAGACGTGGGCGTGCAGCGGGACCGCGTGGTGCCGGGAGAACTCGGCGACCACGGGGATGTGCTCGGCCCTGACCGCGCGGACCGAGTGCACGGCCACGCCGATCTCCACGTCCCGCTCGCCCCGGTATCCGGCCGCGAGCGCCTCCGCCCGCGCGGCCCACCCGTCGGGGTCCCGGTCGCCGAACCGCCGCTGCACGCCGCTCAGCGGGGTGCCGACGCCGCCGGTGAGGTAGCAGGCGTCCAGCAGCGCGATGCGCAGCCCCGCCTCCCGAGCGGCCTGGACGAGCGCGTGCCCCATGGCGTTCGGGTCGTCGTACGGCCTGCCGTCGGGCCCGTGGTGCAGGTAGTGGAACTCCCCCACGCAGGTGATCCCGGCCAGTGCCATCTCGGCGAACGCGGCCCTGGCGAGCCTGAGGTAGGAGTCGGGGTCGAGCGTGCCCGCCAGGCCGTACATCCGCTCGCGCCAGGTCCAGAAGCTGCCCCTCTCGCGCTGCGTCACCCCGCGCAGGGCGCGGTGGAAGGCGTGGGAGTGCGCGTTGGCCATCCCGGGGAGGGTGAGCCCGGCCAGCCGGACGGCTCCGCCCGGCGGGGTCGCCACGCCGGTGGCGATCTCGGCGATCAGGGTGTCCCTGACCTTGACGAGCACCCCCGCGACGACCTCGCCCGGCGGCAGCCAGGCCAGCTCGCACCAGTAGCTCAGCTCCCGCACAGATCCTCCACAACGGCGGCGAGGGCGGTGACCCCGGCGTGGCAGTCGGCCCGGTCCGCGTGTTCCTCCGGAGAATGAGAGATGCCCGTCGGATTGCGGACGAACACCATCGCGCTGGGGACACCCGCGGACGCCAGGATGCCCGCGTCGTGCCCGGCGCCGGTCGGCAGGACGGGCGCGCTACCGGCCCCTCCTCCGGCCGCGCCCCCGGCCGCGCCCCCGGCGGCGGCCGCGACCCGCTCCCGCAGGACCGCGTCGAAGTCGACGACCGGGGTCCACGACTCGACGGTCACCTCGGCGCCGGAGAAGTCGCTCAGCTCCTCGACCAGGTCCCTGAGCGCGTCCTCGTCGCCGCCCCTGGCGTCCAGCCAGGCGCTGACCAGGCCGGGGACGGCGTTGGCGTTGTTGGGCGACACCCGCGTCCTACCGAAGGTGGCGAGCACCCCGTTGCGCTCGGCGGCCTGGCGGGCGTGCAGGACGGTACGGGCGAAGGGCAGCATCGGGTCGTCGCGGTCGGCCAGCCGGGTGGTGCCCGCGTGGTTGGCCTGGCCGTGGAAGTCGAACCGCCAGCGGCCGTGCGGCCAGATGGCCGAGGCGACGCCGACCCGGGCGTCCCGATGGACCAGGTCCTGCCCCTGCTCGACGTGGAGTTCGACGAAGACACCGATGTGCCGCAGGGTCTCCTCGTCCCGGCCCAGCGCGCCGGGGTCGCGCCCGGCCCCGCGCAGCACCTCGGCCAGCGAGTCGCCCTCGTCGTCCTTGAGGGCGCGCGCCCTGTCGGGGTCGAGGATGCCGGTCAGCAGGCGGGAGCCGACGCACGGCACGCCGAACCTGGCGCCCTCCTCGTCGGTGAAGCAGGCGATCCCCAGGGGGCGTCCGGGCCGGAAGTCCCTGGCCCGCAGCAGGTCGAGGGCGGCGAAGGCCGACACGACACCGAGGGGGCCGTCGAAGGCGCCGCCCTGGCGCACCGAGTCGAGGTGGCTGCCGGTGACCACGCCGGGTCTGGCGGACGGGTCACCCCACCAGGCCCACAGGTTGCCGTTGCGGTCCTCCCTCAGGTCGAGGCCGCGCCTGGCGGCCTCCTGCCCGAACCACCGCCGGAGTTCCAGATCCGCGGGCGACCACGCGTCTCGCAGGTAGCCGCGGGTCCGGCCGTCACGTCCGAGGTGCTCTATGGCACCCCACATCTCGTCGAACACCCTCCCATTATGTGAATGAGTCCATTCATTGGCGAGCCCGCCGCACCCTCGGCTCCGCCACGCGTCCGATCACGCCGCACCTTCGGCTCCACCACGCGTCCGGTCACGCCGCACCCTCGCCTCCGTCACATGTCCGGTCGCGCCGCGCCTTCGGGGCTCTCGCGCGGGACGGCGCCATAGGGCCGGCCCCCACCGCGCCGCCCTCAGCTGGGGGGACCGGCGGCGGGGCGGACGGTGATCTCGGTGATGTGGGCGTCGGGGGACGCGGTCAGGGCCGCGACCGCCAGCCGGGCCACCGAGTCGGGGTCGAGGTGGTCCTCCGGCCGGTAGGGGCCGCCCTCCTGGGCCCGTACCTCGCGCTGCATGTCGGTGGCGACCCGCCCCGGGTAGATCGTGGTGACCTGGAGCTCGGGCTCCTCCAGGCGGAGCCCGTCGGCGAAGGCGCGCAGCGCGTGCTTGCTGGCCGCGTAGGAGACCCAGTTCGGGTTGGCCCGCTGCCCCGCCCCGGAGTTGATCAGAACCACGTGGCCGCGCGCCGCGCGGAGCGCGGGCAGCAGCAGCCGGGTCAGCTCGGCCACCGCGATCACGTTGATCTCCATCGTGCGCCGCCACACCTCGACCGGGGTCTCCTCGACCCGTCCCAGGGTCACCACGCCCGCGCTGTGCACCAGCACGTCGAGCCGGTCGATGCCGGCGACGTCGGCCTCCGTGACGGCGGTGAGCTCCACCGGCCAGGGCCGTGCCGCCGAGGCCGCCGAGGCCCCCGAGGCCCCCGAGGCGCCGGACAGGCCGGAGGCCACCTCGGCCAGCGCCTCGGTGTCGCGGCCGCCGAGCAGCAGGTCGTGCGTGGGGACCAGGGCGCGGGCGATCGCGGCGCCGATCCCCCGGGAGGCGCCGGTGACCAGCGCGATGGGGCGTGCGGGCATGACGATCACCCTACTCGGGGCGGAACGTCTCCGGCCCGGGACGCTCCAGCGTCAACGCCAGAACGTTCTCGCGCGGGTAGTCGAGATCGTCCGGCCGGACCCTGACCGCCTCGGCCGCCGCCTCCAGGATCACGCACCGGTACCACTTGCCGTCCTCCAGGAACCACCAGGGCCGCATCAGCACCTCCAGCCCGGACCGGTGGACCACCTCCAGCGCCTCCTCCTCGCCGGAGGGCTTCCCCATCGGGTAGCCGAACACGGTCAGGGGCTCCCAGCCCCCGCCCGCCGGGCGGACGAAGCCCATGAGGGCACCGTCGTCGTCACGTCTGATCTCTCGCATGTTTGACACCATACTCAAATTTGAATACAAATTTGAGTATGTCCTCCACCCGGATCCTGCTGCTCGGCGTGCTGCTCGACGGCCCGCTGCACGGCTACGAGGTACGGCGCCGCCTCGAACTGTGGGGCGCCGACAACTGGGCCAACGTGGCCTACGGCTCGATCTACCACGGTCTGGCCAAGATGGCGGAGGAGGGACTGCTGGAGATCATCGAGCAGGGCAGGGGCGGCAAGACGGTCTACGGCATCACCGAGACGGGCCGCGCCGAGTTCGGGCAGCAGCTGATGAACAGCTGGTGGTACGTGAAGCCGATCGTCGACCCCTTCCAGGTCGCGCTCACCTTCATGGACCGCCTTCCCCCGGCCGACCTGGTCAACGCCATGGAGGCGAGGGCCGAGCAGCTGCGGGCGTCCATCTCGATGATGCGGCGGGCGCTGGGTGGCAAGCAGGGCTACGGAGCCCCCCGGCACATCGACGAGTGCCTCCAGCTCAACATCCGCCAGTTCCAGGCGCAGCTCGACTGGATCGAGGCGTCCGTCGCCGACGTCAGGGCCGGGAAACTGCCCTGAGACCCGCCCGGGGCCGCGCACCGGGACACCGGCCGCCCCCCGGAACCCTCCGGGGGGCGGCCGGCCGGAGATCCGGTCGAGACTCCGCCGGTTCCCCGAACCTGTTCCCATCCCCCAACGGAGAGCCATGATCATCGAAGCGCACGACCTGCGCAAGACCTTCACCACCGGGCGCGGCAGGGACGGCTCCCGCGAGGTCGAGGCCGTCAAAGGCGTCGACCTGTCCGTCGCCGAGGGCGAGATCTTCGCCTTCCTCGGCCCGAACGGCGCGGGCAAGACCACCACGATCCGGATGCTCGCCACCCTGGTGACCCCCACCTCCGGCACCGCCCGGGTGGCGGGCCACGACGTGGCCACCGAGGCGGCCAGGGTCCGGGAGAAGATCGGCTACGTCGGCCAGGGCGGCGGCGTGGACGAGAACTCCTCCGGCCGCGAGGGCCTGATCCTCGCCGCCAGGATCGGCGGCATGTCCCGCGCGCGGGCGAAGGCGCGAACCGAGGAGCTCCTGGCCGCCTTCGACCTGGCCGAACTGGCCGGCCGTCCCGTCCGGACGCTGTCCGGCGGGCAGAGGCGCAGGTTCGCCCTCGCCGTCGGCCTGGTCAACCACCCGCCGCTGTTCTTCCTCGACGAGCCCACCACCGGCCTCGACCCGCAGAACCGCGCCAACCTGTGGGACGAGGTGCGCTCCCTGCGCGACCGGGGCACCAGCGTGCTGCTGACCACCCACTACCTGGAGGAGGCCGACGCGCTCTGCGACCGGCTGGTCATCGTCGACCACGGCCGCGTCGTCGCGGAGGGCACCCCCGCCGAGCTCAAGAAGGAGGTCGCGGGCGACGTCGTCACCCTGCGCCTCGACCGGGCCGCCGAGGCGCGGGCGCTCCTGGACGCCGAGCCGTACGTCAGGGAGGTCCGCGAGGAGGGGGACGTCCTGCGCGCCTACCTCGACGACGGGGAGCACAACCTGCCCGCCCTGCTTCGCGCCCTGGAGGCCGCGGGGCTGCCGATCCGGTCGATCTCCCTGAGCCGGGCCACGCTCGACGACGTGTTCCTGCGCCACACCGGCCGTTCCCTGCGCGACGCGACCTGAACGACGAGGACCTCCCCATGCTCCGACACACGATGTTGTTTTTGGGCTACGAGCTCAGGGCCACCCTGCGCAACCCCGTCTGGCCGCTGTTCGGTCTGATGCAGCCCCTCCTGTACCTGCTCCTCTTCGCGCCGCTGGTGGCCAACACCACCGCGGGCGGCACCATGGGCGACACGCTGCGGATGTTCACGCCCGGCGTGATGATGATGATCGCCCTGTTCGGCTCGCTCTTCGTGGGCTTCGGCATGATCGGCGAGATCCGCAACGGCTACCTGGAACGGCTCGCGGTCAGCGCCGTGTGGCGACCCGCGATCGTGCTGGGCCGCACCCTGCGCGACACGATCGTGCTGGTCGTCCAGGCCCTGCTGGTGATCGCGCTGGCCACGCTGATGGGCATGCGGGCCAGCCTGCCGGGGCTCGCGCTCATGCTGGTGCTGATGGCCGCCACCGGGCTGCTCGCCTCCGGCCTGTCGTACGGCATGGCGCTGGCGCTTCGCGACGAGAACGGCATGTCGCAGACCATGCAGTTCTTCGCGATGCCGCTGATCCTGCTCACCGGCATCATGCTGCCCATGTCGCTGGCCCCCGACTGGATGCGGGCGGTCGCGCAGTTCAACCCGCTCTACCACGCGGTCGAGGCCGGCCGGGCGCTGTTCGAGGGCGACTTCTCCGACGGCTCGATCCCGCTGGCCTTCGGCCTCGTCCTGACCCTGTCGGCGGTCAGCCTGCGCTGGTCGGTCGGCTCGATGAAACGGCTCGCCGGATAGGCCCTGCGGGGCCCTCGCGCCGTCAGTCGAGCTGCTCGGTGAAGACCCCGGCCTGGTCGGTCATCCGCTCGTACTCCTCCAGCCGGGCCTGTGTGCGCAGCGGCGCCGCGTCGGCCATGGCCTCCACCAGCACCATGGCCAGGGCCAGCGGCGCCGCGTGCGAGTCGAAGACCAGCCGCTCGCCGACGGGGGCGGCCAGCACCACGTCGGCCTCGAAGGGCGCGTCCCGCCGGTCGGTGATCACCGCCGTACGCAGGCCGAGGTCGCGGGCGCCGCGCAGGGCCTGCACGGCCTCCGCGGGGTAGCGGGGCAGGATCACCGCGACCAGCCAGCCCGCTCCCGCCCGGCGCGCGGCGTACAGGCCGTCGGCCAGCTCCGAGCCGCCGTGGGTCAGCAGGCGGACGTCGGGGTGGATGCGGCGCGCGAAGTAGGCGAACGTGGTGGCCAGCCCGCTCGACACCCGCAGGCCCAGCACCGGCAGCGGCTCGCACCCCGCCAGGCTGGCGCCCAGCTCCGAGAGGCCGGAGGGATCGCTCAGCGTGTCGCGCACGCTCCGCAGGTTCTCGATCTCCACGTCGATCGCCGTCTGCAGGTCGTTGGCCCGCGACGGTTTCCTGCCACCCACGACGAGGGGCCGCAGCGCCTGCCTGAGCTCGGGGTATCCGGCGAAACCGAGCACCACCGCGAACCTCGTCACCGACGGCTGGCTCACCCCGGCCCGGTCGGCCAGCTCCACGCTGGACAGGAAGACGGCCTCGGACAGGTGGTCGCCCAGATAGCGCGCGATCCGCCGCTGCACGGGCGACAGCCGCCGCCCCTCAAGAAGCCGATCGAGTCCGTCGCCCACGCCCCCTCCAACCGCTCGAAGCCCCACGAGCATTCCCCTCCCCGTCCCGCCCCGTTGTCGTTCCTACACCCGGACGGGAGGGAGTGAGCGGCGCCCGGAGGATTAGCGCCCCGGAATCGGGTGAGGTACGCGAATCGGCGCCCGGTCGAACCGGTCAAAAGCCGCGTGTCCCCAGTTATGACGCGCGCCGACCAGGACCCGCGGGCCCCGATCGGCGGCGGGCCGATCGGAACCCGCGCACCCCGGTCACGGAACGCGTCCCGCCAGGACCCGCGGATCTCCGGTCGACGGCGGACCAGGACCCGCGCACCCCGGTCACGGCGCGCGTCCCGTCAGGACTCGCGCATCGGGATGCGCACGCCTCGCTTCTCGGCCACGGTGACGGCCTCGTCGTACCCGGCGTCGACGTGGCGGATGACCCCCGTGCCCGGGTCGTTGGTGAGGACCCGGTTGAGCTTCTCGGCACTGAGCCTGGTGCCGTCGGCCACGGTGACCTGCCCGGCGTGGATGGAACGGCCGATGCCGACGCCGCCGCCGTGGTGGATGGAGACCCACGCGGCGCCGGAGGCGACGTTGAGCATGGCGTTCAGCAGCGGCCAGTCGGCGATCGCGTCGGAGCCGTCGGCCATGCCCTCGGTCTCCCGGTACGGGCTCGCGACGCTGCCGCAGTCGAGGTGGTCGCGGCCGATCACCAGCGGGGCCTCGATCTCCCCCGAGGCGACCATGTCGTTGAAGCGCTCCCCGGCCAGGTGGCGCTCGCCGTACCCGAGCCAGCAGATGCGGGCGGGCAGTCCCTGGAAGTGGACCTTCTCCCCGGCCAGCCGGATCCACCTGGCGAGCGGCTCGTTGTCGGGGAACAGCTCCAGGATCGCGCGGTCGGTCTTGGCGATGTCGGAGGCGGACCCGGACAGCGCGGCCCAGCGGAACGGGCCCTTGCCCTCGGAGAACAGCGGCCGGATGTAGGCGGGCACGAAACCGGGGAAGTCGAACGCGCGGGTGTAGCCCGCCAGCTGCGCCTCGCCCCGGATCGAGTTGCCGTAGTCGAAGACCTCGGCCCCGGCGTCCTGGAAACCGACCATCGCCTCCACGTGGGCGGCCATGGACTCGCGGGCCCTGCGGGTGAAGCCCGCCGGGTCCTTCTCGCGCTCGTCGGCCATGTCCTCGAAGGCCACGCCGACCGGCAGGTACATCAGCGGGTCGTGGGCGGAGGTCTGGTCGGTGACGACGTCGATCTCGGCGCCCCTGCGCAGCAGCTCGGGCACGACCTCGGCCGCGTTGCCCTCGACCCCGATGCTCAGCGGCCTGCGCTGGTCGCGGGCCTCGTACGCCAGGCGCAGCGCCTCGTCGAGGTCGGCGGCGCGGACGTCCAGGTAGCGGTGCTCGATCCGCCGGTCGATCGACCTGGGATCGCAGTCGACGCAGATCACCACGCCGCCGTTCATGGTCACGGCCAGCGGCTGGGCGCCGCCCATGCCGCCGAGCCCGGCGGTCAGCGTGATCGTCCCGGCCAGGCTCCCGCCGAACCGCTTGGCGGCCACGGCCCCGAAGGTCTCGTAGGTGCCCTGCAGGATGCCCTGGGTGCCGATGTAGATCCAGGAACCGGCCGTCATCTGCCCGTACATGGTCAGCCCGGCGGCCTCCAGGCGCCGGAACTCCTCCCAGTTGGCCCAGTCGGGCACCAGGTTGGAGTTGGCGATGAGCACCCGGGGGGCCCACTCGTGGGTGCGGAAGACCCCGACGGGGCGGCCCGACTGCACCAGCAGCGTCTCGTCGCCCTCCAGCGTGGTCAGGGTACGGGTGATCGCGTCGAAGGAGCGCCAGTCGCGGGCGGCCTTGCCCGAGCCGCCGTAGACGACGAGCTGTTCCGGGTGCTCGGCGACCTCGGGATCGAGATTGTTCTGGATCATGCGGAGCGCCGCCTCCTGCGGCCACCCCTTGGCGGTGAGCGTGGTACCGCGCGGCGCGCGCACGATCCGGCTGCCGGACATGCCCGACCTCCCCCTCAGGAATGAATGAATGTATTCATATTTGGTCACCCGGAGGCCACAGGTCAACCCGGGAAGGGGGGTGTCGCGAGCGGCGTGCCCGCGACACCCCCGGTGGTGGCCGTAACGATCCACACGCCCGGACCGCGTCCCGCACGGACGGGACCGGGTGATCGAATGCGGCGAGCGCCCGATGGGCGCCCCGATGCGAAGGAGAGGCTCCGCACAGGCGGGGATGCCCGATTCACCGGACGGCGAATCAGCCCCTCGGCCCAGTGTCCAAAATATTCCTTTATGGGCGATATGAATTTACACAACCGAGCCAGTGAGCGCAGGGCCGTGTGGGCAACGGGAACCGGGCCGCGGCTCCGGCGGGCGACGGGAACCGGGTGACGGCCCTAGGTGGGCAGCAGGAACTGGGTCGCGGCCAGCTCCCGGTAGAGGGCGTCGTCGGCGAGCAGTTCCTCGTGGGTGCCCACGGCCCGCACCCGGCCCGCCTCCATCACCACGATCCGGTCGGCCCCCGCCACGGTGGAGAGGCGGTGGGCGATCACCAGCACGGTCGTCTCCGCCGCCACCTCCGCGATCACCTCGCGGAGCCGCAGCTCGTTGACCGCGTCGAGCTGGGAGGTGGCCTCGTCGAGCAGCAGGAGCCGGGGGGTGCGCAGCAGGGCGCGGGCGATGGCGACCCGCTGGCGCTCGCCGCCGGAGAGCATGATCCCCCGATGGCCGACCCGGGTCTCCAGCCCCTCGGGAAGCCGGGAGACCAGGTCCTCCAGGCGGGTGCGGGCGAGCACCCGCCAGATGTCGGCCTCCTCCACGCCCGGCGCGGCGAAGACGAGGTTCTCCCTGAGCGTGCCGTCCAGCACCGGCGCGTCCTGCTCGACGTAGCCGAGGCAGGCGCGCAGCTCGGCGAGCGGCCAGTCCGCGATGTCGCGGCCGTCGATCGCGATCCTGCCCGCCCGCCGCTCGTAGAAGCGCTCCAGCAGGGCGAAGACCGTGGACTTGCCCGCCCCCGAGGGCCCCACCAGGGCGGTCAGCCCGCCCGCGGGCACCTCGAAGGAGACGTCGTCGTGGACGACCGGCCTGTCGTCGCCGTAGCGGAAGGCGACGCCCTCGAAGACGACCCCGGCCGGGGCCCTGCCGACCTCGTACGCCAAGCCGCCGGCCTCCTCCGCGGGCAGCTCCTCGATCTCGCGGATCCGCTTCACCGCGGCCAGGCCGTTCTGCACCTGCGTGAAGCCGTTGACCAGCTGGCCGATGGGGGCGACCAGGTAGAACAGGTACAGCAGGAAGGCGATCAGCGAGGAGACCTCCAGCGAGCCCGAGGAGACCCGCGCGCCGCCCACGCCGAGCACGGCCACGAAGGCCAGCTGCGCGGACACCCACGCCGAGACACCGGCGATCGAGGTCAGCCAGGCGACGGCGACCCCCCGGTCGCGCGCCTCGCGGGCCGCCTCGCCCACCGCGGCGATCTCCCGTTCCTCGGCACCGCTGGCCTTGACCGTGCGGAACGCCTGGAGCACCCGGTCGAGGACCGCGCCCATCTCGCCGACCGCGACCTGCGCCTGCATCGAGGCGCGCTGGATGCGGGGCATCAGCAGGCTGACGAACCCGCCGACCACGACCAGCACTCCCAGCGTGATGAGCAGCAGGAACCCGTCGATGACCGCCATCATCACCACGGCGCCCACGAGCATGAACAGCGAGCTGACCGTCTCGACCACGCCGCTGGTGAACACCGCCCGCAGCAGCGTGGTGTCGGAGGTGACCCGCGACATCAGGTCACCCGGCTTGAGCCGGTCGACCTCGGACACCCGCAGCCGCAGCATCCGGTCGACCAGGGTGCGGCGGGCGGAGAAGACGATGCCCTCGCCCATCCGCTCCAGCACGTAGCTGCCCAGCGCGCCGATGGCCGCGCCCAGGAGCACGGCGGCGGTCAGGCCGAGCACCGGGCCGACCAGGGAGCGCTGCTCGCCGAAGGCGTCGATGACGGTCTTGGCCAGGAGCGGCATCGCCAGCCCTGCCAGCGAGCCGACGAGGCTGAGCACCCCGCCCAGCAGCAGGGCACCGCGGTGGGGTCGTATGTACGCGGTCAGCAACCGCCAGGACGCGGTCTCGGGCTTCGTGTCTCCCAGCGGCGTCTTCCCCGGTCCTGTCTCCTCCGGCCCCGTTCGTTCCGGCCCCGTGTCGTCCGGGTTCCCCGGCACCGTGTCGTCCGGCAATGTGACCCCCGGCAATGTGTCCCCCTTCGGAAACGACGTGATCGGCCTGCGGCCGCTTTTCCTGTCTACCGCGCGCGAGTCCGTCTCGGGCGTCTCGCCCTGTTTTGAAGACGAAAGTCGATGACGTCAACATAAGTTGACGTCATCATTCGTGTCAACCCGGGTTGCCCCGAAGGGGTCACGCGGGGGCGGAGAGTCGAATCAGGCGAGCGCGCGGGGCACCGAAAACCGGCGGGCGGCGGGAGGCGGGCGGCGGGCGGGAAAGACGAGTGGGAGGACCGGAAACCGGCGGGAGGCCGGGCCGGAAAAGCACCGGGAAAGACGGCCGGAAAAACGGCGGGAAATCCCCTCCTCCGGCGCCAATCCGGGGAGGGCGCGGCGGCGAATGGGGAGCGAGGAACCCGGCCGGATCCCTCTCGCATCCCCGTACCCACGGCCGGTCACACCGTGACCGGCGGCCGAAAGGACCAACTGACATGGAGCTCCGGATCAACCGGCGCGCCCTGATCGGCATGGGCGTCATAGGGGCGCTGGCCGCTTCCTCGCTTTCCTCGTTCGCCCTGCTGAGAGCCGAGACCGGCAACGCCTCCTCGCACCGCGAGGCGCCGATGATCGCGGGCGACCCCCGCAACGACAACACCGACGTGTACGCGTTCGTCAGCCCCGACAAGCCCGGCACCGTCACGCTGCTGGCCAACTTCATCCCGTTCGAGGAGCCGAACGGCGGGCCGAACTTCTACCAGTTCGACACCGACTCCCGTTACAACATCAAGATCGACAGCAATGGCGACGCCGTGCCCGACGTCGTCTACCAGTGGACGTTCCGCAACGAGGACCGGCGCGGCAACGGCACCTTCCTGTACGACAACGGCCCCGTCACCTCGCTGAACGACAAGAACCTGCTGTTCAAGCAGCGCTACAAGCTCACCAGGAGCACCGCCCACGGCACGAAGACCCTGGTCGCGAACGGCGTGGTGGCGCCGAGCAACACCGGCCCGGCCTCCGTCCCCGACTACGGCAAACTGCGCGCGCAGGCCGTCAAGAAGCTGCCCGGCGGGGGCAGCGTCTTCGCCGGCCAGTCGGACGAGGCGTTCTTCGCCGACCTGCGGGTCTTCGACCTGCTGTACGGCGGCGACCTGTCCGAGGTCGGCCAGGATACGCTCAAGGGCTACAACGTGCACAGCCTGGCCCTGCAGCTGCCCAAGGACGAGATCGCGCTGCGCGGCGACCCGAAGCGCAACCCCGTCGTCGGCGTCTGGTCCACCGTCGACAAGTGGAGCCCGAAGGGCTTCGTCCAGGTCTCCCGCCTGGGCCAGCCGCTGGTCAACGAGGTCGTGGTCCCGGCCGGGCTGAAGGACGCCTTCAACGCCCTGCCGCCGGACCGGGACGCCGGGGTCCCCGCCGTCGTCAAGCGCGTCACCGAGCCGGAGGTGCCCAAGCTGCTCGAGGCCATCTACGGCCTCAAGGCGCCGAAGACTCCCCGCGACGACCTGGTCGAGATCTTCCTCACCGGCATCGCCAAGAAGAACGGCCCGATCAAGGCCGACCTCAACTCGCAGAGCCTCAACAAGGACGCCGGGAAGCTGCGCCCGTCGGAGATGCTGCGGCTGAACATGGCGATCCCGCCCGCGGCGACCCCGAACAGGCTCGGCGTGCTCGCCGGTGACCTCCAGGGCTTCCCGAACGGCCGCCGCCTCGGCGACGACGTCGTCGACATCGCCCTGCAGGCGATGGCGGGCGCCGCCCGGACGGGCAAGCTCGTCGACGCGCTGGCCGCGGGCGACAAGGTGGACGCCAACGACAAGCCGTTCGGCACCGTGTTCCCGTACATCCCGCTGCCGGGCAACACGTCGGTGAACGCGAGCTGACCGCGAGGGCGCGGGGCCCGGTTCTCCCGGGTTCCGCGCCCTCGGGCCCCCGCGCGTTCCCGCGCTCTCCCGCGCTCTCCCGCGCCGACCAGAGGGACGACGACCATGAAGACTTCCGCGAGAGCCCGTACGGCCGCGGCCGTGCTGGGCCTGGCCGCGGCGCTGACCCTCGGGGCGGCGCTGATCCCCGGCGACCGGCCCGCCCGCGCTCCCGTTCCCGTGCCCGCTGCCCCCCGGGTCGAGTTCGCCGGGACGTCCGTCTCCGCCGTCTCCCTCGACGGCGCGATCAGGGCGCTGACCGACCGGCTCCGGCGGCTGCCCGCCGACCACCACGCCTGGGCGCGGCTCGGCGCGGCCTACGTCCAGCAGGCGCGCGTCACCGCCGACCCGTCCTCCTACCCGCGCGCCGAGCGGGCGCTGGCCAGGGCCACCGCGCTGAGCCCCGGCGACCCGGAGGTGCTCACGGGCCTGGCCGCGCTCGCCGCCGGGCGCCACGAGTTCGCCGAGGCCGTACGGCTGGCCCGCTCCTCGGTCGCCGCCAACCCCTACGGCCTGGACGCCCACGCGGTGCTGGCCGACGCCTACACCCAGCTCGGCAGGTACGGGGAGGCCGGGCGGGCCGTCGGCAGGATGATGGAGCTGCGTCCCGGTGTCGCGGCCTTCACCCGCGCCTCCTACGACGCCGAGCTCAGGGGCGACCGCGCGACGGCCCGCCGCATGCTGGAACACGCGCTCTCCGACGCCTTCTCCCCCGCCGACGTCGCCTACTGCCGCCACTACCTGGGCGAGCTGGCCCTGCACTCCGGTGACCGGCGCGGCGCCGCCGAGCAGTACCGGCTCGCGCTGGAGGCCTCGCCCGGCTTCGTCCCCGCCCTCGCGGGAAGCGCCAGGGCCGCCGCGCTCGACGGGCGCACCGCCGAGGCGATCGACCGCTACGCCACCGTGGTCGCCCGGCTGCCCCTGGCCCAGTACGTGGTCGAGTACGCCGAGGTGCTGGCCGCCGCGGGCAGGGACCCCTCCGAGCAGTGGTCCCTGCTGCGGGCGCAACGCGACCTGATGCGGAAAGCCGGGGTGAGGGACGACCTGACCTGGGCCGAGTACGAGGCCGACCACGGCTCCCCCGCACTGGCCGTCACGCACGCGCGGGCCGAGTACGCCCGCAACCCGAACGTGGTCGCCGCCGACGCCCTGGCCTGGGCCCTGCACCGCGACGGCCGCAGCCGCGAGGCCCTGCCGTACGCGAGGAAGGCCACCGCCACCGGCTGGCGCAACGCCCTGCCGCTGCACCACCGCGCGGAGATCGAACGTGCCCTGGGCATGGCCGGAGAGGCGAGGCGCTCCGCCGCCCGCGCCCGCGCGGCCAACCCCTCCTTCTCTCCCGGCCTGCCCGCCCTCGCGAGGTTGTCATGAAGTTCCCAGAGATACAGAGACCGACGACAGCGCCGAACCTCGTGAGGACACCGAGGACACCGAGGTTGTCGTGGTCGCCATGGTTGTCTTGGTCGTCGTGGCTGATGAAGGCGTCGCGCGCGGTGCTCGGCGCGGCCCTCCCGGCGAGGGCGGTCGCGACGGTGACGGGCGCGGTGTCGGCGGGCACGGTGTCGGCAGGCGCGGTGGCGACGGGCGCGGTGGTGGCGGGCGCGGTGTGCGCGCTCACCGTCCTCGCGCCCGCGGCAGCCGCCGCCGCCACCGTCGCGACCGGCACAGCCACGGTGACCGCGACCGGCACGGCGACCGTGACCGCCGCCGCGCTCGGCGCCGCTACCGGTACCGCTCCCGCGCGCGGCGTGGCCACCGCGACCGGCGCGCGGGTCGCGCACCCGCTGGGCAACTTCACCGTCAACCACTACAACGGCCTGCGGATCGGCCGGAACCTGGTGGAGAACCTGGCGGTGGTGGACAGCGCCGAGCTGCCCACCCTCCAGGCTCGCCCCTCGGTGGACACCGACCGCTCGGGCACGGTCTCGGACTCCGAACGATCGGCGTACGGCACCGCCCGCTGCGCCGAGCTCGCCGCCGCGCAACGCCTGACGGTGAACGGGACCGCGACGCCCTGGCGCGTCGCCGAGAGCTCCTTTACCTACGAGCCCGGCCAGGGCGGCCTGGAGACCACCCGCCTGACCTGCCGTCTCTCCGCCGTCGCCGCCCCTCTCCAGGGGGCAGGGGCGATCTCGTTCGGCGACGGGCATCTCGCCGACCGGATCGGCTGGCGGGAGATCACGGCCGTGGCCGAGGGAGGGGTACGGCTGGCACGGTCGTCCGTGCCCGGCACGAGCGTCAGCGAGGAACTGCGGGCCTACCCGGACGGCCTGCTGTCCAGCCCGCTCGACCAGCGCGCCGCCGAGCTCGGCGTGGCCCCCGGGACCGGGTCGGTGGCGGTCACGCTCCCGCTCGTACCCGACGGGCCGGTCGCCGACGCGCTGGCCGCGCTCGACCGCACGTTCGTCGGCCTGGTCGGCACCGACTCGCCGACCCTGCCGCTGGGACTGCTCGCCGTCCTGCTGGCCACGGTCCTGGGCGCCGGGCACGCCCTCATCCCCGGCCACGGCAAGACCGTCATGGCCGCCTACCTCGCGGGCAGGAGGGGCCGTCCCCGTGACGCGCTGATCGTCGGCGCCACCGTGACCGCCACCCACACCCTGGGCGTCGTCGTGGTCGGCCTCCTGCTGAGCGCCTTCTCCGTCCTCACCGGAGAGGGGGTCCTCGCCTGGCTCGGCCTGGCCAGCGGCCTGCTGATCCTCGCCGTGGGCGTCCGCCTGCTGCTGTCCGCCTGGCGCGCCTACCGCACCGGCGACCCCCCGGCCTTCGGCCATGGGCACGGGCACTTTGGCCACGGACATGGACATGGGCACTTCGGACACGGGCACGGGCACGGCCGGCCTGCCGGGGAGGGCCGTACCGTGGCACTGCTGGAGCGGGAGGGGACCGACCTCGGCGAGGAGGCCCGGTCGCGTACCGGCGGGATGGAGGCGCGGGACGCCGGAGCGGCCCCTGCCGGTCCCCGGAAGGCGGCCCCCTCGAAGGGCGGGCTCGTGGGCATGGGGGTGGCCGGGGGGCTCGTGCCCAGCCCGTCGGCGCTCGTCGTCCTGCTCGGGGCGATCGCGCTCGGCCGCACCTGGTTCGGGATCGCACTGGTCCTGGCCTACGGCGTGGGGATGGCGGGGACGCTCACCGCCACCGGGCTGCTCCTGGTCAGGCTCACCGGGCGGCTCGACCGCCTGGCCGCGGCGGGCGGCGGCCTCGCGGCCCGCGTATCGGCCTTCGCGCCGGTCGGCACGGCGGCCCTCGTCGTCCTGCTCGGCCTTGGACTGGCCCTGCGGGGCCTCACGGGGTCACTCTGAGTGCCCGGCGATAAAGCGCCCCATCGAACTCGTTCCCGGGCATCCGTCGCGTGCCGGTGTCCCGCCCGAGGTCTCCTCGCGGATTCCGTCGGAGCGGGCCGTCGCGTGCCGGTGTCCCGCCGATCCGGAGTCGGCTCCCGAGGGAGCCCATCGGCGGGACACCGGCATTCGGTGCGGCAGGGTGGGAGTCAGCGGCGGCGGGCGCCGTACTCCTTGCGCATCTCCGCGACGGTGTCCAGGATCTCGTCCTGGGTCTTCAGAAGCTTCGCCTCGGCCTCCTCGGTCCTGGCCTCGGCCACCATCCGGCGGTTGCCCGTCCGGCTGGCCAGCTTCAGCTTGGCCTTGGCCTTCATTTCGCGCAGGTTGAGCTTCTCCATAAGACCCATGATCAGCACCCTTCAGCAGAGAGGACCGTCGACTGCCCGGCGGCCGGCCGAGTATGCGTCCTCCTGAGCCTTCAACAGTGCGAGTCCCTGCTCGACCGACCGATCGACGAAGCGCGAGAAGCCCCGGGGACCTGTTCGGGACTCCACCTCCTCGGCAACGGACCGACGCAGGGTGATCGACTTTTTGATCCTCGGATTCACAGGGTGCGGCATGGCCATGCGTCGACCCTGCCACTACCGGTGGCACGGCCGACGCCCTTCCCGGTTTCCCCGGCCGGAGCCGGAAACGTCCTTCCTCAGTCGGGGTCGGGGACGTCGTCGTAGTCGACGTCGCCCTCCTCGGCGCGGCGGAGGCCGATGTCCTCCACCCAGGCGCAGGCGAACCGGCGGATCTCCATGATCTGCTCGCCGTTCACGCCGTAGGCCTCGAAGTCCTCGTCGGCGATCAGGTCGACGAACTCCAGCCGCATCACCAGCTCGGCGAGCTCGAACTCCTCGTTGTGCAGGCGGGCGAGGTGTTCGAGCTCGCGGAAGCCGTACAGGTGGGAGACCGAGGCGATGTCGATGACGTCGCGGGCGAGGCTGCGCTCGTGCAGGGCCCGCATCTTCAGGCCGACCGCGTCGTCCAGGGAGACGACGGAGACGTCGCCGACGATCACGGGCTGCTGCTGGAACGCCTCCCTGAGCAGGTCGAACTCGCAGCTCTGCTCGGTCACCGGGTCGCTGACCACGAGGCGTCCCATCCGGGGCGTCACCTCCGTCAGGGTGACCTCCAGCCCGGCCTCCCTGAACGCCTCGGCCATCCCCTCCGCGACCTCGGGCAGCGGCGTCTCGGCGGCGGTCGCGAAGTCGAGGTCGTTGCTCGGGCGTTCGGTGAAGCCGTGGGCGTTCATCGCGTACCCGCCCGCCAGGACCAGCCCGAACCGGGTGCAGGCGGGCAGCGCGGCCTCCAGCATCCGCTGCTGGAAGGGAGGCAGGATCATCGCTCCCACCCCGGCGTCACGGCGCCCGCCCCGGTTCCGGAAGTCCACTCCGGCGTCACGGCGCCCGCCGTCCCTGCCTCACGACCCACCGCGGTGCCCGTCCCCGCGTCGGGGATCGCTCCGGTGCCCGGTCCGGCGTCGTGCCGCCAGCCCAGGGCGGCGATCTTGGTTTCCCAGGCCCTGCGGTAGCTCGGCCCGATGCCCCGGCGCAGGGTCGGCCAGTCGGCCACGAGGAGCTCGGCGTTCAAATACGACTCGGCGTCGGACCGGCCCCCGCCGGTGATGACCGTGCGGTAGAGGCTCATCCGCAGCAGCGGGTTCACCAGGTCGTACTCGGTGAGCCCGGACCAGCCGAGGTGCACGGGCAGGGCGACCTTCCCCGTCGCCGGGCCGCGCAGGTCGGCCAGCGATTCGGGGACGCGCTGCTCCACGCCGTCCCATCGGGACGGAAGCGTACTCACGCCTCCCAGTATGCCCGTCGTTCACCCGGGGTCCACGGGGCGCGCGGGCTCAGCGGCGGGAACGGCGGCGGGTGGAGGGGAGATCGTGGCGGCCGGAGAGGAACTCCTGGAAGGCGATCTTGCCGCGGATCACCGGGCGGCGCCAGCGCTCCTCGCGGCCCTCGGCCCTGGCCATCTTGCGGGGCTGCGGGCGCCGGGAGTCGGGCGCGAAGAACCAGTGGGCCCAGGGCGATCCCGGGCGGGCCAGGCGTATCGCGCCGGGCACCAGGAGGATCGGGACGAACAGTCCGGCGAGCCCCGTCCAGATCTTGCCCTTGAGCAGCGTGATCACGGCGAGCGCGAGGTTGGTCACGATGAAGCCGACCGTCAGCAACGTGCCCCGGGGCTCGCTGTCGTAGTCCTCCCAGCCCAGGGGGCGCAGGCCGAGCAGGAGCAGGGCGGTGACCACGACGGCGATGAACACGGCGTCGACCGACGCGCGGCCCTCCTCCTCCCAGTAGACGTCGTGCAGGTGCAGGATCAGCGCGAACTCGTCCAGGATCAGGGCGGCTCCGGCGCCGAAGACGGCCGCCGTCACCGCGTACCAGCCCTCGGAGACCCCCGAGACGATCAGGCCCGACACCCCGCCGAGCAGGGTCAGCACCACACCGAAGACCACGTGGTGGATGTGCATCTCGCCCACGTTGACGTCGCCGAACCAGCCGATCTTGGCGCGGATGAGCCGGACGTTGATCCTGGTGAGCAGGAAGACGGCGATCAGCGCGACGAAGAAACAGAACAGCGGCAGCCGTCCTGTGTCCATGATTCGCTCTCGGAACAAATCCCCCACCGTCCTCCCAGGCTATGCGAGGGAGGCCTCCGGCAGGCACGGGAGGCACGGCGGCACGGCGGTTTTTCGGGCCGGCCGTAAGAGGCGCGCGTCAGGTGAGGAATCCCCGCAGCAGCGCCGCGGTCCCCTCCAGGTGCTCGGCCACGGCGCGGCGCGCGGCCTCCGGGTCCCCGGCGAGGATCGCCGTCACGATCGCCTGGTGCTGGACGGCGGCGTGCTCGATGTTGCGCTGGAGCACCGGGATGGCGTTGAGCAGGTCGGTGACCCGGAGTCTGGCGTCGGCGCAGGCCCCGGCGAGCAGGGCGGAGCCGGTCAGCTCGGCGATGGCCAGGTGGAAGGCCGTGTCGAGGCGGCGGTAGTCGTCGGGCCCGGCCGAGTTGACCTCGCGCAGCCTCTCCCGCAGGGTCTCGCGCCGCTCGGGGGTCAGCGAGGTGGTGGCGAGCACCTGGGCCGCGCCGCACTCGACGGCCATCCTGAAGGTGAGGGCGTCGGACAGGTCGTCGGTGCCCATGTCGGCCACGGCCCTGCGCAGGTCGTCCCGGTGCGGGCGGGGCGGGGTGTAGGTGAGGAAGGCGCCGCCGTACCGGCCGCGGCGCACCTCCAGGTAGCCCGCGTCCTGCAGCTCGCGGATGGCCTCGCGCAGGGTGACCCTGCTGATGCCGAGCTGGGCGGCGAGCTCCCGCTCGGGCGGCAGTTTCTCGGCCACCAGCCCCAGTTTGATGACCTGGAGCAGGCGCTCCACGGTCTCCTCGAACGCGTTGCCCGCCCGCACCGGCCGCAGCACGGCGGTCAATCGCGACACCTCATCCAATTATCCCCTCCGGCCCTTGACAAGGCTCCCCCCGCTACACGTCAATGGTCTGACACTAGCCCAATAGGACCCCGACGAGGAGGGCATGTGGACGTCACCGAGCTCCACGACGAGGTGCGGGCGGGCCGGATAGACACCGTGCTGCTGGCGGTCGTCGACATGCAGGGCCGCCTCCAGGGGAAGCGCCTGTCGGGACGCTACTTCTTGGAGGAGGTGCTGCGACACGCCTCCGAGGGCTGCAACTACCTGCTCGCGGTCGACGTCGACATGAACACGGTCGACGGGTACGCCATGTCGTCGTGGGAGCGCGGATACGGCGACTTCGTCATGAAGCCCGACCTGTCCACCCTGCGCCGCGTGCCGTGGCAGGAGGGGACGGCCCTGGTGATGGCCGACCTGGTCTGGGAGGACGGCTCCGACGTGACCGCCTCACCCCGCCAGATCCTGCGCCGGCAGCTCGCCCGGCTGGACGAGCGCGGCTGGGGCGCCTTCGTCGGGACCGAGCTGGAGTTCGTCGTCTTCGACGACACCTACGAGGACGCCTGGCGCCGCGGCTACCGCGACCTGACCCCTTCCAACCTCTACAACGTCGACTACTCCCTCCTCGGCACCGCCAGGGTCGAGCCGTTGCTGCGCAGGATCAGGCTCGGCATGGAGGGCGCGGGCATGTACGTCGAGTCGGCCAAGGGCGAGTGCAACCTCGGCCAGCACGAGATCGCCTTCCGCTTCGGCGAGGCCCTGTCCAGCTGCGACAACCACTCGATCTACAAGAACGGCGCCAAGGAGATCGCCTCCCAGGAGGGCATGGCGATCACCTTCATGGCCAAGCCGAACCAGCGCGAGGGCAACTCCTGCCACATCCACATCTCGCTCAGGGACACCGGTGGCGATCCGGTGATGGCCGGTTCCGGGCCGCACGGCCTGTCGGCGACGGGAGAGCACTTCATCGCCGGGCAGATCGCGCTGATGCGCGAGCTGACCCTGCTGTACGCGCCGAACATCAACTCCTACAAGCGGTACGTACAGGGCAGCTTCGCCCCCACCGCGGTCAAGTGGGGCGTGGACAACAGGACGTGCGCGCTGCGCCTGGTCGGCCACGGCCCCTCGCTGCGGATCGAGAACCGGGTGCCCGGCGGCGACGTCAACCCCTACCTCGCGGTCTCGGCGCTGATCGCGGCCGGGCTGCACGGCATCGAGAACGAGCTGCCGCTTGAGGACGCTTTCACGGGGAACGCCTACTCGTCGGGCGCGGAGACCGTGCCGACCACGCTGCGGGACGCGCTGGCGCTCTGGGAGGGCTCCGCGTTCGCGACGGCCGCCTTCGGTGAGGACGTCGTGGCGCACTACGCGAACAACGCCCGGGTCGAGCTCGCCGCCTTCGACGCGGCGGTGACCGACTGGGAGCTTTTCCGGGGATTCGAACGGATGTGAATGTGAAGATCATCAACCCGGCGACGGAAGAGGTCGTCGCCGATGTCGAGATGGCGGACGCCGCCGAGACCGACCGGGCCGTGGAGCGTGCCAGGCGGGCCTTCGCGACGTGGCGGGACGTCGGCCCGGGAGACCGGGCCCGGCTGCTGCGCCGTTTCGCCTCGCTGGTGCGCGAGCACGCCGAGGAGCTGGCCCTGCTGGAGGTCGCCAACTCCGGGCACACGATCGGCAACGCCCGCTGGGAGGCGGGCAACGTCGCCGACGTGCTCGACTTCTACGCGGGGGCGCCCGAGCGCAACCACGGCCTGCAGATCCCGGTGCCCGGCGGGCTGGACGTCACCTTCAGGGAGCCGCTGGGCGTCGTCGGCGTGATCGTGCCGTGGAACTTCCCGATGGTCATCATGACCTGGGGCATGGCCCCGGCGCTGGCCGCGGGCAACACCGTGATCGTCAAGCCGGCCGAGTGGACGCCGCTCACCGCCCTGCGGGTGGCCGAGCTCGCCTTGGCCGCCGGCCTGCCCGAGGGGGTCTTCCAGGTCCTGCCGGGTGCCGGAGAGGTGGCGGGCGCCCGGCTGGTCGGGCACCCCGGCGTGGCGAAGATCGTGTTCACCGGTTCGACCGAGGTCGGCAAGGAGATCGCCGCCACCTGCGCCGGGCAGGTCAAGCGTCTCACCCTGGAGCTGGGCGGCAAGAGCGCCAACGTGGTCTTCGCCGACGCCGACCTGGGCAGGGCCGCGGCGACCGCGCCGTACGCGGTGTTCGACAACGCGGGCCAGGACTGCTGCGCGCGCTCCCGGATCCTGGTCGAGCGCTCGGTCCACGAGGAGTTCCTGGCGCGGTTCGGGGAGGCGGTGCTGGGCGTCAGGGTCGGCGACCCCCGCGACGAGGCCACCGAGATGGGCCCGCTGATCAGCGCCGAGCACCGCGAGCGGGTCGCCTCCTTCGTCACCGAGCCGCCCCACCTCCAGGGCGAGTGCCCGCCGGGTCCGGGGTTCTGGTTCCCGCCGACGGTCCTGACGCCCGGCTCGGCGGACGACCGGGCGTTCACCGAGGAGATCTTCGGACCGGTGGTGTCGGTGGTGCCGTTCGACGACGAGGCGGACGCCGTGCGCATCGCCAACGACACCCCGTACGGCCTGAGCGGGTCGATCTGGACCCGCGACGTCGGCCGGGCGCTGCGGGTGGCCAGGGCGGTCGAGGCGGGCAACCTCAGCGTCAACTCGCATTCGAGCGTCCGCTACTGGACCCCGTTCGGCGGTTTCAAGCAGTCGGGCCTGGGCCGCGAGCTGGGGCCCGACGCCCTGTCAGCGTTCACCGAGATCAAGAACGTCTTCATTTCCGAGGAGTAGTAGCGATGCTGCGTTTGCAGGACCGGGTCGCCGTCATCACCGGCGCCGGAAGCGGGATCGGCCTGGCCACCGCGCGCCGGTTCGCCGAGGAGGGCGCCCGCGTCGTGTGCGTGGACCTGGACGAGACGACCGGTCCGGCGGCCGCCGACGAGGTCGGCGGGCTGTTCGTGCGGGCCGACGTGACCAGCGAGGACGACGTCGCCCGCGCGTTCCGGGCCGCGTTCGACACCTACGGCAGCGTGGACATCGCGTTCAACAACGCGGGCATCTCGCCGCCGGACGACGACTCGATCCTGGAGACCGGCATCGACGCCTGGCGCCGGGTCCAGGAGGTCAACCTCACCTCGGTCTACCTGTGCTGCAAGCACGCCATCCCGTACATGCGGCGGCAGGGCAAGGGGTCGATCATCAACACCGCGTCGTTCGTGGCCGTGATGGGCTCGGCGACCAGCCAGATCTCCTACACCGCCTCCAAGGGCGGGGTGCTGGCCATGTCGCGCGAGCTGGGCGTGCAGTTCGCCCGCGAGGGCATCCGGGTGAACGCGCTGTGCCCGGGGCCGGTGAACACGCCGCTGCTGCAGGAGCTGTTCGCCAAGGACCCCGAGCGGGCGCAGCGCCGCCTGGTGCACATCCCGGTGGGCCGCTTCGCCGAGGCGTCCGAGATCGCCGCCGCGGTGGCGTTCCTCGCCTCCGACGACGCCAGCTTCATCACCGGCTCGGAGTTCCTGGTGGACGGCGGCATCTCCGGCGCCTACGTCACGCCGTTCTGAACGCGGGTGACGGGCGTCCGGGCACGGGCGCGGCGCACGTCGCACCGCTCCGGGCGTCCGTCACCGGTGGCCCGGCGCGCCCGTGCTGCCTCGCGGGGTGAGCCTGGCCGTCTCGGTCTGGACGCCGGTGACGTGCTCGCCGGCGATCAGCGCCAGCAGGCTCCGCGCGGCCTGCGCCCCGTAGTGGGGGATGTCCCGGCCCAGGGCGGTCAGTGCCGGTCGCACCACCTGGGAGAGGGGCGAGTCGTCCCAGGCCACGAGGGACAGGTCCGCGGGCACCTCCAGCCGCATCTCCTGCGCGACCGAGAGCCCGGCGACGGCCATGATGTCGTTGTCGTAGACGATCGCCGTCGGCCGGTTCGCGGCGCTGACCAGCCGCCGCGTGGCCCGCGCGCCCTCCTCGCCGGTGTAGTCCGTGTGCACGATGGAGTGACCGTCCAGGCCGAGCTCGTCGCACGCGGCGGTGAAGGCCCGGTCGCGCAGGACGGTGTGCACCAGCGCGGGCAGCCCGGCGACCCTGGCGATCCTGCGGTGGCCGAGCGCGGCGAGATACTCCACCGTCTCCCGCATGGCCGCGCCGTCGTCGGACCAGACGGGGGCGAGCGAACCGGTCTCCGACGGATGGCCGATCACCACGGCCGGCAGGTCCAGACCCTCGATCTCGGGGATGCGCGTGTCGTCGAAGTGCAGGTCGACCAGGATGACGCCGTCGACGCGGCCCTCACCCCACCACCTGCGGTAGACCTCCGCCTCCTGCCGGTGGTCGGCCACCACCTGAAGGAGCAGGGCGTAGGAGCGGGCCGACAGCTCGCTCTCGATGCCGCTGATCAGCTCCATGAAGAACGGCTCCATCCCCAGCACCCGCGCCGGGCGGCACACGGTCAGGCCGACGGCGCGGGCCCGCGCCCCGTTGAGCGCGCGCGCGGCGCTGTTGGGCTGCCAGCCGATCTCCCTGGCGATGGCCTTGATGGTGTTCCTTCTCGCCTCGGACACGCCGGGGCGGTCGTTCAGCGCGTAGGAGACCGCGACCTTGGACACCCCCGCGCGACGAGCGATGTCGGCGATCGTCGGTCGCTTCACGAGACCCCCACCTGAACCGGTTATCCGACGTGTTTCCGCTGCGTACTTTACTACGCACCGTCCCGATCCCCTGACGACCTTCCCCCTCGGCGCCGACCCGACGGCGTGAGCCGTGGGTGACGACCGCGCGCCGAAGAAGGGCCACATGGTCGACGTGCCGTTGACATCGTTGTCATAGCGGCCGTGTCTTCACCACGCTTAGCCGGTTAAGTCGATTCCGCCTCGACCTCCACAGCAGGAGGCCGCCGTGGACAGGCGCATGTCGGGCGCCGCCCTGATCCTGCTCAAGGGGGCCTGGACGCCCTGGGCCCCTTGAGGAGCACACCATGAGAGGGCGTCCTCGGACGGGTGCGAGGCAACGGTGTCCGCCCGTCCCCCGGCGGCGTGTCGGCTCACCGCGGCCGGTAACGTGCGGGAGAAGCACCGGGACGGGCACACCGCGCCAGGACATCGGTGGAAGCACGGCGAAACAGGAGATCATGTCCCGTCCCGTCATCGGCATCACCTGCTACGTCGAGCCCGCGCGCTTCACCGTCTGGGAGACGACCACCGCCCTCCTGCCCTACGACTACGTCGAGCACGTGGCCCGCGCGGGCGGGCAGCCGGTGATCCTGCCCCCGGCGGGTGACCCCGCGCCCCTGGTGGAGCGCCTGGACGGGCTGATCCTGGCCGGTGGTGGGGACGTCGGCCCGGAACGGTACGGCCAGGAGGCGCACGAGCGGACCGGCTACGTCCGGCCGTTCCGCGACGACGCGGAGCTGGGGCTGGTCCGGGCGGCGCTGGAGCGGGGCCTGCCCTTCCTGGGCGTCTGCCGGGGCATGCAGGTCCTGAACGTCGCGCTGGGCGGCACCCTCCACCAGCACCTGCCCGACGTGGTCGGCCACCCGGGACACGCCCCGGCCCCCGGCCGCTACGGCAGGATGCCGGTGTGGCTCGCCCCCGGCAGCCGGATCTCGAAGATCTTCGAGGCCGAGACCGTGGACGTGGCCCACTACCACCACCAGGCCCTCGACCGGCTCGCCGGGGGCCTGACCGTGACCGCCCACGCCGAGGACGGCGCGATCGAGGCCGTGGAGGTGGACGACCACCCCTTCGCCGTCGCCGTCCAGTGGCATCCCGAGACCGACGACGAGTCGGCCCTGTTCGAGGCGCTGGTCCGGCACGCCGCCCCCTGACTCCGCCCCCGCCGCCCCGGGGCACCCCGGGCCTCGTGGGCGGAGGACCCGCAGGCCGGGCACGACCTCCCCGATGAAGCGGGGGATTTCGCTCGGCCGGTGCGGGCGGTTAGGCTGGCCGGTGACACCGATGAATCCCGTGCGGGAGAGCGTCCTGACACCCAGGCCAGGACCCCTGAAGGAGCAAGCCCTCCCCGCGAACCTCTCAAGGCAAAGGACCGTGCGGGTAGGTGCCTCTGGAAAGCAGGTCCCACGACCTCGCCGAAGGTGAAAGTCCGGTAAAACCCGGATGAAACTCTCAGGCACCCACGACAGAGGGGGAGGATGCTCTCATCTGTCCCTTGTCTGAGGTGCGCACATGTCCCGACCTACGCCGCTGCGCGGCGTGCACGAGTCCCTCGGCGCGACGCTGACTGACTTCGCGGGCTGGCTGATGCCGCTCCGCTACGGCAGCGAGTCCGCCGAGCACAACGCGGTCCGCCAGGCGGCCGGCCTGTTCGACCTCTCCCACATGGGCGAGATCTTCGTGACCGGGCCGCAGGCGGCCGAGGCCCTCGACTACGCGCTGGTCGGGCACCTCTCCGCGCTGGAGCCCGGCCGCGCCCGCTACACGATGATCGTCGACGCCGAGGGCGGCGTGCTGGACGACCTGATCGTCTACCGCCTCGCCCCCGCCGAGTTCATGGTCGTCGCCAACGCCTCCAACTACCCGCGGGTGGCCGCCGAGCTGACCGGCCGCGCCAAGGGCTTCGACGCCGCGGTGGACGACCGCTCCGAGCAGTACGCGCTGGTCGCGATCCAGGGCCCGCGCTCCGCGGAGATCCTGGGCTCGCTCACCGACGCCGACCTCGACGGGCTCAAGTACTACGCCGGCCTGCCCGCCGTCGTCGCGGGCCGCGAGGCCCTCGTCGCCCGTACCGGATACACCGGCGAGGACGGCTTCGAGCTGTTCGTCGCGGCCGGGGACGCGGAGCCGGTCTGGGCCGCCCTCACCGAGGCGGGCGCGCCGCACGGCCTGATCCCCGCGGGCCTGTCCGCCCGCGACACCCTCCGGCTGGAGGCCGGGATGCCGCTGTACGGCAACGAGCTGTCGGCCGCCCTGACCCCGTTCGACGCCGGGCTGGGCCGTGTGGTGAGGTTTGACAAGCCGGGCGACTTCGTCGGCCGGGCCGCCCTCGAATCACGCGAGGACGTCCCGCCGTCCCGCCGCCTGGTCGGTCTGATCGCGACCGGCCGCAGGGTGCCCCGGCACGGGTATCCGGTGGTGGTCGCCGGTGACGGCACGGTCGTCGGCGAGGTCACCAGCGGAGCGCCCTCCCAGTCCCTGGGTAAGCCCATCGCCATGGCCTACGTGGACAACGGCCTGTCGTCAGGACTGGCCGTGGACATCAGGGGCAGCCACGAGCCGGTCGAGGTCGTCGCACTGCCTTTCTACAGGAGGAAAAAATGAGCAGCATTCCCGAGGACCTGCACTACACCAAGGAACACGAGTGGATCTCCGGCATCGATGACGGCCTGACCCTCACCGTCGGCATCACCGCCTACGCCGCCGAGGCGCTGGGCGACGTGGTCTTCGTGCAGATCCTCCCCGAGGTCGGTTCGACGATCACCGCCGGTGACGCGGTCGGCGAGGTCGAGTCGACCAAGTCGGTGAGCGACATCTTCGCGCCGGTCTCCGGTGAGATCGTCGAGGTCAACCAGGCCGTCGTGGACGACCCCTCGCTGGTCAACGGTGACTCCTACGGCGACGGCTGGCTGTTCCGCGTACGCCTTGAGGGCTCCGCCGACGACCTGCTGTCGCCGGAGGAGTACGCCGCGCTCACCTCGGGTGAGTCCTAAGCCTCTCCCCCCTCGCGTCACGGCCGCGCGCGTCCCCGGGCGCGCGTGGCCGTCCACGCTGGAAGGATTCAGATGACGATCAGCGTCTTCGATCTCTTCAAGATCGGAATCGGCCCGTCCAGCTCGCACACCGGCGGCCCGATGGCCGCCGCCCACAAGTTCGCCCGCGGCCTCCACCAGGACGGGCTGCTGGAGAAGACCGCCCGGGTGAGCGCCGTCCTGTACGGCTCGCTGGGCCTGACCGGCAAGGGCCACGGCAGCGACAAGGCCGTGCTGCTCGGCCTGTCGGGCGAGAAGCCCGAGCTGGTCGACGTCGACACGGTCGACGAGCGGCTCGCCGCCATGCGCGAGTCCGGCACCCTGTCCCTGTACGGCTCCCGCGAGATCCCCTTCGTCATCGGCGAGGACCTCGTCTTCGAACGCAAGATCTCGCTGCCCGGCCACCCCAACGGCATGCGCTTCACCGCGCTGTCCGAGTCCGGCGAGACGATCCGCGAGAAGGTCTACTACTCGGTGGGCGGCGGCTTCGTCGTCGACGAGAACGCCACGGGCGCCGACCGGATCAAGGCCGACGACACCGTCCTGCCCCACCCCTTCACCACGGCCGCGGAGCTGCTCGCCCAGTGCGAGGAGACCGGGCTGTCGATCTCCGGGCTGATGCTGGAGAACGAGCGGGCGTTCGGCCGCACCGAGGCCGAGATCCGCGAACAGCTGCTCGTGCTGTGGCGGGTCATGAGCGAGTGCGTGCGGCGCGGCATCGGCAAGGAGGGCGTGCTGCCCGGCGGCCTGAAGGTCCGCCGCCGCGCCCACCAGCTCCACCGGCAGCTGCGGAGCGAGTCGCCGGAGAAGGACTCGCTGCAGACGATGGACTGGGTCTCGCTGTTCGCCCTCGCGGTCAACGAGGAGAACGCCGCCGGAGGCCGCATCGTCACCGCGCCCACCAACGGCGCCGCGGGCATCATCCCGGCCGTGCTCACCTACTACGACCGCTTCACCAAGGACTCCGACGACGAGGGCGTGATCCGCTTCCTGCTGACCGCGGGGGCGATCGGCGTGCTGTTCAAGGAGAACGCCTCCATCTCCGGCGCCGAGGTCGGCTGCCAGGGCGAGGTCGGCTCGGCCTGCTCGATGGCCGCCGCCGGGCTCACCGAGGTGATGGGCGGCACCCCCGAGCAGGTCGAGAACGCCGCCGAGATCGGCATCGAGCACAACCTGGGGCTGACCTGCGACCCGATCGGCGGCCTGGTGCAGATCCCGTGCATCGAGCGCAACGCGGTCGCCTCGATCAAGGCCATCGCCGCCGCCAGGATCGCGATGCGCGGCGACGGCCGCCACTTCGTCTCGCTGGACAAGGCCATCAAGACGATGCGCGACACCGGCCGCGACATGCTCGACAAGTACAAGGAGACCAGCCGTGGAGGGCTCGCGGTGAACGTCATCGAGTGCTGAGCGAACCCTCGGCGACCGTGCCGGGGCCCGGGGGCCGGGCGGGGATTCCCGGCCGCCGGGAGTCCCGGGGTCTCTGGAGCGGCGAGCCGCAGGAGCCCCCGGCACGAGACGCCTGGACCTCTGGAGCGGCGAGCCGCAGGAGCTCCCGGCGCGCGGTGCCACAGACCTCGCGGGAGTCCACGCGCGAAAGGACCCCTGAGCGGGGCGGCGCGGGAGCGGAGCCGGAGGTTCCTGGGAACATACAACTCGATCCCTATCAAATTTCGCATCACGTGCAAGACCCTCTGATCCCACGCCTATGCTGGGTGGCCATGTGCGCGGGACTCGGGAGGTCGCGGTGGTAACGGGAACGCACCCGGCAAGCCGTTCCCGTCGCTCCCAGCGCCCCGTGAGACCCTCCCGCCCCCTGCGGGCGCTCCGCTTCGTCAGGTCGCACTGGCTCTTCATGACCGCCCTGCTGGCGGGCGGCGGCCTGCGGGTTCTCGCCATGCTCGGCTACCGGCCCGCCCTGTGGTTCTGGGCCGACTCCTTCGTCTACCTGAACGCGGGGCTCGCCCCCCGCCCCCTGGAGTCCCGTCCCGCGGGCTACGCGCTGTTCCTGTGGGTCCTCAAGCCGCTGGCCAGCATCCCCGCGGTGGTCGCGGTGCAGCACCTGCTCGGGCTGGTCGTGGCCGTCTGCGTCTACCTGCTGCTGCGCAGGCTGGGCGGGTTGCCGGGGTGGGGCGCGACGCTCGCCACGCTGCCGGTGCTGCTGGACGCCTACCAGCTCCAGCTCGAACACCTCGTCATGGCGGACCTGCTCTTCCAGTTCCTGGCGGTGCTGGCGGTCACGCTGCTGCTGTGGCGGCGACGCCCCGCGGCGTGGGTCGCGGCGCTGGCGGGAGCGCTGCTGGCCGCGGCGACCGTCACCCGCACGATCGGGCTGCCGCTGATCGCCGTGGCGCTGGTCTGCATGGTGATCCGCCGGGCCGGGTGGCGGGCGGTCGTCGCCGCGACGCTGGCCGCCGCCATCGGCCTGGGCTCGTACGCGGCCTGGTTCAGGGCCGAGCACGGCAACTTCGGGCTGACCAGGGGGAACGCCTTCCTCTGGGCGCGGACGATGACCTTCGCCGACTGCGACAGGATCCACCCGGCCGGACCCGAGGCGGCCCTGTGCCCCGTCGAGCCGCTCGGACAGCGGGCGGCGCCGCCTGTCTACATCTGGGACGGCAAGTCGCCGCTGAACAAGGTCAAGGGCAGCTGGGCGGAGCGCGACGCGCTCGCGGGCTCCTTCGCCACCCAGGCGATCATGGCCCAGCCGTTCGACTTCCTGCGGGCGGGCCTGGCGGACGCGGCCCACATCTTCGACTGGAACCGGCGCGTCTACCCGGCTCCCGGGCCGCAGAGCGCCTACGTCTTCCCCGACACCGTGCGCCCCTTCTCCTCGGGGGCCGCCTCGCAGGGCAAGACCGCCGAGCAGCTGACCGTGGCCTACCAGGGCTCGTCGGGGGCGCCGGTGATGGCCGAGCCGTACGCGGGCTGGCTGCGCGGCTACCAGGAGTACGTCTTCGTGCGGGGCCCCTACCTCGGGGTGATCCTGCTGGTCGGCCTGGTCGGCGTGCTGATGCGGCTGCGGCGGCTCGGCGGCGTGGCGCTGCTGCCCTGGGCCGCGGGGACGATGCTGCTGATCCTGCCGCCCTTCATCGCGGCCTTCGACCACCGCTACGTCATCCCCGCCCTCCCGCTGGCCTGCCTGGCCGCCGGACTGGCCTTCGGGGTCAGGAACGAGGAGAACGCCCCCGCGGCGGCGGCGGCCGGGGAACCGGACGAGGACCCGCCGGACGAGGGCCCCGGCGACGAGTTCCCGCCGTACGACACGACGGTCGAGCGGCCGGTGTACGCGAGCCCCGTCGGGGAGGCGGCGGGGTACGGGTCGTACGACGCGCAGGCGTACCGGAGCACCGCGTACGGGAACAGTACTTATGCGGACACGGCCGACCGGCCGGTGTACGGCGCGACGGGCGAGCGGTCCGTGTACGGCGCGACGGGTGAACGGCCCGCGTACGGCGGAACGGGTGAACGACCGGCGCAGGGCGCGACGGCCGAACGGCCGGTGCCCGGGGGGACGGGTGAGCGGCCCGTGTCCGGCGGAACGGGTGAGCGGCCCGTGTTCGGAAGGTCAGCGACGGCGGACGTGCAGGCGAACCAGCACGCCGAGTTCTACCTCCCCGAGCGCCCGTCGGACCTTCCCCACCGCGTCCCTGTTCAGCCGGGCGACGAGTTTGCCGACATCCGTCCCGGGCGCGCACCCCACCCCGATGCGCAGCCGCTCGTGCCGTACATGCCTGACGCGAACACGGGTGAGCCCTTCGACTTCTTTAAGAGCAACCCCGAGCATGGCGGTCCCCGTCCCGGTCCGCCCGCCCCACCGTCCCCATCCCAGGGCGTGTAGCAGCCACCGCACCGCCAGGAGTGCCAGCACCACCAGCAGCAGCGCCAGCAGCCAGCCCAGCCACGGATGCTCGGCCAGCCAGCCGGGGAACCCCCGGCGCACGAGCCTGGCTCCGGGCGACTGGCCGGGGATGTCACCGCGTCCCCGCAGGAAGGCGTAGAGCCCCGCGCACACCAGTACCGCCCCGGTGACGGCCAGACCGATCCGGTTGCCCAGGTAGGGTCTCATCGGGCCTTCTTCCTGCGCAGCCGTACGACGACGTCGCCCGCGCACATCGCGCCCAGTCCCGCCAGCCGGTCGCCCACCGCCGCGCCCACCCGGCGCAGCACGGGCCCGGTCCGCTCGGCGTCGGTGAACACGGTGACCTCGACGATCCGCGACGTGAGCCGGACCCGGGCCCCGTTCACCTCCTCCACCACCTCGGCGGCCTCCCGCAGCGTGCGGCGAAGCCCGGACCTGGTGATGCCGATCACCATGTGCGGGTCCCCCGACTCCAGCGGCACCAGCCGGGTCCGTCCCGGCAGCGCGGCGAGCGCGAGCATCACCAGGCCCACCGCCACGGCGAGCGTCGACGCGGCGAACGTGGCCGGATCCGACCAGTGCCACGCGCCGACGCCGTTGACGAGCCGTCGGTAGGGGATCCGCGCGACCGGCGACTGCGTGAGCAGGCCCACCGTCACCGAGGCCGAGACCACCAGCACGGCGGACACCACGAGGGCCGCGGGAAGACCGGCGGGGGTCCTGCCCGGCCGCAGCAGCCGCACCGACCTGCGCCGGACGTCCTGGAACTGCTCGGCCGCCGCCTTGCCTCCCGAGCCTCCGGTTGTCGCCCCCGAGCCGCCGGTGCCTCCCGAGCCCGCCAGGATGTCCTGGAGAGTAGTCGTCATCCGATCATGTGTACGCGTCCGGGCAGGACCGGGCCGGGGATCAACCACCCACTTACGCGATCTTGGAACCCTCCTGGTGGGAGCATTGACCACCCGCCCGGCAATATGAATACCTCTCATATTCGTTGGAGCGGGGTTATTCTGCGGATATGGACGACCGCCAGCGCTACGACCGGGCCACAGCGCACCTGGATCCCCCCTTCGCCGTCCTCGACCTGCCCGCCCTGCGCGCCAACGCCGAGGGAATGGCCCGCCGGGCCGGGGGCAAGCCGATCAGGGTCGCCAGCAAGTCCGTCAGGTCCCGGGCCGTGCTCGAACGCATCCTCGCCGTGGACGGCTTCACCGGCATCATGGCCTTCACCCTCCCCGAGGCCCTCTGGCTCGTCTCCACCGGGATGCGGGACGTGCTGGTCGCGTACCCCACCGTCGACCGCGCCGCGCTCGCCGGGCTGGCCGCCGACCCGGTCGCGGCACGGGAGATCACCATCATGGTGGACCACACCGAGCACCTGGACCTCGTCGAGGCCGCCGTCTCCGCGGTCCGCGACCGCCACGAGATCCGGCTCTGCCTGGACGTCGACGCGGGCTACCTCGCCTTCGGCGGCCGGTTCAGGGCGGGCGTCCGCCGCTCCCCCGTCCGCGAGATCGACCAGGCCGCCGACCTGGCCACCGCGATCGCGAAACGGCCCGGGTTCCGGCTCGTGGGCCTGATGGCGTACGAGGCGCAGATCGCCGGGGTCGGCGACGACGCTCCGGGCAACCCCGCCCTCACCCGGGCCGTACGCCTGATGCAGGCCCGGTCCCGGCGCGAGCTGATCACGCGCAGGGGCCGGATCGTCCAGGCCGTCCGCCAGATCGCCGACCTGGAGTTCGTCAACGGCGGCGGCACCGGCAGCATCGAGAAGACCACCCAGGAGAGGGCCGTCACCGAGATCGCCGCCGGATCCGGCTTCTTCCACCCTCGCCTGTTCGACTTCTACCGGGGGTTCACCGGCCGTCCGGCCGCCCTGTTCGCCCTGCCCGTCGTACGCCGCCCCGCCCCCGGCGTCGTCACCGTTCTCGGTGGCGGCTACCCCGCCTCCGGCGCCCCCGGCGACAACCGCCTGCCCCAGCCCTACCTGCCGTGCGGGCTGCGCTACGACGCCGACGAGGGAGCCGGGGAGGTCCAGACCCCCCTGATCGGGCAGGCCGCCGAGGACCTGCGCGCCGGCGACCGGGTCTGGTTCCGGCACGCCAAGGCGGGTGAGCTCTGCGAGCGCTTCGCGAGCCTGCACCTGATCGACGGGGACGAGGTCGTGGACGAGGTTCCCACCTACCGGGGCGAGGGCCGCACCTTCCTCTGAACCCTCTGAACGCACCTTCCTCTGACCGGTCCGTTCTCCGGCCCGCCCGTTCTCCGGCCGGCACGCGAAACGGGCACCCGCCGTTCCACCGGCGAGTGCCCGTTCCCGTCGTTCCACAGCCCCTTACCCGGGCACGGGGGCTCGGGGTGCTCCCGTGCCCGGGGGGCCGGACCTCCGAGAGACCTCAGAAGCCCAGGTCGAGCTCCTCCCACCTGCTGCAGCTGGAGGTCGACGAGCTGCGGTACTTGACCTGGCAGGTCTTGACCCGCACCTCGCTGACGTCGTGCGCGGTGACGCGGAAGCGCTTGGTGTCGTCGTAGCTGCACAGCCTGTCGCGCTTGACGACGTCCCAGTCCTCGTCGTCGGACGAGATGGCCTGGATCTCGACGTAGGCACAACGACCGCCCTGGCGGAGGGTGCGCCTGTCACCGTCGTACAGCGCACCCCGCAGCCTGAACGTGTTGTCCTCCTCCTCGTCGCCCCTGACCGAGTACTCGGCCTCCAGCGTGGCCCGGCCGTTCCTGGACTCCTGCTCGAAGCTGTCGTCGGTGTCACGTGCCGACGCGGACGCCGAGGACGCCGAGGACGCTGAGGACGTCGAGGAGGCTGACGTCGCGGCGAAGGCGGCCGGAGCCACCGTCAGCATGAGACCGGTGGTGGCGACCACCGCGATCGCAGCGCGAATGATGTTTTTCATGGATTTACCCCTCCCTTTCACCTACTGCGATGTTCCGCGCGCAGGAAAAAGGTCACATGAGTAAACCCCTACTCAATTCAGGACCGCCGATCGGCCGTCGGCGACGTTCGAAACCCCGGGTCAGCGACGACGGCGCCGCCACAGCACGACCACCGCGCCGAGCGCCAGCACCGCCCCCACCCCGATCAGGATGGGCGCCAGGTCCGGCCGGTCGTCCGCCCACAGGTCCTCGGGCTCGCCGGCGAGCCTGACCGGCTTCGGCCCCGCCGCGCCGCCCACCATGTCGCCGACCTGCGCGACGAGGTGTTCCGCGTTCGCCCTGACCTTCGCCACACCACGGGCCGCGACCCGCTTGGGGCTCACCCGGTCCGCGATGGCGTCCACCGTCTGGGCCAACTCCGCGCGCGTGCGCTCGATCCGCCGCTCCAACTCCGCGGGATCGGTGTCCGCCATGGCTCTCCTCCCCTACTCCTTGATTGATCAGTCTGTCAGGTCCGGCCCGCCCACGACACTTCGGGCAGGCCGGTAAGTTGACCGGGGAACCATTCCTCGGAGGAACACCATGAAACTCGAGCCGGGCGACGCCGCCCCGGACTTCACGCTTCCCGCCGCCGACGGCACCACCGTGTCGCTGGAGGCACACCGCGGCAAGCGCGTCATCCTCTACTTCTACCCCGCCGCGATGACCCCGGGCTGCACCAAGCAGGCCTGCGACTTCCGCGACAGCCTCGCCTCGCTGACCTCGGCCGGGTTCACCGTGCTCGGCGTCTCGAAGGACAGCCCGGCCAAGCTCGCCAAGTTCGCCGAGCACGACGCCCTGACCTTCCCGCTCCTGTCCGATCCCTCCCTTGAGGTCCACAAGGCCTACGACGTGTACGGGGAGAAGACGATGTACGGCAAGACGACCGTCGGGGTCATCCGCTCCACCTTCGTCATCAACGCCGACGGCAAGATCGAGAAGGCTCTCTACAACGTGAAGGCGACCGGCCACGTGGCCCGCCTCCGCCGCGAACTCGGCGTCGAATAACACCGTTTTTCGCCATTTGATATGACGTGCGCATGCCCCAAGAATTTTCAGTCCCATTGCCTAGGCTTGGGGCGTGCCCATCAAATATAAATACACCCCCGAAATGCCGGCGGAGGCCGCGGCCGACTCCTTCAGCATCGCCGACGTCCTCCGCCGTCTCGGCATCACCATCGCGGGCGGCAATTACAACCACATCAGCCGCCAGCTGAAGCGCTTCGGAATCGACACGTCGCACTTCCTCGGCCAAGCGCATCTGCGAGGACAGTCCTCACCGAGGCGACGCGGCCCGGAACAGGTCTTAGCCATACGACCAGAGGGTAGCTCTCGCCCGCATCCGAGGCAGCTCAGGCGCAGCATGATCGCAATCGGGGTGCCGTACCACTGCGCGGGATGTAGGATCGGGGACACCTGGCAGGGCCGGGCATTGATACTGCACGTTGACCACATCAATGGCAACTGGCTAGATAACCGAAAAGAAAATCTGCGTTTCCTCTGCCCGAATTGCCATTCACAGACAGAGAATTCGCAGGAAAATCAAGGGGCCGTAGTCCAAAGGCAGAGACGCACGGTTTAGGTCCGTGACAGTTCGGGTTCGAATCCCGACGGCCCTACAAAACAATTCAGGGTCACCCGGTCGACATAAAATCAATAGACACCAGCGTAACGATATCGCCCCAGGATTCATTCTTCATAGAATACTGCCGGAGCGAAAAACGCTTCGCTTCGAGATCCGCGGTCATACGCAGAGCCATTCAGTTACTGCGCGAATCCGTCCTCGAGGAGGATCGCGCCGCGTCGGGCGAAGGCGGAGGCGGGGATACGGGTTCGCGTGGTCTCGTCGTGGAGGGCGGCCCCGGCGCGTCTCCCGCGCGGGGCCCGGCCCAGGTCGGTCGCGGCGCCCGGGACGGCACGACGCTCACCACCGAATGAAGAATCCCGGGCAGTCCGGCGATCGGGTCAGGGCTCCGGAACATCCGGGCGAGCGGGGCCGCGGTTGTCCCGCGTGGCAGCCGTCCGGCCTGGCGCGATCCGGGTCGGCGGGGAAAGCTATCCGGGTCGGCGGGAGAAAACCGACAGGTCGCGCGGCCCATCCTCATGGCCGCGCGACCTGGCGTCGTTGTGATTGATCACCACAAACAATCTCCCTTTACTCACCCCATAGGGCGCTCCCGGAAACCATGGTGCCCCAGTGACCGTAAAGGCCGCGTAAGCCGTGCCCAACACCCGCCCGAGCCCGGCCCGACGCCCGATCCGATGTGCGGCCCGATGTGCGACCTGAGTGGTACACCGGATTCCACCTTTAGGGGGAAGGGCGCTGAGCTGCGCATACATATCGTGGTGATGTGTTCGGCAGACTACGCGCCTGGAGCGGGCGCCATCCCAGGATCACGGACGCCCTTTGGCTGACCCCGTTCCTGCTGGTCTCGCTGCTCAACGTCTGGACCGTCGGTGTGATCGACATGGTGGCCTGGG
The DNA here is from genome assembly GCF_059358815.1 of Streptosporangium nanhuense. Lineage (NCBI taxonomy): Bacteria > Bacillati > Actinomycetota > Actinomycetes > Streptosporangiales > Streptosporangiaceae > Streptosporangium > Streptosporangium nanhuense. The sequence continues at coordinate 151,792 of NZ_JCADBG010000012.1, forward strand.
GGGCGGAGCGGCTCGGGCTGTGGGGGTTCGCGGGGCTGACGCTGCTGTTGTTCGTGCCGCTGCTCTGGCTGCGCGAGCGTCCCGTCGAGGTCTTCGCGATCGTCTCGCTGACCTCTTTCGTCCAGTGGCTTCTCGGGGTGCAGGTCCTGTTCTTCAACATCTCGGTGCTCGTCGCCATGTACGGCGTGGCGTCGCGGCGCTCGCTGCGCTGGGCGGTCGGGGCGGGCCTGGTGGTGGAGCTGGGGTTGTTCCTGGTGTTCGGGCGGGTGCCCAGGGGTCTCGATCCGAGCGCCTTCGCCACGGCCTCGGCGTTCGCGATCGCGATCTGGATGGCGGGGATCTACGCGAACACCCGCCGCCGTTACCTGGAGGGCCTGGAGGAGCGGGCCGAGCGGGCGGAACGGGAGCGCGACCAGCAGGCCAGGCTCGCCGCGGCGGCGGAGCGGGCCCGGATCGCCCGTGAGCTGCACGACGTGGTCGCGCACAACGTGAGTGTGATCATCGTGCAGGCCGACGGGGCGGCGTACGCGATCGACGGTGATCCCGAGCAGGCGCGCAGGGCGATGCAGGCGGTGTCGGCCACCGGGCGCAGGGCGCTGGCCGAGATGCGGCGGATGGTGGGCGTGTTGCGGGCCGACGGTGTGGAGGAGGAGTACGCTCCGCAACCGAGCCTGTCGCAGCTGGACGGTCTGCTGGCGCAGGTGCGGGAGTCGGGGTTGCCGGTGGAGCTGCGGGTGTCGGGCGTTCCCCGGGAGCTTCCCGAGGGGGAGCAGCTGACGGTCTACCGGATCGTGCAGGAGGCCCTCACCAACACCCTCAAGCATGGCGGCCCGGACAGCAGGGCCACGGTCGAGATGGAGTACGGCGTGCGGGAGCTGCTCTTGCGGGTGACCGACGACGGTCGTGGCACGGCGACGCCGGAGCGCGAGGGCGGGCACGGCCTGGTCGGCATGCGGGAGCGGGTCGCGCTGTTCGGCGGGAGCGTGGAGGCGCGGCCCGGTCCGGGCGGCGGGTTCCGGGTGGTGGCGCGGTTGCCGATCGGCGATACCGGGGCGGGTCGGGCGGCTTGACGGGGCACGTGGTGGACGACCAGGTGATCCGGGTGATGCTGGTCGACGATCAGGAGCTGCTGCGCACCGGGTTCCGGATGGTTCTCGGTGCCCATCCCGGGATCGAGGTCGTCGCGGAGGCGGGTAACGGGGCGGCGGCGGTGGAGACGCTGCGGACGGTCGCCGTCGACGTGGTGCTGATGGACGTGCGGATGCCGGTCATGGACGGGGTGGAGGCGACGCGGCTGATCCGTTCGGCGGCCGGCGGGCCCCGGGTGCTGATCCTGACCACGTTCGATCTGGACGAGTACGCGTTCGCGGCGTTGAAGGCGGGGGCGTCGGGGTTCCTGCTGAAGGACGTGCCGCCCGCCGATCTGGTGAGCGCGATCCAGTCGGTGCACAGCGGGGACGCGGTGGTGGCGCCGAGCACGACGCGGCGGTTGCTGGAGCGTTTCGCGGTGCACCTTCCCTCGGCGGGCGCGGCCGAGCCCGCGGTGCTGACCGGGTTGACCGCGCGGGAGCGGGAGGTGCTGGTCCTGGTGGCCAGGGGGTTGTCGAACATGGAGATCGCCGGTCGGCTGGAGCTGGCGGAGGCGACGGTCAAGACGCACCTGGGCCGGATACTGGCCAAACTGAGCCTGAGGGACCGAGCGCAGGTCGTCGTATATGCCTATGAATCAGGAATCGTAACTCCGCATTCCGCCGACTAGCATGACCTCATGACGCACCCTGAGGGTCAGCTCCGCGCGTCGCACGCCGACCGGGACGTGGTTATCGAGCAGCTCCGCGTGGCCGCCGGAGAGGGGCGGATCACACTTGAGGAGCTGGAGGAGCGGATCGAGCGGACGCAGGCCGCCAGGACGTACGACGACCTGAGGGCCCTCACCGCCGACCTGCCGCGTGACAGGTCCGCGCTCGTCGCGCCGGGGGGCGTGGGCGGGGTCCTGGAGCTGCGGACGAAGCACGGGCACGTGCAGCAGAAGGACTACTGGGTGGTGCCCGCGCACATCGTGGCGAGCTGCACCTCGGGCAGCGTGAAGATCGACTTCACCCAGGCGGTGTGCTCGCACCGTGAGGTGCTGCTGGAGGCGACCTGCGGGATGGGCAGCATCCTGGTGGTCGTGCCGCGGGGGTGGACCGTGTGGGTCGACTCGCTGACGACGAACATGGGCACGATCACCAACAAGGCCACCGACCCGGGCCGTCCGGACGCGCCGGTGCTGCGCGTCACCGGCAAGGTCGGCTTGGGAAACCTTAAGATCAAATACCCGCGGAAGTGACACCGGCTCGGCCGAATGGCCGAGGCGGCGCTACGACGGAGGTCGCGCCCGTCCCTCTCTGGGCTTCTCCACCGCCCCGCAATACCGGCTTAATGCCTGATGAATCCCCATTTCCTCGTCAATAACGTTTGGTCAGTCATAACGCCACACGTTGTTGAGGAGAGCTGCCGTGACCATCACCGGAGAGGTCGGCGCGTGGGACGCGCGGGGAAGCGCGGTGCCGGCCGTGACGGCCAGGGGTCTCACCAAGGTCTACGGCCGGGGGGACACCGCCGTACACGCGCTGCGAGGGGTGGACATCACCTTCTCTGCGGGCGCCTTCACCGCGATCATGGGCCCCTCGGGGTCGGGTAAGTCCACGCTGATGCACTGCCTGGCCGGGCTGGACACGGTGAGCGGCGGGCAGGTGCGCGTCGGGGACGTGGAGCTGACCGGGCTCGACGACAAGAAGCTCACCATGCTCCGCCGCGAGCGGATCGGCTTCGTCTTCCAGGCGTTCAACCTGCTGCCGACGCTGACGGCCGAGCAGAACATCCGGCTCCCGTTGGAGATCTCCGGCCGGCTGGCCGACCCCGCGCTGTTCGACCAGGTCGTGGAGACCATGGGTCTGCGCGACCGGCTGGGTCACCGGCCCACGGAGCTGTCGGGCGGCCAGCAGCAGCGCGTCGCGGTCGCCCGCGCCCTGGTCAGCAGGCCTCAGGTCATCTTCGCCGACGAGCCCACCGGCAACCTGGACTCGCGCAGCGGCGCCGAGGTGCTGTCCTTCCTGCGGATGTCGGTACGCGAGCTCGACCAGACGATCGTGATGGTCACCCACGACCCGGTGGCGGCCTCCTACGCCGACCGCGTGGTCTTCCTCCGCGACGGCCTGCTGGTCAGCGAGCTGACCGGGCCGACGCCGCAGTCGGTGCTGGACACGCTGATGAAGCTGGAGGCGTGAGGTGCGCAGGACGACGCTGGCCGGGTTGCGGGCGCACCGGCTGCGGCTGGTGCTGACGTCGCTGGCGATCGCACTGGGGGTGGGCTTCATCGCGGGGACGTTCGTGCTGACCGACACCATCGACGCGGGCTTCACCCAGAAGTTCTCGGCGGCGGCCGACAGGATCGACGTCGCCGTGATCCCCCGGGCCGGGGGCGACGGCGACGAGACTCCGGCCGTCTCCGAGGCGACCCTGGAGAAGGTGCGCGCCCTGGAGGGGGTGGCCGACGCCCAGGGGCTGGTGCGGGGCACGTCCGCCCTGCTCGGCAAGGACGGCAAGGCCGCCGGCGACTTTCCCACCGCGGGCATCTCCCTGCCCGAGGGTGAGCTGAACCGTACCTCGATCGTGAGCGGCGCGGCCCCGAGGAGCGCGACGCAGGCCGTGCTGGACGAGGGCACCGCCAGGACCAGGGGTTTCAGGCTCGGTGACGTCATCGCGGTACTCGACGCGAAGAACGTCCGGCACGAGTTCACGCTGGTGGGCCTGATCGACATCGGCCTGGACCAGGAGCTCGGATACTTCGGCGCGGTCGGCTACACCACGGACACGGCCAGGATGATGACCGGGCAGAAGGGGTACCGGGAGGTCGACGTCTCCGCCGCCGAGGGCGTCACCCAGGAGGCGCTGCGCGGCTCGGTCGCCGCGGCCGTGGGCGCGGGGCACGAGGTCAGGACCGGTGAACGCCACGCGGCGGACCTGGCCAGGTCAAACGGCGCCAACAGCGACTTCCTGATGCTGGGCCTGCTGCTGTTCGGCGTGGTGGCGATGTTCGTGGCCGCGCTGGTCATCTACAACACCTTCAACATCCTGGTGGCCCAGCGGACCCGCGAGATGGCGCTGCTGCGGTGCATCGGGGCGACGCGCGGGCAGGTCTTCGGGTCGATCGTGCTGGAGTCGGCCGTGGTCGGCCTGCTGTCGTCGGTGTTCGGCCTGCTGTTCGGCACCGGTCTGGGCGCGGGAGCGCTGGCCGTGCTGACGGCGTTCGACGCGCCACTGCCCTCGGACGTTCCCGTCGCCCTGACGCCGCGCACCATCGCCCTGGGCCTGGTCATCGGCCTGACGGTCACGGTCGTCGCGGCGCTGCTGCCCGCGCGGGCGGCGACGCGGGTGGCGCCGATCGCGGCGCTGCGCTCGCAGGCCGAGGAGCAGACCTTCAGGACCGGTCTGGTACGAATGATCTTCGCCGGGTTGTTCCTGGTCGTGGGCGTGGGCGTCACGGTGGCCGGGATGTCCATGAAGCCCGGTGAGACCGCCCTCGTGGTGGTCATGGCCGGTTGCTCGTTCGTCTTCCTCGCGGTGCTGACCCTCGGGCCGGTGATCGTCAAGCGGCTGTCCGCCTTCGCGGGGTGGGTGCCCGCCAGGATCTTCGGGGTGCCCGGCAGGCTGGCCGTGGACAACTCCCGGCGCAACCCGAAGCGGTCGGCGACCACCACCGTGGCGCTCACCGTGGGCGTGACGCTGATGACGGTCATCTCCGTCGTCACCGGCACCGTGCGGGCGACGTACACCCAGCAGCTCGACGAGCAGTTCCCCTTCGACTACATGGTGCAGACCCAGGAGCGCGACTCGGGCCTGCCCCGTGCGATCGCCGAGGGCCTGCGGACCAGGCCCGAGCCGGCCTCGGTCATCGCCTTCCGCGAGACCACCGCCAGGCTCGCGACCGGGACCACGAGGTACGACGTGGGGACGTTCACCCCGGCGCCGGGCTTCGACCCGCCGCTCGACGCGGGCTCGCTCGACCGGCTCGGGCCGGGGACCGTGCTCGTCGCCGAGCGCGTCGCCGAACGGCTCAAGCTGGGGGTCGGTGACCGGATCACCGTACGGACGGCGAAGGCGGGCGCGGTCGGCCTGACGGTCGCGGGCATCTCCGACGTCGACGCGACCCTCGCCACCTTGACGGTGCCCGAGCGGGACTTCGACCGCTACTTCGGCGAGGTCGGCGACAACCGGGTGATGATCAAGAACCGGGACGGCGTGGACCCGGACCGGGCGCTCGCGGCGGTCGAGGCGGCGACGGAGGCCTACCCGACGGCGAAGGTCCTCAGCTCGACGGCGATGCGGGGCGAGTTCGACGAGGCGCTCGACATGATGCTGATGATCATCACTGGGCTGCTCGGCCTGGCGGTGCTCATCTCCCTGCTGGGCATCGCCAACACGCTGTCCCTGTCGGTCCACGAGCGCACCCGCGAGTCCGCGCTGCTGCGGGCGCTCGGCCTGACCCGGCCCCAGCTGCGGCGGATGCTCTCGATCGAGGCGCTGGTGCTGGGCCTCATCGGCGCGCTGGTCGGGGTGGTGCTGGGCATCGCGTTCGGCTGGGCCGCCGCGCGGACGATGACCGACAACGTCATCTTCCAGCTGCCGGTGCCGCAGATCCTGTCGTTCGTGGCCCTGTCCGGCCTGGCCGGGGTGCTCGCCGCCGTCCTGCCCGCCCGGCGCGCGGCGCGGGCCTCGGTCGTGGGCGCGCTCGCGAGCGGCTGACCCCGGCCGGGCGGTACGCGGGACCGGGAGAAACCGCCAAGGCCGGGCAGCGGGCGGGACCGGGAGTGGCGAGCGGCTCGCGCCCCGGAGCGGAGGCGTCCCCAGCACGCCGGGACCCGCCGGGGCCCGGCCCGACCGCACGCGGGCCGGGCCCGGTGGCCGGGACGTCTCGCTATCGGGGGCGGCGTCCCGGCCACTGCTCGGCCACGGTCTCGGGGTTGAGCAGTGGCCGGATGACGATCTCTCCGGTGGCCCTGTCGATGACCACGCACCCGGAGCCGACGGTGTCGGGCAGCACGCTGGGATCGTCGGACTCGGGCTCGTTCGACCAGGCGACATAGCCCTCGTTGAAGGCGTAGATCCTGATCTCGACGGCGGAGCCGGGGCCGCGGACCCCGTTGAAGTACTCCTCCGCCACCGCCCTCGCCTGGTCCGGGTTCACGCCGTCCTCCTCGTCTCGCGGGAACCTGCCTTCAGGGGGAAGGGTGTCACAGCCGCCGCCCCGCCCTGTCGATCACGACGCAGAACACCCCGGTCACCGACTCGTACGGCGGCTCCACCGCCATGTGACCCCGCTGCGCGTCGATCCAGATCACCTCGCCGTCGAAGTTCACCGCGTTCCACGCGTGGCTTCCCCCGGCGGGCCAGCGGTTGACGATGACCGCCGAGGAGCCGTGCCCCCCGGCCAGCAGCGCCTGCGCGATCGGGAGGTAGGAGTGACGCCCCTGACCCACGTACTGGAACCGCTGCCCCAGCCACCGCTCCGCCCTGGCCACTCCCCCGGCCTCCCCGCTGAGCAGCGGCTTGCCCACCCGGTCGTACTCGGGCCTGCGGGGCGCGGCCACCGCCGGGGAGCCGTACCAGGTGGAGAGCACCGACAGGGCGCAGTCGATCGCGTTGGTCGCCCGGAACGGGTCGTCCGCCGGGCCGGTCCCGTTGATCAGCCTGATCCACATGCCGCGCGGGTCGGGAAAGCGGCGCGGGGTGCCCTGCTCGGTGAGGGGTACGGCCCGCAGCATGTCCTCCTCGGTCTGCGGATCGGGCCTGGCCAGCCCACCCGCCACCCCGTACGGCCGGCACTGGTCCAGCCGCGCCGGGCCCCAGCGCATCCGCTCCCGCTCGCGCTCGCGCGGCGCCGGTGCCACGACCGGCACCTGGACCTCCAGCTCGAAGTCCCGCCACCGCTGCCCGTCGGCCGTCACCACGGGGTTGTAGACCCCCGAGGCCAGATTCCACTCGTTCACGGCTCCCCCGTCGCCATCCCCTGGGAGCCAGATAGTAGGGCGGCCCCCTTCGCGACACCGAGGAGTTGACCATTTACAAGCCCGGCGCCCGCCCTGGGATGGGGCAGCGGAGAAGCCCTGCTGCGTCGCTCAGGACATGAGGTCGTCCAGTGTCGGGTGCTCCACGACCGGGTAGCTCCGCGAGCCGACCCCGACGTCCTTGAACCCGCTGGAGGTCGCCACGCAGACCACCGGCCCGTCGAAGTCGCGCCGCAGCTTCCGGTACGCCGCCAGCCCCGCGACCCCCGCCAGTTCCTGCCACAGCCCCTTGTGGGCGAGGTCGCGCTGCGCCGCCCGCAGCTCGTCGTCGGTCACCAGCACCGCCTCGCCGCCGCTGTCGCGCACGGCCACCACGCCCCGATGTCCGCCGACCGGCCCGGCGATGGAGTACGCGTCGCTGGACCCCGCCTCGACGATCGCGGCGGGCGCGCCGGTGGCCAGCGCCCGCGCGTGGGGCCCGCCGGCCACCGGCTCGCAGGAGAAGATCCGCGGGGTCCGTCCGGCCACACCGAGCAGCCGCAGCTCCACGAAGCCCTTCCACACCCCGTACAGCAGCTCGGCGTAGCCCGTCGGCGCGAACACCGCCGCCGGCACCTCGCCGAGCTGCAGGAACAGCTCGTACGCGATCGTCTTGTAGCCCTCGGGCCCGAACGGGTGGCCGGTGTGCGTCACGGTCTGGTTGCTGACCGGGTGGTAGCCGAGCCGGTCCACGATCTCCCGCAGCAGCGGCCAGCGCCTCTCGACCGGCACGGACACGACCGTGGCGCCGTACGCCCGGGTGAACGCCTGCACGGCCGGCGGCGAGTCGGCCGAGGTCAGCACGATGGCGCGCAGCCCGGCGCGGGCGGCGTACGCGGCGGCCGAGGCCCCGTGGTTGCCGGACGACGCCACGACCACGCCGGGCGCCCCGCAGGCGACGGCGGCGCTGACGGTGACGCGGTTGAGCCGGTCCTTGTGCGACCAGGTGGGGTTGCTCGACTCGTCCTTGACGTAGACGTCGCCGACCTTCACCAGCGGCGTCCCGCCCTCCCCGAGCGTGGGCGCGTCCAGCGGCGGCAGCAACGGCGACCACCGCGCGATGTCCGGCCCGGGCTCCTGGCCGAACAGGCTCCCGTCCACCCGCTCGTAGTCGTAGACGACCTCCAGCGGGTAGGCGATCTCGCTCGTGCTCGTCAGGGGACAGCCCCGGGTCAGCGGCGGGAACAGCGGGAACTCGACCGAGGCGTCACCGAGCGAACGCTGGCGAAGAGCAAGCGAAGGACCGTTCACATGAACGGATCCTACTGATCACTCCTCCGCGCACGCGGAAATGATCCCCCGTCCGGTGAAACGCCACACCGGCCTCGGTGTCGCCCTCGCACGGTCGGGGGTGATCCCGGCCGAGCATGACGCCACGATCCAGGCCGGCGCCCCTCCCGCGCGGGCAGGAGGGCGGTTCACCCACACCGGGCGCGGGCTGCGAGAGGTGCGGAGGTCAGGCGACCTCGACGGTGATGGTGTGCCAGCCGGTGGCGCCGTCCGGGGCGATGGGGGCGCGGTCGCCGGTCTGGGTGTAGCCGGTGGCGTCGGTGGCGCGGACCTCGATGGTGTGGCTGCCGGGGGTGGCGTCCCAGTCGTCGAGGACCCACTGGCGCCAGGTGTCGGCGGTGGGGGCCTCGGCGAGGCGGGCCTGGCGCCACTGCCCCTGGTCGACGCGGACCTCGACCGCGTCGACGCCCTTGTGCTGGGCCCAGGCGACACCCGCGACGACGGTCTTGCCCGCCGGGACGGTCGCGCCGTCCCTGGGCAGGTCGATGCGCGACTCGGTCTTGATCGGCCCCTTGGCGGACCAGCCCCTGGGGGTCCAGTAGCCCTCGTCCCGGTCGAAGCGGGTGACCTTGATGTCGGTGACCCACTTGGTGGCCGACACGTAGCCGTAGAGCCCGGGAACGACCTGGCGGACCGGGAAGCCGTGGTCGACGGGGAGCGGACGGCCGTTCATGCCGAAGGCGAGCAGGGAGTCGCGGCCGTCCATGACGACGTCGGCCGGGCTTCCGGCGGTCCAGCCGTCGGCGGAGGTGCTGAGCAGCATGTCCGCGTCCTTCTGGACGCCCGCGTCGCGCAGCACCCCGGCCAGGCTGACGCCCAGCCAGCGGGCGTTGCCGATGTAGGGGCCGCCGACCTCGTTGGAGACGCAGCAGAGCGTGACGTCGGCCTCGACCACGGCGCGTTTCATCAGGTCGGCGAAGGTGAGCTCCACGGGCCTGTCGACCATGCCGTGGATGGTGAGGGTCCAGTCGCGCGGGTCGACCTGGGGGACCATCAGGGCGGTGTCTACCCGGTAGAAGTCGAGGTTGGGGGTGACGAACGGCGACAGGCCCTTGATCCTGAGGTCGACCCCGGCGGGCAGCGCGGCGAGGGGTTTCGCGGGCCGGGGCAGCGTGACGGCGCCGCGCGCCGCGCTCACTTCGGCCTGCCCCGAGAACATCCGCCCGGCCGTTCCCGCGATCCCGGCGACGACCACGCCGCCGACCGCCCCGGTCAGCAGGCCCCTGCGGTCGAAGGCGCGCAGGTCGTTCCCCGCCCGCATGACGGACGGTGTCGACGGATCACGGCGCTCCCCCGCCTCCGGCAGGGGCTCGGGCGAGGTCTCCGGCGGCGGCGTCCCGATGCCGTGCGCGGGCCCCGCCGCGCCCACGGCGCCGGGCACGCCTCCGTACGAGACGGCCGGGTCATCGGCGGGTACGAGGGATCGGCGGACGAGCCATCGCAGGGCGAGCATGGCCGCGCCGACCCCGGCCAGCGTCGGGACGACGTCCATGGGCCCGGAGCCGGGGCGGGTCAGCACGGCGACGACGCCGACGAGGCCGAACACGGCCAGGCCCGCCAGCCCGTACCGGAGGTCGCGGACGGCGGCCCTTCCCAGCGCGGCGGCGATCGCGGCCAGGATCAGCAGGATCCCGGCGAGCAACACGGTCTTGTCGCTCTCGCCGAAGGTGCGGATCGCCCATTCCTTCAGCGGGGCCGGGGTGAGGTCGACAACGGCGTTGCCGACCGCGACGACCGGGAAAGCGGCGGGTTTCACCAGGCCCGCGACGAGCAGTGACACCCCCACCGCGATCGCGCCGGACACCAGGCCGATCAGCGCCGAGGCCCAGAAGGGCATGCGCCTGTTGCTCTGCATGACCCCGACGCTACGCCCATACGGGACCGCAGGTTCTTACGCCCCGATTACAGCCCGGCCGGACGCCCGCTCGCCTTCCCTGCGGGTGCTCGTGGCCACACGTCGCCGGAGAAAGCCGGACGATCACTTTCACCGGGCCGGGCCGAACCCACAGGCCGGACGACCGGCGCAGGCCGGACCCGAGCCGGTGAGGTCAGGCGACCACTTCGGCGATGATCGGGGCGAGCGCGCGGAAGGCGCGGCCGCGGTGGCTGATGGCGTCCTTCTCCGCCGCCGACAGCTCGGCGGTGGTCCGGGTCTCGCCCTCGGGGACGAGGATCGGGTCGTAGCCGAAACCGCCGGTGCCGCGCGGGGCGCTGATGATCACGCCGTGCAGGGCGCCCTCGGTCACCCGCTCCTCCCCCGACGGGAGGGCGAGCGCCGCCGCGCACGCGAAGTGCGCTCCCCGGTGCCCCTCGGGCACGTCGGAGACCTGCGCGAGCAGCAGGGCGAGGTTGGCCGGGTCGTCGCCGTGCCTTCCCGACCAGCGGGCGGAGAAGATGCCGGGCATGCCGTTCAGGGCGTCGACGCAGAGGCCGGAGTCGTCGGCGATCGCGGGCAGGCCGGACTGCTGGGCGACCGCGTGCGCCTTGAGCAGGGCGTTCTCCGCGAAGGTGAGGCCTGTCTCGGCGACGTCGCCGATCTCGGGGAACTCCTCGAGCCCGACGATCTCCACCGGGATCGAGGCGTCGGCCAGGATCCGGCGCAGCTCGGCGATCTTCCCGGCGTTCCGGGTGGCGAGGACGACGCGCGCCTTGGCCGTACCAGAGGTAGCCGTGTCGGACCCGCTCATGCCAGTGCCTCCCGCTGGAGGCGGGTGAGCTCGGCGCACCCGGCCGCGCCCAGGTCGAGCAGCTCGTCGAGGGCGGCGCGGTCGAACGGCTTGCCCTCGGCGGTGCCCTGGACCTCGACGAACTCGCCGGAGCCGGTCATCACCACGTTCATGTCCGTCTCGGCGGCGACGTCCTCGGTGTAGCAGAGGTCGAGCAGCGGCGTGGAGCCCACGACGCCGACGGAGACGGCCGCGACCGAGTCGACCAGCGGGTCCCCGCCGCACATCTTGCGCTTGCGCATCCACGCGACCGCGTCGACCAGTGCGACGTACGCCCCGGTGATCGCGGCGGTGCGGGTGCCGCCGTCGGCCTGGAGCACGTCGCAGTCGATGACGATCGAGTTCTCGCCCAGCGTCTTGTAGTCGACGCAGGCGCGCAGGGAGCGGCCGATCAGGCGGGAGATCTCGTGCGTACGGCCGCCGATCTTGCCGCGTACCGACTCGCGGTCGTTGCGGGTGTTCGTGGCGCGCGGCAGCATGGCGTACTCGGCAGTGATCCAGCCCTGACCGCTGCCCCGGCGCCAGCGCGGCACGCTGTCCTGGACGGAGGCGGCGCAGAGCACCTTGGTGCCGCCGAACTCGACGAGCACCGAACCCTCGGCGTGCGCGAGCCAGTCGCGGGTGATGGTGACGGGGCGGAGTTGATCGGGAGAACGTCCATCTGCACGAGCCATGGACCTCACCCTAGGTCATACCGGACCCCGCTCCGTGCGAGTTCCATGCGCCCGCCGAACCCGCCGCGGGAGGCGTCCTCCAGGACGCGGTCGCGGTCGTTCCAGGGCACCAGATGGGTGAGAACCAGGGTGTCCACGTCCGCCCTGGCCGCGTGCTCGGCCGCCTGGCGGCCGTTCAGGTGCAGATCGTCGGGCAGGCCGGGCCTGTCGAGGTGTGACGCCTCGCACAGGAGCACGTCGACCCCCGAGGCGAGCTTGACCAGCTCGGCGCTCTCGCCGGTGTCGCCGGAGTAGGCCACCGAGCGCCCGCCGTGGGAGACCCTGAACCCGTAGGTCTCCACCGGGTGGTTGACCAGCGCGGCCGTCACCTCGAACGGGCCGGCCTCGAACGTCCCCGGCGTCAGGCCCACGAAGTCGAAGGCCGTGTCGAGCGGCGGCTCGTCCGGCATCGCGTAGGCGGAGTTCAGCCGCCGGCGCGCGTCGGCGGGCGCGTACACCGGGACCCGGGGCAGCGGGCCCTGCGGGGAGTAGGTGCGGACCACGTGGTACGGGCACATGTCGAGGCAGTGGTCGGCGTGCAGGTGCGACAGGCATATCGCGTCCACGTCGTACAGGCCTATGTACTTCTGGAGGGCGCCGAGCGCGCCGTTCCCGAAGTCGAGCAGCATCCGGAACCCCTCCGCCTCCAGCAGATAGCAGGAGGAAGGGCTGTCAGGCCCGGGGAAACTCCCCGAGCATCCAATGATCGTCAATTTCACGGCGGCCTCCTACGGTTACTGTGCGGCGCCGCGTGTCACGGCGCGGGCGCCGGTGGCCGGTGTCCGTCCCCCTTCGTCCGCCGATCTCCGGCGCTCCCCCTACAGAGCGCCCGAGCACCGTCACACGCGATGCCCGTTGTTCGGGACATCCCCTACTACCGCCACTTCGACCGCCTGGATCTCCGGTCCGAGGAACCGTCGTCCGAGGTCGGCGAAGAGGCCCGCGTCGCCGGTGGCGCGGAAACGGTGTCTTGGCACGCCCCCTACGGCGGCCAGGCTCCGGTCGTGCAGGACGCGGTAGACGTCCTTGGCCGTCTCGTCGGCGCTGGACACCAGCGTGACGCCGTCTCCCACCACATAGGAGATCGGCCCGGCGAGGAGCGGGTAGTGCGTACATCCCAGGATCAGCGTGTCGCACCCGTCGGCGAGCACCGGCTCCAGGTACTCGCGGATGACGTCGATGAGCTCGTCGCTCATCGTCTCCCCCCGCTCGACGAACTCCACCAGGCGCGGCGCCGCCACCCCGGTCAGCCGGACGTCGGGGGCCGCGGCGAACGCGTCCTGGTAGGCCATCGACGCGATCGTGGCCCTGGTCCCGATCACCCCGACCCTGCCGTTGCGGGTGGCCCGCACGGCACGGCGCGTCGCGGGCTGGATCACCTCGACGACCGGGACGTCGTAACGCTCCCGCGCGTCGCGGAGCACGGCCGCGCTGGCGCTGTTGCACGCGATCACCAGCATCTTGACGTCGTGCTCGACGAGGTGGTCCATCACCTCCAGCGCGTAGGCGCGGACCTGCGCGATGCTCTTGGGGCCGTACGGCTGCCTCGCCGTGTCGGCCACATAGAAGATCGACTCGTTGGGCAACTGGTCGATGATCGCCCGGGCCACCGTGAGACCACCGACACCACTGTCAAAGATTCCAATACTCGCCTGCGACACAGTTCCCAAGGCTAGGCGACCTGGGACGACCGATCACGGTAAGAATCCTCACAACGCCGATTACCAGCTCAGCCATGTATTTTTCGTGACATCTCTGATCGCACGACGTGGTACGAAGCCGACGCGCGCTCGACGCGATACGAAGCCGACGGTCCGGGACGTCAGCCGCGCCCGACGCGGGCCAGCCGGCGGCCCGGAACGTCAGCCGCGCCCGACGCGGGCCAGCTGGCGGGACTGGGCGACGAGGCGGCCGGCGGAGTCCCAGACCTCGACCTCCTCGTCGAACCAGCCGTCGCTGATCAGACGACCGCTGCCGATGAGGGTGAGCCAGCCGGGGGCGGGCAGGGCGCGCAGGTGCCAGGTGAGGTCGACCGTGGGCGCCCAGCCGCGTTCCCCGGCGGAGAAGACCACCGGCGGGAGGGCGTCCACGGCCAGCGCCAGCACGTACGGGTCGGGGTCCTGCGGCTCGGCCAGCCGGAAGTAGGCGCGGGCCTCGGGCCTGCCGGTGGGCTTTCCGGCGAGCCAGCCGATGGTGGGAGGGTCGAAGACCAGCTCCATCTGGGCGTTGAGCGTCATGTTCGACTCGGCCTTGGGAGCGGGCAGCGAGACGCACTCCTCGATCGGCGGCATCGCCACCGAGGGCTCGTCCGTCCAGTCGGGGACGGCGTCGCCGAGGGTCGCGGTCGTGACGATTCCCTCGATGAAGGGCTTGCCGTCCTGGAGCAGGGTCGCCCGGGCCATCGTGGCGGTGCGGCCGGTCTTGACCTGCTCCACGCGCACCTGCGCGGGCCCCGGACGGGCCGCGCGCAGGAACTGGACGCTCGTGGTCACCGGGTGCTCGTGGGGGGAGGCGTCCACGACCGCGCGCAGCAGCACGGCCATCAGGTAGCCGCCGTTGAGGGGACCGCCGATCGAGTATCCGGTGTCGAGGCACACGTCGTAGGTGGTCTCGTCCACCCTGATGGCCGCTGTCGCCTCGTCGAACTTCGTCATCCACGCTCCCGAACCTTGTTCTAGAGAGGCCACTTTACCCATTCCGCGCGGCCTTCGCCTCCCCCACCCCCGAACGACCCGATCGGGCGGCCCGTCCGCAAAAGCCGAGCCAGCCTCGTATAACTCGTCGGCCAGAACCGGACCGGCCCCGAGCCCGACGAAATCGAAGTCGGCCGGGACGGCGAAGTCCGCACAAAGAAGCGGGGGGCGAAGGTGCGGAAGAAACGGCAGTGACCTGCGGGAATAGAGCGACAAAGCAGACAATGGTCCATAAAACCCCGTTGAGCAGGGGTTGATCCCAGTTAGATGCACCAATCACGTAGTTAGTTCAATGCAAGCGGGTTGCTAGCAAAGTGCACTAACTTCTCCCTATCCGCTAAGCCCACCTTGTGAGTGATCATGCCTGCCAACAATCCCCCCGACCAGTCGCCCACGCCGGGTCAGAACCCCGACAGGACGATCGCCTACCGATGGAACGAGGGCGCGCAGCAGAACGACCAGCCGCACACCCAGGCCTATCCGCAGAACGGCCAGCCCGGCTATCCCCAGCCTTCCGGCGGCTACCAGCAGGGGCAGCCCTACCCGCAGCAGGGCCAGCCCTACCCGCAGCAGAACACCCAGCAGAGCCACCAGCAGCCGTACGGCCAGCAGAACTACGGCCAGCAGGCGTACGGGCAGCAGCAGGCCGGTCAGCAATACGGCCAGCAGCAGCCCGGATACCAGCAGCAACAGCAGAACTACGGCCAGCAGGCGTACGGCCAGCAGGCCGGAAACTGGCAGCAGGGCCCCGACTTCCTGAGCGCCGGCCCCCCGGCCGGACCCCCCGCGCGCAAGGGCGGCGGTAAGGGCTGGCTGCTCGCGGCGATCGTCGCGCTGGTCGTGGCCCTCGTGGGCGGCGGCGGCTTCTTCGCGATCAACCTGCTCAGCGGCGGCGGCGCGCAGCCGCACGACGTGCTGCCCGGCAACGCCCTCGGCTACGTCCGCCTCGACCTCGACCCGGCCGCGAACCAGAAGGTGGCGCTGTTCAACATCGCCAGGAAGTTCACGACCACCAAGGACTCCTTCACCGGCGAGGACCCGCGCCAGGCGATCTTCGACCTGCTCAAGAAGGACACCGACAGCCTCGGCAAGATCGACTACGCCGCCGACATCGAGCCGTGGCTCGGCGTCCGCGCCGGCCTGGCCGCGCTGCCCCCGGCCAAGGCGGGCGCCGAGCCCGGCGTCGTGGTGGCCGTCCAGGTCACCGACCAGGACAAGGCCACGGCGGGCATCGCCAAGCTGATGGGCAAGGAGAAGTACGGCATCGCGTTCCGCGACGACTACGCGCTGCTCACCCAGACCCAGGCCGAGGCAGACAAGGCCGTCAACGCCGAGCCGCTGTCGGGCAACGCCAACTTCTCCGACGACCTGAGCGCCCTCGGCGAGACCGGTGTCCTCTCCTTCTGGGCGGACGCGGGCCAGCTCGCGAAGATGGCCCCCGAACTGGCGACCCAGGACCCCACCGCCCTCGCCCAGATCAAGAACGTCCGCGTGGCCGGCGCCCTTCGCTTCGACGGCGAGTACGTCGAGCTCGCGGGCATCAGCCGCGGCGCCGAGAGCCTGGACATGGGCACCCCCGAGGCCTCCAAGATCAGCACGCTCCCGGCCTCCACCGCCGGCGCGATCTCTATCTCCGGTCTCGGCGAGGTGATCGGCAAGCAGTGGGCCCAGGTCATGAAGTCGGCCGACCAGGCCGCGGGCGGCGGCGTCCAGCAGTTCGCCGACCAGGCCAAGCAGCAGTACGGCCTGTCGCTCCCCGACGACCTGGTGACGCTGCTCGGCAAGAACATCACCCTCGCCATCGACTCCAACGGCCTCGACGGCAACCAGCCGAAGATCGGCGCGAAGATCGTCACCGACCCGGCCAAGGCGCAGGAGGTCGTCGGCAAGATCGAGAAGTTCCTCGCGGCCTCCGGGACGGCCGTCCCGCCGCTCGCCAAGGTCCCCGGCGACGGCGTCTTCGTCCTGGCCAGCGCGCAGGACTACGCCGCCGAGCTCAACAAGGAGGGCGCCCTGGGCGACAGCGAGACCTTCCAGCTCGCGATCCCCAACGCCGGCGAGGCGACCTTCGCCCTCTACGCCGACCTGGACAAGGTGGAGAACCTCTACCTCAGCGGTCTCCAGGGCGAGGAGAAGGCCAACCTCCAGGTGCTCCGTGCCGTGGGCATGAGCGGCACCCAGTCGGGCAGCGAGGCGACCTTCTCGCTGAGGCTCCTGTTCAACTGACCGACCCGATCCACCTGACCACTTGATCCACCTGGTTCCCTGATCCTGTTCGATCAGGCCTCCCCAGATCCCCGGCCGGGCTCCGGCCCGCCGGGGACCGTCCCCACCCGGGGACGGCAGAGGGCGGGCGTCCCACCGGGACGCCCGCCCTCCGTCATTCACTCTGTCGTTCACTCGTCGCGTGCTCACCGCCCCGGGCCTCCCGGAACGGGCGGCACGGCCTTCAGCCCCAGAGGAGCCGGCCGTCAGGCCCAGAGCTGGCCTTCGAGCCGCTCCTCCGCCTCGTCCAGCGTCCCCTCGTAGGCACCGGTGGACAGGTACTTCCAGCCGCCGTCCGCGACCACGAACACGATGTCGGCCCGCTCGCCCGCCTTGACGGCCTTGGCCGCCATGCCGAGCGCGGCGTGCAGGGCGGCCCCGGTGGAGACGCCCGCGAAGATGCCCTCCCCGGCCAGCAGCTCCCGGGTGCGCCGGAGCGCGTCGGCCGAGGAGACCGAGAAACGCGTGGTCAGGACGTCGGCGTCGTACAGCTCGGGGATGAAGCCCTCGTCCACGTTGCGCAGTCCGTACACCAGCTCGCCGTAACGCGGCTCGGCGGCGACGATCTTCACGTCGGGGACGCGCTCGCGCAGGAACCTGCCGACGCCCATCAGGGTGCCCGTGGTGCCCAGCCCCGCCACGAAGTGGGTGACGGACGGCAGGTCCTCCAGGATCTCCGGCCCCGTCGACTCGTAGTGCGAGCGCCAGTTGGCCGGGTTGCCGTACTGGTAGAGCATCACCCAGTCGGGGTTCTCCTCCGCCAGGCCCTTGGCGACCCTGACCGCCTCGTTGGAGCCGCCCGCCGCGGGCGAGGAGATGATGCGCGCCCCCCACATGCGCAGCAGCTGGCGGCGCTCCTCGGAGGTGTTCTCCGGCATCACGCAGATCAGGTTGTAGCCCTTGAGCCTCGCGGACATCGCCAGCGAGATGCCGGTGTTGCCGCTCGTGGGTTCGAGGATCGTGCAGCCCGGCCGCAGGAGCCCCTCCTTCTCCGCCTGCTCGATCATCCACAGCGCCGGGCGGTCCTTGATCGAACCTGTCGGGTTGCGGTCTTCGAGCTTGGCCCAGATCCGCACGTCCTCCGACGGCGAGAGCCTGGGCAGGCCGACCAGCGGGGTCCGGCCGACCGATTCGATCAGTGAGTCAAAACGCATGGTGTACGGCTTCCGCCTCGGGTTGACCTTGTGCCTCGGGTGACCTTGTGCCTCGGGTTGACCTTGTGGTGACAGCCCTGGACCGTGGCGTGCGCCGCCCGTCCCGATCGTGCGGGACGGGCGGCGCCGCGCGGCTAGCGGGAGCCGCCGGCCACGGCGGGCAGGACGGTGACCGTGTCGCCGTCGGCGACCGGCGTCTCCAGCCCGCCCAGGAAGCGGACGTCCTCGTCGTTCAGGTAGACGTTCACGAAGCGGCGCAGCGCGCCCTTGTCGATCAGACGCTCCTTCAGCCCGGGGTGCCGGGCCTCCAGGTCGCCGATGAGCTCCTCGAGCGTGGCGCCCTTGGCGTCGACGGCCTTGGCACCGTCGGTGTAGGTGCGCAGGATGGTCGGAATGCGAACCTCGATGGCCATCGCGGGTCAATCTCCTTGTGTCGTCATGGGAGTAAAGCCCACCGGATCAGAACACCGGCGGGCACCGGGGGATTCCAGCGGAACCGGTCAGCGACAGTCGTAGACGACGACGGAGGGCGTGTGCGCGAACAGGAAGTTCTGTACGGGCGCGACACCCGCGTGCCGTGCCCGGGGGCCGGGACGCGAGAGCACGACGTCCTCCTGGCTCGGGGCGGCGGTCAGCATGCTCACCAGCTTACCCAAAGGGGCCATTCACCTCACGGCCGTACCGGACACCGGTGCCGCGCGAACCCCGGACACCCCGGACACCCTGGGCCGACGGACACCCGGAGCCGACGGTCACCCGGAGGTGATCGTCACCTCCTCCTCGCTCACGACGCCCTCGACGATCCGGTACGAGCGGAACTCGGCCTTCTCCCCCAGCTCCTCACGGGTGGACACCAGCACGTAGTGGGCGTTCGGCTCGGAGGCGTAGGAGATGTCGGTGCGGGAGGGGTAGGCCTCGGTGGCGGTGTGGGAGTGGTAGATGACGACCGGCTCCTCGTCGCGGTCGTCCATCTCCCGCCAGACGCGCAGCTGCTCCAGCGAGTCGAACCGGTAGAACGTCGGCGACCGCTCGGCGTTCTCCATCGCGACGAACCGTTCGGGGGAGTCGGAACCGACCGGCCCGGCGATCACACCGCAGGCCTCGTCGGGGTGGTCCGCCCGAGCGTGCGCGATGATCCTGTCGACCAGTTCCCGAGAGATCGTGAGCATGACTGGAAGTTACCAAAGGGCGCGGACCAGGGTGTCCTGGAGGTAGGTCAGCCAGTCGTAGATGACGTACGCCGGATAGCGGGGGTCGTTCTCCGACATGTCGGCGATCTCGTCGTGCACCTCCTCGGTCACCTCCAGCCGGGTGCCGAGCGCGAGCCGCACGTCGTTCAGCGCGCGCATCCACGCCTGCGCCTGCTCCCTGGTCAGCTCGACCCGGCCGGGCTCGGCGCTGTCGAGCATCGTCTGGGCGTCGGCCCGCTTGCCCTCGCGCAGCGTCGCCTCGGTGTATCTGCGGAACTCCGCGGCCGCCTCGCCGTCCTCGTACGCCGAGGGGAACAGCCGGGCCAGCACCGGGTCGTTGGACTGCTCGGAGGCGCCGATGCCGAGCGCCTTCTCCAGGGGGTCGTCACCGGTCTCCCCCGGCTCTATCAGGCCCAGGATCTGGGTGACCAGCGAGCGCAGGATCGACACCTCGGCGGCGTCGAAACCCGTGACCACGCCGCCCTCGCGCCCCGGCTTGAACCCCGAACTCATCTCTCGCCCACCATTCCTCGCGGACTCCGCCCGAGACCCGCCCGCCGACCGCCGCGTGGCGACGGGTGACGCCGGACCTCCCGCGCGCTCACGAATCCCGCTGGACGGTGGCCCACAGCCCGTACGAGTGCATGATCTGCGCGTCGCGCTCCATCTCCTCGCGGGTGCCGCTGGAAACCACGGCCTTACCCTTGTGGTGCACGTCGAGCATCAACTTCTCCGCCTTCTCCTTGGAATATCCGAAAACGGACTGGAAGACGTACGTCACATAGGACATCAGGTTGACCGGGTCGTTCCAGACGATCGTCAACCATGGCAGATCGGGCCTTACGTCGATTGACGGACGCTCGACCTCCGTTGGAGCGGTGCTACCCACATTCACCAGTCTGCCCTACCCCGGGCTTAGTCTTCGACTCGTGACAAAGAGCATGAGCACCGCGTTGCTTACCGATCACTATGAGCTGACGATGCTGGAGGCGGCGCTGAGAAGCGGAGCCGCCTCCAGGCGGGCGGTCTTCGAGGTGTTCGCGCGCCAGCTGCCGGGCGGCCGGCGCTACGGGGTCGTGGCGGGAACCGGCCGGGTGCTGGACGCGCTGGAGTCCTTCCGCTTCGACGAGGAGTCCCTGGCGTTCCTGCGGGACAACGAGGTGGTCGACGAGCCCACCCTGGAGTTCCTCGCCGGATACCGGTTCTCCGGGAAGGTGGACGGCTACGCCGAGGGCGAGTGCTACTTCCCCGGTTCCCCGATCATGACGGTGGAGGGCACGTTCGCCGAGGCCGTGCTGCTGGAGACCGTGATCCTGTCGATCCTCAACCACGACTGCGCGATCGCCACCGCCGCCACGCGCATGATCCGCGCGGCCGGGAACAGGCCCCTCATCGAGATGGGCTCGCGGCGCACCCACGAGGCGTCGGCCGTGGCCGCGGCACGGGCCGCCTACCTCTGCGGGTTCTCCTCCACCTCCAACCTCATGGCGGGCCACGAGTACGGCATACCGACCGCCGGGACCGCGGCCCACGCGTTCACCCTGCTCCACGACTCCGAGGAACAGGCCTTCCAGGCCCAGATCGCCTCCCTCGGCGCCACCACCACTCTGCTCGTGGACACCTACGACGTGCCCCAGGCCGTACGGACCGCGGTGGAGCTCGCCGGGCCCTCCCTGGGAGCGGTCCGCCTCGACTCCGGCGACCTCGGCCAGGTCGCCCACGAGGTCCGCGAGCAGCTCGACGCGCTCGGCGCCCACAAGACCCGGATCATCGTCACCAGCGACCTCGACGAGTACGCCATCGCCGCGCTGGCCTCGGCCCCCGTGGACGGCTACGGCGTCGGCACGTCACTGGTCACCGGCTCCGGCTCCCCCACCGCCGCCCTGGTCTACAAGCTCGTCGCCCGCGAGGACGCCGAAGGGATCATGCGACCGGTGGCCAAGAAGTCGGTGGGCAAGCCCAGCCGAGGCGGGCGCAAGGAGGCCTTCCGCGAGCTCGACGCCGACGGCACGGCGGTCGCCGAGCTGGTCACCGTCTCGGGCGAGACCCCCTCGGCCGCCCGCCCCCTGCAGGTTCCGCTGGTCAGGGAGGGAAAGATCGTCGGCCGCGAGAAGCTGGACGCGGCCCGCGTCCGGCACCGCGAGGCCGTCGCCGAGCTGCCCTCGAACGCCTACCAGCTGTCCCGGGGCTACGCCGCGATCCCCACCGTGTTTGACTGACCGCATGCCAACCGCACTCATCATCGTCGACGTCCAGAACGACTTCTGCGAGGGCGGCAGCCTTCCGGTCGGCGGCGGCGCCGAGGTGGCCGCCGCCATCTCCCTGCACGCCGCCTCGCACGGCTACGACCACGTCGTGGCCACCCGCGACTATCACGTCGACCCCGGCTCCCACTTCGCCGCCGAGCCCGACTACGTGAGCACCTGGCCCGCCCACTGCGTCGCCGGGACACCGGGCTCCGACTTCCATCCCGCCTTCGACACCGCCCGCGTCGAGGAGGTGTTCAGCAAGGGTGCCCACAGCGGCGCCTACAGCGGCTTCGAGGGCTTCAGCTCCGACGGTACGAGCCTGGCCGACTGGCTCGGCGAGCGCCAGGTGGACGCGGTGGACGTCGTCGGCATCGCCACCGACCACTGCGTGCGGGCCACCGCTCTGGACGCGGTCGCGCACGGCCTGTCCGTTCAGGTGCTGCTCGACCTAACCGCCGGTGTGGCCGCCCCCACCACCGAGGCCGCCCTCGCCGAACTCGGCTCCGCCGGGGCCCGCCTCACGGGCACTCCCGTGGTCCGCCCGGCCTGACGGCCCCTCACTCCTGCGGCACCCCCAGAAAAAGGATCATCCGGTCGAGCTTCCCGTCCATGGTCCGGTAGTTCTCCTTCAGCTCACCGACGTCCCGCTTGACCTCGGCGAGCTCCTCCTTCGTGGCACACTTCGCCACATCGAGACGAAGCCCGGCGACATCCTCCTTGACCTCGGCCATGTCCACCTTGAGCTCGGCGACATCCACCTTGACCTCAGCCATGTCCACCTTCAGCCCGGCGACATCCTCCTTGACCTCAGCCATGTCCACCTTGAGCTCGGCGACATCCTCCTTGACCTCGGCCATGTCCACCTTCAGCCCGGCCACGTCCTCCTTGAGCCCGGCCACGTCCTCCTTGACCTCGGCCATGTCCACCTTCAGCCCGGCGACATCCACCTTCAGCCCGGCGACATCCACCTTGAGCCCGGCCACGTCCTCCTTGAGCCCGGCCACGTCCTCCTTGACCTCGGCCATGTCCACCTTGAGCCCGGCCACGTCCTCCTTGACCTCTGTGACCTCCTGCTTGACCTCGGCGAGGTCTTCCTTGGTGGCGAGGGTGTCCATCTTCGCCATGATTTGCTCGAACATCGGAGCCACGTACTCCATGATCTCGGTACGGATCATCTCGGCCAACACTCGTCCTCTTTGGGGTTTTGCAGGGGGAACCCGGCGGAGGGCCCGGGGTGGTTACGGCGACACGTTACCAACGACGCCTACCCTGAGCATTCGAACGATTACCGGATCGGCATGGATGGGCAAACAGAAACATCACCGGTTGCGACAGGAGTATCACGGGGAGTTGAGACTTCTTACTACCGGTGGTGACTTCATATGTTCGTGCTCGGCGTCTCCTGGCTGATCCTGACCCCGCTGTGCCTGTGGAACCTGTTTCGCGGAGGGACGCTGGTGCGGCTGACGAGCGTGCTTTCGCTGGTAACGCTGGAGGCGGCCACGATCTGGGCCACCACCGCCGTTCA
Organism: Streptosporangium nanhuense; assembly: GCF_059358815.1. NCBI lineage: Bacteria > Bacillati > Actinomycetota > Actinomycetes > Streptosporangiales > Streptosporangiaceae > Streptosporangium > Streptosporangium nanhuense. The sequence goes on from NZ_JCADBG010000012.1 coordinate 174,688, forward strand.
CATCCCCGACCGGACTCCGGTCGCCGCCCCCCTGTCACCGGCGGCTCGCACCGAGCTCCCGCCCCGGTCGTGGGCGCCGCTCCCCGAAGCGGCCCAGCAGGGCGCGCGAGGGGCACTGGCGGGCCAGGGCGAGCGGCTCATCCTGGACGAGCCGGGTGGGCGAGGCGCGTCCGCCGCGCGGAACACCTCCTGTCGCGGCCGGATGCCGGCTCCCGAGCGGGTGCGGCTGGCCCGCCGCCAGGGCGCGCCGCGCGGTGTGACGCTCTTCTGGAAGGCCAGGGCGGACGAGTGCGACACCGCGACCGTGGTTCTGCACCACAGGAAGCGCACGATCAAGGTGTGGATGCGCGAGGGCGAGGCGGAGAGCCGTTCGTCCGGCGCCACCACGTGGCCCGTGAGCGTCGCCGGTGGCGTGGCCTCCCTGGAGGTGCCGCTCACGGCGCCGGTACGCGACACGGGGGCGTTCAGGGCGATCGACGGGCGGACCGGCAGGCCGATCGCCCTCATCCGGCCGGGACGCGTACCGGAGGAATCGTCCACGATCCGGTGACCTGGCCCGGCGAAACCGCCGGGGCCGCCGCTCGGGTGATCGGATCGGGAAGAGACCAGCCGGCCCGGCCACCGGAAGCGGGCGGGAGGCCGCCCGATCCGGTGAACCGGTCAGTGGGAGCGCTGGGTGGCCCAGTGGCGGATCTTGCCGATCCGCTCCTGGATCTGCTCGGCGGAGGCCTGCGCGATGGCGGGCCCGCCGCAGGCCCTGCGGAGCTCGGCGTGGATGACGCCGTGGGGCTGGCCGGTGCGGTGGTTCCAGGCGCCGACGAGGCCGTTGAGCTCCCTGCGGAGGTTGGCGATCAGCTCGTGCGGGGCGAGCTGCGGCTCCTTGGGCTCGGGCTTGTTGCGCTTGGCCTTCAGCTGGTCGGACTGGCGCTTGCTCAGCAGGGTGCGGACCTGGTCGGGCTCCAGCAGGCCCGGCAGTCCGAGGAAGTCCTCCTCCTCGGGGGAGCCGGTCTCCGCGGCGCTGCCGAACTCGCCACCGTCGAAGAGGACCCGGTCGAAGGTGGCGACCGCCTCCAGGGTCTCGAACGGCAGCTCGTCGCCCACGACGTCGGGATTGTCCTTCTTGCGCTGGGCGTCCTCCAGAAGGAAGTCGTCCAGCCCCTCCTCGGCGGGCTTGCGGTCGAGCACGTGGTCGCGCTCGGCCTCCATCTCCCCCGCCAGACCCATCAGGGTCGGCACGGAGGGCACGAAGACGGACGCGGTCTCGCCCCGCTTGCGGGCGCGGACGAAGCGGCCGACGGCCTGGGCGAAGAACAGCGGGGTCGAGATGCTCGTCGCGTAGACGCCGACGGCCAGGCGCGGGATGTCGACCCCTTCGGAGACCATCCGGACCGCGACCAGCCAGCGCTGCTCGGAGGCGGAGAACTCCTTGATCTTCTTGGAGGCCGTGGGGTCGTCGGAGAGCACGACCGTGGCGCCCTCCCCGGTGATGGTCCTGATGTGGCGGGCGTAGGCCCGGGCGGTCTCGTGGTCGGTCGCGATGACCAGGGCCCCGGCGTCGGGGACACCCCTGCGCACCTCGGTCAGGCGCCGGTCGGCCGCCCGGAGGACCTGGCGGATCCACTCGCCCTTCGGGTCGAGCGCGGCCCTCCAGGCCTGGCCGAGCTGGTCCTTGGTGAGCGGGGTGCCGAGGGTCGCGGCGATCTCGTCGCCCGCGCGGGTCCGCCAGCGCATCTCACCGGCGTAGGCGAGGAAGATGACCGGCCGGACGACGCCGTCGGCGAGTGCCGGGCCGTATCCGTAGGAGTAGTCGGAGACGCTGCGCCGGACACCGTCGCCGTCCTCGGCGTAGGTGACGAAGGGGATGGGGTTGACGTCGGACCTGAAGGGGGTTCCGGTCAGGGCGAGGCGTCTGGCGGCCGGCTCGAACGCCTCCCGCACGCCGTCGCCCCAGGACTTCGCGTCGCCCGCGTGGTGGATCTCGTCGAAGATCACGAGCGTCTTGCGGGCCTCGGTGCGGGCGCGGTGCAGCGCCGGGTGCATGGACACCTGGGCGTAGGTGATGGCCACCCCGATGTAGTCACGGGAGGTGGCGCCCTGGCTGTTCTTGAACTCGGGGTCGATCGCGATGCCGACCTTGCTCGCGGCGTCCGCCCACTGCTGCTTGAGGTGCTCCGTCGGTGTGACGATCGTCACAGCCCGGATGATCCCTCGTGACAGGAGGTCGCTGGCGATGCGGAGCGCGAAGGTCGTCTTGCCCGCACCCGGCGTGGCGACCGCCAGGAAGTCGCGCGGCTCGCGGCTGGAGTACAGGTCAAAGGCCTCCTGCTGCCACGCGCGAAGCTTCGGCGCGGTGCCCCAGGCGGCACGGTCCGGATATGAGGGCGAGAGGTGGGATGCGGCGAAAGTGCTCACAGTGTCCCCAGGGTAATCTGCGCCGCCGACAAGACGTGCCGATCCGCCGACATCCTCGCCAAGGTCGCCTCCCCGTGCTAGTGGTTCGCGAAGCCGGGAACCACGGACTCGCGGTGCCTGAAACCACGGACTCACAATGCCGGAACCGCGGGTTCGCGGTGCCGGAACCGCGGGCGCGGGCCCGCGGAACCGCCCTCCCGGCGCGGCCGCCGGCTCGCGCGGCCGGGCTCGCGCCGCGGCCGCCTCACCGCAGGCCCGCGATCACCGTGTCGATCTCGGCCCTCGACACGGGATCGTCCGGCTGGGTCATCGCGACCACGACCACCGGCCGCGTCCCGGCCCCCGTGAGGAAGACCACACGCAGGTACGCCGGCCGGTTCACCACGTCCAGGTACTCCGCGCGCAGGGCACGGGTGTGCCCGGTGCGCGTCCCCACCGCGATCTCCGTGTCGTCCACGACCTTCAGCTCGTCGCCGTGGAGCAGGAGCCGCGCGTACAGGTCGCTGAGCTCGGTGGTGGCGGCGCGCACGTCGGTGGCGGGCTCGGCGGGCATGACCATCACGGTCGTGTTGACGCCGTCGCCCGCGGCCGAGGTGAAGTCCGTGACCGGCGGCACCGTACCGGCGAGCCAGCGGTCGGGCAGCGGGTAGCTGACCCCCGCGACCGGGTCGGTCACCCGCCCCGGCTGCGGGGAGGGCAGCGCCCGCATGGCCAGCACGACCACCCCGGCGATGACGGCGCCCCCGGCGGCCAGGGCGAGCAGCACGAGCAGCACGCGGCGCAGGCGCCCCTGACCGCGCTCGGGAGGGGCGATGGGCGTGCCGTACCAGCGGGCCGAGGGCGGGAGGTCGTCGCCGGGCTCGGGGATGCGGGGAGGCCATGTCAGGTGGGAGCGGGAGTCGGGCGGCTCGTCCTCCGGCGGCGGCCAGGGACGGTACTCGTCGTCCTCGGGGGCGGGCCAGGGGCGGCGCTCGTCGTCGAGGTCCGGATCCGACGGCCACACCTCGTTCCTGGCGGCCCGCGCGGCCCTGCGGGACCGCCGGGACCGGCGCCCACCGCCACGGCCGGGCTCGTCGGGCGGGTCCGACCGGCGAGGTCGTTCGTGCACGGGACCTCCTCCCGGCGGCGACGGTCCTACCGTCCTACCACGCATCCCGCGGCGTGACCCGGCTATGGGTGATCGCTGTTACGGGAGTGGCCAATGAGTCAGGGTATTTCCCGCATGCGCCGGGCCACGATCGCCCCGAAGAGGCCGATGAGGGCCATCAGCACGACGATCGTGACGTAGCCGGTGGCGATGTCGTCGTGGCCGATCAGGTTGATCAGGCCCCCGCCGACGCCGATGGTGATCGCGCTGCCCAGGGTGTCGACGACCTGGAGCGCGGCGGAGTTGGCGCCCTGCTCGGCGTCGGGCGACTGGTGCATCGCGGTGACGTTGACGCTGGTCATGCCGAGCCCCATGCCGAACCCGGCGACGACCCAGGCGGGCACGGTGACCCAGCCGCCGACCCCGGGCACGAAGGCGAGCAGGGTCATCAGGATGCCCGTGGTGATCGCCACAACGCCGATCCGTACCAGCAGCGGCCTGTCGTACGAGCGGCGGGTCTGCAGGTAGGAGCCGGTGCTCCAGCCCAGGGCGCCGAGGGTGAGGGCGACCCCGGCCTCGACGACGGAGAAGTCGTGCACCTTGGTGAGGAACAGCGGGATGAAGGCGTTGACCCCGAAGAACGCCGAGGCGAACACACCGCGCATCATGATCGTGGTGGGCAGGCCGCGGCCGAACCTGAGAGCCCGGGGAGGCAGCAGCCTCGGCAGGCCCGCGGCGAGGCCGGCCAGTCCCGCGACGGTGGCGATCCCGCCCGCCACGGGGGTGTCGTGGAGGTGGCTCACCCCGTACAGCAGGATCCCCGCGCCGCACGCCGTGGCGGTGGCGGCCAGGGTCATCGCGAGCGGCCTGGAGCGGGGGCCCGTGGAGGGGGTGGGCGCCGGGGAGTGCCCGCCGACGCGCAGCGCGGGCAGGAGCATCACGAGGGCGGGGACGACCAGCGGCACGATGCCGTAGAAGACCCACCTCCATCCGACGGTCTCGGCGATGAGGCCGGTGAGGCCGGGCCCGATGACGGCGGGGAGCACCCAGGCCGCCGACAGCGCGGCGAACACCCGGGGCCGGGTCTCCGGGACGTAGACCCGCGCGATCATCACGTAGATCGCCACGATGACGGCGCCGCCGCCGAGGCCCTGCACGACCCGCGCGACGATGAACAGCTCCTTGGACCCCGCGGCCCCGGCCATGGCCATGCCGGCCGTGAACAGCCCCACGCCGAGCAGGAACGGCCAGGCGTGCCCCCGCCGGTCGGACCACAGCCCGGCGACGACGTTGGCGAGCAGGCAGGCGATGAGGAAGGCGGAGAGGCTCGCCCCGTACAGGTCGAGGGCGTCGAGGTCCTCGGAGACGGCGGGCATTACCGTGCTCACGGACATGCCCTCGAAGGCGATCAGTGTGACGACGAGCAGGATGCCCAGGGAGGCGGTCCGGTATTCGGGCCCGAAGATCCGGGGGGATTCGTATGGAGCGTCAACTGTCTTCGGTGCTGTCACCCGTCAAGGGTAGTGTCCGCTCCCCGGCCCCGGTAGACGGCCCACATCTCCTGCATCCTGACGGCCTGACCAGCGGTGAACCCGGACATGCAGCGGTCGTCTGAGTAGTCCATGAAATTGTGGATCGGGTCGGGCCCGCCGCCCCTGCAGGTGTCCTTGATCAGCGGGCAGCCCTCGGTGGGCTGGCCTTCGGGCTCGGTGTCGGCCACGCCGTCGCCCAGCGGCTCGCAGCCCTTCTCGAAGGTGTGCAGCAGCCCGAGCCAGTGCCCGATCTCGTGGACGCCGGTGTATCCCCGGTTGAAGCTGCGCATCGCCCCGCCGGGCAGGCTGCGCCAGTCGACGACCACGCCGTCGAGGCCGGGCTCCTTGACGTACCCGTGGGGGTAGGTGGAGTAGCCGAGCACCAGCTCGCCGAGCTGGGCGAGATAGAGGTTGAGGGTCTCAGGGCCGCCCTTGCGCATCCGCTTGATCGCCCGCTCGTGGGTGACGGGCTCGCGGAACCAGGCCGCGTTGACGGTACGGGTAACGCCGTCCAGCCTGAACCGGATCCCGGTGTCCACGCCGCCGAACTGCCCGGAGTAGGCCGCGTTGAGAGCGATGATCTGGGCGCGTACGGCGGCGTCGAGCGCGCCGAGGCGGCCGTCGGTGATGACGTGCACCCAGGTGGGCACGGTGATGGTGAGCACCTGCGGGATCGGGTTCGACCCGCGCCGCCCGCCGGGGTGCGCGGGTGAGGACACGAACGGCATGGACAGCGCGGCCGGCAGGGACCGCACGAACGGCGCGGACGCTGTCGTGGACGCGTGCTCGGCCGCCACCGAGCGGGCGGCCCGGGAGCCGTGCGCGCCGCGGGAACCATGGGCGCCGTAGGAACCGTGGGCGCCGTAGGAACCGTGGGCGCCGTAGGAACCGTGGGCGCCGTAGGAACCGTGGGCGCCGTGGGCGCACTCCAAAGGCCCGGACGCGGCGGCCGTCCCGCCGGGAACGGCCGGGACGGGAGGAGCGGCGCCCACCGTGAACAGGCATGCGGACACAACGGCGATCGCACGCCGAAACATGGACTCCCCCGACAGATCCCGGACACTGGTCGTTCGCCGCCCCCCGGCGGCATCCCGACCGTAGCCTCATCTGTGGCGATCACCCATGAGCAACACTCACTCGTTGTTGCTGTCTTCACCCTTCGGCAGCCCCGAGTAGATCTCCTTGCACTCCGGGCAGACCGGGAACTTCTGGGGGTCGCGGTTGGGCACCCAGACCTTCCCGCAGAGGGCGCGGACCGGGGTCCCGCTCAGCGCGCTCTCCATGATCTTGTTCTTCTCGACGTAGTGGGCGAAGCGCTCGTGGTCGCCGTCGCCGTGCGACAGGTCCGGCCGGACGTCGCTCTCAGGGAGAATCTTCGTACTCACCCTGGCGATTTTATGCCCGTACCACCGTGCCCTGGGAACCGGCGGCCGGTGGGTCGCGGAACACGTCCTCCGGCGCGGGCACGCCCCGGGGTCCCGGCCGGGATCGCGCCGGGTGGCCCACCGCCTGATCTGCCCGGACCGACACGGCCAGAGCCCGTCTGACCTGCCCGGACCAGCTCGGACCAGCTCGGACCAGCTCGGATCCCCCCGGCCAGAGCCCGTCTGACCCGCTCGGACTCGCCCGGCCCGAGTCCGCCCGAGCCTGCCCCGAGCCCGCCCGGCCACCCGTCGGCACGGTCGCCGGGGACGGTCGTCCGGCTAGTTCATCGACGGGTCGTCGGGGCAGGTGGCCACGTAGGCGAGCTCGCCCCGCTGCCTGCGGAGCACCGCCCGCCACAGCGACTCGGGCTCGTGGTGGAAGGTGTCACCGGGCTCGGCGTCCACGACGTACCAGGCGCCCTCGCCGATCTCGCTCTCCAGCTGCCCCGCCGACCACCCGGCGTACCCGGCGAAGATGCGCATCTGGGCGATCTCCCCGGCGAGGATCTCCGGCGGCGCGTCGAGGTCGACGGTGCCGAGCCTGGAGACGGCGGCGGTGCCCGCGTGCAGCCTCCGCCAGCCGAGAGGCTCCTGCCCGCTCGGGACGGCGGCCAGCGCGAGCGCGCTGTCCGTCTGGACGGGGCCGCCCTGGAACAGAACGGACGGGCCGGTGACCATGGTGTCCCAGGTGGGGAGCACCTGGGTCACCGAGATGTCGCTCGGTCTGTTGAGCACCACGCCCAGGGTGCCGCCGTCGAGGTCGTGTTCCAGCACCAGGACCACGCTGCGCCGGAAGTTGGGATCTTCCAGCTGCGGGGTCGCCACCAGAAGCCCACCGACGTAGATCGCCTCCGCCATACCTCCATCATGAGGGGTGAACCCCCTTTCGCGCTGCTCCACCCGCTCTTCCGATGGTTCGGGCCTTCCTCGGCGTCTCGTGACGCGTCGCGTGACGCGTCCGTGACGCCGTGAGGCGGGCGGGTGGAGCGGGTGACGGAGAGCCTCGGCCCCCGTCAGGCCCTTTTCACGCCTCGATCACGCCTCGATCACGCCTCGGTCATGCCCGTACGGGCCCGGCCACCGGCCGACTCGCGCACGGCCGCCGCGACGGCGCCCGACACGTCCGGGTGGAACACGCTGGGGACGATGTAGTTGGGGCCGAGTTCCTCGGCGGTCACCACGGCGGCCAGCGCCTTGGCCGCGGCCAGCAGCATCTCCTGGCTGACCACGGTGGCCTGGGCGTCGAGCAGGCCGCGGAAGACGCCGGGGAAGGCCAGCACGTTGTTGATCTGGTTCGGGTAGTCGGAGCGGCCGGTGGCGACCACGGCGGCGTACTCGCGGGCGTCGTCGGGCGAGACCTCGGGCTCGGGGTTGGCGAGCGCGAAGACCACGGCGTCCTTGGCCATCGTGGCGATGTCGTCGCCGTTGAGGATGCCGGGCGCGGACACGCCGATGAACACGTCGGCGCCCTTGACCGCGCCGCGCAGGTCGCCGGAGTAGCCCTCGGCGTTGGTGTGGTCGGCGATCCACTGCAGCGATTCGTCCAGGTCCTGGCGGCCTCGGTGCACGGCGCCCAGGTAGTCGCAGACGACCATGTTGCGGGCGCCCGCCGCGAGCAGCAGGCGCAGCACCGCCGTACCGGCCGCGCCCGCGCCGGCGAGGGCGATGCGGACCTCGCCCAGCTCCTTGCCGACCACGCGCAGCGCGTTGGTGAGCGCGGCCAGCACGCAGATCGCGGTGCCGTGCTGGTCGTCGTGGAAGACCGGGATGTCCAGCAGGTCGCGCAGCCGCCGCTCCACCTCGAAGCAGCGCGGCGCCGAGATGTCCTCCAGGTTGATGCCGCCGAAGCCGGGGGCGATGATCTGCACCGTGCGCACGATCTCGTCGACGTCCTGGGTGTCCAGGCAGATCGGCCAGGCGTCGATGTCGGCGAACCGCTTGAACAGCGCGGCCTTGCCCTCCATGACGGGGAGCGCGGCGGCCGGGCCGATGTTGCCCAGGCCGAGCACCGCCGAGCCGTCGGTGACGACGGCGACGGTGTTGCGCTTGATGGTCAGGCGGCGGGCGTCCTCGGGGTTGCGGGCGATGGCCATGGAGACCCGGGCCACGCCGGGGGTGTAGGCCATCGAGAGCTCGTCACGGTTGCGCAGCGGCACCTTCGACCGCATCTCGATCTTGCCGCCGAGATGCATGAGGAAGGTCCGGTCCGAGACCTTGTGGATGACGACGCCCTCGACGCCCTCCAGCTTGTCGACGATCGCCTGCGCGTGGTCGGTGTCACGCGCGGCGCAGGTGACGTCGATGCGCAGCTTCTCATGCCCGGCCGTGGTCACGTCGAGCGCGGTGACCACACCTCCGGCGGACTCTACGGCGTGGGTGAGCTGGCTGACGGCATTGCCGCCGGCGGGCACCTCCAGGCGCACGGTGATGGAGTACGACACACTCGGCACGGTGGCCACAGCCAATCCGCTCCTTTGCGACTGACTTTGGTTGGGATGCCTTCCATCGTGCCATCACATGACGGGTGTGCGCGCCCCGGTCAGCGGGCCTGGGCATATAGATGCGGTCACGACATACCTCACGCCACCCGGCCCGCGGTCGGAACCGTGAGCCGGGTGCCGGGGCCGCCGGCCGTCCCGGCGAACCGCCCGTGACGCCGCCCGAAAAGGGCGGAACAGGGCTGAACAGGGCTCAGAACAGGGCGCTGGCCAGGTTCCTGCGGGCCCTGCCGATGGACGGGTCGTCGCCGGGGAGCGTGTCGAACAGGCCGAGCAGGTGCACCCTGGCCGTGTCGCGGTCGGCGCCGGAGGTGCGGCGCACCACGTCGACGAGCCGGTCGAAGGCCTTGTCGACCTCGCCGGAGAGCATCTCGAAGTCGGCGGCCAGGAGCTGGGCCTCGACGTCGGCGGGGTCGGACAGGCGGCTCCGCAGGCCGGCCGGGTCGACGTCCTGGGTGCGGCGGATCAGGCCGAGCCCGGCCAGGCCGAGCTTGGCGTCCTGGTTGTTCGGCGAGCGGGCCAGCAGCCGCTCGTACGCGGCCACCGCGCCGTCGAGGTCACCGGCGTCGATGGCCTGCTCGGCGGCGAGCACGTCCGGGTCGACCGGGGGCTCCTGCGGCTGCTGCTCCTGCTCCCCCTCCGCGGCGGCCTCCTCACCGGGGGGCGGGAGGTACTGGGCGAGCGCCTCCATCAGCTGCGACAGCCAGTCGCGCAGCTGCGGCTCGGTGGCGATGCCCGGGACGACGGCCACCGGCTGCCCCTGGAAGATCGCGTACAGGGCGGGCACGTTCTGCACCCGCAGCGCCTGGGCGATCTGCGGGTTGAGCTCGACGTCGACCCTGGCCAGGGCCCACCGGCCGGTGTTCTCCGCGGCCAGTTTCTCCAGCAGCAGGCTGTACTGCTTGGCCTGCTCGGCACGGGTGACGGTGAGCTCCAGCAGCACGAGGCCGTTCATGGAGCGTTCGACGACCTCGGTCGCGAAGTTGGCGTCGTCGACGTCGATGACCGGCGCCGGAACACCGCCGGTTTCCTGCGCGGTGGTCTCCCGCCGCGCCTGTGCCTCGAGTGCCTGCTTGCGGGCGCCGAGATCGACGGCGCCGTAGAGCGATCCGGGTCGAGTGAAGTCCGCTGGGCTCATGACTCCAATCCTGCCGTATCCCGGCCGATGCCCCGACGCGTCATCGCTAGAAGCGCGCGGGTTCGGTGTAGACGCCCCATTCGTCGCGCAGCGCGTCGCAGATCTCACCCAGCGTCGCCTCGGCCCTGGCCGCGTCGAGCATGGCGGGGATCATGTTGCCCTCGCCCCTGGCGACCCGCACCATCGTGGCCAGGGCGGCGTCCACGGCCGCCTGGTCGCGGGCGGCGCGGCGCCCGGCCAGGACGCGGTTCTGCTCGCGCTCGACCTCGTGGCTGACCCGCAGGATCTCCAGCGGCTCGTCGATGGAGGCGGTGTGGCAGTTCACCCCCACGATCCTCTTCTCGCCCTTCTCCAGCTTGCGCTGGTAGTCGAAGGCCGCCTCGGCGATCTCGGACATGAACCAGCCGTCCTCGATGCCGCGCAGGATGCCCGAGGTCATCGTGCCGTCGGAGCCCATGTCCCTGATCCTCGTGAAGATCTCCTCGGCCTCGGCCTCCAGCCGGTCGGTCAGCGCCTCCACGTACCAGGACCCGCCGAGCGGGTCGGCGACGTTGACGATCTCGGTCTCCTCCATGAGCACCTGCTGGGTGCGCAGCGCGATCTCCGCGGCCTTCTCGGAGGGCAGCGCGAGGACCTCGTCGAGCGCGTTGGTGTGCAGCGAGTTGGTGCCGCCGAGCACCGCCGCGAGCGCCTCGACCGCGGTCCGCACCACGTTGTTGTACGGCTGCTGCGCGGTCAGCGAGACCCCGGCCGTCTGGGTGTGGAAGCGCAGCCACTGGGCCTTGTCGGTCTTCGCGCCGTAGACGTCGCGCAGCCAGCGCGCCCAGATCCGCCGGGCGGCCCTGAACTTGGCGATCTCCTCGAAGAAGTCGATGTGCGCGTCGAAGAAGAAGGACAGGCCAGGGGCGAAGACGTCGACGTCCAGGCCGCGCGACAGGCCCAGCTCCACGTAGCCGAACCCGTCGGCCAGGGTGAAGGCGAGCTCCTGGGCGGCCGTGGAACCGGCCTCGCGGATGTGGTAGCCGGACACGCTGAGCGGCTTGTACGCGGGGATCTCGGCGGCGCAGAACTCCATCAGGTCGCCGATCAGCCGCAGGTGCGGCTCGGGGGCGAACAGCCACTCCTTCTGGGCGATGTACTCCTTGAAGATGTCGGTCTGCAGGGTCCCGTTGAGCTTGCCGACGGGCACCCCCTGCCGCTCGGCGGCGACGACGTACATGCAGAAGATCGGGACGGCCGGGCCGCTGATCGTCATCGAGGTGGTGGTGTCGCCGAGCGGGATGCCGTCGAAGAGCAGGTCCATGTCCAGCGCGGAGTCGATCGCCACGCCGCAGTGGCCGACCTCGCCGAGCGAGCGCGGGTCGTCGGAGTCGCGGCCCATCAGCGTCGGCATGTCGAAGGCGACGCTCAGCCCGCCGCCGCCCGCGCCGAGGATCATCTTGTAGCGCTCGTTGGTCTGCCTGGCGTTGCCGAACCCGGCGAACTGCCGGATGGTCCACGCCTTGCCCCGGTAGCCGGTGGGGTGCAGCCCGCGCGTGAAGGGGTACTCACCCGGCCAGCCGATGCGCTCCATGCGCGGATCGGCGCCCTCGGGCCCGTAGACCGGCTCCACGTCGATCCCGGAGAGGGTGCGGAACTCCGCCTCGCGCTTGCGCGCCCCGTCGAACCGCGCCTGCCAGCGTGCCCGTCCCGCCTCGACCCGCTCAGCGTCCATGGCCAACCCCCTTGTACGGCATGTGGCTTCTTATCCGGCTTGTGGCCTCATGCAGATACTAGGACGTCCTACTAATTCTTGGCCAGGCATGACACCGCGCGGGAGAACCGGCCCCGGAGGCGCCGGCGTCAGAGGCGGAAGTCGCCGGCGGCCACGCGAAGGGTCCTGAACAGGTCGAACATCTGCTCCAGCTTCGCCTCGTCGTACATGGGCATGGCGAAGTCGGCCTCCATCAGGTCCTCGGTCGCCAGGCGGACGGTCTCGCGGCCCCGGTCGGTGATCTCGGCGAGCACGCCCCGGCCGTCGCGGGGGTTGGGCAGGCGCCGCACCAGACCGGCACGTTCCAGGCGGCTCACGGTGTTGGTCACGCTCGTGGGGTGCACCATCAGCCGCTCACCGATCTTGGAGAGCGGCAGCGACCCCGCCTTGCTGAAGGTCAGCAGCACCAGCGCCTCGTACCTGGCGAAGGTCAAGTCATGTGGTTTGAGCAGCGTGTCCAGTTGCGAGAGCAGGATCTGGTGCGCTCTCATGATCGATGTGACGGCGGCCATGGCCGAGGAGGGCCCGAAGTGAACGCGCCACGTCTCCGCGGCACGTTCGATGGGGTCAAACGGGAGATTCAGCTGACCTGTAGCCACAGGGCTACGGTAGCGCGGCCTCATCCCGATTCGCCCGTATACGTAGAGTCACCGGACTGACGGCTTCACCAAGAACCCGGACGCCAAACGTCACGCTCCGTTATGGTTCCCACATCGAATGGTGAGGCCGTGGCCAAGTGGCCGCGATGACTCAGTCCGGCCTGCGGGGGACGCGAGCCGGACCGGTGCCGAGGGGACCGGCATCCGCACATTCACGGCACGGGGGGTGCTTGATGAACGACAACTTTACGGCGTTCGGACGCCAGAGGGACTCCGGCTCCACCGACGCGGCGTGGGTTCCCACCACGCCGGCCGGTGCGTGAGCACAGGGGCGTTTCACGCGAGGAACTCCAGCAGAGCGGGCTGATGGCCGTCGCCATCCTGCTCGTGCTCGGGGTGGTCGCGGCGTGGAGCGTCCTGGTTCCCGGTGTCAGCGCGTGGGAGAACATCGTCGTCGCGGTGATCGGTTCGCTCCGGCTGACCGGCCCGGTGGCGGCCGCGTTCGCCGCCTGGGTGGCGGTGCGCAGGCGGCGCGGGACACGCGGGCGGTCGATGACCCCCTGGCAGGCGGTACGGGCGCCACTGGCGATCCTGGTGGTGACGGGAGGCGCGTTCATCGCCACCGTCGTGGTGCTGGCGGTCAGAACCGTGATCACCGAGCAGGCCGGGCGGCTGCTGCCCAGCGGCCTGGTGATGGGCGCGGCCGGTCTGGCGCTGTACGTCGTCATCGGCTGGGTGATCGGCTGGCTGCTGCCGTGGACGATCACGCCGGTCCTGGCCGGGCTCGGCTGCTACAGCCTGTTCACCTGGCTGTGCCAGGGGCCGGCCTGGGGCGACCGGCTCGCCCCCGCGACACGGGAGCCGTACGACCCCTTCCGGGGGTTGAACGCGGCGGCGTTCACCGACCAGACGCTCTGGCTGGTGGGGATCAGCTCGGCGCTGCTGCTCGGCTGGGCGGCGGTCGTGACGCGCCAGGCCCTGGTGCTTGCCGCCGCGCTGATCGCGGTGCTGGCCGCGGGGACCGGCATGGCCCGGCTGTTCACCGAGCAGCAGCCGGTCTCGGCGCGGCAGGTCGTCTACAGCTGCCAGGAATGGCCGATCATGGTCTGCGTGCACCCGGGGATGCGCGCCGGGCTGCCCGAGCTGAGCGCGGAGTTCGTCAAGATCGCGTCCCGGCTGGCGGGGACGCCCGGGGAGTTCTCCCGGGTGGAGCAGCACCCCCGGGGCGACACCACCCCGGTCGCCGCCGGTGTGATCGCGATCCACGTCGACGACCTGGCGGCCGGGTTCGCCGAGAAGGCGGCCGACGAGTTCGTCGACGGCCTGGCCGTCCGGTGCGACGCCACCCCCGCGGAGGGCTACCGCGACATCGTGGCCGCGTGGCTGCGCGGCGAGCCGCTGCCCGGCGGGCCGCTTCCCGAGCACCGCTACGCCGCGGCGTGGTTCTCCGGCCTCACCGACGTCCAGCGGCGCGACTGGCTCCGGCTCTACTACGCCGACTTCACCGGCTGCCGGCTACAAAGCACTCACTTCGGGGGGCAGGCCGGGCAGACCTCTCAGACAGGGCAGACCGGGCAGGGCGCCGGGGGCACCTCGACAGGCCCCGAACCCCGGCCCGGCGGCGCCCACCAGGCACCCGGCCTGTCCCCCTCCCCCGGAGCGGGCGTCCCGGACGGCCCCTGGCGCGCCCCCTTCGCCGAGGGCGGTACGCTCCCGTCGCCACGGGGGTAGGAAGATCGGCATAGGCTCCGCGTGAGAAGGTCACCGTCCGGGGAAGGAGAGCGCTGTGAAAGCCTCCCAAGAAGCTCCGCCCGCGGCGCCCCCGGCGGCACGCCGCGGACGCGGCTGGCGTTTTCTCGCCGGGTTGCTCGTCGTCGCGATCATTCTCGTCGTGGGCGTCCGCCTCACCTGGTCGTGGCTGAACCCGTTCGGCGAGGAGACGGTCGACCGCAGCCAGCCCGTGCTGCTGGAGTCCATCCACAACCTCAGCCGCTTCGAGGCCGCCACCGGCAACTTCCAGGTCGTGGTGGACCTGGAGAAGGACGCGGCCTTCCTGCCCGACGCGGTCAAGGGCAGCCGGACGCTCTTCGTCGGAGCCGGCGGCGTCGACGCCTACGTCGACTTCGGCGGCATCGCGGGCAACGCCCTGACGGTCTCCCCCGACCGCACCGAGGTCACGGTGAGGCTGCCCCGCGCCCAGCTGGAGAAGCCCAACCTCGACAACAAGCGCTCCTACGTCTACGCCCAGCAACGCGGTCTCTTCGACCGGGTCGAGGACCTGCTGTCCTCCTCCCCCGGTGACCAGCGGGAGCTCTACATGCTGGCCGAGAAGAAGATCGCCGAGGCCGCCCAGGCCAGCGACCTGCGCAACCGGGCCGACCAGAACACCAAGATCATGCTTGAGGGCCTGCTGAAGGGGCTCGGCTTCGAGAAGGTCACCGTCAAGTTCGCCGACGAGACCTGAGCCGGGGGCCGGTGCCGAGGTTCCGGTGTTCAAGCTCGGACACCGGAATCCCGGCACCACGAGACCCTCCGGCCCGGACGTCTCCGGCCCGGACATGAAAGACCCCGGCCCCGGACATCTCCGGCCCGGACATGAAAGACCCCGGCGCACGGACGCGGTGACCGCGTCCGTGCGCCGGGGGCTCGTGGGCCTCGCTCAGCCCGCGGCGGCCAGGAGTTCGTCCGCCGCGGTGTAGGGGTCGAGCCCCGCGTCCAGGACGCGGGTGGCGAGGGCGTCCAGGCGCCGGTCGCCGTGCAGGTGGGCGAAGCGGGAGCGCAGGGTCGTGAGGGCGATCGTCTCGATCTCGTCCCTGGCCCTGGCGTGGCGGCGCCGGACGAGCTCGCCCGACGCCTCCAGATAGGCCAGGTGGTCGCCAAGGGCGTCGGCCACCTCCTCGCCTCCCTCGCCCCGGTAGGCCACGGTCTGCACGATCGGCGGTCTCCAGGGCCGCTCGACCAGGGCGATCATGTTGCGGAGCTCGCGGACGGTGGCCTGGGTGCCCTCGCGGTCGGCCTTGTTCACCACGAACACGTCGGCGATCTCCAGGATGCCCGCCTTGGCCGCCTGGATGCCGTCGCCCATCCCGGGGGCGAGCAGCACGACGGTGGTGTCGGCCATCGAGGCGATGTCCACCTCCGCCTGGCCGACCCCGACGGTCTCGACGAGGATGACCTCGCAGCCGGCCGCCTCCAGGACGCGCAGCGCCTGGGGCGTGGCCCACGACAGCCCTCCCAGGTGCCCCCGGCTCGCCATCGACCTGATGAACACGTCCGGGTCGGTGGCGTGGTCCTGCATCCGGACCCGGTCACCCAGCAGCGCCCCGCCGGTGAACGGCGAGGACGGGTCGACGGCGAGCACGCCGACCCTCATGTCCCGCTTGCGGAACGCGTGGACCAGCATCCCGGTCGAGGTGGACTTGCCGACGCCGGGAGAGCCGGTGAGCCCGATGATCCGGGCCCGGTGCGGCCGGTCCGCGCAGAGCAGCCCGGTGATCTCCCGCAGTCGCGGGGAGCCGTTCTCGACCATGGAGATCAGCCGGGCCACGGCCCGCGGCCTTCCCTCCCTGGCCATCGCGACCAGGTCGGAGACCTCCGCGGTCATGCCGAGGGGACGCGGATGATCAGAGCGTCGCCCTGCCCGCCTCCGCCGCAGAGACCGGCCGCGCCGAGGCCGCCGCCCCTGCGCCTGAGCTCGTGGGCGAGGGTGAGCACGATGCGGGCGCCGGAGGCGCCGATCGGGTGGCCGACGGCGATGCCGCCGCCGTTGACGTTGATCTTCTCGAGGGGGACGCCGAGCTCCTTGGCCGACTGCAGGACGACCTGCGCGAAGGCCTCGTTGATCTCCAGCAGGTCGAGGTCGCCGGCCGAGAGGCCCTGCTTGCCGAGGGCGTGCTTGATCGCGTTGGCGGGCTGGGACTGGAGCGAGTTGTCGGGTCCCGCGACGTTGCCGTGGGCGCCGATCTCGGCCAGCCAGTCGAGGCCGAGCTCCTCGGCCTTGGCCTTCGACATCACGACCACCGCGCATGCGCCGTCGGAGATCTGCGAGGCCGACCCGGCGGTGATCGTGCCGTCCTTGGTGAACGCGGGCCGCAGCCGCGACAGGACCTCCGCGGTGGTGTCGCCGCGCACGCCCTCGTCGGTGGAGAAGACCACCGGCTCGCCCTTGCGCTGCGGGATGGCCACCGGCACGATCTCGTCGTCGAGCGTCCCGTTCTTGATCGCGGCGGCGGCGAGCGTGTGGGAGCGGGCGGAGTACTCGTCCTGCTCCTCGCGGGTCAGGCCGAGGCGCGCGTTGTGCCGCTCGGTGGACTCGCCCATGGCCACCTGGTCGTAGGCGTCGGTGAGGCCGTCGAAGGCCATCGAGTCGACGATGCCGGCGGAGCCGTACTTCACGCCCCTGCGCAGGCCGGGCAGCAGGTGGGGGGCGTTCGACATGGACTCCATGCCGCCCGCGACCACGATGTCGAACTCGCCGGCGCGGATGAGCTGGTCGGCCAGGGCGATGGCGTCCAGGCCCGAGAGGCAGACCTTGTTGATCGTCAGGGACGGCACGGTCATCGGGACGCCCGCCTTGACGGCGGCCTGGCGGGAGGGGATCTGACCGGCGCCCGCCTGGAGCACCTGCCCCATGATCACGTATTGCACGGCCTCGGGGGCGACGCCGGAACGCTCCAGCGCCGCCTTGATGGCGATGCCGCCGAGCTCGGCGGCCGACAGGCCGGACAGCGAGCCGAGCAGTCTTCCGATGGGCGTACGAGCTCCGGCGACGATGACGGAACCAGACATAGGTGGAGCCTCCCTGACGGGCTTGGGGCGACTTTGCCACCATACCCATGAGTACATCAGCGATCGCCATGGAGGATGTCCCTATGTTCACACGCATCGATCATGTGGGAATCGCCTGCCACGATCTCGAGGAGAAGATCGCTTTGTTCGAGCGGATCTTCGAGCTCACGGTGGTGGCCCGCGAGGTCAACACCGAGCAGGGAGTGAAGGAGGCGATGCTGCACATCGCCGACGGCGAGGGCGGTGGATCTTATATCCAGCTCCTCGAACCGCTCGGCCCCGACACGCCGGTGGGTAAATTTCTCGCGAAGCGCGGGGAAGGTGTTCACCATGTCGCCTTCGGCGTCCCGGACGTCGTGCAGGCCATGGACAAGATCGGCGACAGGGGCGTACGCCTCCTCGACGAGCGGCCGCGCCACGGTTCCCTGGGCTCCTCGATCGCTTTTCTTCATCCCAAAGACGCCGGGGGAATGCTCACCGAACTCGTACAGGCCGCGGAAAGGCAAGCCGAGGCCACGCCGAATGCAAGAAACGCTGATACGTAACAAGTCACGCATAAAGCCGGACGAGACCGCCAACTCGGCACCGGCGGAGTACGCTGGCGTACCACCGGACGTGGATCCCGCCCCGGCTCCCGCTTCGGATGCCTGAAACCCCCGTCCGGCCCGTGTAGCCGTCTCGACAACCCAGGATCGAGCCTCCATGCAGTCCGACATCGACGCCCAGCTCAACAACTTCTTTGAAGACGCCCCCGCTCGGGAATTCGACGTGGTGCTCCGTGGCTATGACCGGCACCAGGTCCACGACCACCTGAAGCAGCTCGACGGCGAGCTCCGGCAGTCCCGGGAGCAGGTCCAGGGCCTGCAGCGGGATCTGTCCGACTCCCAGCGCCAGCTTCAGGAGCAGGAGCGCCCGACCTACTCCGGGCTCGGCGCCCGCATCGAGCAACTGCTCCGCCTGGCGGAGGAGCAGGCGACCGAGCTGGTCCAGGCCGCCCGGTCGGAGGCGAACGAGATCAAGGCGGCGTCCAAGGTCGAGGCCGCCGACCTGCGCGCCGCCGCGGAGAACGAGGCGGCCGAGAAGCGCGCTCTCGCCACCCGCGAGGTCGACGAGATGCGCACCAGCGCGGAGCGCGAGGCCGAGGAGATCCGCTCGACCGCCCGCCGCGAGGCCGACGAGCTGACCGCCACCACCGAGCGCGAGGTCTCCAAGCTGCGGGCCACCGCCGACCACGAGGTGGCCGAGAAGCGCGCCGACTCCGAGCGCGAGATCGCCAAGCTGCGCACCACCACCGAGCGCGAGGTGGCCCAGCTGCGCGCCTCGACCAAGCGTGAGCGCGACGAGGTCCTCACCACCGCCAAGCGCCAGGCCGACGAGATGCGCGCCCAGGCCCAGCGGGTGCTCGAGGAGTCCGAGGCCAAGCGGGCCCAGGACGAGGCGGAGTTCGAGATCCAGCTCGCCGCCAGGCGCGAGGAGGCCGAGCGCCAGGAGGCCGAGCGCCACGCCAACGCGCAGGCCGCGGCCCAGCAGCTGACGGCCACCGCCGAGCAGCGGGCGGCCACCGCCGAGCAGCGGGCCACCAAGGCCACCCAGCAGGCCGAGCAGACCCGCCGCGAGGCCGACACGCACGCCAAGCAGTTGCTGGCCAACGCGCGCAAGAACGCCGACCAGGTCGTGTCCGAGGCCAAGGCGAGCGCCGAGTCCATCGTCTCCGAGGCCAAGGCCGAGTCCGAGCGCAGCCGCTCGGTCGCCCAGCGCCAGGTCGACGAGCTGACCCGCCAGCGCGACAGCATCACCAGCCACCTCGCGCAGCTGCGCCAGCTGCTCGGTGGCGCGCCGCTCCCGGCCGCCGAGCCGGAGCCCGCGATCGCCGCGGCACCGCCGAAGCCGGCCATCCCCGCCGCCGCCGCCAACGGCGCCGAGAAGCCGGTTCCCGCGCCCGCCAGGGCCGAGACCAAGGACGACGACGCGGAGTGGTGGCAGGAGTAGGCGGCCGCTGACTCGGGGCGTTGACGACGGCTACGGGAGAGCCTGGCGGCCTTCACGGTCGCCAGGCTCTCTTCCTGTCTCGTCTCTTTCCGCCGCCACCCGGACCGTGCGGGCCCGCCCGCAGACCATGACGATCGCGCCGCCCGTCCGCGAAACGACGCTCATCCGCTCCGCCGACGACGCCCCCGCCGAGCACCGCTCATCCGCGGGGCGGTGATCCCCCCGCGAGCTCGGCGACGAAGCCGGACACCGCCCGGTTGAACGCCTCGGGCTGCTCGACCGCGCTGAGGTGGCCGGCCTTCTCGATCACGGCGAGCCGCCCGTCGGGCACGGCCTCGACCATCGCGCCCGCCTCGGCGGGCGAGGCGATCTCGTCCTCCGCGCCCACGATCACCAGGACGGGCGTCTTGAGCGCCCGCAGCGTGTCGAAGGAGTCGGGGCGGTCCGCCATGGCCCGCTGCGCCCAGGCGACGGCCGTCGGCGGGGCCGACTGGACCAGCCCGCGCACCCGGCCGTACACCATCGCCCTGCGCCGCACGGTGGTCTCACCGACCAGCCCGGGGAGCACCTCCCGCAGCAGGACGGACGTGCCCTCCTCCAGCACCGCGGCGGCGATCCGCTCGCGGTTGGACCTGGCGGCCTCCGGGTCGGCCCCCGCCTTGGTGTCGGCGAGGATCACCCCCAGCAGCCGGTCGGGGTGGCGACGGCACAGGGCCATCGTCACGTAGCCGCCCATGGACAGCCCGCCGACGACCGCGCGGTCCACGCCCTCGCGGTCCAGCAGGCGTACGACGTCGTCGGCCATCACGTCGAGGGAGGGCTCGTCCTCGCCCAGCACCGAGCCGCCGAAGCCGCGCAGGTCGGGAGTGATGACCTTGCAGACCGCGGACAGGCCCTCCCGCTGGGCCAGCCACATGGCCGACGAGAGGGGGAACGCGTGAAGGAGGACGACCGGAAGCCCCTCTCCCGCCGACCGTGTGTACAGCTGCACGCCGTCCACCGTATTCCCGGGGTCTCCTCCTGGCACCCCCGCTTCCACAACCGTTGATGACGTTGTGGTAACTGCGCCGTCAACGAACGGGACCCGCCAGGCCATACGGTGACGAAGATCTCGTGAGGGGGTCGAACCGGGCAGCCTCCTAGGCGTCCGGAACCTCGGTGGGCAGGGGGTGGGCGGCCGGATTCACCCGCAGGACGATCTGGTCGAGGACGATGCGCACGTACGGCTCGCCGACCCACAGGTGCTTGGCGTCGTCCACCCCGATCACCTCGGCCTGGGGCACCCTGGCGAAGCGCTCGCGGGCCTGCTCCGGACGCAGGTAGTCGTCGAACTCCGGGACCATCGCGGTCAGCGGCCGCCCGAACCCCGCCCACGCGTCGAGGTCGGCGTCGGTGGCCCGGTGCAGCGGCGGGGAGAGCAGGATCGCGCCCTCCACCAGCGGGTCGCGGCCCCACTTGAGCGCCAGCTCGGTGCCGAAGGACCAGCCGAGCAGCCAGACCCGGGGCAGGTCGTGGAAGTCGGCGTACTCCAGGGCCGCGGCGACGTCCAGGCGCTCGTCCTCGCCTCCGCCGAAGGCGCCCTGGGAGGTGCCCCGCTCCGAGGTGGTGCCGCGCGTGTTGAACCGCAGCACGGCCAGGTCGGCGAGGGCGGGCAGCCGGTTGGCCGCCTTCTTGTAGACGTGGCTGTCCATCATGCCGCCGTGGGTGGGCAGCGGGTGCAGGCAGACCAGCGTGGCCACCGCGGGCCGGTCGGCGGGAAGGGCCAGCTCGCCGACGAGCGTCAGACCGTCGCCGGTGTGCAGCTCGATCGGCTCCCTGCGCGCGGGCAGCACCGTAGAGGCCCGAATCTCCATGTCTCTCCTCGAATCCGCTTCGGCCGGTCGGCGTCAGCGCCAGTCGTAGCCGGTCGCGGCCTGTCGTGGCCGGACCTGACAGTCGTAGCCGGTCGCGGTCGATCGCACCCGGACCCGGCAGTCGCGGCCGGTCGTGCCGGTCGCCGGCCGGTCAGTATCTGCTTCGGCCGGGACCGCGCCTGACCCGGTTGCGCCAGCACGCGGTGTGCCAGTGCCTGCGCTCGTCCTCCCCGCCCTGCCAGGCGGGCCAGCTGACCAGGTGCGGCAGGCCGGACCTGATCTCCTGGTCGCAGCCGGGGCAGCGGTAGACCTTGTCCGCCGCGCCGCCGGTGACCCTGCGCACCTGCCAGTCGCCGTCGGGCCACTCCTCGGTACGGTCGACGCCGGGCACCGAGCCGCCGACGGGACGGGCGTGACCCCGGTTGCCGCCACGGTCGAAGGGGTCGGCGCGGCGGGCCTTGCGGGGGCTCACGGCAGGTCTCGGATGCCCCGGACCCACGCCGCGCCGAGGCCTTCCGTCCCGGTCGTCCCGGTCGTCCCGGTCACCTCGGCCGCCTCAAAAGTGCTCGCCATCGCTCTCCCACCCTGCCCGCCAGGTCCACCCCACGTGGTGAACCGCCCTTTCCGGCATCGCAACAGTCTCCCAGAGAGGTACCGGCTACCCCAAAAGCCGGTCGGGTAGCTGAAGAGCGGACAGAAAGTACTTGAACGAGAGTTGAGTAGTAACTACTATTTGAAAATATGAGCAGAGGAGGAGACGTGAAGGACGAACTGACGCCGGAGGAGGCCCTGCGGCGGATCGCCGAGGTCGACCGGCGCGCCCGGAGGCCGGCACGTGTCGTCGGCCTGCTCTACGCGGTCGTCGGCCTGGGCACGATCGTCTACTGGCCTGTCATGTTCCTCGGCCCCGCCTGGTCGCGGGCCACGGCCGGGGTGGTGTGGATCGTGCTGACCGTCCTGTTCGTCGGATACCTCGGCGGCATGAGGGTCCAGGACCCGGAGGTCACCTGGGCCAACAAGTCGAACGGCCCCGTGACGATCTCGTACGTCGTCCTGGTCGTGGTCGTGTTCGTGTTCGGCGCGTTCCTCCTGCCCCGCGACCCGGGCGGCGGCTGGAGCGCGGCGCTGATCGCGCTCTCGCTCTGCGCGAGTGTCCCGCCCCTCTACGCGGCGTGGCGCGTGCTGCGGGCGGAACGGTGAGCACGACGCACGACGCGGACGGTGACCCAGGCGGCGACGTGAGCGGCACCCCGAACGGCGCGGAGAGGGCGGACCGGACGCGTCGTACGGGCGGCGGCGCGGGCCGGGCGGCGCGCGACACCAAAAGCACGGGGAGCACGGGGAGCACCGGGAGCACCGGGAGCGGCACGGGCTCGCACCCCCGGCACAACCTGGACGACGTCATCCACGCACCCGTCCGCTTGTCGATCATGGCCGCCCTGGCGGCCACCGACAAGGCCGAGTTCCGTTTCCTGCGCGACACGATCGAGATCAGCGACTCGCTGCTCTCCAAGCACGTCATCACCCTGGAGGAGGCCGGCTACGTGCGCGTGGAGAAGGCCTTCGTGGGCAAACGCCCACGCACCTGGCTGGCCATGACCAACGAGGGCCGCCGGGCGTTCCACGACTACGTCTCCGTGTTGAGGCGTCTCACCGAGGGATCCCCCCAATGATCGAGATAGACGACCTGCACAAACGGTACGGCGACAAGGTCGCCCTGGACGGCGTGACGTTCTCCGTGAGGCCCGGCGAGATGTTCGGCTTCGTCGGCGCGAACGGCGCGGGCAAGACCACCACCATGCGCATCCTGATGGGCGTGCTGACCGCCGACTCGGGCTCCGTGCGCCGCGACGGCAGGCCCCTGACGTTCGACGACCGGCGCCGGTTCGGCTACATGCCCGAGGAGCGCGGCCTCTACCAGAAGATGAGGGTCGCCGAGCAGGTCGAGTACTTCGGCAGGCTCAGCGGCCTGACCCCGGCCGGGGCGAGGAAGGCCACCGGCGACCTGCTCGAACGGCTCTCGCTCACCGAGCGCGCGAACGACGCGGTGGACGCGCTCTCCCTGGGCAACCAGCAGCGCGTGCAGCTCGCGGTGGCGCTGGTGCACGAACCCGAGGCGCTCGTCCTGGACGAGCCCTTCTCCGGGCTGGACCCGCTGGCCGTCGACTCGCTGGCCGCGGTGCTCGCCGAGCGGTGCGCCGCGGGCGTGCCGGTGCTCTTCTCCAGCCACCAGCTGGACCTCGTCGAGCGGCTCTGCGACTCGGTCGGCATCATCTCCGCCGGCCGCGTGGTGGCCAGCGGCACGGTCGAGGAACTGCGCGACCGGGAGGGACGCGGCCGCCTCAGGGTGGTCGTCAGGGACGCCTCCCCCGGATGGGCCGCCTCCCTGCCGGGAGAGGTCACCGAGAAGGGCGACGAGGTCCTCGTCGCGGGCGTCGACGGAGACGGCCAGGAGATCCTGCACCTCGCGGTCAAGGCCGGAAGGGTCGAGCACTTCGGCTGGCAGCGCCCCACGCTCACCGAGATCTTCAGGGAGGCCGTCGCGTGAACGGGTTGTGGCTGGTCGCGCGGCGGGAGATCGTCACGCGCGGCCGTACGAAGGCGTTCGTCATCGGGCTCGTGGTCAGCGCCGTCCTGGTCGCGGCGCTGGCGTTCCTGCCCAGGCTCTTCTCCGGGCCCGACTCCTACACCGTGGGACTCGCCGGAGCGCAGGCGCAGGCGCTGGAACCGGCCCTGACCGGTGCGGCGAAGGACGTGAAGCTCACCATCAGGAAGTTCTCCGACGAGGGCGACGCGGTCAGCGCGATCAGCCTCGACGAGGTGGACGCGGCCGTGGTGGACCGCAACAGGGTGCTCGCCGACGGCGAGGTGGACGACGAGCTCGGACTGCTGCTGGAGACCGCGAACCAGACCACCCAGACTCAGCGGCAGCTGTCCGAGGCGGGCCTCGATCCGGCCAAGGTGGCCGCCGCCATGCGGGTCGCCCCCCTGGAGCAGGTCTCCATCGGCGCCGACGCCCGCTACGCGGGCGTGCGGGTGGCCATCGCGTCCCTGCTGGTCATGGTGCTGTTCTTCCTGCTCATCTACTCCTCCATGTACGTCGCCATGGGCGTGGTCGAGGAGAAGGGCAGCCGGATCGTGGAGATCCTGCTCACCTCGGTCCGCCCCTGGCAGCTGCTCGGCGGCAAGATCGTGGGACTCGGCGCGCTCGCGCTGGCCAACATGGTCGTGATCATCGTGGCCGGTCTCGGCGCGGCGGCGGCGACCGGCCTCGCGGCCGACCTGCCCCCGGGCATGACGGGCATCGTGATCAGCGCGCTGTTCTGGTTCATCCTCGGGTACGCCTTCTTCGCCGCGATGGCGGCGGCGCTCGGGTCGCTGGTGTCCAGGCAGGAGGACGCGAACAGCGTCCTGACCCCGATGACGATGCTCATGATGATCACCTACCTGGTCGCCTACTTCGCGGCGGTCCAGCCGGGCAGCCCGGTGGCCAGGATCCTGTCGCTGGTCCCGCCGTTCTCCTCGATGGTCATGCCGGTCAGGATGGCCGGGGGCGAGGTGCACACCTGGGAGATCCTCGTGGCGGCGGTCCTGATGCTGCTGGCGACGGTGGGCACCCTGATGCTCGGCGCCCGCATCTACAGCCGCGCGGTCCTGCGCACCGGCGCCCGGGTCAAGCTCTCCGAGGCGATGCGCTGACCCTCCCGGCGTGACTCCCCGGCCCTGCGGCCGGGGAGTCCGTCTTTCCGGTCAAGGGCCACGAGACCACCGGGGCGCTGGGCCGCGGGACCACAGGGCCGCTGGAGCGTCTGGACGGATCGCGGGGATCCGGGCCCCGTCCGGCCGATAGGGTTCGGTCATGCGTCTGGTCATAGCGCGGTGCAGCGTGGATTACGTCGGGAAGCTCACCGCCCATCTCCCGATGGCGCCCCGGCTCATCCTCATCAAGGCCGACAGCAGCGTCTCCATCCACGCCGACGACCGGGCCTTCAAGCCGCTCAACTGGATGAACCCGCCGTGCAAGCTCCGCGAGGAGGAGGGCACCTGGACGGTGACCCACGGCAAGACCGGCGAGAAGCTCGTCCTCACCATGGAGGAGATCATCCACGACACCAGCCACGAGCTGGGCGTGGACCCGGGCCTGATCAAGGACGGGGTCGAGGCCCACCTGCAGGAGCTGCTCGCCGAGCACATCACCACCCTGGGCGCGGGCTGGACGCTCGTCCGCCGCGAGTACATGACGGCCATCGGCCCCGTCGACATCCTCTGCCGCGACCACACGGGCGCGTCCGTCGCCGTGGAGCTCAAGCGCCGCGCGGGCATCGACGCCGTGGAACAGCTCACCCGCTACCTGGAGCTGATGAACCGCGACCCCCTGCTCGCCCCGGTCGGTGGCATCCTCGCCGCCCAGAGCATCGCACCCCAGGCCAAGACCCTGGCCGAGGACCGCGGCATCCGCTGCGTCACCCTCGACTACGACGAGCTGCGCGGCATCGAGCGCAACGACACCCTCTTCTGACGACCACCGCACCTCGCCGGTTCCGCGCGCCCCGCGTTCGGGCTGTGCCCTCCAGGGCGCCGCGGCTGGGGCCGCCGATGGCCGGCCACCGGCGGCAAGGTCGTCAAGGTCGTCCGGTGCGTGATCGCGGGTGATCCCGGCCACGCGTCCGGTGGCGGCAGACCCGTTCCGGGGTCGCACGCCGAGGAATGACGGGGCTCCGTGTCCTCCGTTCGGTGGACACGGGGTTCCATCGAACGTTGGTGCCGCGCGGACCCCGTGAACGCGACGCTTGGGACATGGACACAGCGGTAAGAGTGAGAGGCCTGACCAAGCGTTACGGCGACGTCCAGGCCGTCGGGGGGATCGATCTCGACATCCACGCGGGCGAGGTGTTCGCGATCCTGGGCCCGAACGGGGCCGGGAAGTCCACCATGGTGGAGATCATGGAGGGGCACCGCACCAGGGACGCCGGGGAGGTCGGCGTCCTGGGTGTCGATCCCGGCAGGCCCACCCGCGCGTGGCGTTCGCGGATCGGCATCGTGCTGCAGACGGCCAACGACGTGGCCGAGGCGACCGTACGGGAGACGGTGCGGCACTTCGCGGGCTACTACCCGAACGCCAAGGACCCGGACGAGGTGATCGAGCAGGTCGGGCTGACGGAGAAGGCGGACCAGCGCATCCGGAAGCTCTCGGGCGGCCAGCGGCGCCGGGTGGACGTCGCGCTGGGGGTGATCGGCGACCCGGAGCTGCTGTTCCTGGACGAGCCGACCACCGGGTTCGACCCGGAGGCCCGCAGGCAGTTCTGGGAGCTGATCGCGGGCCTGGCCCGCGACGGCACCACGATCGTGCTGACCACCCACTACCTGGACGAGGCCGAGGCGCTGGCCGGCCGGGTGGCCGTGGTCGCCGGGGGGCGGATCGTGGCCGAGGGCGAGCCCAAGACCCTGGGCGGCAGGGCCGCCGCCAAGGCCCTGGTGAGCTGGTCCGAGGAGGGTGAGCGTCACTCCCTGGAGACGGACACGCCGACCAGGACGGTCCTGGAGCTGACCCGCCGCTTCGACGGCGAGGTCCCGGAGCTGGCCGTGACCCGTCCCACCCTGGAGGACGTCTACCTCCGCCTCATCGAGACCCCCGCCTGACCGTCTCCCGTACGAGCGTCGACCGATCCCCCCGAGGTGACCGATCAGATGAACCAGACCCTTGCCCGACCTTCCGCCCCGGCCGTCCGAGCCGGGCAACCTTCCGTGATACGACTGGGGCTGTCACGGACGGTCATCGAGAACAGGATGTTCTTCCGCGAGCGGGAGGCGGTGATCTTCACCTTCGCCTTCCCGATCGTCATGCTGGTGCTCTTCGGCTCGATCTTCGCCGGCGAGATGGAGGGGACCGGCCTGACCGTCTCCCAGCTCTACGTGGCCGGGCTGATCGGGACCGCCACGATGACGGGGTTCCAGAACCTCGGCATCAACGTCGCGATGGACCGCGACGACGGCACGCTCAAACGGCTGGCGGGCACCCCGCTGCCCCGCACCTCCTACTTCATCGGCAAGGCCCTCAACACCCTGTCCGTCTCCTTCCTGCAGGTCGCCATCCTGCTGGCGATCGGGGTCGCGCTGTTCGGCCTGGAGCTGCCGTCGGAGGCGTCCCGGTGGGTGACCTTCACCTGGGTGTTCGTGCTCGGCGTGATCGGCTCGTCCCTGCTCGGGGTGGCGATCAGCAGCCTGCCCAGGTCGGCCAAGAGCGCCAGCGCGGTGATCGCGATGCCGTTCGTGGTGCTGCAGTTCATCTCCGGGGTGTTCATCCCCATCGGGCAGCTGCCGGCCTGGCTGGTGAACATCGCCTCGATCTTCCCGCTCAAGTGGATGTGCCAGGGTTTCCGGTCGGTCTTCCTGGGTGACGCCGGCGCCACGCTTGAGGTCGCGAAATCGTATGAACTCGACCGGGTCGCCCTGGTTCTGGGAGCCTGGGCGATCGGAGGACTGGTGCTGTGCCTGATGACGTTCCGCTGGAAGAGCCGCCGCGACGGGTGAGCCCCGCCGGCCCCGCCTGCCACACCGAGCCCCCCGCCAGGGGGGCCGGTGCCCACGCGTGGGAGTCGCTGTGGGGCTGGGAGATGCTCCTGGTCCTCGGGCTCCTCCCGCCCGTCTGGGGCGTGCTCGCCGCCGATGTGCCCGTGTCGGAGAAGGTGGTCGTGGCGGGCTGCCTGACCGCGATCCTGCCGCTCTACGTCCTGCTGGGCCGCCCGGCGATCGTCAGCGGTGACCGGGTGCGGGGGGCGCTCTACATCATCCTGCTGATCGCGCTGTTCGTCCCCCCGGGGCTCACCGCGTCGTACGTCACGTTCGCCCTGTTCGGCCTGTGCCCGCAGTGCTTCATCGTCTTCCGCGTCAAGTGGGCGATCGCCGCCATGATCGCGTTGAACCTCTCCCCGATGATCCGCTACCTGTTCCTGGAGCCGAATCCGGAGCCGTTCAACTTCCTGGTGGTCGCCATGACCACCATCTTCTTCTCCTCCACGTTCGGCATCTGGATCGAGCGGATCACCACGCAGAGCGAGGAGCGGGCCGCGCTCATCGAGGAGCTGGAGAGCAGCCGGGCCGAGGTGGCCAGGCTCTCGGCCGAGCGCGGGGCCCAGGCCGAGCGCGAGCGGCTCGCCGGGGAGATCCACGACACCCTGGCGCAGGGCTTCACCAGCATCATCATGCTGATCCAGGCGGCCGAGGCGCAGCCGGACCCGTCCCGCCACCTGGGGCTGGCCATCCAGACGGCGCGGGAGAACCTGACCGAGGCCCGCCTGCTGGTCACCACGCTGAGCCCGGCGCCGCTGGACGGCTCGACCCTGGACGAGGCCCTGGGACGCCTGACGAACCGGCTCGGCGAGGAGGCCGGCCTGTCCACCGAGCTGGAGGTGCGCGGGGAGTCCCGGCCGCTGAGCGCCCCGGTCGAGGTGGTGCTCGTCCGCGCCACCCAGGAGGGCCTGGCCAACGTGCGCAAGCACGCGGCCGCGGCGTCCGTCACGGTCTCGATCTCCTACCGGGACGGCTCCGTGCGGCTGGAGGTACGCGACGACGGGCGCGGTCTCGGACCGCTCGACGGCGAGGGGTACGGCCTGCGGGGCATGCGCGCCCGCGTGGAGCAGGTCGGCGGGACCCTCACGGTGACGGGACTCCCCGGCGGGGGAACGGCCCTTGAGGTGGTCGTCCCCACCGACCTGCCCGCCCTTCCCGCAGGCGACCACCCGGATCCGACCGGCACCCCCGATGACCGGCCCGGCCGGCCTGACCCGGTCCCCCGGACCAACCCGACCACCCAGAAAGTGTGACGCATGCTTCGCGTGATGATCGTCGACGATCACCCGGTGGTCCGCGAGGGCCTTCGAGGCATGCTGGAGGCCGACCCGGGGATCACGGTGGTGGGCGAGGCGGCGTCCGGGGACGAGGCCGTCGTGCGGGCCGGGGAGCTCGCGCCGGACGTGATCCTGATGGACCTGCGCATGCCGGACGGGGACGGGGTGAGCGCCACCTCGCGCATCCTCGGCGGGCGGCCGGAGAGCCGGGTGGTCGTGCTGACCACCTACGAGACCGACGCCGACATCGTGCGGGCGGTCGAGGCCGGTGCGGCGGGCTACCTGCTGAAGGACACCTCCAGGGCCGACCTGCTGGCCGCGATCCGCTCGGCGGCGCGCGGGGAGACCGTGCTGTCGCCGTCGGTGGCCACCAGGCTGGTCACCCGGATGCGGGCCCCGGTGGCCGAGTCGCTGTCGCCACGCGAGACGGAGGTGCTCTCCCTGGTCGCCAGGGGGCTGACCAACGCGGAGATCGGCAGGACCCTGTTCATCAGCGAGACCACGGTGAAGACCCACCTGCTGCGCGTCTTCGGCAAGCTCGGCGTCTCCGACCGCACCGCCGCCGTGACCACGGCCCTGGACCGGGGCCTGCTCACCCGCTAGGCGCCCGGCCGGAGCCTGCCCGCCCGGGACGCGAGACGCCCGGCCCGAGACGCGAGGCGAGATGAGGCGAGGCGAGGCGAGACGCCCGACCGGAACGTGCCTTTCCGGACCGCCGCGAACCGGCGGGCTTTTCCCGTTTCACTCGCGAAACAAACCTCACTCCGTTCACACGAGTGAAAGGACCTTGACCGGCTACTCAGACTTGTCACCTTCTTGCACCCAAGATGTAAGCAATAATACAACGACCCTTCCGCAAAAAGGATCTTGCACCCATAATGGTTGATTCCGGGGGCCAGAACCATGAGGTGGAAGTGATAAAGCGAGTATCTGTCAACCTCGCGCTGACCTGCGGGAGCTTGACATGAACGGACGGTCCTACCGGGGAATGTCGGCGGAGGAGCGGCTGGCGGAACGCCGGGAGCGCCTGATCTCCGCGGCGTACGATCTTTACGCCGACCCCGGATTCCCGGAAACGACGATCGAGAGGTTGTGCGCCGCGGCACGCATCTCCAACCGCGCCTTCTACGAGTGTTTCTCGGGGCGCGACGAGCTGATGCAGACCGTGTACGACCGGTGCGTGCACGAGACGCTGGAGACGATGGGGAAAGCCATCGACCAGGCACCCGACACCCTGGCCTCCCGGGTCAAGACGGGGGTCACCAGCTACATCAGTTTCGTCACCGGCGACAGGCGCCGCGCGCGGATCATGCATCTGGAGGTGCGCCGGGCGGGCGACTGCCTCACCACCTCAAGACAGTCGGCCGTCGAGGCCCTCCTCAAGACGATCGAGTCGAACGTCGCCGATCTGCCCGAGGCCACGAAGGCGAACCAGCGTCTCCTCGCGCTGGGCATGATCGGAGCGGTCCAGGAACTGCTCATCGAGTGGGTCCTGGCCGACGACCCGCCTCCGGTCGGCAAGCTGATCGAGACCGCCACGCACATCTTCCACAGGTCCTTCGTGACCTGATGCCGGCGGGAGACGAGGACGGGCCCGCCGGGCCCGTCCTCCGATATGTTCCGGTGCCGCCGTCGCCCCGAATCCCGGCGGCCGTCCGGATCAGGCCACCGCGGCCACGGGGAGCTCGACGGTGAGGACCCGGTTGAGCCGGGTCACCGCCAGCACCCGCATCACCCTCGGCGGCACCCCCCTCAGAATGAGGCGGCGTTCCGCGCCCACAGCGCGGCGATGCGTGCCCACCAGCACCCCGAGACCGGTGGCATCGATCATTTCCAGCCTGGAAAGATCTACGATCAGGTCGCCGTGCCCGGAGTCGACTGCCTCGTGCAGCCGCGGGCGCACTCGGGCGACGGTTCCCACGTCGAGACGGTTCCCGACGCCGACCACCTGTGCCCGGGGGTTACCAGGGACGCGCATGCCTCCTCCTCACGCCCGGCCACCGAACGGAAGCGGCCCGGCACAACGGCGGTGCGTCGCCACGGCTACTCGATTACGCACCGCGTTCATACGATGTCACAGCGTACAAGAAGGTGCGAACCTCCCTCGCTCCCGAGAACACCCTGCAGACGAACATGTGGGTTCCTTGCCCGAATCAAGTGAGAAAACGCGGTTTAAAGCCAACCTTTTTGTTGGGCAGATCGAATCGCGGTGATCCGGTTGGTCGCGCCCAGTTTGGTGATGGCGCTGGACAGGTAGTTGCGTACGGTGCCCTGCGTGAGGTGGAGCGCGGCGGCGATCTCGGCGACCGAGGCTCCCTGGGCGGCCAGCTCCAGGGCGCCGCGCTCGCGCTCGGTGAGGGGGCTCTCCCCCGCCATCATCGCCGAGGCGGCCATCTCCGGGTCGAGGTAGCGCCCGCCCGCGTGGACCTTGCGGATCGCCGTCGCCAGCTCGTCGGCGGAGGCGTCCTTGGGGATGAAGCCGCGCACCCCGGCCGCGAGCGCCCGCCGCAGGTGTCCCGGCCGGCCGAAACTGGTCAGCATCAGCACCGCGTGGCCCGGCAGCGTCTCGGCGACGCTCAGCCCGTCCATCCCCGGCATCTCGATGTCCAGTACGACCACGTCGGGCCGGTGCTCCAGCACGGCCGCCGCCACCAGGTCCCCCCTGGCCACCTCGGCCACCACCTCGACGTCCGGCTCCAGGTCGAGCAGGGTGGCGATCGCCTTCCTGACCAGGTGCTCGTCGTCCGCCAGCAGTACCCGGATCACCGTGCCACCCCCACCGGACGGCCCACTCCGACCGGACCGCCCACCCCCGCCGGACCGTCCACCCCGACCGGACCGCTCGCCTCCGCCGGACGGCCCGGTGCCGCGGCCATCGCCTGGATCATCGTTCTCCCTCCAGCGGAACCGTCGCCCGCAGCCCGAACTCCCCGGGGCCGCCGGGGCCCGCCGTCACGGTTCCGCCGATGGCGGCGACCCGCTCCGACAGCCCGACGAGACCCGTACCGCCCCGGCCGTCCACCCCGCTCACCCCGTCGTTGGCCATCTCCAGCACGGCGTTCCCCTCCCGGAGGGTGATCGCGATACGGCACCAGGTGGCGGAGCTGTGCCGCAGCACGTTGGTGGTGCCCTCCCTGACCACCCAGGCCAGCAGGGTGGCCACCCCCTCCGGTACCTGGTCGCGCGGCGTCTCCAGGGTGCAGCGGATGCCGCCGGCCTCCAGCACCGCGGTCATCGCGCGCAGCTCGGCGGCGAGGTCGACCGTGCGGTAGCCGCGCACCGCGGCGCGGATCTCCTTGAGCGTCTGCCTCGCCAGGGCCCGTACCTCGTCCATCTCCCCGGCCGCCCGCTCGGCGTCCACTCCCGAGAGCTTGGCGGCCACCTCGCTCTTGACGGCGATCGCGGAGAGGCTGTGCCCGACCAGGTCGTGCAGGTCGCGGGAGAAGCGCAGCCGCTCCTCGGTGACGGCCAGCCTGGCCTGCGCCTCCTTGCCCTCCTCCGCGGTCCTCACCACCCGCCAGAACCACAGCTGGAACCGGTTCGCCCACGGCATCATCAGGGACACCCCGATGTATCCGCCGAGGACGGGCCAGACCCCCTCCGCCTGCGACGGCACGAACAGGTCGCCGAGCCCCGGACCGGTACCGGCGCCCGGTGGCGCGAGAAGCACGCTGACCACGATCGCCCCGACGATGGCGGCGACCGTGGCGGACCTGCTCAGCAGCAGCGCCGCACCCGACGCCCACGCCGGGCCGAGCAGTCCCCAGTTCCAGGGGTCGCCGTCCTGGGTCAGCAGGAGGATCACCGCGACCGCGGCGGAGGCGACGAGCTCACCTCTCGCGGAGGTCCCGGCCACGGCCGCTTCGAGGATCCTCAGGTAGATGACGCTGAAGACCACCAGGCCCGGCACCCCGACGGCCAGCATCAGGAGCCGGGACCGCTCGTCCATGTCCGCCAGCGCGCCGAGCGGGGCGAGCCAGGCCAGGACGAGGCCCATGACCAGGGAGAGGAAGGTCATCCGGCGCAGCCGCTGGACGGGTGACCGCTGTTTCCTCCGGGGAAGCGCGGAAGAGACGAGGCGCACGAGGCGCCTCATCCCTTTCTCGCCGATATTTACAGACATTTCGTTATGAACGTTAGCCGTGCCGCGGTTCCCAGCGAAACAGCCACCTGGCCAGCAGCCCCGCCACCGCGATCCAGGCCAGCAGGATCGCGAAGGACGGCAGCGCGGCCACCCACTGCCCGCCCATGCTCAGCGCCTCCCCGCCCCCGGAGACGTGATCCCCGCCCAGGAAGGCGGTGCGCGCGATCTCCACGACCGGGGTCGCGGGCAGCAGGGCGGCGACGTCGCCCAGCGGACCGGGCAGCGTGTCGGCGGGGAACGCGATCGGGGCGCCGACCAGGACGAGCAGGATCACCGGCAGCACCGTGACCTGGGCGAGCTCCGCGTTGGGCGTGAGGCCGGAGAAGGCGGCGGCGAGCAGGCAGAACAGCGTGACCCCCAGGACGGCGGCGGTCACGAGCATCGGCACGTTGGCCATCATGACCCCCTCGGACCGCCACATCCAGACGGCCAGGAGCGCCACCTGGGCGAGATAGAGCGCGAGCGCGCCGAGGGCGCTGCCGCCGAGGATCGCCGGGCCCGACGGCTGGCCCGCGCGCAGCCGCTTGAGCACCAGTTCCTCGCGCCGGGCGGTGAAGGAGTTCACCAGGTTGACGAAGACCGCGAACACCAGCAGCAGCCCGGGCAACCCGGCCAGCACGAACACTCTCCCGGCCACACCGTCGATCTTCTCGGTGCCGACGGCCTGGGTGTACACCCAGGCCATCAGGAGCGGCAGCAGGAGCACGTTGAACAGGACCGTGGTGTTCCTGCTCACCAGGGTCAGGTCGATCCTCGCGAGCCGCACCGCGTGCAGAACGTCGGTTCTCATGGTCATTCGCCCCTTCTCGCCGTTCCCGCCGCCACCGGCCCGCCGGATCCATCGGATCCGGCCCTCTCCCCCTCGGGCGACGCCTCCCCGGCCACGCGCATGAAGACGTCCTCCAGGGTCCCCCGGCGTACGGCGAGCCGTCCCAGGGTCTCCTCCCGCGCGTCGGCCCAGTCCAGGAGCCGCCGCACCGCCGCGTGAGCGCGGGCCTCGCCCCCCTCCCCGGCCAGGGTGTAGGTGATCCCCGTGTCACCCGTGTCGCCGCCGTAGGCCAGCACGGGGGCCACGCCGTCCAGCGAGGGAAGGTCTCCGAAGGCCCAGGAGGTGCCGGGAAGGCGGAAGGAGATCCGGTCGCCGGAACCGGCCACGACCTCCTCGACGCCGCCCTGGAGGTGGATCCTGCCCTCGTGCATGATGGCCAGCCGGTTGGCGAGGCGCTCGGCCTCCTCCAGGTAGTGGGTGGTGAGCAGCACCGTGGTGCCGTCCGCCCGCAGGTCCTCGATCACCTTCCAGGTGGCGCGGCGCGCCTCGGGGTCCATGCCCGTGGTCGGCTCGTCCAGGAAGAGCACCTCCGGCCGGGAGGTCACCGCCAGCGCGAGGTCGAGCCTGCGCCGCTGGCCGCCGGAGAGCTGCCGCACCTTGGTTTTGGCCTTCCTGCCGAGCCCCACCGCCTCCAGCGCGTCCACGGTCCGCGGATCCGTGCCTTTGCGCCGGCCGAGGAGGGAGAACGTCCCGGAGGGGCCGGCGGGCGCGGCGGGTCCTCCGAAGCGGCCCGCGTCCTGGCTCAGCCCCTCCCACAGGCCGACGGTCTCGGCGACCGTGAGGTCACCGAGGAAGCCGCCCTCCTGCAGCATGATCCCCACGCGGGGCCGCAGCCTCCGGCGCTGCCTGACCGGGTCGAGCCCGAGCACGCGGACGCTGCCGCCGGTGGGGGTCCGGAACCCCTCAAGGACCTCCACGGTGGTGGTCTTGCCGGCGCCGTTCGTGCCGAGCAGCGCGAACAGCTCGCCCCTCGGGACCGTGAAGGAGACGCCGCGCACCGCTTCGAAGTCGCCGTACGCCTGCCGCAGACCGCCGACCTCGATCACGTCGTCGAGGCCGGCGGTGGCGGTGCCCGGTGGGTCCGTCGCCTGTGGTGTTCTCATGGGGACAATCGTCGTCGTCCCGCGTTTCACCAGGTAGTCGCCGATATCACCGGAACGGCAGTGATTTCTGATGCGTTTCGGATGACAAATGTCAACTACGGGCGGGGCGGCAGCGCGGGACGGCGGCGGGACGGCCGGGTGGCGCGGTCGGGCGGGGTCGCCGCCGGGCGCTCCTCCAGCGCGGCCAGCACGAGCCGTACCGCCTCCTCGATCTGCGGGTCCCTGTCCTCGGCCCAGTCGCCGGGGGCGATGTCGACCTCGACGTCCGGGTCGACGCCGTAGTTCTCCACGCCCCAGCCCAGCTCCTCGAACCAGAAGGAGTACTTGGGCACGGTGATGCGCGAGCCGTCGACCAGGCGGTGGGCGTCCTCGATGCCGATGACGCCCCCCCAGGTACGGGTGCCCACCACGGGCCCGAGTTTGTGGATCTTGAAGGCCGCGGTGACGATGTCGCCGTCGGACCCGGCGTTCTGGTCGGTGATCGCGACCAGCGGGCCGCGCGGCGCGTCCTCGGGGTAGGTGATCGGCGTCATGCCCCTCGGCAGGTCCCAGGCGATGACCCGGCGGATCAGCTTCTCGATGACCAGCTCGGAGGTGTGGCCGCCACGGTTCCCCCGTACGTCCACCACCAGCCCCTCGAAGGTCATCTCCCTGCGCAGGTCGCGGTGGAACTGCGCCCAGCCCTCGGCCACCATGTCGGGGATGTGCAGGTAGCCGAGGCGCCCGCCGCCGAGCTCCCTGACCCGGGCCCGGCATCCGGCCACCCAGTTCTGGTAGCGCAGGCGCCGGTCGTCGCGCAGCGGCGTGACGACCACCCGCCGGCCGCCGTCCAGGGTGAGCTCGACCGGCTTGTCGGCGGCGCCGACCAGCAGCCGCGCGGGCCCCTCGGGCGGCACCGGGCGGCCGTCGACCGCGAGCAGCGCCTCGCCCGCCTGGACGCCCGGCCCCGGCCCGGCCAGCGGCGAGCGGGCGTGCACGTCGGAGGACTCGGCGAGCAGCACCCGGTCCACCCGCCAGCGGTCGTCGTCGCCCCTGGAGAGGTCGGCGCCGAGCAACCCGATCGGGTCGGAGGCCGCGTGGCCCCAGGGGGCGGCGTCGACGTAGGCGTGCGAGCTGCCCAGCTCTCCCATCACCTCCCACAGCAGGTCGGCGAAGTCGTCGGCGGTGGCGACCCGGTCCACCAGCGGCCGGTACTCCTCCAGCACCGCCTCCCACTCCACGTCGGCCATGTCCTCGACCCAGAAGTCGGCGCGCATCCGGCGGCCCAGCTGGGCGTAGGCGTGCCGCCGCAACGCCGCCGGGTCGGCGGTGATCCGGATCCTGGACAGGTCGACGGTCGTGTCGTCGCCGTTCTTGCCCCCCGGCTTGCCCAGGGCGGGACGGACCGTGAGCGTGCCCTTGTCGCTGACCACGAGCTGGGTGCCGTCACCGCTCACCCGGTACCAGTCGAGCTTGTCGACCACTTCCTCCCACTTGCGCTTGACCAGGTCGTAGCGGTCCAGCGCCGGGCGGGGCGCCTCGCCCCCCACCTCGTCCCTGTCCTCGCCGAGCTCCCCGGCCAGCGGCTCCCGCAGCCAGACGAAGCCGCCCTTGACCGCCCGCAGGTCCGAGTAGCGCCCCTCGGGCACCGGCACCTGCACGACCCTGGTGGCGATGCCCTCCAGGTCCACGGTGATCGCGCCGTCGTCCTTCTTGCCGTCGTCGTCGCCCGAGCCCGAGCCGGAGTCGGCGGCCCGCCCCGCGGAGCTGGGCGCGAACGGGGACGGCGTGGACGCCGACAGCGGCACCAGGTAGGGCCGGTAGCCGAAGGGGAAGGACATGTCGAAGGAGTGCGCGTCGTAGACCGGGTCGAAGCCGCGCCGCGACAGGAACGCCAGATAGTCCCCCGCGAACGCGGGCGAGATGTCCACGAACCGGCCGTCGGTGACGTCGGTCACGACCCGGTCCGCCACCCTGGCCAGCCTGATCCTGCGCAACTGCGGGCCGTCCGGGTGCGACCAGGCCAGCCAGGCCGAGTCGGGCGACCAGCCGAGGCCGTGGATCTCCCCGTCGGCCCGGGCCAGCTCCACGACCTCGCCGGAGGCCACGTCGGCCAGGAGCAGCCGCCCGTCCCTGGCGCTCACCGCGATCGTGTTCCCGTCGGGCGCGACGGCCAGGTCTCCCACCTCGCCCAGCGCGCCCGCGGCGATCCTGCGGCTCTCCCCGCCGCCCGCCGGGGCGATCTCCAGCCCCTGCGTCCGGCCGTCGTCGAAGACCCACACCACGCGGTCGTCGCCGAGGACGCGGGGCAGCCCCGCCGACAGGCCGTCGCTGAGCTGCCGCGCCGGGCCGTCCCGGTGGGTCACCCAGTGCACCGACCCCTGGACCTCCACCGCGCTGGCCCGCCCGGTCGCGTCCACGGCCAGGTCGTGCAGCCGCCTGCCCGCGTTGACCTGGTACGGCTGCCGCCCCCGAAGCGGGGAGCCCAGGGTGATGTCGAGCTTGCGGGCCTCGGCGTCGAGGCCGTCCAGGAGATAGACGTCCCCGGCGTTCTGGTAGACGATCCGGGTCCCGTCGGTGGTGGCGTGCCGGGCGTAGAAGACGTCGTGGTCGGTGTGGCGGCGCAGGCCGGAGCCGTCCGGCTCGCAGGAGTAGAGGTTGCCGACACCCTCGTGGTCGGAGACGAAGACGAGCCGCCCCCCGACGAGCATCGGGTTGGCGAGGTGGCCGTCCAGGTCGGCCAGGACCCGGCCGAAGTCACCCTCGCCCCGCCGCAGCCACAGGCGGCCCGCCGTGCCGCCCCGGTAGCGCTTCCAGGTCCCCGGGTCGCGGGCGAGCCCCCCGGTGAGCAGCGCCACCGCCTCCCCCGTGACCGACAGATCGTTCACCGGGCCGTACGGCAACCGCTCGGGACGCCCCTCACCGAGCACGTAGGCCCAGGTCCGCGAGACGAACGGCTGGCCGGTCGCGCTGATCGCGAGAATCCCGCCCTCCGGCGTCCAGCCGCGGGTACGGGTCCGCGCGTCTCCCCAGTAGGTCAGCCGCTCCGCCGAACCGGCCTCCAGATCCGCCAGGTAGACCTCGGGGGCACCGTCGCGAACGCTGGTCCAGGCGACCTTGGTACCGCCGGGGGAGAGACGGGGATGGGCCGCGGGGGCCCGGTCCGAGGACAGGCGCCACGCCCGGCCGCCGTCCGCCGGAGCCGCCCAGACGTCGTCGTCGGCGACGAAGGTCAGCGTCTCGTGGGAGATGTGGGGGAATCGCAGGTAGAAACCAGAAACCATCGACAAATCATATTGTCCACTATCGGGTTAATCAGGAGAGTTTTTCGGCCGATACGCTGAGCCACATGACGCGAGCTGACAGAGACAAGCCGGTGGTGCTCTCGAAGATCTACACCCGCACCGGGGACGACGGCACGACCGCGCTCGGCGACATGAGCCGCACCCGCAAGACCGACCCGCGCCTGGCCGCCTACGCGGACGTCGAGGAGGCCAACGCGGCGATCGGCGTGGCCCTGGCCGCGGGGACCCTGGAGGCGGACGTCACCGCCGTCCTCTCCCGGATCCAGAACGAGCTGTTCGACGTCGGGGCCGACCTGTGCGCCCCGCTCGTGGAGAACCCCGAGTTCCCGCCGCTGCGGGTCGAGCCCTCCTACATCGAGTGGCTGGAGGCCCGCTGCGACGAGTTCAACGAGCGCCTGGAGCCGCTGCGCAGCTTCATCCTGCCCGGCGGCACCCCGGCCGTGGCCGCGCTGCACGTCGCCAGGACCGTGGTCCGGCGGGCCGAGCGGACCGTCTGGTCGGCGCTGGAGGCCCACGACGACGTCAACCCGCTGACCGCGAGATACCTCAACCGGCTGAGCGACCTGATGTTCATCCTCTGCCGGGTGGCCTCGAACGGCGAGGAGATCCTCTGGAAGCCCGGCGGCACCCGCTGAGAAGCCGAGAGATCAGGCGACGTCGAGATAGGCGCTGGGCGGGGCCGACTCCAGCCAGGCGACGAAACCGGTGAGGGCCCGGTAGCCCATGGCGAGCTCGAAGGCGTCCTGCCCGTTGCGGCACTCGATCGCCGTCACGCCCTCGATGAACCCGAAGAACTCGCCGGACCCGACCTTGCGGCGCCCGGAAACGACAAGGCCGCGCCTCACGATGACGTGGCGCGGCC
The DNA here is from genome assembly GCF_059358815.1 of Streptosporangium nanhuense. Classification (NCBI taxonomy): domain Bacteria; kingdom Bacillati; phylum Actinomycetota; class Actinomycetes; order Streptosporangiales; family Streptosporangiaceae; genus Streptosporangium; species Streptosporangium nanhuense. The sequence goes on from NZ_JCADBG010000012.1 coordinate 213,830, forward strand.
TTGGAAGCAGACCTATCAGCGGGATCCAGTTGAGGTGGCCGTCGGCGTAGCGGGCCACACCGACCCGCCAGCCTCGCTCCTTCGACAGGGAGCGCAGGCAACAGAGCACCGATCCCCGGGAGCGGGTCAGTATCAGAACCCGGAGTCCCAGGAGGGCGACGAGCAGCCCCAGCACGATGAGAACATCCACCACCATGTCTGCTCGCCCCCCAAAAGCGCGTACAGCCTAAGAAGCAGAATTTATCCGACTTCTTCCCCGGCCGCGCGCAGCCGGGCCCGGGCACGCTTGGCCTCGGCGGCCGCGTCCGCGTCTTCCTGGTCGGCCTCGACCGAGGCCTGAGCCCGCTCCAGCGCGTTCTTCGCACGGGCGACGTCGACCTCGGAACCCAGCTCTGCCAGCTCGGCGAGGATCGACACCTCGTCGTCGGCCACCGAGAGGAATCCTCCGTGGACGGCGGCGACGAGGTCGGACTCGCCGTCGCCCCGCTTGATCTTCAGCAGACCACCCTCGACGAGAACGCCGAGCACGGGTGCGTGCTTAGGCATGATACCGATCTCGCCGTCGACGGTCTTGGCAATCACCATGTCGGCCTCACCGGACCAGATCTCACGCTCCGGGGAGACGACGCCTACTCGCAGCTTCGCCACTTTCTCTCCAGTTCCTTATCGAACCAGGCGCCGGTACGGCCGCGTGACCGTACCGGCGCCGAAGGCGACTAGCGGGCGAGTTCCTTGGCCTTGGCCACGGCCTGGTCGATGCCGCCGACCATGAAGAACGCCTGCTCGGGCAGGTGGTCGTAGTCGCCGGCGCACAGGCCCTTGAACGAGGCGATGGTCTCGTCCAGCGGGACGTTCTCACCGGGCTGGCCGGTGAAGGCCTCCGCGGCGTACATCGGGTGCGACAGGAAGCGCTCGATGCGACGGGCCCGGTTGACGGTGACCTTGTCCTCTTCCGAGAGCTCGTCGATACCGAGGATCGCGATGATGTCCTGCAGCTCCTTGTACTTCTGCAGGATCCGCTTCGTCTCCTGGGCCACGCGGTAGTGCTCCTCGCCGACGATCAGCGGGTCGAGGATCCGCGAGGTGGAGTCGAGCGGGTCCACCGCGGGGTAGATGCCCTTCTCCGAGATCGGCCGCGAGAGAACGGTCTGCGCGTCGAGGTGCGCGAACGCGTTGTGCGGGGCCGGGTCGGTGATGTCGTCCGCGGGGACGTAGATCGCCTGCATGGAGGTGATCGAGTGACCGCGGGTCGAGGTGATGCGCTCCTGGAGGACACCCATCTCGTCGGCCAGGGTCGGCTGGTAACCCACCGCGGACGGCATACGGCCGAGCAGGGTGGACACCTCGGAACCGGCCTGGGTGAACCGGAAGATGTTGTCGATGAACAGCAGCACGTCCTGCTTCTGGACGTCACGGAAGTACTCCGCCATGGTCAGGGCGGAGAGCGCGACGCGCAGACGGGTGCCCGGGGGCTCGTCCATCTGGCCGAAGACGAGGGCGGTGTCCTTGAGGACGTTCGCCTCCTCCATCTCCAGCCAGAGGTCGTTGCCCTCACGGGTGCGCTCGCCGACGCCGGCGAACACCGAGGTGCCACCGAAGTTGCGGGCGACCCGGCGGATCATCTCCTGGATCAGGACGGTCTTGCCCACGCCCGCGCCGCCGAACAGGCCGATCTTGCCGCCCTGCACGTACGGGGTGAGCAGGTCGATGACCTTGATGCCGGTGGTCAGCATCTCGGTGCGCGACTCGAGGGTGTCGAAGGCGGGCGACGGGCGGTGGATGCCCCAGCGCTCGCTGATCTGGAGCGAGGAGGTCTCGACGTCCAGCGACTCGCCGAGGGTGCTCCACACGTGGCCCTTGACGACGTCGCCGACGGGGACCGAGATGGCCGCGCCGGTGTCGGTCACCGGGGCGCCACGGGTGAGGCCGTCGGTGGGCTGCATGGAGATCGCGCGGACGAGGTTGTCACCCAGGTGCTGGGCGACCTCCAGGGTGAGGACCTTGGCCTCGCCCTGCAGCTCGACGTCCACCTTGAGGGCGTTGTAGATCTCGGGCATCGCCTCGACGGGGAACTCCACGTCGACGACGGGACCGGTGACCCGCGCGACGCGGCCCACGCCGGTCTCAACAGTCTGTGCAGTCATTTCACTCTTTCCCCGCTGCGGAGTCAGCCAGCGCGTTCGCGCCGCCGACGATCTCGCTGATTTCCTGGGTGATCTCGGCCTGGCGGACCTGGTTCATCTGCTGGGTGAACACGCGGATGAGCTCGTTGGCGTTGTCGGTGGCCGACTTCATGGCCCGGCGGCGCGAGGCTTCCTCCGATGCCGCCGACTGGAGCAGCGCGGTGAAGATGCGCGACTCCACGTAACGCGGCAGCAGCGTGTCGAGGACCTCGCCCGCGGTGGGCTCGAACTCGAAGTACGGCAGCGGCGTGTCGGACGGGTCCTCGGCGGTCTCCTCGACCTCCAGCGGAAGGATCCGCTTGACCACGACCTCCTGCGTCAGCATCGAGACGAACTCGGTGGAGACGATGTGGATCTCGTCCACCCCGTCCTCGGCCGAGAAGGCCTCGATGAGGGCGCCCGCGACCTCCTTGGCGTCGGAGTAGGCGGGCTTACGGGAGAAGCCCGTCCACTGCCCGCCCATCTCACGGTTGCGGAAGGCATGCCAGGCGACGCCCTTGCGGCCCGTCACGTAGGGCACGGGCTCGACGCCCCTGTCCCGCAGCAGGTTGCCGAGCGCCTCCGCCTCGCGCAGGATGTTGGCGTTGAAGCCGCCGCAGAAACCGCTGTCGCTGGTGACGATCAGGACGGCGGCCCTGGCGGGCTGCTCCTTGGCCACCGTCAGCGGGTGGTCGGTGCTGGAGGTGTTGCTGACCACGCCCGTGACCGCGCGGGTGATCTCGCGCTCGTAGGGCACGGCGGCCTGCATCCGCTGCTGTGCCTTGACGATGCGGGACGAGGCGATGAGCTCCTGGGCGCGGGTGATCTTCGCCGTGGACTTGACCGACTTGATCCGCCGCCGCAGCAGTCTTAGCTGGGCACCCATCGGCTACTTCTTCTCTGCCGTGCGGACTCGCTTCGTGATCTTCTCCTGGCCGACCTCGCCCTCGCCGAGCGCGGCGACCGGCTCGTCGTTGACCAGATACTCACCGGAGGAGGTCTCGAAGCTCTTCTTGAACTCGGTGATCGCGTCCTTGAGGGCGGTCACCGCGTCGTCGGGCAGCTGCTTGGTCTCGCGGATGCCGTCGAAGATGCCCTTGTGCTCGCGGCCCAGGTAGTCGAGGAACTCCGTCTCGAAGCGGCGGATGTCCTCGACCGGGACCTCGTCGAGCTCGCCCGTGGTGCCGGCCCACACCGAGACGACCTGCTTCTCGACCGGGAACGGGCTGTACTGGGCCTGCTTGAGCAGCTCGACCAGGCGCTGGCCGCGCTCCAGCTGGGCGCGGGAGGCCGCGTCCAGGTCGGAGGCGAAGGAGGCGAAGGCCTCCAGGTCACGGAACTGCGACAGCGACAGGCGCAGCGTGCCGGCGACCTGCTTCATCGCCTTGATCTGCGCGGAGCCGCCGACTCGGGAGACGGAGACACCGACGTTGATGGCCGGACGCACACCCGCGTTGAACAGGTCGGTCTCGAGGAAGCACTGGCCGTCGGTGATGGAGATGACGTTGGTGGGGATGAACGCCGAGACGTCGTTGCCCTTCGTCTCGATGATCGGCAGACCGGTCATCGAGCCGGAACCCATGTCCTTGGACAGCTTCGCGCAGCGCTCCAGGAGGCGGGAGTGCAAGTAGAAGACGTCGCCGGGGAACGCCTCACGGCCCGGCGGGCGGCGCAGCAGCAGGGAGACGGCGCGGTAGGCGTCGGCCTGCTTGGTCAGGTCGTCGAAGACGATGAGGACGTGCTTGCCCTGGTACATCCAGTGCTGGCCGATGGCCGAACCGGTGTAGGGCGCGAGGTACTTGTAACCGGCCGGGTCGGACGCCGGAGCGGCGACGATGGTGGTGTACTCCATCGCGCCCGCCTCCTCGAGGCGGCCCTTGACCTGGGCGATCGTGGAGCCCTTCTGGCCGACCGCGACGTAGACGCAGAGAACCTGCTTGTCGGGGTCGCCGGAGAGCCAGTTCTCCCGCTGGTTGAGGATGGTGTCCACGGCCACGGCGGTCTTGCCCGTGCCACGGTCACCGATGATCAGCTGACGCTGGCCGCGGCCGATCGGCGTCATGGCGTCGACCGCCTTGAGACCGGTCTGCAGCGGCTCCTTCACCGGCTGGCGCTGGACCACCGAGGGGGCCTGGAGCTCGAGGGCGCGCAGGCTCTCGGACTCGATCGGGCCCTTGCCGTCCAGGGGGACGCCCAGCGGGTCGACCACCCGGCCGAGGAAGCCGTCGCCGACCGGCACGGACAGGACCTCGCCCGTCCGGCGGACCGACTGGCCCTCCTCGATCTTGCTGAAGTCGCCCAGAACAACGACACCGATCTCCCGGACGTCCAGGTTCAGTGCCAGGCCACGCGTGCCGTCCTCGAACTCAAGCAGCTCGTTCGCCATCGCCGAGGGAAGGCCGGAGACATGGGCGATACCGTCGCCGCAGTCGACGACGGTCCCGATCTCCTCGCGCGCGGCACCTTCCGGCTCGTACGCCTGGACGAAGCGCTCAAGTGCGTCCCGGATCTCGTCCGGCCGGATCGTAAGCTCCGCCATCTCTCTTCAGTCTCCCTATTCGCCTAGCCGGCCAACCGGCGGCGGACTTCTTCGATTCGTCCCGCGATGGTGGTGTCGATGAGGTCGTCCCCGATGTGGACCGAGAACCCTCCCAGCACCCGCGGATCCACCTCGACGTTCAGATGAACGTCGCGGCCGTACGAGGTGCGCAGCCACGTGGCGAGACGCTGCTTCTGCTCCTCTGAGAGCGCGACGGCGCTGCGCACCACCGCGACGAGGCGCTGCCGCTGGGCGGCGACCAGCCTGCCGAACTCCTCGAGCCCACCCTCCAGGCTACGTCCTCGCGGATGCAGCACGAGCTGGGTGACCAGCCGCAGGGTGGTGGGTGCCACCTTCCCCGCGAGCAGGGAGCCCAGGAGCTCCCGCTTGGCCCCCTCGGGGGCGGCCGGCGCCGTCAGGGTCCGGTGAAGCTCCAGGTTCGAGGCGGTGATGCGCCCGAACCGGAACAGCTCGTCCTCGACGTCGTCGAGCCTGCTCTGCGCCTCCGCCTCGGCCGAGGCCGCGACGACGCCGAGGCGCTCCAGGGAGTCGGCCAGGTCGCCCGAGCGCGCCCACCTCGCGGACACGGCCGCGACGACCGTCTCCAGCGCGGCGTCGCTGACCTTGCCCTCCAGCAGCACCCGCACGATCTGCGCCTTCTGGGCCGCGGGCCGGGCGGGGTCGGAGAGGTTGCGGCGGAGCCCGTGTTCGCGGTCGAACAGGGCGGCGACCGAGAAGAGCTCGTCGGCCAGCGTGCCGAGGTCCGCGCTTCCCGCGACCGCGTTGAAGCGCTCTTCGACCTCGGCCAGCGAGGACCTGCTCAGGCCCCTCATCAGCCGATCACCGACACTCGCGCGTCACGCCTGGTTCGCCGTGTCATCAGCGGACCGCCGCGTTGCTCGACTCGAGCTCCTCGAGGAACCTGTCGACGGTACGGCGCTGGCGCGCCTCGTCTTCCAGGGACTCGCCGACGATGCGGCCGGCCAGCTCGATCGACAGGCGGCCGAGCTCCGTGCGGAGCTGGGCGAACGCCTGCTGGCGGTCGGCCTCGATCTGCAGGTGCGCGGCCTCGACCAGGCGGCGGGCCTCGGCCTGAGCCTCCTCGCGGAGCTCGGCCTTGATCTGCGCGCCCTGCTCGCGGGCCTCCTCACGCAGCCGTGAGGCTTCGTGACGGGCTTCGGAGAGCTGGTCCTTGTACTGCTTGAGCAGCGCCTGGGCCTCGGCCTGAGCGTCCTCGGCTCGCTTGATGCCGCCTTCGATCGCATCGGTCCGCTCGACCAGGGTCTTCTGGATGCGCGGGGTGAGGATCTTGCCGACGACGAAGAGGACGACGAAGAAGGCGAAGCCGCCGACGACAAGCTCGTAGGTGTGCGGGATGAGGGGGTTAGCCCCCTCCTCCGCCGCCAGGAGCGAAGCTGCCTGAATCATTTGTGCAGCCTTCCGTCAGAGGTTTTCTGCGTCTTACTGACCGAACATGAACGGCGCGACAAGGCCGATGAGGGCCAGCGCCTCGGTGAGAACGAAGCCGAGCAGCATGTTCTGGCGGATCAGGCCGTAGGCCTCGGGCTGGCGGGCGATGGCCTGCACACCCTGACCGAAGATGATGCCGACGCCGATGCCGGGGCCGATGGCGGCGAGGCCGTAGCCGATGGAACCGAGGGAGCCGGTGACCTCAGCGAGGATTCCCATTGCCATGGTGTTGTGTTTCCTTTACAGGTCGGCCGGTGAAGGCTCACCGGTCTGGATATTCGAGGGAGGTCTGTGCGTCTAGTGGTCGGCGTGGAGCGAGTTGCCGATGTACATCGCGGCGAGCATCGCGAAGAGGAACGCCTGCAGGAACTGGATGAACATCTCGAAGCCCGTCATCGCGATCGTCATGATCACGCCGATCACGCCGAGCGGGGCGCCCAGCGGGGTGAGCTTCTCGAAGAGGAACCAGAAGCCGACGAGGCTGAAGAAGGCCAGGATGATGTGGCCGGCGAACATGTTGGCGAACAGTCGCACCGCGTGCGTGAAGGGCGCGATGATCATGTTGGACAGGAACTCGATCGGGGCCAGCAGCACGTAGATCGGCTTGGGCAACCCCGGAGGGAACATCATGTTCTTGAAGTAGCCGAGCGCGCCCTGGTGCTTGACACCCAGGTAGATCTTCAGGATGTAGACACTGAGGGCGAGCACGATCGGGAAGGCGATGTGCGAGGCGACCGGGAACTGCACGACGGGGATGACGCCCATCAGGTTCCAGACCCAGACCATGAAGAACATGCTGAGCAGCAGGCCCATCCACCGGTCGGCGTCCTTGCCGAGGAACGGCCGGGCGACCTGGTCGCGGACGAACATGTAGCCGATCTCACCGATGTTCTGCACGCCCCGCGGCACCAGCTTCGGGCTGCCGAAGGCCGACCAGCAGAAGCCGATGACGATGATCGTGCTCAGCAGGGCCAGCAGCACCGGCTTCGTGAACCAGGCGACGCCGGAGATGATCGGGGCGGCGTCGAAGAGTTCGAGTCCCGGAGGCGTGAACTCGTCCCCGGGAGCGAGGAGCGTCAGCGTGCTCACGCGGCGTTCCCTTCAGCGTGGTAGTTGATCGAAATTGCTTCGTCAGCGAAGCGACCGCCGCCGAAGGCTAGCGACCGTACTTCCGGTAGACCAGGTAGACGGATAGAGCGACCCCGAGAATCAATCCGATCGGGGTGAAGGCGACCACGCCAGTCCACTTGGACAGCAACCAGCCCGCACCGCCGTACAGGATCATCCCTGAGAGGAGATAGCTGGGGATCGACCAGGCGGCGCTGGCGAAGTCGCGGCCGTCGTCTTCGGGCCGGATTTTCTTTTCGCTCATCGCGGGCATGACGATAGCAGTCGCGGTGAGGACTAGTCATATCGGGCAGGGCCCAAGCCGCCAGCGAGATGATACGCCTCATCGCGGATCGCCCTGACCTGGAACCCGGGCATCGGGGTCGACGTAGAGCATTTTGAGCTTCATGAAGCCGCGCATCTCGCCGACCGTCCAGGCGATCGTGCACGCGATGGCCGCCCAGCCGAAGGCCTTGGGCTCGAACGCGGTGGCGTCCTCGAAGGCCTTGAGCAGAGCCATGATCACGAGAATCTTCACCGCGTAGCTCAGCACCGCGGCGGTCATCATCATCATGGGCGACACCCGGCTCGCGTACGAGACGGCCACGATGCCGAGGGTGAAGAAGACGGCGACGATCACGGTCCCGATCGCGGCACCGAGCGCGCCCTTGGCTCCGGCCAGCAACGCCGCGACGAGGATCACGACCAGCCCCACCAGCACCGTGGGTATCGCAGCCCCCTTGAGAAGGCGCACGTCGTTGGCGAGCATCGGCACTCCAAGTGACTGTTATCAAGCGAGCGATTGCTACCTTGCAGGTCTAGGCAGGTTCACCATCTGCTAGTGAAAGCTATCACAAGCTCAACGAAGAGCGCCTTTACCTGCCGTTTCAAGTGAACGATCAAGGAGGCGGGGAAAGCCGCTCAAAGCGGCGTCTCAGGGTTTGAGAAACCCTGACGGGGAGCGCTGAGTGACAGGTCGGGCCGCATCGGCCGGGTCGTCGTGTCGTCGCCGGCGGCGACCGGACGCTGCCCCGGCGCCTCGGCGGCGGGGTAAGGGTGGGGCCTGCCCCGGCCGGGCTGCTGCTCGCCGGGCCACGGGTGCCGCCCGGGCCCCTCCGCGGGACCCGTGGGGCCCGTGGGACCGGTGGGATCCACCGGGACGCGGCCGTCGCCGCCCCCGTCACCGCGTCCCTCGGCCCTGCCCAGGTCACGGCGGGCGCGCCAGCGGGGCAGCGCCATCATCACCAGCACGCCGACGGCGAGCAGCACGGTCAGCGGGAACAGGATGAGCGGGACGCCCTCGATGGACAGCGCCACGACCGCGAAGGCGAACAGGAAGGTCCACGCGTACATGATCATGACGCTGCGGCGGTGCGAGTGGCCGATGTCCAGCAGGCGGTGGTGCAGATGCCCCCGGTCGGGCGAGAACGGCGACAGGCCGTTGGACGTGCGCCGGATCACCGCCATGATCAGGTCCAGCAGCGGGAGCACCAGGATCGCGACCGGCACCAGGAGCGGGAGGATGACGGGGAAGCCGTTGATGCTGCCGGAGTCGAGCGGGGTGACCAGGATCATCGTGGAGGCGAGGACCAGGCCGATGAGCATCGCCCCCGTGTCGCCCATGAAGATCTTCGCCGGGTGGAAGTTGTGCGGCAGGAAGCCCAGGCAGATCCCGATGAGCACCGAGGCGATGACCGCCGTCGCGTTGATGCTGGTGTTGCCGAAGTCCTTCGACAGGGCCACCGAGTACGTCCACGTGGCCATGGCGGCGATGCCCACGATCCCCGCGGCCAGCCCGTCGAGCCCGTCGACGAAGTTGACCGCGTTGATCATGACGACCACGATCAGGATCGTTATCAGCGGGCTCAGCGTCGAGTCGAGGGTGGTCTGCCCGCCCAGCGCGGTGGGCAGCGGGAGCCACGGCAGGCTGACACCGAAGGCGACGAGCACCCCCGCGGCGCCGATCTGCCCGGCGAGCTTGACGAGGGCGTCCATCCCCAGCCAGTCGTCCAGGAAGCCGGTCAGCGTGATCAGGCCGCCCGCGGCGATCAGCGCGATCACGGTCTTGCCCTGGCCCTCGTCCGCCAGCTTGCCCCCGGCGTAGGGCAGCTCGGCGGCGATCAGCAGGCCGGCGACGAGGCCGCCGTACATCGCCAGGCCACCGAGCCGGGGCGTCGGCGTGGTGTGTACGTCACGATCGCGGACCTCGGGCATGGCGCCGATGCGGACGGCGAAAACGCGAATCAGCGGAACCAGCAGATACGTCACCGCGGCCGCGACGAGCGCCATGAGTAGATATTCGCGCACGGAACCAGTTTCGCGGATAGTCCGGCCACCTGTGACCGGAAAACGACACAGAACAGCTCATAGTTCGCTGGGATATATCTGGTGGGTCCTCGTCAGCACCGCGGCGCGCTCCCGTATCTCGCCCGTCGCGTCAGGGTTGCGGATGACCTGCGCCACCATCGAGGCCACCTCCTTCATCTCCTCCGGCCCCATTCCCTGGGTCGTGACGCAGGGGGTGCCGACCCTGATCCCGGACGTCACCGTCGGCGGCTCCGGGTCGTACGGGATCGCGTTGCGGTTCAGCGTGATCCCGGCCGCGTGGCACCGCTGCTCGGCCTCCGCGCCGGAGATCCCGACGTCACGCAGGTCGATCAGCGCCAGATGGCTGTCGGTGCCCCCGGAGACGGGCCGCATGCCCTCGGCGGCCAGCGCGTCGGCCAGCACCCGGGCGTTGTCCACCACCCGCCGGGCGTACCCGGCGAACTCCGGCCGCAGCGCCTCGCCGAACGCCACCGCCTTGGCCGCCACCGCGTGCATGAGCGGGCCGCCCTGCACGAACGGGAACACCGCCCGGTCGATCCTGGGGCCCAGCTCCCGCGTGCACATGATCCCGCCGCCCCTCGGACCGCGCAGCGCCTTGTGCGTCGTGAAGGTCACCACGTCCGCGTACGGCACGGCGGAGGGCAGCGCCCGCCCGGCCATCAGGCCGACGGTGTGCGCGACGTCGGCGAGCAGCCAGGCCCCCACCTCGTCCGCGATCCCCCGGAAGGCGGCGAAGTCGATCTCGCGAGGGTAGGCGGTGGCTCCACAGATGATCATCTTGGGCTGGTGCCGCAGCGCCAGCTCCCTGACCTCGTCGTAGTCGATCAGCTCGGTGTCCCTGCGCACGCCGTACGCCACGACGTCGAACCAGCGCCCCGAGAAGTTGACCTTGGAGCCGTGCGTGAGGTGGCCGCCGTGCGACAGCTCCATCGCCAGCATGGTGTCACCTGGCTGGAGCAGGGCCGCGTAGGCCGCCAGGTTCGCCGAGGCGCCGGAGTGGGGCTGCACGTTGACGTGCTCGGCGCCGAACAGCCTCTCGGCCCGGTCGATCGCGAGCCGCTCGGCCCGGTCGACGACCTCGCACCCCGCGTAGTAACGCCTGCCGGGGTAGCCCTCGGCGTACTTGTTGGTGAGCGTCGAGCCGAGCGCGGCGAGCACGGCGGGCGAGGTGAAGTTCTCGCTCGCGATCAGCTGGACGCCCCCGCGGAGCCGGTCGAGCTCGTCGAGCAGCACGCTCGCGATCTCCGGGTCCTCGCGCTGCAGGAGACCGAAATCCGGCCCGTAGTACGGTTCTGCGCCCATGGCTCACACCCCGAAGACGACGACTCACCCCCACTGTAAGCCCGCTCTCCCCCGTTATCCCACGTCAGGGACGTGCCACCCCCGGCGAGCGTGTCGCGGGGAAGGCCCCCTCACCGGGCTCCTCGCCACCCGGCGGCACCGCTTCCACCCCGGCGAGCCTCCCGCCGGGAGGCCGCCTCAGGAGAACGCGTGCGGGGCCCCGGCCCTGACCGGCACCCACCTCGGCGTGTCTGCCGCCTGATCGCTGATCGACGTCAGGATCGCCTGCCGGTACAGGCTCAGGCGGGTGCGCCACTCCGTCATGTCCTCGACGTAGCGGCCGGAGACGGGGGCGTCCCAGACGTCCCTGCTCCTGGCCAGCTGGTAGGCCTTGTCGAGGCTGGCGGTCAGCGTGTCGAGCTCGGGGAGGACCTGCCTCCACATCATGACCAGCCGCTGGTAGTCGGGATTGAACTCCCACGACGTGACGGCGTCCGGAGACGGCAGCCCGTTGTTGGCCGACGCCGGCGGGGTCTCCCCCGGCTGCAGCGGCTGCGGTGCGGGTGGATCCACGAACATCACAGGCTCCTCACCCTCGCTGACACGCTTCCTGCCTCCTGCTCACTGCCCGTGTTCCTGGCCGCCTCGCGCCCGCGTTCCGGCGATCATCGGCCGCCGCCCGGGGGCGGGATCGGCCGCAGCGGGTCTCCGGGGTCCACGTCGCCCGCCGGGCCGTCGGGCCCGATGTCCATGGGCGCCCAGGCGCCCTCGCCCCAGGTCTCCCCGTCGGGCACGCTCACGCCCGGCATCTCCAGCGGTTCGATCTCGCGGGCGTTGTCGGCGAGCGTCTTGAGCGCGTCGAGGTCGAGCGGTCTCGCCTCGGCGGTGACGACGTCGCTGCCGTCGTTCGCCCACCGGGCGGCTGAACCCTCGCCGCCCTCGCCCGGCTGCGCGGCCACCCCGCCGGGAGCCGCCCCCGCCGCCTGCCCGGACGCCCCGTCGGCATCCCGCGCCTCACCGGAGACCGCGTCGCCGATGGACGGCACCGGCTCCCCGGCGGGCCGTGTGGCCGCCTCGCCCGGTGTCGTGTCCGCCATCCGGATCGCGGGCTCACCGGAGGCCGTACCGGCGGGCCGGGGCGCGGCGTCACCCTGCGTCTCGACGGCGGGCCGGGGCGCGGCGGGCTCACCGGAGGTCGTGCCGGTGGACTGCGGGGTGGTGTCGCCACCGGTGCCCGGCGGCTGGACGGTCTGGTCCGTGGCCGGGCCCGCGGTGTCGAGGAGGGGGTATGCGGGCTTGGCCGAGTCGAGCGGGGCGTTCGGCTCGACCCAGCCGGGCTGCCCCGCGGTGACGGAGGCGCCGTCGATCGTGGGCATCTCCAGCGGCGGGATGTCCTCGATGTTCTTCAGCAGCTCGTCGACCTCGGCGGCCGTGGGCGCGTCGAGCGGGATCTGGAGCACCTTCACCCCGTCGACCACCACGACCTTCGCCTTGGAGTCGCCGGTCTGGTCGATGTCGTCGGGGTGGTCCTTCCGGGGAGTGTCGTGGACGGTGTCTCCGGAGGAGCCTCCCCCGTCCCTGGGCGAGCGCTCGTCGCCCTTGGAACCGGCGTCGCCCTTGGCGTCGGGATCGTCGGCGGGCGCGTTGCCCGTGGAATCCCCGCGCGGCGTCGTCTCGTCGCCCTTGGAGCCCGTGTCGCCCTTGGCGTCGGGCGCGGTCCCCGTGGAATCCCCGCGCGGCGTCGTCTCGTCGCCCTTGGAACCGGTGTCGCCCTTGGCGTCGGAGTCGTTCACGGGCACGTTGCCGGTCTGGTCCTGCCCGCGCGGCGTCGTGTCGTCCGCGTTGACGATCTCCGGCCGCGTGTCGTCAACCCTGGGCGGCTCCGGCGCGGGCGCGGATTCCCCCTGCGGCCTCTCGGGCACGAGGCCGGTGTCCGGGTTGGGAACCTCGGGCGTGCGCGGGGCCTCGGGTGTGCGCGGGGCCTCGGGCGCCTCGCGCGGCGCGGTGTCGACCGGCTGGCCCCCGCCCTGCGGATTCTCCCCCGGCCCGGGAACCGCGGGCTTCAGGTCCTCGACCCTCGGCGTCTGCGGCCGCGCGTCGTCGGCCCTCGGGGCGTCCGGCGCGGGCGCGGAATCCTGCCTGGGCGCCTCGGGAGCGGGCGCGCCCTCGGCGTTCGGCGTCCCCGGCGGGGGCGCGCCCTCGGCGTTCGGCACCTGCGGGACGCGATCCGGCGCGGGCGCCTCGGGCCGCGGCTCCTCTGCCCTCGGCGCGTCCGGCTGGGCCGGGGGATCCGGGGGGTAGGTCTCCGGCCGGGACGCGGAATCGTCCCTCGGGGCCTCCGGCACGGGATCCGGGGCGGGAGGCTCGGGGCGCGGCTCCTCGGCCCTCGGCGGCTCGGGCGTGGGGTCGGGCCTGGGAGGCTCCGGTCGCGGCTCCTCCGCCCTGGGCGGCTCCGGCTTGGGATCGGGCTTGGGAGGCTCGGGACGCGGCTCCTCCGCCCTGGGGGGCTCGGGCGTGGGGTCGGGTTTGGGAACCTCGCGCGGCGCGGTGTCGGTCGGCTTGCCGGTGTCCTTGCCCGTCTCCTTGCCGGTGTCCTTGCCGGTCTCCTTGGACGTCTCCCCCTCCCGCGGGGAGGTCTCGTCGGCCTTCGAACCCGTCTCCGGCTTGCGTTCGTCGCCTCCGGACGCCTCGGGTTTCGGCGTCTCCTTCCGATCGTCGCGATCGCCGCGATCGCCGCGCGGGGAGGTCTCGTCACCCTTCGAACCCGCCTCGGGCTTGGCCTCGCCGGCCTTCGGGGTGTCGGGCTTGGAGTCAGGCTTGGTCTCGGGTTTGGAGTCCTTGGGATCGTCGCGCCGCGTGCTCTCGTCCGACTGGTCGCCGACGCGGGGCTTGTCGTCCCCGCCGACGGCCGGTTTGAGGTCCTCCGCCTTCGGGCTCTCGGGCTTCGCGCCGTTCTGGGAGCCGGTCTCGGGCTTCGCGCCCTCGCCCTGGGAGCCCGTCTCGGGTTTCGGGTCCCCGGCCTTCGGCTCGGCGGTGGGCGCCGTCGTGTTCTGGCTGACCTTCTTCTCCAGCAGCGTCACCCGGGCGGAGACGTCGCGGACCATCACATCGCACGCGTCGGCGATCTGGACGGGTCTGTGGGTCGACTGCGAGGACAGGCCGGCCCCGCTCATCAGCTGGCTGACCTTGCCCTCGACGTTCCGCATCCGCTCGGCGGCCCGCTGCACCTCGGACAACAGGTCGCGGACCAGCTTGGGGTCCATTCCTTCGAACTTGCCCATGGACGTCTCCCAGGAAGTGTCGGCCCACTTCAAGGTACCGGGGAGACAGCCCGGCGTCACGGTGATAATCAGATGGCATGGATCACGGCATATGCCGTGGATGTGCTGGTCAGTCGTCGGCCTTCGGGTCCGTGTCCGTCGCGACGTAGCCGATCACACCGCGCAGCTTCTCCACGCTGATCGCCCCGCGCCGCAGCAGCCTGGGCACCGCGGTGGTCAGGTCGAGGATCGTCGAGGGGATGTCACTCTCGCACGGCCCCGCGTCGAGATAGACCGACACCGAGTCACCGAGCTGCTTCTCCGCGTCGGCGGCGGTGGTGGCGGCCGGGGCGCCGGAGCGGTTGGCGCTGGAGACGGCGAGCGGGCCGGTCTCCTTGAGCAGGTCGAGGGCGACCGCGTGCAGCGGCATCCGGACGGCGACGGTGCCCTTGGCGTCACCCAGGTCCCACGACAGCGACCGGTTCGCGCGGCAGATCAGCGTGAGCGGGCCCGGCCAGAAGGCGTCGACGAGATCCTGGCCGTACGGGCCGAGGTTCTCCACCAGGGCGTTGGCGGCCCGGACGGTCCCGACCAGCACGGGCACCGGCATGTCACGGCCGCGCCCCTTGGCCCCCAGCAGGGCGGTGACCGCGGCGGGCGTGAAGGCGTCGGCGCCGACACCGTAGACGGTGTCGGTCGGGAGCACCACGAGCTCCCCCCGCTGCAGGGCGGACGCGGCCTCGATCAGGCCCGTGGCTCGCTGCTCGGCATCCATACAGTCATAACGTCGGCTCACGGCGTGCATCCTATTCCTGGCCGAACCGGGCGGTGACGAAGCGGTCCCTGCGAGTCAGGTCCTGGCGGCTGCGCACGTCGCGCCAGCCGTTGTCCTCGGAGAAGATCAGATAGACCGGGGTGCCCTGCTGGTCGGCGTGTTCCACGGCGACGAAACCACCGGGGCGGAGCAGCCGCCTGGCGGTCCGCTCGACCGCCCTGACCTCGTCGAGGCCGTCGCTGCCCGATCCGTACAGCGCGCGGTGCGGGTCGTAGTCGCGCACCTCGGGGTCGCGCGGGATCGCGCCCGGCGGGATGTAGGGCGGGTTGGAGATCACCAGGTCGACCTGGCCGTCCAGCTCGGAGAGGGCGTCGGCCAGATCCTCCGGGTGCAGGTGGACGCGGCCCTGGCCGTGCTCGATGATGTTGCGCTTGGCCCAGGTGTAGGCGCCGGGGTCGACCTCGACCGCGTGCACGGTGGCCAGCGCGACCTCCTGGGCGATCGACAGCGCGATGGCGGCCGAGCCCGTGCCGAGATCCACGACCACCGGCGAGGCGACGTCCATCTCCCGCAGCCGGTCGATCGCCCAGCCCGCCACGACCTCGGTCTCGGGGCGCGGCACGAAGACGCCGGGCCCGACCTCCAGGGACAGGTAGCGGAAGTAGGCCCGCCCGGTGATGTGCTGGAGCGGCTCGCGGGACTCCCTGCGGGCGACGCCCTCCCAGAACAGGGCGTCGAAGTCGGCGTCCTTCACCATGTGCAGCTCGCTGCGGCGCACGCCGTGCACACACGCGGCGATCTCCTCGGCGTCGGTGCGCGGCGACGGCACACCTGCCTCGGCGAGCCGGGCGGTGGCGAGGGCGATCTCGTCCAGCAGAAAGGTCATGGGCGCGTTCTATGAATGGGCGGCGAGCTTCTCCGCCATCTCGGCGTCGAGCAGGGACTGGATGACGGCCGAGAGATCTCCGTCGAGCACCTGGTCGAGGTTGTAGGCCTTGAAACCGACACGGTGATCGGAGATGCGGTTCTCGGGGAAGTTGTAGGTGCGGATGCGCTCGGAGCGGTCGACCGTGCGGATCTGGGACTTGCGCTCGGCCATGGCGGCGGCGTTGGCCTCCTCCTCGGCGATCGCCTGCAGGCGGGCCCGCAGGATGCGCATGGCCGACTCCTTGTTCTGGAGCTGGCTCTTCTCGTTCTGGCAGGAGGCGACGACACCCGTCGGGACGTGCGTGATCCGCACGGCCGAGTCGGTGGTGTTGACGCTCTGACCGCCGGGGCCGCTGGAGCGGTAGACGTCGATGCGAAGGTCGTTCGGGTCGATCTGGACGTCGACATCCTCGGCCTCCGGGTAGACGAGCACCCCGGCGGCACTGGTGTGGATGCGCCCCTGGGACTCGGTGACCGGGACCCGCTGGACGCGGTGCACGCCGCCCTCGAACTTGAGCCTCGACCAGACACCCTCGTCGCCCCTGGCCTTCAGAGCGATCGTGACGTCCTTGTAACCGCCGAGGTCGGAGTGGGTGGCGTCGATCAGCTCGGTCTTCCAGCCGATCCGCTCGGCGTAGCGCAGGTACATCCGCAGGAGGTCTCCGGCGAACAGCGCGGACTCCTCGCCGCCCTCGCCCGCCTTGATCTCCATGATGATGTCCTTGTCATCGTTGGGATCACGCGGAACGAGCAGATGCCTGAGCTTCTCCTCCAGCTCGGGGATCCGGGCCTCCAGCTCCTTGGCCTCCTCGGCGAACCCCTCGTCCTCGGAGGCCAGCTCCCGTGCCGTGCCGAGGTCGGACTGGACGCCTTCGAGCTCGCGGTAGGCGACGATGATCGGCGTCAGCTCGGCGTAGCGCCTGCCGAAGGTGCGCGCCTGCTTCTGGTCGGCGTGCACGGAGGGGTCGGCGAGCTTGAGTTCCAGCTCGGCGTACTCACTGAGCAGCTCGTCGAGATTCACCGTGCGTCCTTCCTTGAAAGCCCTTGTCAGCCTGCCTCATCACCACGAACGCCGACCCGGGCCCCGCGAGGGGGTTCTCCGAGCCGGCGCCGGGATGAGAGCTACTGGCCCGCGGGCTTCTTGCCGAAGCGCTTCTCGAAGCGCGCCACCCGGCCGCCGGTGTCCAGGATCTTCTGCTTGCCCGTGTAGAAGGGGTGGCAGGCGGAGCACACGTCGGCGTGGATCACGCCGTTCTTGGCGGTGCTGCGGGTGGTGAAGGAGTTACCGCAGGTGCAGGTCACCTGGGTGTCGTTGTACTCCGGGTGAATATCGGGCTTCATGTCGCTTTTTCCTCTCCAAAACGCGGTCGCCGGGTCGCCACTGTCTCTCGCCTGTGGGGCTTGCGCGCTGAGCACACCGAGGTGCGCGCGGGCGGGAACCGGAACCGCTACGGTTCGGCTACCAGTGTGCCAGATCCTCCAACCATCCCAGGCCACAAGACATTCCCCGCCCCGGTGGCCGGGCGTCCCGGAAACGGCCACGGCGTGCTCAGGGCCCCCTGCCGGGCGCGATATCCGTGACGGAACCGGAACCCCGGACCCCCGCGGGGAAACCAGGGGCTCCAGGCCTTCACCTTCCCAGGTACGCGAGCACGGCGAGGACCCTGCGGTGATCGTCGGCGGCGGGCTCCAGCCCGAGCTTGCCGAAGATGCTGGAGATGTGCTTCTCCACGGCCCCCTCGGTGACGAGCATCCGCCCGGCGACCGCGGTGTTGGAGCGCCCCTCGGCCATCAGGGCCAGGACCTCGCTCTCCCTGGCGGTCAGGGACTCCAGGGGGTCACCCTTGCGCTGGCGGCTCAGGAGCTGCCCGATCACCTCGGGGTCGATGACCGTCCCCCCGGCCGCCACCCGGCGTACGGCGTCGAGGAACTCGGCCACGTCCGCTATCCGCTCCTTGAGCAGGTAGCCGACCGCCGCGGCGCCGCCGCCGATGAGCTCCGTGGCGTACTGCTCCTCGACGTACTGCGACAGGACGAGGATCGGCAGCCCCGGCCGCCGGGTCCTGGCCTCCAGGGCGGCGCGCAGCCCCTCGTCGGTGTGGGTCGGCGGCATCCGCACGTCGACGACGGCCAGGTCCGGATCGTGCTCGTCGACCATCGTCACCAGCCCGGGGCCGTCGCCGGCCACCCCGACGGTCTCGATGCCCCCGTCGGCCAGCAACCTGGCCAGCCCCTCGCGCAACAGCACCGAGTCCTCGGCGATCACCACCCGCATGGGTCCCACGCCCTCACCATTCGCAGGGCAGCTCCGCCCTGATCATCGTGGGACCGCCCAGCGGGCTGTCGACGGTCAGGGTGCCGTCGATGGTCGCCGCCCGGTCGGCCAGCCCGGCGAGGCCGCTGCCCGGCCGCGGCACGGCGGCGCCGACCCCGTTGTCGTAGACCTCGACGATCACCCGCTGCTCCTGGCGGCTGACCCGGATGAACGCCTCGGTGGCCTCGGAGTGCTTGGCCAGGTTGCTCAGGCACTCGGCCACTATGAAGTACGCGATGCTCTCCACCGCGGGCGGCGGCCGGTAGGAGACCTCCACCGACAGGTCCACCCGTACGGGCGCGCGGGCGGCGAGCGACGACAGGGCCGCGCTCAGCCCCCTGTCGGTGAGGATCGCCGGGTAGATGCCCCTGGCGAGGTCGCGCAACTCGGCGATGGCGGCCTTGGTGCCCCGGTGCGCCTGGGCGAGGAGCTCCCTGGCCTCGTCGGGGTCGGAGTCGAGCTTGGCCTGGGCCCGGCCCAGGTCCATGGCCACGGACAGCAGCCGCTGCTGGGCGCCGTCGTGCAGGTCCCGCTCGATCCGGCGCCGCTCGGCCTCGGCGGCGTCCACCCCACGGGCCCGGCTGGCCCGCAGGTGGGCGGCACGGGCGGCGAGCCGGTTCTTCTCGCTCGCCCCCAGCAGGGCGACGCCGAGCAGGCCGTGCAGCCAGGCCATCCCCCGGGTCGCGTAGAGGGCGGCGAGGAGGAAGCCGAACCCCACCAGCGTGCACAGCAGCGCCCTCGGCACGCTGTCGATCGGCAGCCCGTCGACGGGCGTGATCGGCTGCCCGGCCAGCAGCAAGGGCAGCGGCACCACCGCCAGGGCCAGCCCGAGGATCCACAGGACCACCGTGACGGTGAACTCCGCGACCCCGATCGGCAGCAGCAGCAGGAGGTAGAGCAGGTCCTTCCAGGTGGCGGGGTCGACGAACATGTCCTTCCAGCGCAGGAACAGGTTGTCGCCCTCCGAGGGCCGGTAGGGGCTGGGGATGTCGACGCCGAAGGCCAGCCGCAGGAACCGGCGCTCCAGCATCGCGGCGCCCCGCCAGGCCAGCATGGTCAGGGCGAGCAGCGGCAGCCCGACCCACACGAGCACCATCACCAGGGAGGCCGGGATCACCGAGGCGAGGAACGCGAAGCAGGCCAGGCCGTAGAACATGCTCACCAGCAGGTACGGGACGGCCCGCCAGGTCATCGGGTCGACGAGTATGCCCAGGGGGCCGTTCGGGCCGAGCGGCACGCGCCGCCTGAGCGGCGTCCTGACCATGGGCGTGCCTTCCAGCGTCTCAGCCGTCATGCGCCTCCCCCGTCTTCGGTGGCCCGTCGTCGCCGTGTCCCGGCCGTCCAGCGCGCCGTCCGCCCCTCGCGTACCGCCCTCCTCGCGGTGCCGTCCGCGCGCCGCGGTCACCGCGGGCGCGGACCCCGTGAGCCGCGCGGGCGAAAGGCGTCCTGAAGTAGGGATATCCCGAAGTACGGGGTCGCACAAGGGACTTCGGAAACGCGAACGCCCCGACCCTGGGGGCCGGGGCGCTCGACGTGGGGCGGATGATCAGTCGCGCTCGGAGCTGACCGTCGTCTTCTGCACCTGGAGCAGGAACTCCGCGTTGGACTTGGTCTCCCTCATCTTCTCCAGGAGAAGCTCGAGGGCCTGCTGCATGTCCAGGGCGTGCAGCACGCGGCGGAGCTTCCAGGTGATCTGGAGCTCGTCCTTGCCCATGAGGATCTCCTCCTTACGGGTGCCGGACGCGTCGACGTCCACCGCGGGGAAGATCCGCTTGTCGGCGAGCTGCCGGTTGAGCTTGAGCTCCAGGTTGCCCGTGCCCTTGAACTCCTCGAAGATGACCTCGTCCATCTTGGAGCCGGTCTCGACCAGCGCGGTGGCGAGGATCGTCAGCGAGCCGCCGTTCTCGATGTTGCGGGCGGCGCCGAAGAAACGCTTCGGCGGGTAGAGCGCGGTGGAGTCGACACCACCGGACAGGATGCGGCCGGAGGCCGGGGCCGCCAGGTTGTAGGCGCGGCCCAGACGGGTGATCGAGTCGAGCAGCACGACCACGTCGTGACCGAGCTCCACCAGGCGCTTGGCGCGCTCGATGGCGAGCTCGGCGACCGTGGTGTGGTCCTCGGCCGGACGGTCGAAGGTCGAGTGGATGACCTCGCCCTTCACCGACCGCTGCATGTCGGTGACCTCTTCCGGACGCTCGTCCACCAGGACGACCATCAGGTGGCACTCGGGGTTGTTGCGGGTGATCGCGTTGGCGATCGACTGGAGCACCATCGTCTTGCCCGCCTTGGGCGGGGAGACGATGAGACCGCGCTGGCCCTTGCCGATCGGCGCCACCATGTCGATGATCCTGGTGGTCAGGATGTTCGGCTCGGTCTCCAGGCGCAGGCGCTCCTGCGGGTACAGCGGGACGAGCTTGTTGAAGTCGGGCCGCTGCCGCGCCTGCTCGGGGTCCATGCCGTTGACCGTGTCGAGGCGGACGAGCGCGTTGAACTTCTCGCGGCGCTCGCCGTCGCGGGGCTGGCGGACGGCGCCGGTGACGACGTCGCCCTTGCGCAGGCCGTTGCGGCGGATCTGGGCCAGCGAGACGTAGACGTCGTTGGAACCCGGAAGGTAACCGCTGGTCCTGACGAACGCGTAGTTGTCGAGGATGTCGAGGATTCCGGCGATCGGGATCAGGACGTCGTCGTCGCCCACCACGGGCTCGTTGCTGTCGAAGCGCTCGCGGCCACGACGGTTGCGCTCGCGGAACCGGCCACGACGGCCACGGCGGTCGTCGTCGTCGCCCACGCCGTGCTGGTCGTTGCGGTCCTGCGGGCCCCGGTTCTGCGGGCCCCTGTCGCCACGGTCGCCACGGTCGCCACGGTCGCCGCGCTCGCCCCTGTCACCGCGCTCGCCGCGCTCGCCGCGGTCGTTGGTGCGGTCGCCACGGTCGTTGAGCCGCTCGCCGCGCTCGCCGCGCTCGTTGGACCGCTCGCCGCGGTCGTTGAGCCGCTCGCCGCGGTTCTGGCCGGCGTCGGCGGCGCGCTGGTCGGCGCGACCGTCGGAGCGGCTGTCGGCCCGACTGTCGGAGCGGTTGTCAGGGCGGTTGTCGCCGCGCTCACGGCGCTCGCCGCGCTCGCTGTTGCGGCCACGGCGCTCGCCGCGCTCGCGACGGCTCTCGCCGCGCTCGCCACGACCCTCGGCCGGGGCGGTGTCGATGGTCTGCTGCTCCGCGACGGGTTCGGGCGCGACGACGGCGGCGGCCACGGGCTCGGGGGCGGGGGGCGCCTGCTCCACGACGGGCTCGGCGGCCACGACGGGGCGGGAACGTTCCCTGCGGGTGCGCGCCGGACGCTCGGCGACCGGCTCGGCCACGGCGGCCGAGGCGGCCACGGCAGGAGTCTCCTTGACGGCGGCGGGAGCCTGGGCGCTCTCGGTGGAGACGCCCTGCTTCTCCTGGATGGCCGCGATCAGCTGGCTCTTGCGCATCCGCCCGGTCCCGCTGATGCCGAGGCCCGAGGCCATGGCCTGCAGCTCAGGCAGCACCATGGCGGAAAGGCCTGTGCCGGAGCGACGGCGCGGCTTGGCCGCGGGGCGGGTGGGGGTGTCGCCGGACGCCGGCGCCGTGCCGGTGACGTCGGAGAGGAGTTCGGTGGTGTCGCTCACTAATGGGTCCTTCCCAGGGGTCGGGCGTGGCCATGATCAGCCAATCGTCCCGGTGGTGCGATCGACCCGGTGGGACAGACCGGGTCGGGTTGCACGTCGCGATCCTCGGCGGCCCATGGAGAGCCGCCGCCACTGTCGGAGAAGGGCGGATCCAGGCCGTCACCATCGAGAATCGCCGACGGTGGGACTTGGAGGACACCCCCCCGGATTGCTACCGGCAACCAGATGTCGAGGTAGATCGAACGCGCATGTCCCCTAAAACGCCGCTTCTCGTTGCCCCAACCGAAATCTGGAGCATTCGGAGGCGACGGATTCGGGGAGGCCACTGCGGCGCTCATGTCTCACCAGGTGAGACATGATGCAGCGATGTGTGGCTGACAAGCACGCACCCAACGCGGGGCACCTGGTGCGGCTATCAGCCTAACATCACCAGCGCACACAGCTATTCCCTGAAGGTCGAAGAGTCGTCAGCGTGTCTCAAGAGAAACAACGCGGGCGCCCCTGGTTTCGACATCCAGTGGCTGGATGTGCCAGTCATTACCCACTTCCGGTGCGATCAAATCCTGCGTATTCATCGTTGACAACGCAAGAACCGTGGGCCCCGCTCCCGAGACGACCGCGGCCACCCCCGCCCTCCGCAGCCGCCGTACCAGCTCGGCGGTATGCGGCATCGCGGGGGCGCGATAGTCCTGGTGGAGGCGGTCCTCCGTGGCGGCCAGCAACAGCTCGGGCTCGGGCCTGGCGGTCAGCGCCGCGATCAGCAGCGCGGCCCGGCCGGCGTTCGCGGCGGCGTGGGCGTGCGGGACGTCCTTGGGCAGCAGCCCGCGGGCGGTCTCGGTCGACAGCCGGTGCGCGGGGACGAGGACCACGGGCCTGACGGCCTCGTGCGGGAGCAGCCGCACCAGGTGCGGCACGCCCCCGGGGTCCGTCCAGGCGACGGTGAGCCCGCCCGCCAGGCACGGCGCCACGTTGTCGGGGTGGCCCTCGATCTCGGTGGCCAGCGCGAAGGCGTCGTCGTCGGTCAGCTCGGGCGGGTGATCCCGGCCGGAACGGGCGTACGGGGTCGCGGCCAGCGCCCGGGCGGCGAGGATCCCGGCGCAGATCGCGGCGGAGGAGGACCCGAGACCGCGGGCGTGCGGGATCCGGTTGAGGCAGCGCAGCCGGATGCCGCGCGGCTGCGGGAGACCCATCCTGTCGAAGGTCGCGCGCATCGTGGTGACGATGAGGTGCCCCTCGCCCAGGTCGAGCTCGCCGGCCCCCTCGCCCTCGACCGCGATGTCGATGCCGGGGGAGTCGGAGATCTCGGCCTCGATCTCGTCGTGCAGGCCGAGGGCGAGCCCCAGCGTGTCGAATCCGGGACCGAGGTTGGCCGAGGTCGCGGGGACCTGGACGGTCGCCCTCGCCGTGCCGCCGGTCGTCGGGGTCCCGAAAAGGCCGTGGGTGCCGTTGGGGTCCACTAGGCGAGTTCGAGGGCGGTGGCCGCGGCGTGCGCGTCGATCGGGATCGTCACCGGGGTGGGCGCGCCCGAGATGGCCCAGTCGGGGTCCTTGAGACCGTTTCCGGTCACCGTGCACACGATGCGCTGCCCGGGCTCGACCAGCCCCTGCGCGTGGGCCTGGAGCAGGCCCGCCACGCTGGCGGCGGAGGCGAGCTCGACGAACACGCCCTCCTCCTGGGCGAGCAGCTTGTACGCGGCGGCGATCTGGCGGTCGGTGACGGCCTGGATGACGCCGCCGGACTCGTCGCGGGCGGTCTCGGCGAGCTGCCAGGAGGCCGGGTTGCCGATGCGGATCGCGGTGGCGATCGTGTGCGGGTGGGTCACCGGCGCGCCGCCGACGATCGGCGCGGCGCCGCTGGCCTGGAAGCCGAACATGCGCGGCGTCCTCGTCGCGACGCCGTCGCCCGCGTACTCGGTGTAACCCATCCAGTACGCCGAGATGTTGCCCGCGTTGCCGACCGGGATGCAGTGGATGTCGGGGGCGTCCCCGAGCGCGTCGACGATCTCGAAGGCGGCGGTCTTCTGGCCCTGGAGCCGGAACGGGTTCACCGAGTTGACCAGCGCGATCGGGTAGTTCTCCGACAGCTTCCTGGTCATCTCCAGGCAGTCGTCGAAGGAGCCCTCGACCTGGAGCAGCCTGGCCCCGTGGACCAGCGCCTGGGCCAGCTTGCCCATCGCGATCTTGCCCCGGGGCACCAGCACGGCGCAGGTCAGGCCCGCGCGGACCGCGTAGGCGGCGGCGGAGGCGCTGGTGTTGCCGGTCGAGGCGCAGATGACGGCCTTCGCCCCGTCCTCGACGGCCTTGCTGATGGCCATGGTCATGCCACGGTCCTTGAAGCTTCCGGTCGGGTTCAGGCCCTCGACCTTCAGGTAGACCTCGCAGCCGGTCAGCGCCGACACCCGGTTCGCCGGGACGAGCGGGGTGCCGCCCTCCAGGAGCGTGACGACGGGCGTCGCCGTGGTCACCGGAAGTCGGTCACGGTACTCCTCGATGAGGCCACGCCACGCCCTGGTCATGATTGCTCCTCACCGCGCGCGGCCGGTCCGAGCGCGTGCTACCTGCGGTATTGGAAAACGAGTCTACGGGTAACGCGCCCGGCTCCGGGATGCGTTGTCCACCAAATGGACAAGCCGGGCGTCCTGTCTCCAGGGAACTCTAAGGATCGGCCGGTATGGTCTGCGGGGCTTGACAGAGCTTGACAAAGGGGACCACGACAAGGGGTGTCACATCATGACGGGCGGCACGGCGGCGGACCTGCCACCGATCCGGCACAACGACTACTCGCCCCTGGACCCGCCCGCCCTCGGCGAGTGGGATCCGGAACTCCCGGTGAGTGTGATCATTCCGGCCCACGGCGGGCAGCACCGGCTCGATCTGACCCTCGCCGCGCTGGCCGCGCAGACCTACCCGGGGCACCTCATGGAGGTGATCGTGGTCGACGACGGCAGCGAGCCGCCGCTGCGGCTGCCGGAGATCGTCCCGGACGGCACCAGGATCGTGCCCACCGGCTCCTCCGGCTGGGGCATCGCGCACGCGGTGAACACCGGCGCCGCCCTCGCCGAGGGGCGGATCATCCAGCGCCTCGACGCCGACATGGTCGTCTGCCGCGAGCACATCGAGGCCCTGGCCCGATGGCACCACCTGGCCGGATACCTGGTCACGATCGGCGCGAAGAAGTTCGTCGAGGAGCCGGCGCTGACGGCCGCGCGGGTGCACGAGGGCGTGCGCGGGGGCTCGCTGGACTCCCTCTTCGACCTGTCGGGCGCCCTGCCCAGCTCCACCGAGCAGACGATCGCCCGCACCGACGGCCTGCGGGCCAGCCGCAACCCGTACCACGTGTGCACGGGGCCGACGGTGTCGATGCGGCGCGAGATCTTCCAGGCCGTGGGCGGGGTGGATCCCGGGGTGCTGCGGGGCGAGGACACCGAGTTCGCCTACCGGCTGGCCGCGCACGGCGTGGTCTTCGTCCCCGACATGGCCGCCCAGGCCGTCCATCTGGGACTTCCCGCCCAGCGCCGCGACCCGCGGCGGGCGGTGCGTGTCGTCGCCCCCTACCTGGCCCACCGGGTGCCGCTCCGCCGCGACCTGCGCAAGGACCGGGGACGCCACTGGCTGGTCCCGTACGTGGAGGTGGTGCTCCATGCCGACGGGCCCGAGGAGCGGGTACGCGAGGCGGTGGGCGCGGCGCTCGACGGGTCGCTCGGCGACGTGATCGTCACCCTGGTCGCCCCGTGGTCGGAACTGTCCGGGGACCGCCGGCCGGTGCTGGACGACCCCCTGTTCGACCTGCGGCTGCTGCGCGAGCACTTCGCCCACGACGAGCGGGTGCGGTTCGCCGACGAGGTCTCCGCCACCCCCGCCCCGATCCCGTTCCGCTACACGGGCCCGGTCTCGGTCCCGCTGGGACGCGACACGCTGGAGCGGATGATCCGCGCGATGCAGGACGACCGCTCGGGCATGGTCGTCGTCGGGCTCGGCGGCGACGGCGAGGCGACGCTGGAGCGGACCGAGGCGCTGGGCCGGGCGAGGCTGCTCGGCGCGGACGACGTCGCCGCCTCGATCGGGGCCACCCACGGCGTGCGGCGCGGCGAGCGGCCGGAGTTCTGGCCGGTCGAGCCCGCTCCCCCGGCTCCCCCGGCTCCCCAGCCGTCCCCCGCCCGGGTCCCGGCCTCGTCCGGGACCGCGGCCGGCGGGCGGGAGGCCGCGAGGCCCGCGGTGGAGCGGATCTCCGGCCAGGAACAGCGGCAGGAGGGACGCGGTTCGCTGCTGGGAAGGCTTCGCACCGCTCTCAAGAACTGAGCGGGGTTGCGCGCGAGGATTCGTGCCGCCCTCAAGAACTGAGCGGGGTTGCGCGCGAGGATTCGTGCCGCCCTCAAGAACTGAGCGGGGTTGCGCGAAGGACGCCCGGGGCGGGCGAGAGGCGGCTGTGGCGCGATCTCGCCGGTGTTGATAATGGCCTTTTTGATATTACAAGTGGCTATGATCTACGCAATTCTGGAAATGTCATTACCTGGGAGCGGCACATGGCCGACCAGATACCCAAGGGTGTCCAGACGCACATTCCCAACGTCGCCCGCATGTACGACTACTACCTCGGGGGCAAGGACAACTTTCCGGTTGACCGGCGGGCCGCGGAGAGGGCGTTGGAGATCGCCCCCGAGATTCGGCACGGCGCCCGCGCCAATCGCGCGTTCCTGAGGCGGGCGGTCGGTTTTCTCACCGCGTCGGGGATCGACCAGTTCCTCGACCTCGGCGCCGGGCTGCCCACCCAGAACAACGTGCACCAGATCGCCGCCGGCGCCCGAACCGTCTACGTCGACAACGACCCGACCGTTTTGGTTCACGGCAGGGCGATCCTCGGCAAGAACGAGAACGTGACCGTCGTCGACGGGGACGTCCGCCGGCCCGGGGAGATCCTGGAGCACCCGGACGTGCGCGCGGCGATCGACTTCGGACGGCCCGTCGGGATCCTCCTGCTGGCGATCATGCATTTCGTCCCCGACGCGCACGACCCCCCGGGCATCGTCGCCACCCTGCGCCGGGCCATGGCGCCCGGCAGCCACCTCGTCCTCTCCCACGCCGCGACCGACGCCCGCCCGGAGACCGCCGAGGGGGTGGGCGAGGTCTACGACCGTGCCTCCGCCCACCTGGTCGCCCGTACCGGCAAGGAGATCGTCCGCCTGTTCGACGGTTTCGACCTGGTCGAGCCCGGCGTCGTCAACCTGCCAGAATGGCGGCCGGCGCCCCGCACCGCCGTGCCCTACAGGGGTGTCGACCCCTATTTCCTGGGGGGCGTCGGCGTCGTCAGCGGCGGCGGGTGATGGCCCGTTTCACGGAGGTCAGCAGCCCGTACTGGACGACCTTCCTGGCGGCGGCCAGCTCCTTGCGCAGGGTGCCGACCTCGCGGCGCAGCTCGACCGTGCTCCTGCGCCAGCGACCGGCCTCCTCCCGCCACTTGGCCACCTGCTCGCGGAGCCGCTCCGCCTCCTTGGTGAGACGGGCCACCTCGGCCGCCGCCTCCGCCCTGGCCCGGTAGGCGCCGCGACGGCCGGTGAGGACACCGGCCTCGGGCGCGAACCCGTAGGTCTCGCCGTCCACCCAGATCACGCCGAAGGTGTCGTCCACGGCGGAGTCGAGGTCCTCCCCCTCCTCCAGCACGATCGCGGCGCGCGCGAACGCGGCGGCACGTTCCAGCCGCGCCCTGACGACGGTCCTTCCCGAGCCCGCCCCGGTGCTCCCCCCGGTCTCACCGGTCGCGCCGGTCGCGCCGGTCGCGCCGTCGTCCCCCTCGGACAGCAGCACCGAGACCAGGCCGTACCCCTCGTCCCTGGCCAGGTCGAGCAGGCGGGCCAGGGTGTCCTCGCCGGGCACCCATCCGGCGGGCAGCCGCAGGCGGTACGGGACCGCCGAGGCGGGGCCGGACGCGGCGGGGCCACCGGGCCGGTCGACGGGGAGGGCCGGGACGGCAGGGGCTGCGGGGGCTGCGGGGGCTGCGGAGACCTCGTCGGCGAAGCGGACCCTGGGCTCGTGGGCGTAGTGGCCTCGGATCAGCACCAGGTCCAGGTCGGGATCCTTCAGGGGGGCGCGCCCCTCGGCGCCGACGCGGTCCCACGGCCCCGTGAGGGTGACCGCGACGTCGGGCAGGGTGCCCGCGAGCACGGCGTCGACGGTGGCGCGGACCTCGTCGTAGGCGTAACCCTCGCGACCCTCGCGGCCCTCCCGCCCCCCTCCGGGCTCGACGACCACCTCCACGTACGGCACCTTCCACTGCCTGGCCGGGTGGGAGCGGAGCCAGCGGTAGGAGGGGATCCGGTCCGCGACGAAGGCGTGGCTGACCCGGTCGATCGGGGCCTTGTCGCGCATGCGCATGGTCGGGCCCAGGTGGAAGGCGCGCGACAGCGGCTCGGGGACGAAGACGGCGCCCGCCTGGGCGAGCCGGTAGCCCATCTCGGTGTCCTGGCCGAGGATCAGGTCGGTGTCCATCGGCCCCGCGGCGGCGAACAGCGCGGCGTTGACCGAGGTCGCGCCGCCGACGTGCAGGCTGAACGCGCGGTGCGGGTTGGCGGTGAGCCCGTCGGTGCGCTCGACGAGGTCGACCAGCCAGGCGTGCGGCTCGGCGGGCTCGAAGAGCTTGGCCAGGTCGTCGGCGGCGGCGACCACCTCGGGGGCCGGCAGCGCGGCCGGGGTGAAGCGCAGGTAGCCGGTCACCACGAGGTACGGGGCCGCGTGGTGCCAGCGCATGTGCGCCTCGACCGACCTGCGGTCCAGGACCACGTCGGAGTCGAGCCAATGGATCACGTCGCCGCCGGCGGCCGCCAGCCCGGCGTTGCGGGCGTGGGCGCGGCCGGGGACCGGGCAGACGAGCAGCCGGGTGTTCGCGGGGCACAGGGCCGGCAGGCGCAGCGGCGGGCTGCTGCCGTTGTCGACCACGACGACCTCGGTCAACGCCGCCGGATAGGTCTGCGCGGCCAGCCCGGCGAGCGTCAGGTCGAGCTTCTCCTGGTCGCCGTACGCGGGAACGACGACGCTGACCCGGAGCGAGGGGGTCCAGGAGCCCAGGGCGGGCGGCGTGAGGCTTCGGTAGTCGTTACCGGCGATCCGTGCTGTCATGGCGCTTCCAGGATCGGGCTCGGGCGGAGGCCGCGCCACCGGTTCGACGCCACGGGCGGGAAACCGGCCGGGGAGGGCCGCCGGGAGTGCCCGGCGCCGGGGGTTCCGCGAGCCCCGCGATCCCCGGGGGCGCCGGGGGCGCACGCCGTCGGCAACGGCCGTGGGAGGCTCGCCGGGGTGGCGGGAGAGGGCGGGGGGAGGGCGGTCGGCTGTGCGGGCACGAGCGAAGGATAGCGAGGTGGGAAGATCCCTTCTCGCCACACTTCCCACTTGACATCGACGATGACCCCGACGACTCACAGCTGTCACACAGGTCACAGGAACCTTCGAATTTCCTATTTATCGCCGTATTTGCACTTGGGGAGCCGATAGCCTCATTTACCACCCACAAGGACAAGTAACGACAGAGCGGCACGGAAGGTAAGCGCGGATGCCCACGCCCCGAAAATTGACGCTTCTGGCGGCGGCACTCGGCCCGGTGTTCCTGATCGCGCTGACGCTGCTCGCGACCACCGGGATCATCTCGGTCACGGCGACCGTCGTGCTCGGCGCGATCGCGACGGTGCTCGCCGTCCAGGTGCTGGCGGTCGCGACCGTACGCAGGGTCGACGGCAAGGCACAGCGGATCGACGCCCGGGTCAAGCGCTACGAGGCGGAGCTGGCCACGGTCAAGACGGCCACCCAGCGGCTGGACCGGCGGCTGGACGAGATCGTCGAGCTGCTGAAGGAGCACGAGCGCAAGCGGGACGAGGACCTGCAGGCGATCCTGGTCTCCCTGGGCGAGGACCGGCTGGCCTCCGTACCCCGGCGCCAGGAGATCGAGGAGATCGTCCACGACCTGCTGCCGCGCCTGGGCACGGTGGAGGCCGGGACCGAACGGACTACGGAGGAAAGAGCGGGGAGGGAAGCGTGACCGGGACCGGCTTCGCCACCTCCGGCGCCACCCCGCCCGGCCGCCCACGTGACGACCGGGGCGGCCGAACCGAGCGGGACGACCGGGGCGACCGGGGTGCTGTCCCGCGCGCCAGGGTCCGGCACAACGACTACGGGACGCTGCTCCCGCCCGACCTGGGCGAATGGGAGCCCCGGCTCAGGGTGAGCGTGGTGATCCCGGCGCACGACTGCCAGGAGGCCCTGGACCGCACGCTCGCCGGGCTGGCCGCGCAGACCTACCCCGCGCACCTCATGGAGGTGGTCGTCTCCGACGACGGCAGCGACCCGCCGCTGCGCGTCCCCGAGATCACCCCGGCCAACACCCGGCTCGTCCGGGTGCCAGAAGGCCGCTGGGGACGGGGCTGGGCCCGCCAGACCGGCGCCGCCGCGGCGGCGGGAGACGTCCTGCACTGGGTCGACTCCGACATGATCCTTGACAGGGAGCACGTCGAGGCGCACATGCGCTGGCACCATCTCGCCCCCTACGCCGTCGTGATGGGCGACGTCCGCTTCACCCCCGACGGGACCGCCCCTTCCGCCAGGGAGGTCTTCTCCGCGGTGGACGCGGGGGACGCGGAGAAGCTGTTCGACGAGTCCGCGCCGCACGAGTGGCGCGCCGGGGTGCTGGAGGAGACCCGGTGGCTGCGGGACGCGGGCGCCGGGGCCTACCGGCTCCACTCGGGTGCCACCACCTCGGTCCCCCTGGCGCTGCTGCGCTCGGTCGGCGGGGTGAACACCACGCTGAACATGGGTGAGGACACCGATCTCGGCTTCCGTCTCGCGCAGGCCGGCGCGATCTTCGTCCCCGACCCGCGGGCACGCGCCTGGCACCTCGGGCCGTCCACGGTCATGATCCGGGAGAAGGAGGTGCACCGGCACAACTGGTCGGTGCTGCCCGACCTCATCCCCGACCTGCGCTGGCTGCGCACCCACCCGCGCAGGGCCTGGCTGGTGCCGTACGTGCACGTCGTCGTCGACGCCCGCGGCGCCTCCTACGAGGACGTGCGGGCGAGCGTCGACTCCGCGCTGGCGGGGACCCTCGTCGACGTCGCCGTCACCGTGGTCGGGCCCTGGGCGGACCTGCCCGCCGGACGCCGCCCCTCCCTCGACGAGCCGCTGCTCGACCTGCGCCTGGTGCGCAACCTGTACGTCCACGAGCCGCGCGTCTCCTTCACCGAGGAGGCGCCCGCGGGCTCCGCGCCCGCGCCGTTCAGGCTCACCGTCCCCGCCGGGTGGGCGCTCGGCGCCGACAGCCTGGCCGAGCTGGTCAAGCTCGCGGAGAGTGAGGAGTACGGGCTGCTGAGCGCGGCGCTCGACGAGGGGGCCTGCGGGGTCAGGGCGGCCAGGTTCGAGCGCACCGCCGCCTTCGCCAGGGCGGCGCTGGTGAGCGAGGGACCCGACGGCGGGCTCGACGACGTCGTCCACGACATGTTCGGCTCGCTCTGGGTGGGCGCCGCCGAGGTCGGTGTGACGACCGCCGACGAGGCGGAGCCCGTCGCCGGGGACACCGCGAAATGGCGGGCCGACTCCGCCCGCTGGAAGCGCGAGGCGGAGAGCCTGAAGGACGAGGTGGAGAGCCTCCGCGCGGAGACGGAACGGCTGCGGGCGGAGACCGGGCGACTGGCGGGCGAGCGGCGGCGCGGACCGCTGGGAAAGATCACTTCTATGGCCAGGCGTCTGGGGAAGACCGGCTGATGTCCTTTCTGATCGAACTGGTCCGTGCCGCCCAGGAGCGGAACGGCAAGCGACGCGTCCTCGTCTACCGCGTGGGCTTCGAGACGCCCGGCGAGCTGGAGCCGTACGAGGTCATCGACCTCGACGGCGACCTCGACGGCATCCCGCGCGCCGAGGAGGGCGCCGGGGAGATCCTGGTACTCGCCCGCACGCCGACCGACGTCCGCAGGGCCGCGAGCCTGCAGTCGCTGCTGCCCATGGCCCCCCGGGTCGTCGTCGCCGTACGGGAGACGCCGCACTGGTACACCGCGCCGGTGCTCGCCCCCACCCCCGCCCACCGCTGGCGCGCGCTGGTGGAACTCCGCGTCCACCAGCCGAAACAGCACGCCTGGGTGGTCGAGGCGAGCTTCTCCAAGCCGGTACCCGCGGGGCGGACGCTCGCCGCGACCGCCAGGGCGTTCGGCGGGCACCGGATGGACGCCGTCGCCGGGCCCGTCGCCGGTCTGGCGGGACCGGGAGCGGCCCACTGGCGCCCCGGCGACCCGAACGCGGCCCCGGCCTCCCTGACGGGGCCCGTCCCCGACAGGTTCGGCGCCCGCGGCGCCGACCTGGTCGTGCGCGCGGTCGGCGAGGAGCCGCCGTCCTGGACCGGTGCCGAGGCCGCGGTGGACCGCCCGGTCGCCGAGCTGCTGACCTGGGAGAGGCTCGGCCGCCCCGGCGGCGGCAGGATCCTGGAGAACGGCCTGGGCGACCTGTCGGAGCCCTGGACCATCCCCCCGATCGACGCCCGCTCGGTCAATCCCATGAACTTCATCACCGTGCCGACCCTCGGCACGGCCGACCTCTCCTCCGAGTCCGGCCGCTGGACGATCACCTGCGAGGGCAGGACGCTCACCACCTTCGACGCCTCCGGCCTCGTCACGGACGTGGACGTCAACCGCGTCAGGCAGGTCAGGGGGGTGCGGGTGGACTGGCGGCGCAGCCACACCGGCCCGGCCGCCGCGCTGCGGGTCGTCACGGGGCTGGCGGCGGCCGGGGTGCCCCTGGTCTCCGAGGCCGTGCCGCGCTGGGCGGGCGCCCTCGGCCCCGAGCTGGCCAGGCTGATCACCTCGGTCGACGTGCCCGCGCTCAAGGACGACCTGGAGCGCGAGGAGCACAGCATCCGGCTGCGGCGCGAGGCGCTGCGCGTCCACGGGGTCCGCGCCCGCTGGGAGCAGCTGGGAGCCCCCGTGGCGCCCGTGCCGACGGTCTCGGTGCTGCTCGTCACCCGCCGCCCGGACATGGTGGGCTTCGCGCTGGAGCAGCTGGCCAGGCAGCGCGGCGCCGCGTTCGAGGTGATCCTCGCGCTGCACGGCGTCCCCGCGACGCACCCCGCCGTGGCCGGGGCCCTGGCCGCCTTCGAGCGGCCGGTCACCGTGGTCGAGGCCGACGGCGGGACCGTTTTCGGGAGCGTGCTGAACCAGGCCGCGGCCAGGGCCTCGGGGTCGTTCCTGCTGAAGATGGACGACGACGACTGGTACGGGCCCGACTTCATCTCCGACCTGCTGCTGGCCCACTCCTACTCGGGCGCCCAGGTCGTGGGCATGGTCCCCGAGTTCGTCTATCTCGCCTCGATCGGGGTGACCGTCCACCGCGAGCAGATCACCGAGCAGATCACCAACTTCATCGCCGGGGGGACCATCTTCTCCGAACGTTCCGCCTTCGAGGCCGTGGGCGGCTTCCGCCCGATGCCCGGCACGATCGACGCCCAGTTCCAGCACGCCGTGCAGGCCGCGGGCGGGCAGATCTACCGCACCCAGGGCCTGGGCTACATCCTGCGGCGCGGCAACGTCGCCAACCACACCTGGCGCGAGCCGATCGGCACGTTCCTGCGGCGCAACAAGCGCCAGTGGCGCGGTTTCCGGCCCAGCGCGCTCATGGAACTCCCCCCGGAGGCGCCGTGAGCACGCCGCGCGTCCCCCCTGGCACGCCGTACGCGCCGCGCGTCCCCGGCGCGCCGTACGCGGAACCCGAACCGGTCCCGGCCGCAGGAGGCGCCGTGAGCACGCCGCGGATCCCCGGCAACGACTACGGGGTGCTGGCCGCGCCCGCCCCGGGCACGTGGGAGCCGCACCTGGCGGTCAGCGTGGTGATCCCCGCCAGGGGGCGGCAGGACAGGCTCGACCTCACGCTGGCCGCGCTCGCCGCCCAGACCTACCCCTCCCACCTCCTTGAGGTGATCGTCGTGGACGACGGCAGCTCGCCCCCGCTCCGTCTCCCCGAGATCGCCCCGGAACACACCCGGATCGTCGGCAACGCCCCCGGCCGCCGGGGCATCGCCTGGGCCCTGGAGACCGGCACGGCCGTCGCGGACGGCCAGGTGATCCACCGGATGGACTCCGACATCGTCTCCTACCGGGAGCACGTCGAGGCGCACATGCGCTGGCACCACCTGGCCGGCTACCTGGTGGTGATGGGGACGCTGCGCTTCACCGCCATGACCGGCATCCCGCCCACCCCCGCCGAGGTCCAGATCGCCGTCGCCAAGGACAGGGCGAACCTCCTCTTCGAGGAGGACCCCGAGCACGGGCACGACTGGATCGGCGAGCTCGTCGCCGCCCACCGCGGCTTCCGCGACGCGCCCAGCTCCCTGCTGCACCGCGTCCACGTGGGCGCGACGGTCTCGCTGCCCGCCGCCCTGCTGAGGGAGACGGGAGGGCTGGACACCTCTCTGGCCCTCGGCGAGGACACCGAGCTGGGCTACCGGCTCACCCAGACGGGCGCGGTGTTCGTCCCCGACACCGAGGCGCTGAGCTGGCACCTGGGCACCACGACCGCCATGCGCAGGCCCGCGGACGTCAGGCGGCACAACGACCCGTTCATCGCCGACCGGATCCCGTACCGGCGCCACCTGCGCACCGACGCGGGCCGGCAGTGGCTGGTCCCCTACGTCGACGTCGTGGTGGACGCCGCGGGCGCCTCCTTCGAGGACGTCAGGGCGAGCGTCGACGGGGCGCTGGCCAGCACCCTGCCCGACGTGCGCGTCACCCTGACCGGGCCGTGGGCGTCCCTGGCCGGCGAGCGCCCGGCGCCGCTGGACGACCCGCTGCTCGACCTGCGGCTGCTGCGCGGCCAGTACGCCCACGACGGCCGCGTCTCCTTCGCCGAGCGGGTCCCCGCGACCTCGGCGCCCGCGCCGTTCCGCCTGGTCTGCCCGGCCGGGTGGGTGCCGGGCGCTGACTCGCTGGCCAGGCTGGTCGAGCAGGCGGAGCGGGACGACGAGGGACTGCTGCTCGTGGCGCTGGACGAGGACGAGTCGGGAGTCCTGGCCGCCCGCTTGGAGCGGACCTCCGCCGTGGCCAGGGCGACGCGCGTGGCCCGCGAGGGCGAGCGGCTCGACGACGTGATCGCCGACCTGCACGGGGCGACCTGGCTGGACGCGGAGTCCTGGAAGCTACGGCCCGCGGCGCGCGCGTACCCCTCCTGGGCCGTGAACCGCAACCGCGAGGCCGCGCACTGGAAGGCCGCGGCCGAGTCGCGCGCGAGGGAGACCGAACGGGCCCAGCGGCAGGTCGCCGCCCTCAAGGCCGAGCTGAAGGATCTGCGGGCCAAGGCCGCCAAGGGCAGCCGCGACACCGTGAGGTGGAAGGAGAAGGCCGAGCAGCGCCGCCTGGAGGCCGTCGCCCTGCGCCAGGCCCAGCAGCGCTCCCTGCTCAGCCGCGCCGCCCGCCGGCTCCGCAGGCTCACCGAGGGTTCCTGAGCGGGTTCCCGAGCGCGAGGGGGTACGTCCGTCACGGCGGGCGAACAAGAAAAACGGGAAAAGAGGAGCAATCACTCCTTTCCACTCTCAACGTATAGCGCACCGGGGGGCTTGCCACAAGACCCGGGTCATGCCTCAGAATCGTCGGCCGAGGCTGTAACCTGCGGAAACCGGGGGACGCGGAATGAGTGTGTTGTTGTCGGCGTACAAGCCGGGCGGGGGCGTCGGACCGCCGGTGGGGCTCGCGACGCGGTCGCGGGAACCGGAACTCGCGACGCGGTCGCGGGAACCCGGCGCGGAGGTGATGGGATGAACCCGCTGTCCACCAGCGTGTTCGACCTTCCCGGCCACCTCGCGCCCAAGGCCGACCCGGCGCTGATCGCAGGCGACGAGCGGCACTTCGCCGCCATCGCCGAGAGTCTCGATCGCTCGATCGCCGACCTGTCCGACCGTCTCGGCGCCGAGCGCAGGGCGCCCGGCGGCAAGGGCCGGCAGGTGCTGGACCGGGACCTGGAGATCCACCGGCTGACCTCCCGCCTGCGCGCGCTGCGTCGCTTCGGCCTGGACCTGTGCCTCGGGCGCATGGTCGGCGCGGACGACCCCAAGCCCGTGTACGTCGGGCGGCTCGGCCTCACCGACGGCGAGGGCCGCCGGCTGCTGGTCGACTGGCGCTCCCCGGCGGCCGAGCCGTTCTTCGGGGCCACCCACGCCAACCCGATGGGCCTGGCGAGCCGTCGCAGGTACCGCTGGAGCCGCGGCCGGATCAGCGACTACTGGGACGAGGTGTTCACCCCGGACGGGTTCGAGGGGCACGCCGCGCTCGACGACCAGTCCGCCTTCATCGCCAGCCTGGGCGGCGACCGGTCGCCCCGGATGCGGGACGTGCTCGGCACCATCCAGGCCGACCAGGACGCCATCATCCGCGCGGGATCGCGCGGCGCCCTCGTCGTCGACGGCGGTCCGGGCACGGGGAAGACCGTCGTCGCCCTGCACCGCTCCGCCTACCTCCTCTACTCCGACCCCCGTCTCGGCCACCGCCGGGGCGGCGTGCTGTTCGTCGGCCCGCACCAGCCCTACCTGGCCTACGTCGCCGACGTCCTCCCCAGCCTGGGAGAGGAGGGCGTGCGGACCTGCACCCTGCGGGACCTCGTCGCCGAGGGAGCCACGGCGACGGTCGAGGCCGACCCGGCGGTGGCCCTCCTGAAGTCGTCCGCGGACCTGGTGCGGGCGATCGAGCCGGCCGTCAGGTTCTACGAGAACCCGCCCGCCAAGGGGATGACGGTCACGACCCACTGGTCCGACGTCTGGCTGAGCGCCGAGGACTGGGCCGAGGCGTTCGAGGCGCCCGAACCCGGCACCCCGCACAACGAGGCGCGCGACCGGATCTGGGAGGAGCTGCTCACGATCCTGACGGACAAGCATGACGACGACGTCCCGGCCGACCTGCTCCGCAGGTCGCTGTCGCGGGACAGGGAGCTGCTCACGGCCCTCAACCGCGCCTGGCCGCTGATCGAGGCGGCCGACCTCGTCGGAGACCTGTGGTCGGTACCGGCCTACCTGCGGTTGTGCGCCCCCTGGCTCGGCCCCGACGACGTACGGAGGCTGCAGCGCCCGGACGCCCAGGCGTGGACGGTGTCCGACCTGCCGCTCCTGGACGCGGCACGGCAGCGGCTCGGCGACCCGGAGGCGTCACGGCGCAGGCGCCGGCACGAGGCCTCCGTCGCCGCCCGGCGCGAGGAGATGGCCAGGGTCGTCGACATCCTGCTGGAGGCCGACGACGACGGCGAGGGCGCGGTGACGATGCTGCACGGCCAGGACATCAGGGACGCCCTGGTCGACGAGACCGGCCTGCCCGGCGCCGACCCCGACCTGCTCGCCGGGCCGTTCGCGCACATCGTCGTGGACGAGGCCCAGGAACTGACCGACGCGGAGTGGCAGATGCTGCTGCTCCGCTGCCCGTCCCGGAGCTTCACCGTCGTCGGCGACCGCGCCCAGGCCAGGCACGGGTTCACCGAGTCGTGGCGGGAGCGGCTCGAACGGGTCGGGATCGACCGGATCGAGCTGGCCTCCCTGAGCGTCAACTACCGGACGCCCGAGGAGATCATGGCGGAGGCCGAGCCGGTCATCCGGGCCGTGCTCCCGGACGCCAACGTGCCGGCCTCCATCCGCGGCGGCGGCGTCCCCGTCGTCCACGGGTCCACCTCGGAGCTGGGCTCGGTCCTCGACACCTGGCTCGCAACGCACGCCGACGGGATCGCCTGCGTCATCGGCGATCCCACGTTCCGGGCGACGCCCCGCGTCCGGTCGCTGACCCCGGAGCTGTCGAAGGGGCTCGAATTCGACCTGGTCGTCCTCGTCGACCCGGAGGCGTTCGGCGAGGGCGTCGAGGGAGCGGTGGACCGCTACGTCGCGATGACCCGGGCGACCCAGCGGCTCGTCGTCCTCACGAGCCCCTGACTCCTCGTACGGGACGGCCCCGCGCCGTCCCGTACGAGGAGAACGTCACATGGGGCGGTAACGGGCACCGACGGCGCTCTGCAGGGTCCGCACGACCGTGCCGCGGGACTTGCGGCTCGCCAGCCAGTCGAGGAACTGGCCCAGGAGCTTGGGAGTCGTCGAGTAGAGGCCGCAGTCGTCGCAGACGCGGTGGAACACCAGCGGGACCAGCCCGCCCCCGCCCTTCTCGGCGTTGAGGACCTGCTGCTTCATGTGCCGGAGCAGGGTGTCCTCGCGGACGGAGCCCGGCGTGCGGATGTCGTAGCGGTCCTTGGGGCGGAGGGCCTCGCTCGCCGGGCAGGCGGGGCAGCCCCACTCCTTGAGCCCGCCGACCCCGCGGGCCGCGTCGTAGCCGCACCGCCGCGCCACCGTCTTGGCGTCGGAGTCGACCGCGCCGAACGGGTAGGCGAGGGTGGTCGGCCGGTACCCCCACGCCACCAGCGTCCTGCGGTCGTCGCAGATCTGGCCTTCCTGCTCGCTCTGGGTCAGCTCGGTGAGGCGGACGTGGGTCAGCGTGTGCCCGCCGATCTCGTGACCCTTCCCGGCGATCCCGGCGAGGCCGCGCCGGGTCAGCTTCTGCTCGTCGCCGACGGTCTCGGTGTTGATGTAGAACGTTCCACGCATCCCGCGTTTCTCCAGCATGCGGGCCACGGCGGGATGGGAGGAGTCCCCGTCGTCGAAGGTGAGGGCGACGACCGTTCCGGCCTTCCTCGCGGGCCGCTCGGCCGCCGCGTGGGCGGCCGGGCCCAGCGCCACCACGGCGGCCAGCGCCGTGGCGGACGCCACCGCCCGGCGAAAGACCTTCGCGGTGAGCTTTCTCTCGCGGAACGGCAAATAAAGCATGAAAGCACCTTATAAGCCGATAGACGCTACTAAATGATCCGTTATCAAATGCCCAGGAACTCGATGCCGAGCCGGCATGGCACGGCACGGGAACCGCGCGTGCCCCGCCGTCGCCGCCCCCGGCGGGGGTGGCGACGGCAGAGCACGCTCACGCCGAGTCGACACGGGCCCGCAGGCCGAGCGGCTCCGGACCGAGCAGGGCCCCGGACCGAGCAGGGCCCCGGACCGAGCAGGGCCCCGGACCGAGCAGGCCGGCCGCGGGCCGGCCCGGTGGGGTGTCGCTAGGAGGCGTCCTCGCCCTCAACGCGCATGACGCTCACCACGTCGCGGACGATGTCCAGCTCGCGCAGGCCCTCGATCGTGGCGGAGAGCGCGGCGTCGCTGGCCCGGTGGGTGACCAGCACCAGCTGGGCGTCCGCGCCGTGCC
Organism: Streptosporangium nanhuense; assembly: GCF_059358815.1. Taxonomy (NCBI): domain Bacteria; kingdom Bacillati; phylum Actinomycetota; class Actinomycetes; order Streptosporangiales; family Streptosporangiaceae; genus Streptosporangium; species Streptosporangium nanhuense. Next base: position 252,860 of record NZ_JCADBG010000012.1, read on the forward strand.
CCTCCTGCCTGACGGTCTGGATGGAGACGTCCTGCTTGGCGAACATGTCGGCGACCCTGGCGAGCACGCCGGGCTTGTCGGCGACGTCCAGGGAGACGTGGTAGCGCGTGACGGTCTCGCCCATCGGGTGCACGACCAGGTCGGCGTACGTGGACTCCTCCGAACCACGGGTGCCCGCCAGCACGTTGCGCGCCACGGCCACGATGTCGCCCAGCACGGCGCTCGCGGTCGGGGCGCCGCCCGCGCCCGCGCCGTAGAACATGAGCTGCCCGGCGGACCGCGCCTCGACGAACACCGCGTTGTAGGCCTCGCGGACCCCGGCCAGCGGGTGCGTCCGGGGAATCATCGCCGGGTGCACCCGTACGCCGAACGACCTGCCGTCGTCGGAGCGGGCGCAGATCGCCAGCAGCTTGATGACGTACCCCATGGCCTTGGCGCTGGCCACGTCCGTCGCGGTGATCTCGGTGATGCCCTCGCGGTGCACGTCGGCGGCCGTCACCCGGCTGTGGAAGGCGATCCCGGCGAGGATCGCGGCCTTGGCCGCGGCGTCGAAGCCCTCCACGTCGGCGGTCGGGTCGGCCTCGGCGTAGCCCAGCGCCTGCGCCTCCCCGAGCGCGTCGGAGAACGAGGCCCCGCTGGAGTCCATCTGGTCGAGGATGTAGTTGGTGGTGCCGTTGACGATGCCGAGCACGCGGTGCACGTGATCCCCGGCGAGCGACTCGCGCAGCGGCCGGACCAGCGGGATGGCGCCCGCGACGGCCGCCTCGAAGTAGAGGTCGGCGTCACCGGCCCTGGCCGCGGCGTGGATGGTCGCGCCGTCCTCGGCGAGCAGCGCCTTGTTGGCCGTGACGACCGACTTGCCGCTGTTCAGCGCGGCCAGGATGAGCGATCTGGCGGGCTCGATGCCGCCGATCACCTCGATGACGATGTCGATGTCGTCCCGGGTGACCAGGGCCTCGGCGTCCGTGGTGAGCAGGGCGGGGTCCACGTCGGCGTCCCGCCTGCGGCCCAGGCGCCGCACGGCGACCCCGGCGAGCTCCAGCGGCGCCCCGATGCGGGCGGCGAGGTCGTCGGCCTGCTCGTGCAGGAGCCTGACCACCTGGGAGCCGACGACGCCGCATCCCAGCAGTGCGACTTTCAGTGCCATGCGGTCACGCCCCCTCGTAACTCACACCATGGACGGGTTTGCTCGCCCCGCGGGTTTCCCCCGCCGCTCCGGGTCGTTTCACAGCTGTCCTCTCAGGAGGTCGTCCTCGGTCTCCCGGCGGACGATCACGCGGGACACCCCGTCCTTGACCGCGACCACGGCGGGCTTGGGGAGGTAGTTGTAATTGTTGGCGAGCGAGCGGCAGTAGGCGCCGGTGCCCGCGACGGCGACCAGGTCGCCGGTGGCCAGGTCGGCGGGGAGCCACAGGTCGCGCACGACCATGTCGCCGCTCTCGCAGTGCTTGCCGACCATGCGGGAGAGCATCGGCTTCGCGGCGCTCTCCCGGGAGGCCAGGCGCGCGGTGTAGTCGGCCCCGTACAGGGCGGTGCGGATGTTGTCGCTCATGCCGCCGTCGACGCTGACGTAGGTGCGCAGGCCCTCGACATCCTTGATCGTGCCGACCTCGTAGAGCGTCACCCCGGCGAGGCCGGCGATGGCCCTGCCCGGTTCGACGGTGAGCTTGGGCACCGGCAGGCCGGCGCCCCTGGCGACCTTGCTGACAATCTCGCGCAGGTTGTCGGCGATCTCCTTGACGTCGGGCGCGGTGTCGCCCTCGACGTACGGGATGCCGTAGCCACCGCCGAGGTCGAGCTCGGGGAGCACGACGCCGTGCTCGTCCTTGATCTTGACCAGGAGGGTGGCCAGGCGGGCCGCGGCCACCTCGAACCCGGCGGTGTCGGTGATCTGGGAGCCGATGTGGGAGTGCAGGCCGACGAGCTCCAGCTGGGGCAGGGCGAGGATCCGCCTGGCCGCCTCGGCCGCCGCGCCGCTGCTCAGCGAGAAGCCGAACTTCTGGTCGTCGTGGGCGGTCGCGATGAACTCGTGGGTGTGGGCCTCGACGCCCACGGTGACGCGGATCATCACCTTGGGACGCCTGCCGTGCCTGTCGGCGAGGAAGCCCAGGCGGGCGATCTCCTCGAAGGAGTCGGCCACGATGTGCCCGACGCCGACCTCGACGGCCCTCTCCAGCTCGGCGAGCGACTTGTTGTTGCCGTGCATGGTGATCCGCTCGGGCGGGAAGCCGACGCTGAGCGCGACGGCGAGCTCACCGGCGCTGCAGACGTCGAGGCCGAGGCCCTCCTGCATGATCCAGCGGGCGACCTCGCGGCACAGGAACGCCTTGCCCGCGTAGTGGACCTCGCCACCGGAGAAAGCGTCGGCGTAGTCGCGGCAGCGGGAGCGGAAGTCTTCCTCGTCCACCACGTAGAGCGGGGTGCCGTGCTCCGCGACCAGGTCCCTGACGTCCGCGCCGCCGATCGTGATCGAGCCGTCGGCGCGGCTCGACGTTCGCGGCCAGATGGTCGGGTCGAGCGTGTTCAGGTCTGCGGGTGCGTGCGGAGGGCGCTCCTCGGGCAGCACTTCTGCATGCCGGTCACCGGCGGGGTGGGCGAATCGACTCACCCGATCGAGGCTATCGGACCCGGTGATCCCCCTGAGACGATTGCCCACCCATCGAGACGCGATCCACCTCAAACGCGCGAACTTTTTACGTTATGTGCCACTTTGGCAATATATTTTAACGTCGCATCGCGGCTCGATCTTCGAGAGAACCCGTACCTGAGAAACAGGAGGGATCCGCGATACCGGGGCGAGACTAGGAGACCCGCTCGGCGGGAGCGGACCAGGTGTTGCAGGACCCCACGGTGCCGCCCTCCTGGCCGCGCCGCATCCAGGCGGCGCTGCTGGTCCCCGAGCCGTGCGACTGCCGGTAGCCAGCCTCCACGCCCTCGTCGGCGCCGGAACCGCGCCCGGCGAGATGGCGCAGGTTCTCCAGCCGCCTCGGCGCCGCACCGCGCAGCGTCACCGCGGCCAGGCAGTCCGCCTGCAGTTCGAGCCGCCGCGACCACGCCTCGTCGAAGGCCTCCGACCCCCTCTGCTCGGAGATCCCGCTCACCTCCTGGACGTGGTGGGCGTACTCGTGCGCGAGCGTGAACATGATCGGGAAGGCCCGCTCCCCCTCGATCAGCACGTTGACGACGCGAGGCTTGGGACAGTAGATCCCGGCCCAGTCGTAGTCGTCGATCCCGCACGCGGCCTCCTCGGGGGCGGCGACCAGCCGCACCTCCTCAGGAGGCTCGTAGTCGATGCCCGCCTGCCCCAGGGTGGTCGCCCACATCCGGTCCAGGCACCCGCTGAGGGCCCTCAGCGACGCCGTCACGTCGGCGTCGAGGTCCTTGGGAAGGGTGTCGCAGCGGCCGTCGACCGGCCCGGTCTCCTCGTAGAGGCGATGCGTCGCCGCCGCCGAGCGGGGCGAGCCGGGGGCGGTGCCGAGGAGTTCCCTGAGGTCTCCGCCGAGATAGGCGAGCCCGCCGAGGATGACGGCGAAGGCGAGCAGGGTCGGCAGCACCCTCCGGACCATCCCGGAGCGGCGCGGCTCACGCGCCTCCCAGTCCCGGGGCCCGACCATTCGCCTCTTCTCTGATCCTTTTCAACTCCTTTGGGAGGGTCTATCACAATCTTTGGGGCGCCGTCTCGCCAAGCGCCGCCAGCGCCTCGGCCAGTACGTCCCGCACGGCCCGCGCCAGGCGCACCCGGGCGGCGTGCAGCTCTGACGGCTCCTCGTCCCCCGAGGGGAGCGCGGCGGCCCCCTCGAACGCGTCGTGGTAGGCCAGCGCCAGCTGCTCGGCGTAGGCGGCCCATCCGGGATCCCGGCTCACCCGCCTGCCGTGCACCTCGGCCAGCAGCCTGAGCACCGCCCGGTCCCTGCGGCCGGCCAGCAGCTCGGGCCTGAAGTCCCCGCCGACGCCGAGTTCCGCCGCCCAGCGCTGTACGGCGACCGCCCGCGCGTGCGCGTATCCGACGACGAACCCGGGGTTGGCCCACGTCCTGGGCAGGTCCCGCCACGGGGCTTTGCCCGCGGCCTTTCCGGCGCCCTCGGCCGTGGCCCCGCCCGCGTCAGTGACCTCGCCCGAGCCGGTGCCCTCGCCCGTCCCCCGGGCCGCGCCTGTTCCCGTGACCGTGCCCTCGCCCATGGCCCCGGCCGCGCCTTCGCTCCCGCCCGTGGGAACGGCCGCGCCGATCTCCGTGACCAGTTCGCCGGGAACGGCCACCGCGATCTCCAGGAGACCGCCGGGCCGCACCCGGACGGCCGCGATCCCCGGCAGCGCGCGGAGCCGGTCGGCCGCCTCGCAGGGGTCCTCGCCCCGGCGCAGCGCGGCCGGGGAGACGTATGTCGCCTCCCCGGCCCACGTCCCCTTGGGGATCGGTGGCAGGCCGAGAACCTCGCCGAGCGCGCCGGGCGTCATCCCGGCAGCCTAACGATCCCGGAACAACCACGATCCGGTCAGGCCACCGATCCGATCAGGTCACCCGCCAGACCAGGTCACCGATCCGGTCAGGTCACCGGCGGCCGATCGGGCCACCGGTCAGACCAGGGCGTGCGGGTCGGCCGGGCCGTAGTCGACGAGCTGGGCCGAGCCGAGCAGCCAGCGGTCGCGGTCTCGCATGCAGACGTACCCGAAGCGGTCGGCGGAGAAGACCTTGATCCCGTCCTCGCGGCACTGCCGCATCAGCACGTCGGCCCAGTTGTCCGAGACGTCGGCGAAGCCGATGCCCCGCAGGACCGCGCGGCGGGCCAGCAGGGTCGCCCCGGCGACGTCTGGCAGGTAGGAGTACTCCGCCGAGGGCTGGCGCAGCACGGTCGCCGCGACGTCGCGCAGGTGGGCGTAGTAGGCCGCCTTGCCCACGATGTCGGCGCTGGCGAACAGGAAGGCCCGGCTGAGATCGGCCAGGTAGTGCTCGCCGTACCGGTCGCGGGCGTCCATGACCGCCACCAGGTCGCCCTGGCACAGGTCGAGGGCGCGGTTGAGCAGGCCGCCCGTGGTCAGCTCGGTGTCGGAGCGGCGCACCGCGACGTCCACCCCGTCGGGCATCGCCTTCCTGGCCCGCCCGACGGCGTCCGGGGCGTCCGACAGCAGCACCAGCTGGACGACGCCCTTCTGCGGCGCCACCTGGGCCAGCGTGTAATCGAGGTCGCCCCTGTCGATCATGATGACCGAGATGTTCAGGGTGGCCCTGCCGCTGGGCAGGCCGATCGCGTCCAGCAGGTCGTCGACCTTGTTGGTCATCGTGCCCGAGGCGTACGCCTGGCGGAGCGCCACGTGGGCGCGGCGCGCGTCGGGCTCGGTCCCGATGGGGGTGCCGCAGGCGGCCAGCTCGGCCATCCGCCAGGGTTCCGTGCCCGGCGGGCAGTCGACCGCGACGGGCCACCGGTAGGAGGTGAGCACGTCCGGGTACGACAGGTGGCCGGGAAGCAGCTCCTCCAGGGAGAGCACCCGCTCGAACCGGTCACCGGCCAGCGGCAGCGGGTTGTGCACGCGCGGCTGGACGGCGAAGGGCAGGATTCCCAGCGAGGGCGTCCGGCGGCCCTGCTCGGGCTCCTGGGCCGCCAGCGCGGTGCCCCACGCCCCCACGGACCTGGGCAGCGCGGTCACGACGTGCTCGAACAGCCTGGCCGCGGCGACGAACTCGCCGGGCTCGCCCCCGGTGTGCCAGAAGACGGTGCGGATGCCCCGCTCCGCGCACCAGGCCAGCAGGGCGCGCAGTCCCTGGTCGGGATTGCGCAGCTCCGCGGCCCACGGCCCCTCGGTCACCGACTCGACCAGCAGCAGGTGCGGGACCTCGGCGGCCAGCACCCGGGCGAAGTCCCTCGGCGTGAAGCCGGTGGTCTGGCGCCACTCGTAGCGCAGCAGCGCCTCGCCGTGCGGCGCGGCGATCACGGCCGCGGTCAGGTGGGGGCGGGTGTTCGGGCCGGTCGGCACGCGGTAGGGCTTGAGCTTCACCGACCTGCCGCCGACGGTCCTGACGGAGCTGGTGGCCTGGAAGGACGCGCCGGGGACCGGCGCCTTGTCGCCCGCCTTGCGCGGCACCGGCTGGCGCTTGGGAGCGGTCGGGCGCTTGGCGGGCTTGGCCGCCCCGCGCAGGCCGCGCGCCAGCCGCACCGGGTTGCTCTTGCCCGTCTTGATCGCGTCGCCCAGCCGCGACCAGCGGGCCACCTGCACCGAGGAGAGCTTCCACTTGGCGACCTCGGCCTGGTAGCGCTGCTCCGCCAGGTCCTTGCGGAGCTTCTCCTCGGCCGCGTTCGCGGCCTCCAGCCGCTCCTCGGTCTCGCTCAGGAGCTCCTTCACCCCGCGCAGCTCCTCGGCCGCACGCTCCGCATCGGCGATCTTGGCCTGTGCCGCTTCCAGCAGGCGGGCCAGCTCGGCGGCCCTCTCCGCGTGCGCCACCGCCTCCCGCAACGCCTGTCGTGTGCTTTCGAGTTGGTCGCCCGCCACGCCGTCCTCCGTTTCGTGAGCCGGGCGAAAGGATACCCTTTGGTCAATCGCGACACAGAGGAGTCAGCACGGTGCAGTGGCCGACGTTCAATGTGAGGCCGTACGTCTGCGGCGGCATCGGGCACCTCGACGAGGCCGTCCTGGAGACGCTTCGCGAGGCCGGGCCGCGGGTCAGACCCGCCGTCCAGGCCGGGAACGCGGCCCTGTTCAGCTCCTCCCCGCTGCCGCCCTACCGGCGGGACGAGCGCACCTGGGCCTTCGCCTGGGGGGAGCGCACGCCCGTCGGGGCGGCGCCGTGGATCACCGTGGCGGAGACCTACGAGACACCCGGCCTGATCGACGACGGCGAGCGGATCACGCTGCACGCCGGGGGTCTCGGCCTGGTGGACGTCTACTACCTGTCCCAGGGCGGGGCGGTCTACTTCTCCTCGCTGCTCGAACCGCTGCTCTCCCTGGTCCGCACGCCGTACGAGATCAACTGGGACGCCTGGGCCTCGATCATCCAGCTGACCTTCCCGCTGCGCGACGACACCCCGTACGCGCAGGTGAAACGGTTGTCGGGGGCGAGCGCGCTGGTCTTCGACCGGGAGACGGGCCGGGTCGGCGTCGAGCGGATGCTGCCCCGTTGGCTGCGCGAGGAGCCCTACGAGGCGGGCAGGACCGCCGGGGAGATCCTGGAGATCCTGCACGAGGTCTACAAGGAGTTCGACGGGCGCCCGCTGCTGGTGCCGGTCAGCGGCGGCTACGACTCGCGGCTGCTGTGCTCGGTGGCGGTGGCGCGCGGGGCCGACGTGGAGTCGTGGACGACCAGCCCCGACGACGGCACCGACACCGACATCGTCTTCGCCAAGGCGATCACCCGCGAGCTGGGCGTGCGCCACCGGGTGATCCCCCAGGACGCCGCCGCCTACCCCGACGACGCGCTGGCCGCGGCGCGGCGGCTGGAGTTCCTCACCCCGCACCACGCCTGGTACACCCCGTTCGCCCGCGAGGTCCACAAGGCGGGGCGGACGCTGGTCGACGGGCTGGCGGGCGGGCCGCTGCTGAAGAACTTCATGATCAGCGGGGCCGCGCTGGAGGCCTCCACGCAGGCGGAGCGCAAGGCCGCGCTGCTCGGCTCGCTGACGCTGGGCTCCCCGTCCACGCCGTTCCTGTCGGAGGAGGCCGAGGCCTGGGTCACCGACAGCGTCAGGAACGCCTTCACCCAGTCGACCACCATGCTCAACGGCCACCGGGCGGAGCTGTCGCTGTCGGTCCTGCACACCAGGACCGCGCGGGGCATCGCCCGCTCCCCGGTCAACCTGGTCGGCCCCGAGGTCTCGTTCGCGGCGCCGTTCATTCACCCCGACTTCTTCGACGCGGCGCTCTCGGTCGGCGTGCACCGCAAGGACCAGGGGCGCTTCTACCGCGAGATCCTGTACGCGGCCAACCCGCGCGTGGCCGCGCTGCCCTCCACCAACGTGGTCAAGCAGCCGCTCCAGCGGGTCCCGCTCCGCTCGGCCGCCGCGCCCGCCAGGGAGTACGGGCACCGGATGCTCACCCGGGTCGCCGACACCGTGCCCTCGCTGCTGTCCGAGCAGCTCCACGTGGTGGTCGCCGAGGGCCCGGACGCGCTGGCGCGCTTCAACGGCTGGAACGACCGCTTCTGGGTGCGGAGCCTGGTGCTGTTCGGCGCCTGGCTCGGTGAGTACCAGGAGAACCTCCCCGACCTCACCCCTCCCTGGGCCTGACCCACCCCTCCCGGGGCTGACGGACCCGTGCACCGCCCCGGCCTGCCCGCCGGACCCGCGCCCCCGGCCTGCCCGCCGGACCCCTGTGACAGGGGTCAGGCGGGCCTCCGCGACGCCCCGGGAACCGGGCTCGCGACCCCTCTCAGGAAGATCCGGCCCGCGCTCTCGCCGGGCCTCTCGTGCACGGGCCTGATCTGCGGACACGACGGAAAACGCCCTCCCCGGGCGTCCCGTGTTTCGTCCGGGAAAACGACGAGTGACGCGGCGATTACGCGGCAACGGCGCGATGCGCGCGGCGATTCCGTGGGACGGGGGCGACGTAGCACGCCAAGAGGGGTTCCACGGCGTCGGACGGCTGGTAGTGTTCGGCCCAGAAAGCGCCACAACGGACGGTCCTGAATCACAAATTCGGCCTGTCCAAGAGCACGGAGCTCGTGGGGATGACGGCTCCCGCCGGCGCGGTCACCAAACATCATCAGCCGGAGCATCCGGTGACTTCGTCCTGCCCTTTATCACCGTGAGCGAGAACACGATGAACCCATCCCCCCTGCCTTCCCCCTCCCAGGAGTCCGTGGCCGAGGACTTCGTCTCGGCGGACCCCCAGTGGTACAAGCGCGCGGTCTTCTACGAGGTCCTGGTCCGCGGCTTCAAGGACTCCAACGGCGACGGCACCGGCGACCTGCGCGGCCTCATCGAGAAGCTGGACTACGTCGAGTGGCTCGGCGTCGACTGCCTGTGGCTGCTCCCGCTGTACGAGTCTCCCCTGCGTGACGGCGGATACGACATCTCCGACTACATGAAGATCCTTCCGGACTTCGGCGACCTCGGGGACTTCGTGGAGCTGATCGAGTCGGCGCACAAGCGGGGCCTGCGCATCATCACCGACCTGGTGATGAACCACACCAGCGACAGGCACCCCTGGTTCCAGGCCTCCCGGCACGACCCCGAGGGGCCCTACGGCGACTTCTACGTCTGGTCCGACGACCCGGCCGGGTACCCCGACGCGCCGATCATCTTCGTCGGCGCCGAGGAGTCCAACTGGACCTACGACCCGGTCCGCAAGCAGTACTACTGGCACCGCTTCTTCCACCACCAGCCCGACCTGAACTACGAGAACCCGGCGGTCCAGGAGGCCATGCTGGAGGTCCTGCGGTTCTGGCTGGACCTGGGCATCGACGGCTTCAGGCTCGACGCGGTGCCCTACCTCTTCGAGCGCGAGGGCACCGACTGCTCCGGCCTGCCGGAGACCCACGCGTACCTGAAGAAGGTCCGCGCCGAGGTCGACCGCCTCTACCCCGACCGGGTGCTGCTGGCCGAGGCCAACGGCTGGCCCGAGGACGTGGTGGAGTACTTCGGCGACCCCTCGGCCGGCGGCGACGAGTGCCACATGGCCTTCCACTTCCCGCTCATGCCGCGCATCTTCATGGGGGTCCGGCAGGGCAGCCGCGAGCCGATCTCCGAGATCATGTCGCGGACGCCGAAGCTCCCCGAAAGCGGCCAGTGGGGCATCTTCCTGCGGAACCACGACGAGCTCACGCTCGAGACGGTCACCGAGGAGGAGCGCGACTACATGCACGCCGAGTACGCCAAGGACCCGCGCATGCGGGCCTACCTCGGCATCCGGCGCCGGCTCGCCCCGCTGCTGGAGAACGACCGCGACCAGATCGAGCTGTTCACCGCGCTGCTGCTGTCGCTGCCCGGCTCCCCGGTCATGTACTACGGCGACGAGATCGGCATGGGCGACAACATCTGGCTGGAGGACCGCGACGCGGTCCGCACCCCGATGCAGTGGAGCCCCGACCGCAACGCGGGCTTCTCCAAGGCCGACCCCGGACGGCTGTACCTGCCCGTCGTCATGGACCCGATCCACGGCTACCAGGCGGTCAACGTGGAGGCGCAGCAGAAGAACCCCGCGTCGCTGCTCCACTTCACCAGGAACATGCTGGCGATCCGCCGCGACCACCAGGTCTTCGGCACCGGTGTCTACAACGAGCTGTGGTCCAGCAACCAGGCGGTGCTCAGCTTCGTCCGCGAGGACGGCGACGACCTGATGCTGTGCGTCAACAACCTGTCGAAGTACCCGCAGCCGGTCGAGCTCGACCTGCGCCGCTTCGCGGGCATGATCCCGGTCGAGGCCAGGGGCGGTGTGCGGTTCCCCCCGGTGGGCACCCTGCCGTACCTGCTCACCCTGCCCGGCCACGGCTTCTACTGGTTCTCGCTCAAGAACTCCGACACCCCCGGCATCGACGTCTGAGCCCTTCTCGCTGAGACAACCCCGGGACGGTCACCGTCCCGGGGTCATCGCGCGGTGACCGGGACCTGGGCGCGGGCCGCGCGCCCGGCCGGGATCAGCGTCACCAGCAGGGCGGTCCCGACCGCGACGAGCACCGCGACGGCGAGCGTCAGTGCCGAGGGCGTGCGGCCGATGCCCGCCCCCACGCCACTGGTGTGCCCCTGCAGGTCGATCAGCCCGCCGACCAGCGTGGCCCCGGCCGCGGCGCCCGCGACCACGCCCAGCACGATCAGCAGGCCGGTCCCGGTGACGAGGGTGGCGGCCACCTGCCGGGGCGTGAGGCCCATGGCCTTGAGCACCGCGAGGTCGAAGGCGTGGTCGCGCAGCCCCAGGGCGCTCGCGGTCAGGAGGTTGGCCAGGCCGAGCAGGGCGAGCACGACGATCAGCGCCACGATCACCACGCGGATGATCGCGAGCCGTTCGGCCGGGTTGACCACCCGCTGCACCTCCAGGGCCTCGCCCGAGGCGATCAGCAGCCGCGCCCTGACCTCCGCCGGGTCGGCGCCCGGCCGCAGCACCAGGCTGTAGAACTGCGGCGGCACCGCGTCCTTGGCCGCGAGGCTGTCGATGCCGAAGGAGAGCACCTCGCCGTCCTGGTCGGGCTCCACCACCCGGCCCACGAGGTGCACGATCAGCGGGGTGCCTCCGACGGTGAGCCGCACCCGGTCCCCGATCTTCACGTCCAGCAGGTCGAGCAGCCCCTGCCCGGCGACGGCCTCGCCCCGGGCGGCGTACATGCGCCCCTCGACGACCGAGAAGGGGTACGGCTCGGCGGAGGTCCCGGCGGCGCGGGCCAGCACGCTCCTGGTCTGCTCGGGCTCCAGCGCGGGCACCTCGGTGCCGGGGTAGGCGGCGAGCACCGCCGGGTCGGCCCTGGCGATCCGCAGGGCGTCGTCGGCCTGGAGCTTGTCCGGGCGCACGACGAGCGCCGCCGCCTGGCCGACCCGCTCCGGGTGGCGCAGGAAGTCGTCCAGGGTGGCCCAGCAGCCGAGCCCGATGGTGATCATCATCATCGGGACCGCGACGCCGAAGATGCTCAGGAACGCCGGGACGCGCCGGGTGAAGGCGTCGCGGGTGCCCAGGACCAGGGCCGGGGGCAGCCGTACGAGCAGCGCCAGGCGCGCCAGGCGCGACAGGTGCCCCCTGGGCGGCGCCGCGGGGGCCGCGGGGAGGGGCGGGGTGCGGCTGCCCCGCCAGGCGGGCAGGGCCACCGCCACCAGGACCACGGCGGCGGTGCCTGCGGCGATGGCGAGCAGCGGGACCGGGGAGAGCGGCAGGATCGGCACCCCGTCCAGGACGAACGAGGCGGCGGCCTGCCCGCAGACCAGGCCGATGACGATGCCGAGCAGCCCGAGCGCGCCGTGCTCGGCCATGAGCACGCCGAAGACCTGGCCCCGGGTGTAGCCGAGGGACTTCAGGGTGGCGATGTCGCGGGTCTGGCTCAGCACCCGGCCGCCCACCGCGTTGGCGATGGCGAGCGCGGCGGCGACCAGCCCGGTGATCCCGAACAGCGCGAGCAGCATGCCGAGCAACCGGTTGTCCAGCTCCATCGAGGCGCGGACCTCGCGCCAGGTGGACATCCGCTGGATCTGCCCCTCCAGGAGGGTGACGGCGCCGTGCACGGCGGGCAGCGTGGCCTCCCCGTCGGCCAGGCGCAGCCCGGTGACCGACTCGCTGCGGCCCAGGGCGGGCTCGACCCTGGCCAGGACGGGCGCGAGGGTCCAGGCCAGGCCGGGCGTCCACTCGGGGTAGAAGCCCTGGTCGGCGGTGTCGGCCAGGCCGACCACGACGAGCGGGTGGGTGGCGCCGTTGAGCGCGGTCACCGGGAAGAGGCCGCCCACCCTCAAGGAGAGCGCCCTGGCGAAGGAGCGCTCGACGATCACGCCGTCGGTGTCGCCGTGGCGCAGCGGGCGCCCCTCGCGGATCAGGGGCGCGGCGACCCTCGGCGGCGTCGCGGACATCTCCCGCAGCGCCACCGGCGACTTCTTCCCGTCCAGCGTGAGGGTGACCGGAGCCGACCGGTAGGGGCCGGCGACCTGGACCACGCCCGGAAGCCTCGACAGCGCGGCCGGGTCGGGGGCGTCCTTGGTGTGGATCCACACATGCGCGCCCCTGGACTCGGCGAACAGCCCGCGCCACGGGTTGGTGCCGTCCTCCAGCAGGGTCGCGGAGGTGATCAGCGCGGTGACGATCCCGGCCACGGTCAGCACCGTCAGCAGCGCCTGGGCCCTGCGGGCCCTGAGGTCGGCCCGGATCCACCTGACGGAGGCGTTCACGGTGCTCACCGCGTGGAAGCCGGGGGTCGTGCGGCCCGTGAGGTTCGCGGGGGCCGGGGTGGCGGGGGGCGCACCGGTCAGCCTCTCAGTTCGACGACGTCGCCCGCGCCGCCCCGGGGGCGGCGGCGGGCCAGCCCGGCGCCGCCGTCGTCGACGATCTGGCCGTCAAGGAGGGAGACGACCCGGTCGGCCAGGCTGGCCACCCGGGCGTCGTGGGTGACCATGACGACGGCCTGGCCCTCGCGGTGGACCTCGCCGAGCAGGCGCAGGACGTCGCGGGTGTTGCGGCTGTCGAGGTTGCCGGTGGGCTCGTCCGCGAGCAGCAGGCTCGGCTCGTTGGCCAGCGCGCGGGCCAGCGCGACCCGCTGCTGCTCGCCGCCGGCGAGCTGGGAGGGGGCGGCGTCGGCGCGGGCGGTCAGGCCGAGCTCGCCGAGGAGGTGCTCGCGGCGCCGGCGGGCCTCGCGCGTGGAGGCCCCGGCCAGCAGCGCGGGCAGCTCGACGTTGTCGGCCACCGTCATGTTGGCGACGAGGTTGAAGAACTGGAAGACGAAGCCGATCCTCCGGCGGCGGAGCAGCGCCCAGGCGCTCTCGTTGAGCGTGTCGGCCCGCTGCCCGTCGAGCCAGATCTCGCCGCTGGTCCTGGCCTCAAGGCCGCCGATCATGTGGACCAGGGTGGACTTGCCGGAGCCGGACGGGCCCATGACGGCCACGAACTCCCCCTGGCCCACCCGCAGGTCGACCCCCCGCACCGCGGGCACCGGCACCCCGCCGTCCTGGTAGATCTTGACGAGATTGACGGTTTCGACCACGGGAACCGGTTCGGCCACGGGAACCACGGGAGACGTCAACTCAGCTCCTCCTGGCAGCGTTCGAGCCAGTCGAGGTCGGCCTGGACGTGCAGCATGGCCCCCTCGACCAGCAGGAGCGCGACGCGGTTCTCCGGGTCGGTGCGCTCGGCGAGGTCGTTGAGGTCACGCATGAGTCCGAGGTAGTGACGGCGCTGGCGGTTGATCATCGCCATCCTGTCGGCGATGCCGGTCATCGGGGCCAGCACGAGCTTCATGAAGAACTCGTCCCGGACCCTGGGGCCCTCGGTGGGCTCGTCCACCCACGTGTCGAGGGTCTCGCGGCCGGCGGCCGTCAGGTAGTAGACCTTCTTGTTCGGCCGGTTGGACTGCTCGACGTCCACGGCGCGCACCAGGCCGTCCTTCTCCAGACGGCCGAGCGTGACGTAGATCTGCCCGATGTTCGGCGAAGGGTAGGCGCTGCCGAAGATCTGTTCAAGTGCCTGTTTGAGCTCGTAGCCGTGGGCAGGTTCCTTCGCGAGGAGCGCCAGCAGCGTCAGCCGCACGCTCCACCTCCTCGGAGAGCTCGTTACGTGAGCGTTACGGGGTTATCCGTTGACGATGATGTTATCGCTATGCATAACATGCATGCATCTACCTAACACGTATGTAACCAACTGGAAATCGGGAGGTCATGGTGCGCCGACTCATCCCCGTCGCGCTCGCCCTGCTTCCCGTGCTCCTCGGGGTGGGGTGTTCGGCCGCCGGCGCGCAGGAGAGCGAACGGTTCGGCGGGACGGGTCCCTTCACCCTCGTGATCGGTCGCGACACGACCACGTACCTGCAACCGCTGCTCGACCGGTGGAACCAGACCCACCCCGGGGAGCGGGCGACCCTGCTGGAGCTCCCCGAGGCGGCCGACGAGCAGCGTGCCCAGATGGTCGCCAACCTGCAGGCCAAGAGTGACCGCTACGACGTGCTCGGGCTCGACGTCGTCTGGACGGCGGAGTTCGCCGAGGCCGGCTGGATCCTGCCGCTGGAGCGCGCGATGTTCCCGCTCGGCAGGTTCCTGCCCCCGGTCGTCGACACGGCGGTCTACCGGGGCAAGCTCTGGGCGGTCCCCTACACCAGCAACGCCGGACTGCTCTACTACCGCAAGGACCTGCTGGCCAAGGAGGGCTTCAAGCCGCCGAAGACGTGGGAGGAGCTGCGCGCCCAGGCGCGTGCCCTGCACGACAAGTACGGCATCGGCGGCTACGCGGGGCAGTTCCTGGCCTACGAGGGCCTGACCGTCAACTTCGCCGAGGCCGTGCAGTCGGCGGGCGGGCAGATCCTCAGCCCGGACGGCACCAAAGTGACCATGGACGTGACCAGGGCGAAGACCGGCCTGGACTTCCTGGTGGACGGGTTCCGGGAGGGGTGGATCCCGCCCGAGTCGCTCTCCTTCAAGGAGGAGGAGTCGCGGCTGGCCTTCCAGGAGGGCAGGCTGGCCTTCGCCCGCAACTGGCCGCACGCGTACGGGCCGGCCACCGGCTCGTCCGTCGCGGACAAGTTCGGGGTCACCCGCCTTCCCGGGCCGAACGGGCCGGGAACGGCCTCGCTCGGCGGCTACAACCTCGCGGTGAGCGCCTTCTCCAAACGGCAGAAGTCGGCCACCGAGTTCATCCGCTACTTCACCGGCCTGGAGAACCAGCGGCGGGTGCTCGCCGACGGCTCGTTCCCGCCCGTATGGGCCGAGCTGTACGACGACCCCGGTCTGATCAAGCGTTTCCCCTACCTGCCGGTCCTGAAGCAGAGCATCCTCTCCGCCCGGCCCAGGCCCGCCAGCGCCAACTACGAACAGGTGAGCCTGGCGATCGCCAGCGCGATCTCCAACGCCCTCACACCGCCCTTCACCGAGCACGACAGTGACGACGTCGTCTCCTCCCTGAAGGGCCAGCTCGAAGAGATCATCCGGGCTCGATGACGCCGGGGCGATCCCCGGCGGAAGCCGTCATCCCCATTTCGGCTGCTTGTTTGTCCCATATCCCCCATTTCTAGCCTCAACGTCTCAGGAGGTCTGTCCAGCATGCGCAGAACCATTGCCGCGGTGACGACGGCGGGACTCGCTCTGGCACTCGCCGCGTGCGGCGGCGGCGACTCGCCCGCCCCCGCACCCGCCGCGAGCGACGGCGCGTCCGCGTCCGCCCCGGCCGCCGCCAAGACCCTCGAAGGGGTGACCGTCGAGGTCGCCGCCAAGTGGACCGGCGCCGAGCAGGCCAACTTCGAGCAGGTGCTCAAGGCGTTCGAGGCGAAGACCGGCGCCAAGGTCACCTACGCCTCCACCGGCGAGGACACCGGCGCCTACCTCGGCCCGCGCATCGAGGGCGGCAACCCGCCGGACGTCGCGATCCTGCCCCAGCCCGGCCTGGTCCAGCAGTACGCGGACCAGAAGGCGCTCAAGCCGCTCACCGCCGAGGTCCAGAAGCAGATCGACGACAACTACACCCCGTACTGGAAGGAGCTCGGCTCCGCCGACGGCCAGCCCTACGGCGTGCTGGTGAAGGCGGCCCACAAGTCGCTCATCTGGTACCGCGACCAGGCCTTCCAGGACGCCGGCGCGACGCCCCCCGCCACCTGGGACGACCTGATCAAGACCGCCCAGACGGTCGCCGACTCCGGCACCCCGCCGTTCTCCCTGTGCGGCGCCTCCGGCTGGACGCTGACCGACCTGTTCGAGAACGTCTACCTGTCCACCGCGGGTCCGGAGAACTACACCAAGCTCTCCAAGCACGAGATCCCGTGGACCGACCCCAGCGTGACCACCGCGCTGGAGAAGATCGCTCAGCTCGTCGGCAAGAAGGAGTTCCTGCTCGGCGGCTCCGCCGGTGCCCTGCAGACCGACTTCCCGACCTGCGTCACCCAGGTCTACGGCCAGGACAAGTCGGCGATGGTCATCGAGGCCGACTTCGTGGCCGTCACGGCCGAGCAGTCGGGCGCGAAGCTCGGCGAGGAGGCCAAGTACTTCCCGTTCCCGAAGGCCGGTGAGACCGAGCCGGTCGTGCTGGGCGGCGACGTCGGGGTGGCGCTGAAGGACTCCAAGGGCGCGATGGCGCTGCTGGAGTTCCTCGCCTCCAAGGAGGGCGGCGAGGTCTGGGCGAAGCTTCCCGGCTACCTCTCCCCCAACCGCAACGTCTCGCCCGACAACTACCCGGACGAGCTGACCAAGAAGCTCGCCGAGACGATCATCGCCGCCGGTGACGCCGTCCGCTACGACATGTCCGACCTGGCGCCCAGCTCCTTCGGCGGCACCGACGGCAAGGCCGAGTGGAAGTTCCTGCAGGACTTCGTCCGCGACCCCTCGGACGTCAAGGGGATCCAGACCAAGCTCGAAGACGCCGCCAAGCAGGCCTGGAAGTAAGGGAGAGCGGCCGTGACCGATCGGTTAGACGGCCCGCGGGATTCGCGCGGCGGCGACGGTGACGACGTCGCCGCCCGCGCCCCCTCCTCCGGACCGGACGACACCCAACGGCCGGCGCGGGACGCCGGCCCCGGCGCCCCCACGCCCGGCGCCGAACCCCACGAAACCCGTACGACCGGCACCGGCGGCGCCACTGACAGGGCCACTGATGGGGCCACTGACGGCGGCACCGGCGGCGCCACTGACAGGGCCACTGACAGGGCCACTGACAGGGCCACTGACGGCGGCACCGGCGGCGGCACCCCTGCGGCCGGCACCGAGGTCTCCGCGGCCCCGGTCGGCGAGGAGCCCCCGACGCCCCCGAGGCCCTCCGAGGCGGCCCCTGAGACAGCCCCCGAGACGGCCCCCGAGGCGACCACCGGCGAGGGGGACGGCCATCCGGCCCTGGCCGACGTCAGGTCGGACGACCCCGCCGCGCCGGTCGCCGAACCGGTCGCCGAGCCGGAGCTCGCGACTGCCGGGGCCGCGGCCCCGGCGGCGGCACCGGCGGCACCGGCGGCGGGGCCCGCCAAGGCCTCCCGGCTGGGGCCGTCGCCGTCGCTGGCGCTGTGGTTCCTGCTGCCGGGCGCGCTCGTGCTCGGCGTGATGGTGATCTACCCGATCATCTACTCGATCTTCCGGAGCCTCTACGACGCCAGTGGCGGCACCTTCGTCGGGACGGACAACTACGCGGCGATCTTCAGTGACTCCTCCACCCTGACCACGATCAGGAACAACCTGATCTGGGTCGCGGTGGCTCCCGCCCTGGTCACCGTGATCGGCCTCATCTTCGCGGTGCTGACCGAGCGGATCCGCTGGGCGACCGCGTTCAAGCTGGTCGTGTTCATGCCGATGGCCGTCTCGCTGATGGCCTCCGGCGTCATCTTCCGCCTGGTCTACGAGCAGGCCCCCGACCGGGGCGTGGCCAACGCCGTCATCACCTCGGTGACCGGCCTGTTCGGCTCGGACCAGGGCTATCCGGACGCCCGTCCCCGGGAGAACGACCAGTCCCCGGTCGCCCCCGCGCAGGGCGGCGGGGTGGTGGCCAAGCGGCCCGCGCAGCCGGGGCAGGCGGTGCTCCTGCCGCTCGTGGGCGTGAAGCCCGCCACCCTCGCCTCGGCCTCGGCGGCGAAGGCGGCCCAACCGGCCCCCGGCCAGCTGACCGGGACCGTCTGGTTCGACTTCACCCAGGGCGGCGGCGGCGCGGCCAACCAGGTCGACGGCACCGAGAAGGCCCTGGCCGGGATGACGGTCGAGGCGGTGCAGAACGGCGCCGTCAAGGCCACCGCCACCAGCGGGGCCGACGGCACCTTCCGCTTCACCGGGCTCGCCCCGGGCGACTACCAGGTGCGATTGCCGCAGTCGAACTTCGACGCGGCCTTCGCCGGGATCCCCTGGCTGGGCCCGGCGCTGATCACCCCGGCGATCATCGGCGCGTTCATCTGGGTGTGGGCCGGGTTCGCCATGGTGCTGATCGCGGCCGGCCTCGCGGCCATCCCGCGCGACGCGCTGGAGGCGGCCCGCATCGACGGCGCCACCGAGTGGCAGGTGTTCCGGAAGATCACCGTTCCGCTGCTCTCCCCGGTGCTGCTCGTCGTGTTCGTCACGATGATCATCAACACCCTGAAGGTCTTCGACCTGGTCTTCGTCATCGCGCCGGGATCGGTGCAGCCGCAGGCCAACGTGATCGCGCTGGAGATGTGGCGGGTCTCGTTCGGCGGAGGCAGCAACCAGGGGCTGGGCAGCGCGCTCGCCATCTTCCTGCTGATCCTCGTCCTGCCCTTCATGATCATCAACATCCGCCGGTTCAGGAGGGACAACCAGTGACGACCTCCACCCTCGGCGCACCGCCCCGCGGCGCCCTCGGCAGGATCGCGGACCGGCTGGGCGGCGGCCTGGTCCAGGTGGTACTGGTGGTGGTCGGCCTGTTCTGGCTGGTTCCCACCCTGGGCCTGTTCGTGGTCTCCATCCGCGACGAGACGGCCAACAACTCCACCGGCTGGTGGACGATCCTCACCAAGCCGGCCGAGCTGACCTTCAAGAACTACTCCGACCTGCTGGCCACCGGGTTCACCGCGTCGTTCTGGAACACCGTGTTCATCACGGTGCCCTCGACCGTCCTGGTGATCGGCATCGCCGCCATGGCCGCGTACGCCTTCGCCTGGATGGAGTTCCCCGGCAGGGACGCGCTGTTCCTGGTGGTGGTCGGACTGCTGGTGGTGCCGACCCAGATCGCGCTCATCCCGATCGCGAAGCTGTACGGCTCCGCCGGGATCTTCGGCTCCATCGCGAGCGTGGTGCTCTTCCACGTCGCCTTCGGCCTTCCCTTCGCCATCTTCCTGCTGCGCAACTTCTTCGCGGGCATCTCGCGCTCGCTGCTGGAGGCGGCGCGGATGGACGGCGCGGGGGAATGGAAGATCTTCTCCACCGTGGTGTTCCCGCTGGCCAAACCGGCGGTCGCCTCGCTCGGGATCTTCCAGTTCCTCTGGGTCTGGAACGACCTGCTCGTCTCGCTGGTCTTCGCCAACACCGAGAACCAGCCGATGACCAAGGCCCTGCAGTCCCAGATGCGGCAGTTCGGGACCAACGTGGACATTCTTGCGCCGGGGGCCTTCCTGTCGCTGATCATCCCGTTGATCCTCTTTTTCGCCTTCCAGCGGTATTTCGTCCAGGGGATGATGGCTGGCTCGGTGAAGTGAGTCACAGGGGCAGGCCCGGTGCGACGCGCGCTGTTTTCCGGCACGCGCCGTACCGGGCCTAAAACCTCGATAGGGTCCTGCCCATGGCCGCACGCCCCTTGAACGAAGTCGTGGAAGCCGGGTGGGCCAAGGCCCTCGAACCCGCCGCAGAGAAGATCGCCGAGATGGGCGAGTTCCTCCGGAAGGAGGTGGCGGAAGGCCGGCAGTACCTCCCCTCCGGCGCCAACGTGCTCCGTGCCTTCCAGCAGCCCTTCGACCAGGTCAAAGTGCTGATCGTGGGCCAGGACCCGTACCCCACGCCGGGTCACCCGATCGGCCTGAGCTTCTCGGTCGCCGCGGACGTGCGCCCGATCCCGGGCAGCCTGCGCAACATCTACAAGGAGCTCACCGAGGACCTCGGGCTGCCGATGCCGGGCAACGGCGACCTGACCCCCTGGACCGAGCAGGGCGTGCTCCTGCTCAACAGGGTGCTCACCGTCATGCCGGGCAAGCCCGCCTCGCACCGGGGCAAGGGCTGGGAGGAGGTCACCGAGCAGGCCATCAAGGCCCTCGTCGCCCGCGACAGGCCGATGGTGGCGATCCTGTGGGGACGCGACGCCCGCAACCTGCGCCCGATGCTCGGTTCCGTCCCGGCCATCGAGTCGGCCCACCCCAGCCCCCTGTCGGCCCGCAGCGGCTTCTTCGGCTCCCGCCCGTTCAGCAGGACGAACGAGCTTCTCCAGCAGCAGGGCACGACCCCGGTGGAGTGGAAGCTCCCTTAGGCAGTTCCAACCCCACCCAGGCACTAGGATTTCCACCATGAGTGATGTATCGGGCACCGAACGCTATCTGCGTCTGACCGTTGAGCTGACCGTGGAGGTGCAGGACCTCGCCGCCCTGCAAACCGCCGCGCTGAAAGAGATCAACCACCCTGACGCCGACCTGGACGACGATGAGCGTAAGGAGCAGGCCGAGCTGGTCTCGGCCGACGACACCGGCGCCAGCGCGCTGCAGTGGCTGATCGAGCCGGACCACGTCCTGGGGCTGATCGAGCATGTCGACCAGATCGAGCCCCGTGAGGCCGTGCTGGGCGTCGAGCCCTCCGACGGTCCCTCGGACGAGGATGAGGACGACGACCACGCGGGCCACGACCACGCGGGCCACGACCACAGGCACTGAGACCACAGCACCGAGACCGCGCCGTTGAGACGCGGCACCGGGGTCACGGCACCGAGAACGCCGCGCTGAGACCACGGCACTGAGAACGATCACCGCCACCCCGGCGGTGGTGGGCCTTCCCGGCCAGGCGCCCCGCCGGGAAGGTTCACCGCCGCCGGGGCTTTCTCGTTCCGGGGCTCCCGCGCCGGGACCTCCACGGGGAAGGCCCACGCGAGGAAGGCCCGGGCGGGAAAAGCCCGGGCGAGGAAGGCCCGGGCGGGAAAGGGGCGGG
This sequence comes from Streptosporangium nanhuense, assembly GCF_059358815.1. Taxonomy (NCBI): domain Bacteria; kingdom Bacillati; phylum Actinomycetota; class Actinomycetes; order Streptosporangiales; family Streptosporangiaceae; genus Streptosporangium; species Streptosporangium nanhuense. The sequence goes on from NZ_JCADBG010000012.1 coordinate 273,991, forward strand.
GGGCGGGCCTCAGCCGGCGACGATGACCTCCTCGCGGCGGGCCACCAGGGCGTCACGCCGCCGGACCAGCTCCTCGACACGAAGGTCCAGGCCGCCGACCGTACGCCTCACCCATTCGGCGACGTCCGCGACGGCCGCGCCGGTGCCCGCGATCCGGTGGTGCTTGATCGCGTCGGTGATGATGTTGTCGAAGAACATGTCGGCGAACCAGCGGGTGTCCACCTCGGGAAGCTTCGGGGTGACGTTCACGCCGATGTCGACGAGCTCCCTGGAGAAGGTGTCCAGCAACTGCTGGGCGTGCCAGGCGGCCTCGTCGGCGTTGCGCAGGTGGCCGTGCTCCACCATGTCCGCGAAGCCGCCCCCGGCCAGCATGTCCCACGTGGAGGCGCCGCGCGCGCTGCCGAGGCAGCGCAGGACCTCGCCGACCCCGTGGAACGCGTCGACCCCGGCCCGGTGGGCCTCCCGGTGCTCCGTGAGGTCGGCGCGGGTGTCGGCGAGGTGGTGACCGATCTCGATCAGCTCGCGTCCCCCGGGGGTGCCGGACGCGACCAGCCGGCGCTCCTCGCGCTCCAGCAGCGCGTCGTACTCCTCCCGCGCCGCTCCCAGCCCGGCCAGCCCCTCGTCGACGGAAGCCCGGTCCGCCCTCAGCCATTCGAGGCGGTTGCGCTGGCCCTCCAGGCGTTGCCGTACGGCCAGCGCCTCGGCGCGCTCCCTGGCGAGTCGTTCCTCCCTGGACCCGCTGAGCCCTGCCAGGAGGGCCGCGAAGCCGCCGCCCTCCAGCCTGGAGACGTCCTGCTCCTCCTTGGCGAGCTGCTCCTCAAGGTCGCCCAGGAGTGCCTCGACCTCGTCGAGCTGCACGGCCACCGCCTCGCGCCGGCTGGTCAGTTGTTCGAGCCGTCGCACCCGTTCCCGGGCGGCGAGCAGGGCGTCGGCGGCGTTGGCGGCGGTGTCGTAGGGGGTCACACCTGTGCGACGTGTGAGGGGGGCGATTCGTTCCGCCCCCTGTCGTCTCCCCTGCCCGTCCGGGCTCACTCCATGGGCACCAGTGGCGGCGGGTAACCCGGGACGCCCGAGGGGAGCCTCCAGGGCTCGTGGACCCTCCGGGTGGGCACGGTGGCGAGCTCGGGGACGTGGCGGCGGACGTACTCGCCGTCCGGGTCGTACCGCTTGGCCTGCCGGATGTAGTTGATCGGCCGGTTGGGACGGGTGTCGTTGCCGGTCCCCGCGACCCACTGCCAGTTGCCGTAGTTGTTGGCGACGTCGCCGTCGAGCAGCAGCTCGAAGAAGTGGTCGGCGCCGACGCGCCAGTCGACGCCCAGCCGCCGGACGAAGAACATGCCCGTGATCAGGCGTGCCCGGTTGTGCATCCAGCCCTCGGTGAGCAGCTGCCGCATCCCGGCGTCCACGATCGGGACCCCGGTCATGCCCTCCTTCCACGCCTGCGCCCTGTGCTCGTCGTCGCGCCACTCGTTCCCGCGCGGCCGGTAGTCGTCCCGGTTGATGCGCGGGAAGGCCCGCGTCACCTGGTAGAAGAAGTCGCGCCAGCACAGCTGCCTGATGAACTCGTCGGCTCCCCCGCGGCTCTCGCCCTCCTCCTCCAGCTCCCCCACGTCCCTCGCGTCCCCGGCGTCCCCCACGTCCCTGGCGAGCGACTCCAGCTCCAGCGGCGAGACGCACCCGAAGCGCAGGTAGGGGCTGAGCCTGGAGGTGCGGTTGCCCGCCATGTCGTCGTGGCCCTCGGCGTAGTCCTCCACGCAGTGCCTCAGCCACTGCTCCATCCTCCGGCGCCCGACGGTCTCACCGCCCCTGAACAGCTCGTACGGCTCGCGCCCCGGCTCGGGGAGCCTTCCCGCGGCCAGGCCGGCGGGGACGTGCACCATGCCCGGGGCCTTGAGCACCTCCCTGCGCGGCTGCCGGGCCCAGGCCCGCAGGTAGGGCGTGAAGACCCGGTAGTGGTCGCCTCCGCCCGACGGCCTCAGGGCGTCGGGGGGCACGATCGTCAGCCCGGGGAACATCTCGAACGCCATCCTGAGGCGTTCGCACTCCTCGGCCAGGCGCCGCTGCCTGCGTCGCGCGAGGTTGCTGACGTCCAGGCTGGTGTAGACGGCCTGAGCCCCTGTCTCCTCCGCCAGGCGCATCGTCTCGGCGACCGGGTCGCCGTGGCGCACGAGCAGGTCACCACCTCGCTCGCGGAGCGTTCCACGCAGGTCGGCGAGGCACTCGGCCAGGAATCCCCCGCGGTTTCTCGAGGGTATGGCGGGATCCACGACGAAGAGCGGTATGACATGACGTGCGCGCTCGCACGCCGCCGCGAGCGCCGGGTGGTCGTGAACCCGTAGGTCGCGGCTGAACAAAACGATCACAGTATCGGTCATGTTTCTCCTTCGGCCGGTCGCGATCCCCCGGTTGCATCCGCGGGAGGCCGGAACTCGAAAGAACGTTCAGGGAGCGACCACTCCTGTCGCCTGTCACGCTGGTATCGCGAAGAGCAGGCCTGAAATGGGATGAGATGGACGAGCAGCGTCACGTGGCAGCCGACGAGGAACCGGGGTACGGCATCGGAGCCGTCGCCCGGCGCCTCGGGGTGCCCGCCCCTACGCTGCGGACCTGGAATCTACGTTACGGCGTGGGCCCGAGCCGCCGGAGCCCGGGAGGGCACCGCCGCTACGACGCCAACGACCTGCGGCGCCTGGAGGAGATGAAGCGGCTCATCAGGAGCGGGATCCCGGCCGCCGACGCGGCACGCAGGGTCCTGCGGATCGAGATCGCCCCTCCCGCGCCTCCGGCGGAGCAGGGGCAGGAACAGGAGCGGGGCCGGGACGCCCGGTGGCCGCCCTCGAACGGGATCCCGTCCCTCACGGCCGAGCGGCTGTCGGGTGTGCCGACGGTGGCGATGCTGGCGCGGGCGGCGATGATGCTCGACAGCGGGACCGTGCACGACTGGATCGGCGCGGCGCTGGCCAGGCACGGCGTGCTGTGGACCTGGGAGCACCTGGTGACGCCGGTCTTCGAGACGATCTGCAGGCGCCAGGCCGAGAGCGGGGCGAGCATCGAGGTCGAGCACCTGTTCTCCGACCGGCTGATGGCCGCGCTGATCGGGCTCACCGAACGTCCCGCCCACCCGGCGAGCCCTCGTCCCGTACTGCTCGCCTGCGCCGAGAACGATCTCCACAGCCTGCCGGTCTACGCGCTGGCCGCCGCGCTGACCAGCGAGCACCGGGTGGAGACCCGGGTGCTGGGCGCCCGGACCCCCTACCCGGCGCTGGCGGACGCGATGCGGCGGCTGGGCCCCTCGGTGGTCTTCGTCTGGTCCCAGCTGCACGAGACCGGGAACCCCGCCCCGCTCGCGTCGCTGCCCGTGCTCCGCCCGCCGAGCCTGGTCGTCGCCGGCGGCGGGGGCTGGTGGGACGACCTGCCCGCGTCCATCCCGCGCGTCGCGTCGTTCAACGACGCCCTCAGCCGCGTCGTCACCGCCGCCCTGGCCTGACGCCCCCTCGGTAAGCGTCGTTCCAGGACGCCCTCACCGCCGTCCTGGCCTGACCCCCTTCCGGTACGTGTCGTTCCAGGACGCCCTCACCGCCATCCCCGTCTGCCCCTTTTCGACAGGTCAGGTGAGTCACCGGCCCCTGCCCACCCGCGCCCGCCCGGGCCTCCGCGGCCCTCATGACCTTCGTGTCGCTCACCCGTCGCTTGCGATCACTGCCACAGAGCGAGTATGAATAAGTTTTGAGTAGCTTTTCTCGGTAAGAGGAGGCATCATGACAGACCCCCTGAACACCCGGTTCGCCGAGGGCGATGAGGCGGCGCTGGTCGAGTGCTTCCGGGCCCACGGGCCCCTCATCCGCTCCTACCTGCGACGATTCGTTCGGCCTCAGGACGTGGAGGACCTTCAGCAGATCGTGTTCGCGGAGGTCTGGCGTTCCCGGCACCGCTTCGACCCGGCGCGCAGCCTCCCCGCCTGGATGCTCGGCATCGCCCACAAGCGCGCGGTCGACCAGTTGCGGGTACGCACCCTGCAGACCGTGCCGCTGGACGTCATCGCGGATCCCGCCGGTGCCGACGGCCGGGCCGACGGCGACGGGCTGGCGGAGCGCGACCAGGTGCAGCGGGCGCTGGCCAAGCTGCCCGAGCCGCAGCGCCAGGCGATCGAGCTGGCCTACTACGGCGACCTGACCCAGCGGGAGATCGCCGAGAAGCTGAGCGTCCCGCTGGGAACGATCAAGGCACGTACGGCACGCGGCCTGCGCCGCCTGTCGGGCATCCTCGACACGGCCGCCACGGGCGGCTGGGATGCCGAGCCCCGCCGGGCCGGGGTGACCGTCGCGCGTGGCGCGAGTGGCACGCGGGCGATGGGCAGGGTGAGCACGATGAGCGAGACCAAGAGGACCGGCAGGACCGGCGGGACCGGCGAGGCGGGCGGGCAGGTCGTCAGGCCGAGGATCGCGGTGTCCAGCTGCCTGATGGGCGAGCCGGTCCGGTTCGACGGCGGGCACTGCCGCGACCGGTTCCTCAACGGCGAGCTCGACAAGCACGTCGAGTGGGTGCACATCTGCCCGGAGATGGAGATCGGCCTCGGCAGCCCGCGCGAGACCCTCCGCCTGGAGCGCTCACCAGACTCACCGGACGGGACGCGGCTGATCTCCAGGAAGAGCCGGGTGGACCTCACCGACCGGATGACCGCCCTCGCCGAGGAGCGGATCCCGGCCCTGCACGAGGTGGACGGCTATGTCTTCAAGTCCAGGAGCCCCAGCTGCGGGGTGAACGGCATCCCCGTCCACGCCGGGGGCACGACCGTGGACCGCAAGGGCACCGGGGTGTTCGCCTCCGCGGTCCTCGACGCCCACCCGCTGCTGCCCGTCGAGGACGAGGGCCGGCTCCACGACGCCCTGCTCCGCGAGACCTTCGTGGAACGGATCTTCGCCCGCGCCCGGCTCCGCGCGCTGCTGGAGAGCGACTGGCGCCCCCGTGACCTGGTCTCCTTCCACGCCCGGCACAAGATGCAGATGCTGGCCCACAATCCCGCGGCCTTCCGGGAGGCGGGGCGGGTGGTGGCCAGGGCGGGCTCCCGGCCCCGCGAGGAGCTGGCCACCGACTACGCCCACGTCTTCGGCACGGTCTTCGCCGCCAAGGCGAGCATCGGCCGGCACGTCAACGTCCTGCAGCACTGCGTGGGCATGGTGGGCGACGCGCTCGACCCGGTGCGCCGGGCCGACCTCGCGGAGGTCATCGCCTCCTACCAGGCCGGGCAGGTGGCGCTGAGCGTCCCGGCGACCCTGATCCGCCACCACGCCCAGGGCCTGGCCGCCGCCTACGTGCGGGACCAGACCTACTTCTCGCCGTACCCCGAGGATCTCCGGCTGCGCAACCACGTGCCCGTCTGACCATCGTGAGGGAGCGGCTCGTCATGAAGGGGCGGCTCGTCATGAAGGGGCGGCCCGTCGTGAGGGAGCGGCTCAGAGGGCCGGGTCCAGTCTCACCACCGCGAGGGAGCGAGGGGGCAGGAACAGCTCCTCCCCCTCCGTCGTCGCCGACGGGTCGGAGGCGAGCAGGATGTGGCCGGGCGCGAACCGGCCCGTCCCGAGCTTGACCGTGAGCGCGACCGGGCCGAGGTTGGCCGCCACCCTGAGCCCGCCCCGGTGCACGACCAGCCAGGACTCGCCGTGGTCGACCCGCACCCGCTCCAGCCTGGGGTCGGTCAGCTCGGGGTGGGCGCGGCGCAGCGTGATCAGGGCGCGGTACCAGTCGAGGTGCGCCCGGTGGGCGTCGTCGTCCAGCTCGCTCCAGTCGAGCTTGGAGCGCAGGAACGTCATCTCCTCGCCGGGGTCGGGCGCCTTCTCCGCCCAGTCGTCGTAGCCGAAGCCGACGAACTCCCGCCGCCGCCGGTCGCCCTCGCCCTCGCGCAGCTGCGGCTCGACGTGGTCGGTGAAGAACAGGAACGGCGCCCGCGTCCCCCACTCCTCCCCCATGAACAGCATGGGGGTGAACGGCGAGGTCAGCAGGAGGCCCGCGGCCAGCCGGAGCGCCTCGGGCTCCATCCGGTCACCCTCGGCCCGGTTGCCGATCTGGTCGTGGTTCTGCGCGCAGCACACGAAGCGGTAGCCGGGCACGTGGGTCGCCGGGCGGCCGTGGGAGCGGCCCCTGAAGGACGAGTAGGTCCCGTCGTGGTAGTAGGCGCGGGTCAGCACCTTGGGCAGGGCGCCGTAGAAGTCGTCGTAGTAGCCGTGCCGCTCGCCGGTCACCGCCACGTGCAGGGCGTGGTGGACGTCGTCGTTCCAGGCCGCCGCCAGCCCGAACCCGCCCGCCTCGCGCGAGGTCATCAGCCGGGGGTCGTTGAGGTCGGACTCGGCGATGAGCGTGAGCGGCCTGCCCACGGCCGCCGACAGCACCTCCGTCTCGGCGGCGATCTCCTCCAGCAGGTGCACGGCCCGGTCGTCGTGCAGGGCGTGCACGGCGTCCAGCCGCAGGCCGTCGACGTGGTAGTCGCGCAGCCACTGCAGCGCGTTGCCGACGAAGTAGGCGCGCACCTCGTCGGAGCCGGGACCGTCCAGGTTGACGGCCTGCCCCCAGAAGGAGGAGGCGCTGGAGTGGAAGTAGGGGCCGAAGGGGGCCAGGAAGTTCCCGGAGGGCCCGAGGTGGTTGTAGACGACGTCGAGGATCACGCCGAGCCCGCGCCGGTGGCAGGCGTCCACGAAGCGCTTGAACCCGTCGGGACCGCCGTAGGTCTCGGTGACGGCCCACAGGTCCACGCCGTCGTAGCCCCAGTTGCGCCCGCCGGGCACCGGCGGCACCGGCATGACCTCCACGAAGTCGACGCCGAGCTCCGCCAGGTGCTCCAGCTTGCCGATCGCCGCGTCGAAGGTGCCCTCGGGGGTGAAGGTGCCGATGTGCAGCTCGTAGATGACCGCGCCCGGCAGGTCACGCCCCTTCCACAGGGCGTCGCCCCACTCGAAGCGGCCGTGGTCGTAGACCCGGCTCGGCCCGAAGATGCCCTCGGGCTGCCAGCGGGTCCTGGGGTCGGGCAGCGCCTCGCCCCCGTCCAGCCGGAACCGGTAGTCGGTGCCGTGCCCGGCGCCGGACACCTCAGCCGTCCACCAGCCGCCCCCGGCGGACGACATCGGGTAGCGGACCTCGCCGATCTCCACGTCCACCGCCGTCGCCGCCGGCGCCCATACCTCGAACATCGGTCAGTCCCTTTCCAGAAGCGCGACAGGGTGGACGGACAGCAGGTGGGCCAGCGGGATGCGGCCGGTGTGCTCGGTGCCGGACAGCAGGTCCCGCCACGTGCCGCGCGGCAGGGTGAGCGTGGTGCTCCCCCAGCCGCCGCGGCGCTCCAGGCCGACGGGCAGCCGGGTGGCCACCGTCACGGCCCGCTCCCCCCTGGCGAAGGCGATCGCGTGCTCCCCGGCCTCGATCGGGACGTACGGCGCCTCGGGGTCCAGCCTCCGGCGCAGGTCCAAGGCCCGGGCGGTGACCGCCAGCTTGGCCTCGTCCCACGACAGGCTGCCGGTGGCGGCGGGGCTCGGATGCTCCTCGTCCGGGTGGGCCTGGCTCGCGTGGGCCTGGGCCGAGGACAGCATCCGCCGGCGCAGCGGGAAGTCGACCGGGCGCCGGTTGTCCGGGTCGACCAGGGAGAAGTCGGTGATCTCGTTGCCCCAGTACAGGTCGGGCACGCCGGGCAGCATGAGCTGGACGAGCTTCTGGCCCAGCGAGTTGGACCTGGCGTACGGCTCGATCCGCGCGGCGAACTCCGCGACCGAGGCGCCGCACTCCTCGACGGCCCGGCCGACGAAGTCGCGGATGCCGCGCTCGTAGGCCGGGTCGGGGGTGGCCCAGGAGATCGAGGTCTTGGCCTCGCGGGCCGCCTTGAACAGGTAGTCGAAGAACCTGTCGGGCCCGATCGGCCAGGAGGCCATCAGGTTCTGCCAGGCCAGGTAGTCGAGGGCCGGGTCGAAGGAGACCTTCGAGGACCACTCGCCGACCGCCGCCGCCCACTCCTCCGGCAGCTCGGACAGTACGGCCAGCCTGGCCCGTACGTCCTCGGAGCGCTTGGTGTCGTGCGTGGAGAGGGTCGTCATCGTGCCCGGCGACATCTCCCGGCAGAACGCGTGGAACTCCTCGACCGGCCCGCCGAACCGGTCGGGCTCGCCGCCCACCTCGTTGAGGCAGGACAGGGGGTACCAGCGGTAGAGGGCGGTGTCCTCGACGCCCTTGGCCATCACCGGACCGCAGGTCTGCTGGAAGCGGGTGACCGCCTCGGCGGGGCCGTTCAGGACCCGCTCGACGACCTCCGCCACCGGGGCGCCCTCGGGCAGCCGCCCGGCGGCGACCCGCCCGGCCTCCTCGACGATCCGCGCCGAGACCTCGGGCACCGGCTCGCCCGGCACCGCGTAGGCCCGGTAGACCGGCATCGCGGCGAGCAGCTCCACCAGCGTCCGCCGGTCGGAGCCGACGACGGCGTGCAGCCGGTCGATCTCCGCGCCGAAGAACAGGTTCAGGACCTCGGCCTTGGACTCGCGGACCACGGCGGCGTAGTCGTCGCGCACCCCGGTCTGCTGGGCGAACAGCTCGACCAGCGGCTCCTTGCCCGCCGGGTCGACGAACAGCCCGGTGATCCGGTTGAGCGTGTCGTAGCCGGTGGTGCCGTCGCACTCCCAGTCGGCGGGCAGCCGCTCGGAGCCGACCAGGATCTTCTCCGCCACGGTCCACACGCCCGAGCTCTCGCGCAGCCGCGCCAGGTAGCCGCGCGGCTCGGCGAGCCCGTCGGGGTGGTCCACCCGCAGCCCCTGGATCACCCCCTCCTTGACGAGCGAGAGGATGACGGCGTGCGTGGCGTCGAACACCTCGGGGTCCTCGACCCGCACCCCGATCAGCGAGGACACGTCGAAGAACCTGCGGTAGCCGGGCCCGCGACGCCAGTCGACGAGCCGGTAGTGCGTGTCGGGCAGCGGGAACTCGTGGTCGTGGTAGCGCAGCACGTCGCCGTCGGCCACCGCCTCGCCCGAGTCGCCGAGCACCGGCATGTTCACCCTGCCGCCGCCCCCCTCTTCGCCCTCGACGGACCAGTCGATGTCGAACCACGACGCGTACGGCGACTCCGGCCCGTCCTTGAGCACCGACCACAGCTGGGCGTTGCCCGACTCGGGCACCGGGATCGTCATGTGGTTGGGCACGATGTCGACGACGATGCCGATCCCGTGCTGGGCCAGCGTCGCCGACAGCTCCCGCAGCCCCTCGACGCCGCCGAACTCCTCGCGGACGCGCGAGTGGTCGGTCACGTCGTAGCCGTGCCGCGACTCCGGCACGGCCTGCAGGATCGGCGACAGGTAGACGTGGCTCACCCCCAGGTCCCGCAGGTACGGGGCGAGCTCGGCCGCCTTCTCGAACCCGAAGTCGGGGGTCAGCTGCAACCGGTAGGTCGACAGCGGCACCCCGTACGAGCCCGGCGGCGGCGGGGGCGCGGGCACCTCCTCGGCGAGCACCGCGAGCTCGGGGACGTCCCCGCCGGTCCCGGCCCCGAGTACGGGGTCGGGCACGAGCTCGTCATGGGCGACCTGCGGCGGGACGGCGGCGGGCGGGGTGTCGGGCAGCGGGTCCGGCGGCATGCCGGGGCCCGGGTCGGGAACCGGGTCCGGGGCGGGGCCCGGCAGAGGTCCGGGCTCGGGCACCGACTCCGGGGGGACGATCCCGGGCGCGGGCTCCAGCGGGGCGGGCTCGGGGACGGGCTGGGTCACGGGCTCAGACACGGCGCAACACCCTCACCGAACGGCCGACCACCGGCACGCTCTCTCCGGCCCGGCAGACCCGGGTGTCCACCGTGATCGGCATGGCCGTGTCGATCTCCGTCAGCCACATCTCGCCGTAGTCCTTCGGAAGCGTGAACTTGATGACGTCGTGGTGGGCGTTGAACAGCAGCAGGAACGAGTCGTCGACGATCTGGCGGCCCCGGCGGTCGGGCTCGGTGATGGCCTCGCCGTTCAGGAAGACGGCCAGCGATTTGGCGTACCCCACGTTCCAGTCGGCGTCGGTCATCTTCTCCCCTCTCGGAGTGAGCCAGGCGATGTCGCTGAGGTTCTCCTCCGAACCGCGTACCGGCCGCCCGTAGAAGAACCGGCGCCGCCGGAAGACCGGGTGGTCGGCGCGGAGCTTGGCCAGCCGCCGGGTGAACTCCAGCAGCAGCCAGTTCTCCCTGATGTCGGACCAGTCGACCCAGCTCAGCTCGTTGTCCTGGCAGTACACGTTGTTGTTGCCCCGCTGGGTGCGGCCCAACTCGTCGCCGTGGGAGATCATCGGGACGCCCTGGGACAGGAACAGCGTGGTCAGGAAGTTGCGTTTCTGCTGCTCGCGCAGGGACTCGATCGCCAGCGAGGCGGGCCCCTCCTCGCCGCAGTTCCAGGAGCGGTTGTCGTCGGCGCCGTCGCGGTTGTCCTCGCCGTTGGCCTCGTTGTGCTTGTTGTTGTACGAGACGAGGTCCTGCAGGCTGAAGCCGTCGTGGCAGGTGACGAAGTTGATGGAAGCGGCCGGGCGGCGGCTGTCGTCCTGGTAGAGGTCGCTGGAGCCGGTCAGCCGGGACGCGAACTCGGGCAGCGAGGCGGGCTCGCCCCGCCACAGGTCGCGGATCGTGTCGCGGTACATGCCGTTCCACTCGGTCCACCTGGCGGGGAAGTTTCCCACCTGGTAGCCGCCGGGGCCGACGTCCCACGGCTCGGCGATGAGCTTGACCTGCGACAGCACCGGGTCCTGCTGGACCAGGTCGAAGAAGGCGCTCAGCCGGTCGACCTCGTGCAGCTCGCGCGCCAGCGTCGAGGCCAGGTCGAACCTGAAGCCGTCGACGTGCATCTCGATGACCCAGTAGCGGAGCGAGTCCATGATCATCTGAAGCACGTGCGGGGAGCGCATGAACAGGCTGTTGCCGGTGCCCGTGGTGTCCATGTAGTACCGCTTGTCGCTGTCGACCAGGCGGTAGTAGTCGGCGTTGTCGATGCCGCGCATGCTCAGCGTCGGGCCCAGGTGGTTGCCCTCGGCCGTGTGGTTGTAGACCACGTCGAGGATGACCTCGATGTTCGCCTCGTGCAGGGCCTTGACCATGGCCTTGAACTCCAGCACCTGCCCGCCGCGCTGCCCCGTGCTGGAGTAGGCGTTGTGCGGCGCAAAGAACCCGATGCTGTTGTAGCCCCAGTAGTTCGTCAGCCCCCGCTCGGCGAGGACGTGGTCGGTGACGAACTGGTGCACCGGCATGAGCTCGATCGCCGTCACCCCGAGGGCGGTCAGGTGATCGATGATCTCCGGGTGGCCGATCGCGGCGTACGTGCCGCGGATCCGCTCGGGGATCTTCGGGTGGTTGATCGTCAGGCCCTTGACGTGCGCCTCGTAGATCACCGTGTTGTGGTACGGCGTGCTCGGCGGCCGGTCGTGCCCCCACCCGAAGAACGGGTTGATCACGATCGAGCGCGGCATGAACGGGGCCGAGTCGGCGTCGTTGCGGCTGTCGGGCTGGCCGAAGCGGTAGCCGTACACCGCCTCGTCCCAGTTCACGTCCCCCTCGACCGCCTTGGCGTACGGGTCGAGCAGGAGCTTGGCGGGATTGCACCGATGCCCTCTCGGCGGGTCGTACGGGCCGTGCACGCGGTAGCCGTACCGCTGCCCGGGGCCGACGCCCGGCAGGTATCCGTGCCAGACGAAGCCCTCACACTCGGTGAAGGTGACCCTGGTCTCCTTGTTCTCCTCGTCGAACAGGCACAGCTCGACGCGTTCCGCGGCCTCGGTGAAAAGCGCGAAGTTGGTTCCCGCGCCGTCGTAGGTGGCCCCGAGTGGGTAGGGGTCACCCGGCCAGATCTCGATCATCAGTCCCTCTTGAGCGTGGAGACCTCCGCCTTGAGGCGGAGGGGAGAACACGGCACGACGCCGTACTGCGGATTCCTCTCGGAAGTCTGAGCCAACTCGGCCGGTGGGAAGAGGAGGTCAACGCGCCGCCTTACGGCGGTGGAGAAATATGCCCCATGTTCGCCTGGCCATGCGCACATTCCCACTCCTGTGACGGTGATCTCAGATCCCGGCGACGACATGCGTCGACCGAGCGTAGATCAGACCGGGGTGGAGATGTCCACCACCAGGCCGTTGGGGTCGAGCAGCAGGCAGCTGCGCTGGCCGTAGAACTGGTCGCGCGGTGCCGCGACGACCGTCAGCCCGAGGGCTTCGGCCCGCTTGTGGACGGTGTCCACGTCGTCGACCACGACGGTCAGGATCGTGCCCGCCGGCCTCTGGCGGTACGTCTCGGGAATCAGCTCGTGGTCCCTGCGCCAGACCGCCACCTCCAGGGCCGGGTTGCCGGGTGCCGAGAGGTGCACGTACCAGTCCTCCTCGAAGTTGACCTGGAAGCCGAGCAGCTCGGTGAAGAAGTCCCTGGTCTCGGCCAGACGGTCGGACAGGATGTTGGTCACCACACGGTTGACGGCCACGCGTGCTCCTCACTCCTCCTGGCCCCCGGCCACGGATGTCCTCAGGCCTGTCCTCCTAACCCACTCGTCGCAGACGAAACGTGCCGGACGGCGCACGGGGCCACGGGGCGTCGCGGCCGATCACGCCCCCGGCGGGCGGAGCGTCTTGCCCAGCGCGCGGAGCGCGGGCTCGTGGACGCGCAGCCCCGCCCCGGCGGCGAACACCTCGGCGGCCCGCAGATGGCCCTCCGCCAGCCCCCTGTCGCCGCCGAGCAAGGCCAGCCTGGCCAGGCACAGGTCGGTCAGCGACCAGCCCAGCAACCGGCCCGCGTGCGGGGCGAGCCTGCCGTACAGGATCCTCCCCGCCTCCTCGTCGCCGAGCGCCGCGCAGATCTCGCTGACGGCGTCCGGGACGAACCGGTAGGCCAGCTCGGGACCTATCGCCGCGAAACCGTCGCGGGCGAGGTCGGCGAAGTCGTCACGCGCCTCGGCCGTCCTGCCCAGGTCGATCAGGGCCAGGCAGCGCAGGATCCGCCAGGGCTTCTGGCCGGGACGGCGGGCCAGCATCTCGTCGGCCAGCGCGAGCGCCTCGCCCGCCCTGCCCGGCTCGCCCGCCCTGTCCAGCGCGTGCCCCCCGCCCGATCCGTGAACCCCGCCCGGCCCATGAAGATCGTTCCGCAGGGAAAGGAAGCGGAACACCTCCCGCCGCAGCGACGCGTCGTCGCGGCCCAGCGCCCCCTCGGGATGGGCCGCGCCGGACACCTCGGCCGCGGCGAGCGCGTCGGCGAAGCGCCCGGACAGGTAGGCCCGGACCGCGGTCTGCCAGGCGGCCAGGCTCACCATCGAGGGAAGCCTGAGCCGCTCCGCGGTCTCCCGCAGCCAGGCCAGCAGCTCCCCGGCCCGCCCGGCGGCCCCCCGGGCGACCAGCTCGACGTACTCGTTCTCCCTGCCGATCCACTCGACGGCCAGGTCGCCGGTGCGGCGGCCGATCTCCACGATCTCGCCGACGACCGCCCCGTGGCGCTCGTGGTCGTGGCCGGACCGCAGCAGGATCTCCAGGGCGATCAGCGTCCTGGCCAGGGTCCGGTCGTCACCGGCGAGGCGGGCCAGCCGCACCGCCTCCCCCGCCATCTCCACGCTCCGCTCGACGGGCCGTACCGTGGAGCCGGTCAGCGCGGCGGCGGCGAGCAGCTGGGCCCGCCACGGCGAGTCTCCGGCCAGGTCCGAGGCGAGGACCCGGTCGATGCGCCCGGCCAGCCGGTCGATGCCGGTCATCTCCTCGTACATGGCCAGATAGATCGGGTCGGAGAACCCCAGCGCCGCCCTGGCCAGCCGGCTGTCGTCGCCGAGCCGTTCGGCGATCTCCGCGGTGGCCTCCAGCGAGGCGTGGGCCGCGGCGCTCATCCCCGCCGAGGCCTGCGCCTCGGCCAGGTCGAGCAGGAGGTCGCAGCGGAGCGCGTCGTCGGGCTCCGGCAGCCGGTCGGTCATCGCGATCGCCCGCTCCAGGTTCTCCACGGCGTCCTCGTGGGCGAACTGCGCGGTCGCCTGGGCCGCCGCGCGCCGGGTGTAGCCGATGGCCCTGCCCGCCGTCCGGGGGTCCAGCAGGCCCTCGCGGTAGTGGTGGGCGATCTCGGTCAGGCGCGTCCCGCTCCGCTCCTCCAGCACCTCGGCGATCCGCGCGTGCAGCCTCCTGCGGCGCAGCGGCGGCAGCGCCTCGCGCAGCACGTCGCGGACGATGTCGTGGACGAAGCGGCAGCTCGGCCCGTCCCCCTCGACCAGCAGCCGGGCCCCCACGGCGGCGTCGACGATGTCGAGGACCCGCTCCTCGGGCAGTCCCGCCACGCGCGTCAGGACGTCGGTCGCCGCCTCCCTGCCGAGCAGCGCCGCGACGGTCAGCACCTCCTCGGTGCCGGACGGCAGCCCGGCCATCCGGCCGCGCACGACGTCCGACAGCGCCTCGGGGGTCTCCCCCAGCTGCAGCACCTCACCCAGGAAGAACGGGTTGCCCGCGGTCAGCCTGCCCATCTCCGCGGCCAGGGCGGGGTCGGCGCCCGCCCGTCCCAGGTACTCGCGGATCTCCTCCTCGGCCAGGCCGCGCAGCAGGAGCCTGCGCACGTGCGGCAGCCGCAGCAGCGCGCCCAGGGCCCGCTCCAGCGGCTCGCCGGGGCGCACGCCGGTGTCGCGGTACGTGGCCACGACGGTCAGCTCGGGACAGAGCCGGGTGGAGGCCAGGAACTCCAGCAGCCGCAGCGACGAGGTGTCCGCCCACTGCAGGTCGTCGAGGACCACCAGGACCCGGCCGTGCTCGTTCAGCAGCCGGGCGAACGCCTCGTACAACGCGAACTGCCCGGCCTGCCCGGCCTGCCCGGCTCCGGGACCGCCTCCGGCCCCGGCCAGCCGAGCCAGCTCGCCGTCCCTGCCGACCAGGTCCCGCACGGCCTGCGTCCAGGGCCAGAAGGGCGGCGCGCCGGTGCCGTCCCAGCAGCGGCCCCACACCACCCGCCGGCCCCGCGCCCGCGCCACCTCGGCGGCCCGCTCGGCCAGGCTGGTCTTGCCGATGCCGGGCTCCCCGGCGAGCAGCACCACCCGGTGCCCGTCACCGGCGACCGCCCGCTCCAGCACCTCCGTCTCGGCGTCCCTGCCGACCAGCCCGGAGCTCTCCGCCATCGGTCCGGTCCCCACCGTGACGCGGGGCGTCAGCGCGGCGTCCTGGCCGAGGATGCGCCGTTCCATCTCCCTGGACCGGGGGTCGGGGTCCAGCCCCATGTCCTCCATCAGCAGCCGGCGTCCCTCGGCGAGCACGCCGAGCGCGTCGGCCTGCCGTCCCGCCTGGTAGAGCGCGTGGGCGGCGAGCACCCGCAGCCGCTCCCTGAACGGGTGGGCGCCGACCAGGTGGGCCAGCCCGCCCGTCAGCGCCGCCCCCCGGCCGAGCGCGAGCTCCGCCTCGGCCAGGTCCTCCTCGATCGTGAGCCGCAGCTCGGCCAGGCGCGCGCTCTCCTCCACCGCCCAGGAGGTGCCGGAGAGGTCCGCGAGCGGCTCCCCGCGCCACTCCCCCAGCGCCAGCCGCAGCTCCCTGGCCGCCCCCTCGTGGTCGCCCCCGGCCCCCAGGCTCCTGCCGCCGGCCGCGTGCGCCCGCACCCGGCCCAGGTCGACAGCGCCGCCGGGGACGTCCAGCGCGTAGCCCCCCGGCCTGCTGACCAGGATCGCCGGTGGCACGTTCCTCGTCCTGCCCGGCTCGAAGACGCGGCGGAGCTTGGAGACGTACGCCTGCACGGTGTTGAGCGCGCCCGGCGGGGGGCCGCCCTCCCAGAGCGCGTCGATCATCCGGTTCGGGCCGACCGGCCGCGGGGCGGCGAGGACGCACATGGCCAGCACCAGCCGCTGCTGGTAGGGGCCGATGTCCAGTGCCGCCCCGCCGTCGGCGAACGCCTCGACCGGGCCCAGCACACGAAAGTCCATCCGGCCACCTCGCTCGCGAACTGCGCCGATACTAGCCCTTCGCGTCCACCGCCCCGCGGCGCCGTTCCGGCTCGCCCTTTTCGGCGGAAAGCCAGGAAAAGGCGGAAGTTTGGCCGCCGACAGGTGGGTAGTCCGACCCTCCTCACGAGTGGAGGACATGAGTGATGGGCGGATTCAAGAAGTTCCTGCTGAGGGGGAACCTCGTCGAGCTCGCGGTGGCCGTCGTGGTCGGGGCGACCTTCAGCGGGCTGGTGCAGGCACTGGTCAAGGACCTCATCACGCCGCTGATCGGGGCGATCACCGGCGGCAGGAATCCGGACTTCTCGCAGTACGTGTTCACGATCAACGGCTCCCGGTTCATGTACGGGGACTTCATCAACCACCTGCTGAGCTTCCTGATCATCGCCGCGGTCATCTACTGGCTGGTCGTGATGCCGATGACCCGGCTGATCGGCTTCTTCGACAGGGACAAGAAGGCCACCGAGAAGGAATGCCCGGAGTGCCTGAGCGACATCCCGATCGAGGCCAAGCGCTGCGCGTTCTGCACCGTGGAGCTGTCACGGGTCGCCGTCGGCGACAAGCCGCCCGCCTGACACCCGCCCCGCGGGACCCTCGTGGGAGCCGGCCTGCCCCCGGCCTGGGAGCCCTTGGTGATCATTGACGGTCGGGGGGAGGTCGGGCACACTTGGCCCCGGCGACGCCTTCCAGGGGAGTGGTATGGACTTCTCCGTCCTGGGGCCGGTCGAAGTGAGGACCGACCACCAGCAGCTTCCCCTGGGCGGACGCAAACAGCGGGCCCTGCTCGCGATGCTGCTCCACCACGCCAACGGCTCCGTGGCCGACGACCTGCTCGTGGACGCGCTCTGGAGCGAGCACCCGCCCAAGACGGCCGACAACAACCTGCGCCTGTACGCCTCCCGCCTGCGCCAGTCCCTGGGCCACGACCGGGTCCTGCGCCGCCACGGCGGCTACCTGCTGGTCGTGCACCCCGGCGAGCTGGACGTCCACCGCTTCCAGTCCCTGGCCAAGAACGGCCGCGACGCGCTGCTGCACGGTGACCACCACGAGGCAGCCGACTTCCTGCACCAGGCCCTGCTGCTGTGGCGCGGCCCCGCGTACGGCGACCTGCGGTTCGTCGAGGACCTGTCGGGCGAGGCGGCGCGCCTGGAGGAGCTGCGGCTCACCACCCTGGAGGACCGCGTCGAGGCCGACCTCGCGGTGAGGTTCCAGCCGGAGCTCGTCGCCGAGCTCACCGGCCACGTGAACGCGCACCCCCTCCGCGAGCGCCTGCGGGCGCACCTCATGGTGGCGCTCACCCGCTCCGGCCGGAGTTCCGAGGCGCTGACGGTGTACGCCGACATCCGCCGCCTGCTGAACGAGGAGCTGGGCGTCGAGCCCGGCGACCGGCTGCGCGACCTCCACCGGCTGATCCTGACCGAGGAGTGGGCCGACCCCGGGCAGGTCACGGGCGAGCGCGCGGGGGACGACCAGGACGGGCAGGAGCACCGGGACGAGCGGCAGGAGACCAGCCGGGGGCCGGCAGAGCCGCGCGAGCCCCCCGCGGAGCTGCCGATGAGCATCGCCGACTTCGCGGGACGCGAGCACTACGTCAGGGAGCTCGTCGCCCGGCTGGACGAGCGCTCCGCGACGACCGTCTCGGTCATCACGGGAATGGGCGGCATCGGCAAGACGACGCTGGCGGTGCACGTGGCGCACCAGCTGGCCGACAGGTTTCCCGGGGGGCAGCTCTACGTCGACCTGCACGGCGCGCACGAGGAGGAGCAGGCGCATCCCGGCCACGTGCTCGGACGGTTCCTCGTCGCGCTGGGCGTGCCCGGGTCGAGCATCCCGGAGTCGGTCGAGGCCCGTGCCGCGCTGTACCGCAGCCGCCTGGCCCGCGCGAACGTCCTGATCGTCCTCGACAACGCGGCGTCGGAGCAGCAGGTGCGCCCCCTGCTCCCTGGCGTCTCCGGCTGCGCCGTCATCGTCACCAGCCGCGCGAGGCTCTCCGGCCTGGAGGGCGTGCGGCCGGTCGAACTGGACGTCCTGAGCACCCAGGAGGCCGTGGAGCTGCTCTCGCGGCAGATCGGGCACGAACGCGTCGCCGCGCAGCTCGCCGCCGTCACCGAGCTCGTCTGGCTGTGCGACCGCATCCCGCTCGCCGTGCGCATCGCGGGCGCGCGGCTCGCCGCCCGCCCCCAGCAGAGCGTCGCCTGGCTCGTCGCGCGGCTCGCCGACGAACGCGGGCGCCTCGACCAGCTGGTCGTCGGCGACCGCGCGGTCAGGGCGAGCCTGGCCCTGAGCTACGTCGGTCTCCCGGAGGGCACGCGACGCGCCTTCCGGCTGCTCGGCCTGCTCGACGTCACCGGCTTCGCGAGCTGGGTCCCCGCCACGCTGCTCGGCCGCCCGCACGAGGAGGGGGAGGCACACCTGGAGGCGCTGGTGGACGCGCAGCTCGCCACCATCTCCGGGATCGACTCCACCGGGCAGGCCCGCTACCGCTTCCACGACCTCGTCCGGCTGTACGCCCACGAGCGCGCGGAGGCCGAGGAGGAACCGGCCGAGCTCCTGCTCGCGACGACCCGGGCGTTCGGCGCGTGGCTCTGGCTGGCGGAGCAGGCCATGGAGCACGTCCACGGCGCCTGCTACGCCGTGCTCCACGGCCCGGCGCCGCGCCGGCCGCTGCCCGGCGACATCGCCGAGCCCCTCCTGCGCGATCCCCTCTCCTGGTTCAACGCCGAACGGACCGCGCTGGCCGGTCTCATCGAGCAGGCCTGCGCCCTGGGGCTCGACGACTTCGCCTGGGACCTCGCCGGATGCCTCGAACGCTACTTCGACTCCCACGGGTTCTTCTCCGAGTGCCGGCGCCTCAACGAGCGGGCCATGCTGGCCTGCCGTGCGGCGGGGAACCTGCTCGGCGAGGCCGTCATGCTGCGCGGGCTGCTCGACGTGACCACCTGGACCGGGGTGGAGCACGAGGGCGGCGCCATGGTGGCGCTGCACACCAACGCCGTCCGGCTGGCGGAGATGTTCACCGAGGTCGGCGAGTTGCGCGGGCTGTCGGACGCCCACGTGATGTGCGCCTGGGGCCTGGCCGCGCAGGGATTCGTCGAACCGGCCGTGGAGTCGGCGGAGACGGCGCTGCGCCTCGCGGAGGAGACCGGCCACCTCGGCGGCCGGGCGCGCGCCCACCTGGCGCTCGGCATCACGCACGGCCAGCGGGAGGTCCTCTCGGCGATCCCGCACCTGGTGAGCGCGCTGAGGGTCGCGGAGACCCTGGGAAACCCGCGCTTCGAATCGACGTCCCTGCAGTTCCTCGGCCTCGCGTACGTCGAGACCGGCCAGCCGGAACCCGCGGAGCAGTGCCTCAACCGCTCCCTCGTCATGTCCAGGGTGGCGCGGGATCCGGCGTCCGAGGCGATGACCCTGCTCGCGCTGGCGAAGCTCTACACCGGCGAGGGCGACGAGCGGGCGCGTCCCACGGCCGTCGTCGTGGAGGAGCTCAGCCGCCGCTACAACCTCACCCACCACCTGGCCGACGCCCTGTGGATCCTGGGCGACCTCGACCGCGCCGACGGCGACCCCGCGCGGGCGGTCGAGCACCTGACGGAGTCCGTGGAGCTGTGGCGGACCCGCAGCTGGACGACGTACCTGGCAGGCGCGCTCCGCAGCCTCGGCCTCGCCCACGCGGCGGCCGGCGACAGGGAGAAGGCCGTCAAGTGCTGGCGCGAGGCCCACGAGCTCTTCACCGTCATCGGGGACAGGGCGAAAGCGGATGATCTGGCCGGACTTCTCGGATCCTCGATCACCGGCTGTCCGTGAAACTTTTTCGGGATATGCGGAAAATATGCAGGGGCTCCGTAGCGTCCGGATGGCAGGAGATCACGTGGTCGTTTGAGGCTTCACGATCCGTACAAGGATGAGCGGGTAAGGCGGGCTCATCTCTGACAGGGTCACACAGGGGCTGACCCTTCTCGCGTCTCGTGAACGCCCCGGGCCACGGCGCGTCCTCCGGGCCGATCACCCGATCGGTCCGGCCCTTTCCACCGGGAAAGGCACCCGGAGGACAATGGAACCGTGAGTTTCGAACTGGCCGTCTGGCACGAGCCCAAACCGATCAGCAGGGAACACGCGGAGAACGTCTTCCGGTCCCTCCGCCACGGGGAGCCTCATCGCGCCACACCTCACCCCGGGGACCGGGATGACGCCGCGGAGCGTGCGGCGCTCTCGCACGACACCGGGGAGCAGGAAGAGCGGGAGGACGCCGAGGCGTATCCCGGGGTGACGGCGTTCGCCGACCGGCTGCCGGGGGCCCGGCGGCTCTCCCCTGACCACCTTCTGGTCAGCATGGACCCGGAGCGGGCCGACGAGGTGTCCGCCGAGGTCTTCGCCCTGGCCGCCGAGTGCGGGCTGGTCTGCTACGACCCGCAGCGCGGCCTGGTGCACAACCTGTCCCCGCGAGGCGTCTACCCGACCATGGAGATGCGGACGGGCGACGGGATGATCGTGGTCGGCCCCGACCTCCAGCTCATCTCCGACACGCTCGCCACCATGTCCCCGCAGAACCCTTTCACGGCCCTGGTCGTCTTCGGCGAGCACTTCGTCCAGAGCTCCCCGGAGATCCAGGGCTACGAGCTGGAGTACAAGGACAGCGTCAGGAACCGGATGTTCCGCACGCACGTCCCGGACCTGGGCGCGGTCCAGGACGCCTTCACCGAGTACGCCACCGGCGAGCGCGCCTTCCTGGACCGCCATGACTGGCGTCTCGTCTGACTCCGGGCGATCGGCGCTCAGCTCCGGGTTCCGCGCGGGCGCGCGAGCCGAGCCCGCCGCCGGCGCGACGGGCTCGTCCCCTATCCGTGCAGGGTGCCGCGCAGGAAGCTGTCGGAGGAATGCCCGGGGTTCCCGTCGAGCGGTTCGCGGGAGACGTCCACCACCGGGTAGTCGGCGGTGCTGACGTCGGCGGGCAGGGGGTAGGAGGCCTGTCCCGAAGGGCCCAGCGTTCCGAGTGAGATCATCCGCTTGGCGGCCCGGTCGAGCAGCCAGACCTCGTAGAAGCCGTCGGGCGCGGGCAGCCCGCTGAGACGGACCTGCAGGCGGTCGCCGCCCGCTCCGGCCCGGAGCTCCGCCACGCCGTCCCCCTGCTTGCCCGGCAGGGCGCCGAGCACCGTCTGGGCGACGACGGTGTCACGTTCCGCGGTCAGCCCCTGGAAGAGGAGCGTGCCGCCGATCCCGGCGACCAGACCGGCGGCCACGGCGGCGAGCAGCCGGACGCGCCGGCCCGCCGCCCCTCTGCCCGCTTCACGGGAGGGACGGAGCGGGCGGGGCCCCGCGGGCGCGACGGCAGGGGCAACCGGGGCCGCCGGCTCGACCGGCTCGACCGGCTCGACCGGAGCAGACGGGACGGCGGATTCGGGCGCGCCGGGCAAGAGGCCGGGAGAGAGCCCGAGTTCCGCGCGCACCCCCTCCCACACGCCGGGGCCGGGATGCTCCAGCGGTCCCTGCCGGACGGCGAGGACGACCTGGACGAGCCCGTCGAGACGTTCGCGACAGTCTGGGCAGGTGGCCAGGTGCGCGGAACCGCCCTCCTCACCCAGGGCGATCAGCGCGAGCGTGTCATCGTTCAGATGGTGCACCGTTCACCCCCAGACGTCGGCGCAGCCGGTCGAGCCCTCGGCTGATGTGGCTTTTGACCGTGCCCAGCGGCAGTTCCAGCTTGGCGGCGATCTCGATGTGCGTGAGCTGCTGGTAGAAGGCCAGCTCAAGGATGGTACGTCGTGGCTCGCCCAGCTTGTTCAGCTCGTCGGTCAGCAGGACACCGTCGGTCACCGCGTCCAGGGCGGGAGGAGGTTCCTGGACCGCGGAGACCAGGGTGTGGGAGATCTTCTGATCCCGCTGGATCAGCCTCCACTGGTCGGCGACCTTGTGCCGGGTGATGCCGGTGAGCCAGGCGGCCAGGGATCCGGCCTCGGCGTCGTAGCCGGCCCTGCCGTTCCACGCGGCGACGAACACCTTCTGGGTGACGTCCTCGGCGTCGGCGGCGCGCCGCAGCGAGCGCAGCGCGAGCGTGTAAACCATCGGAGCCCATCGGCGGTACGCCTCGGCCAGGCAGCGCTCGTCTCCGCCGCGCAGACCGGCGGCCAGGGCGTCTTCGTCCAGCTCGGTCCTGTCGTCGTCAGTGCTGTGCGACATGTCCCGGTCGGGGTGGTCGGGGACGATCATCATCCATTCCTTCGGCGACGAATGGGCGTAACGGCGCATCCATAAGGCGCCCAGCCCAAGAAGAGGGGGTGATGTCGTCAAGGGAAGGAAAACTTACCATGCGTCTCCTTCGTATGCTGAGCTCGGTCGCGGCCTGCGCCGCCCTGCTCGCGCTCCCCCTCCAGGCTCCGGCGTCGGCCGCCACGACCGCGCCCGTCAAGGGTGGCGAGACCAAGGTCACCACGGTCCGGGGTCTGGGCAAGGCCCTTCTCGAGAACGGAATCACCGCCTACGCCACCTCTCCCGGTAGAACCGGCGTCCATGTTTCCGGCGACAACCTGGCCCTGTCCTTCCGCTACCCGGTCACCGGTGGCCGGGCCTCGGTCGACCCGCTGGGCGGGAAGGTCACGCACCGGGGCGACCTGGCGTTCGTCAACGTGAAGAACGGCAAGCGGCTCAAGGTGGGTGACTTCGTCATCGACCTGGCCAAGGGCAGGATCAGTGGGAACGTCAACGACGACCCCAAGACCCGCGTTCCGGTCTTCGACCTCGACCTGTCGGCCGCCAAGCTCAAGGTGGACGGCTCGGTCGTGCACGCCCGCAACATCCGGGTCAAGCTGACCGCCATCGCGGCGGGTGCGCTGAACAAGGCGCTGAAGACCGGCCTGTTCTCGGGAGGCCAGCGAATCGGCACCGCGTCGACGACTCTGCACCTCTGAGCTGCCCCGCCCACCGCTCCTGACCGGTACTCGCTGCGGTGGGCGGGTGCTCTTCGTGGCTGGTCTTGGTACTCGCTGCGGTGGGCGGGTGCTCTTCGTGGCTGGTCTTGGTGTTCGCTGTGGTGGGCGGGTGTTCTTTGTGGTTGTTGTTGGTGTTCGCTGTGGTGGGCGGGTGTTCTTCGTGGTTGTTGTTGGTGCTCGCTGCGGTGGGCGGGTGTTCTTCGTGGTTGTTGTTGGTGCTCGCTGCGGTGAGCGGGTGTTCCGGACGGCCGTCTCAGTTGCGCTCTGGTGGTTCAGGCCTCCGGCCTGCGCGGGCGTGGTGGTTGCGGGCTCTTTTTAAGCCGTCCGGAACACCCGCCCACCTCCGCTGTACGCGTTCTGGCCGTAGGGGGTGCGGGCCGTAGTTGCTTTCTTTCCGGGGTCCTGTCGGCCCGCCGCCGCTGAAGCGTCGGTCAGGGCTGGCTCAGGGTGGGTCGCCGTAGCTGAAGCGCGGCCTCGGAAAGGAGCGCAG
>NZ_JCADBG010000120.1:0-824 GCF_059358815.1 Streptosporangium nanhuense
CCCGAGGCCAGGCGGCAGACCTCCTCGAACGGCAGGTCGGCCCACTGGCCGGTGAACAAGGTGATCGGCCTGCTCATATGTCCTCCATGTCACAGATTGTGGGCCGAGTGGTGGGTGCGCGAGCTCAGTTCGCGCACCCACCACCCGGGTGACGGGGCCCGCTCACGGGGTGTGTTCCCCATGGACGGCGGGCTCCGTCATACCTCCTCGATCGCCGTCAGACGGCTCTGGTCGGCGGCGCTGCGCTCGACCGCGGCCAGCACGCGCTGGACGTTCAGTCCGTCGTCGAACGACGGGCTCGGGGCGACGCCGGTGGCGATCGCCTCGACGAAGTCCTTCGCCTCGTGGGTGAAGGTGTGCTCATAACCCAGGCCGTGGCCCGGCGGCCACCACGCCCCGGCATAGGGATGCCCGGCCTCGGTGACCAGCACCCGGCGGAAGCCCGCCTCCTCGGCCGGCAACGCGTGGTCGTGGAACCACAGCTCATTCATCGCCTCGAAGTCGAACGCCAGGCTGGCCTTCGACCCGTTGACCTCGATCCGCAGCGAGTTCTTGCGGCCGGTGGCGAACCGGGTCGCCTCGAACGACGCCACCGCCCCGCCACTGAGACGGCCGATGAACAGCGCCGCGTCGTCGACGTCGACCTCGCCCATCTCCGCACCCGACCCGTTACCGGTGTCGGCCGAGAGCCCGGCCGAGGCCTCGGCCAGCGGCCGCTGGGTGATGAACGTCTCGGTCAGGCCCGAGACCTGGGTGAGGCGCTGGCCGGTGATGAACTGGGCGGTGTCGATGATGTGCGCGCCGATGTCGCCCAGCGCGCCGGA
>NZ_JCADBG010000121.1:0-792 GCF_059358815.1 Streptosporangium nanhuense
TCGGATCCGGAGGCGGGGCTGGCGGCGTTGGGGGTGGTGCCGCAGGCGGTGACCGTCACGGTGGAGTCGGCCGGTGACGTGGTGGGGTCGGCGCACACCTTGACCGCTCGCGTTCTGGATGTGGTTCAGGCGTGGCTGGCCGATGAGCGGTTCACCGGTTCACGTCTGGTGGTGGTGACGCGGGGCGCGGTCGCGGCCGGTGACGGCGAGGCGGTCACCGATCTGGGGGCTGCGGCGGTGTGGGGGTTGGTGCGGTCGGCGCAGGCGGAGAATCCAGGCCGGTTCGTACTGGTCGATCTGGAGGAGGGGGCTTCTCTACCATCGCTGGCCGAGGTGCTGATCTCGGGTGAGCCGCAGGTGGCGGTGCGCGGGGGTGAGGTGTGGGTGCCGCGTCTGGCGCGGGTGGTGTCCGGCTCTGACCATCGTGTCTGGAATCCTGAGGGGACGGTGTTGATCACTGGTGGGACCGGTGGGTTGGGGGCGGTGTTCGCGCGGCATGTGGTGGCCGAGCGGGGTGTGCGGCATCTGTTGCTGGCCGGTCGCCGGGGGTTGGAGGCTCCGGGGGCGGTGGAGTTGCAGGCGGAGCTGATCGCGCACGGCGTCGAGGTGGAGATCGCCGCCTGTGATGTGGCCGACCGCGACCAGGTGGCGGCGCTGCTGGCCGGGGTTGCTCCCGAGCATCCGCTGACCGCGGTGATCCACACCGCGGGGGTGTTGGATGACGGCACGATCCCGTCACTGACGTCCGAGCGGCTGGACACCGTGCTGCGCCCCAAGGTGGATGCGGCCTGG
>NZ_JCADBG010000122.1:0-759 GCF_059358815.1 Streptosporangium nanhuense
GACGTTCGTGATCATCGGTGGGGGTATCGACCTGTCGGTGGGCGCGATCATGGCGCTGGCGTCGGTGTGGGCGACCACGTTGGCCACCCAGTCCTACGGCCCGTTCGTGATGATCGTGTGCGCGGTGCTGGTCGGTACCGGCGCGGGCCTGGTCAACGGCCTGCTGATCTCCTACGGGCGGATGGTGCCCTTCATCGCCACTTTGGCGATGCTGGTGGCCGCCCGGGGTCTGGCGCAGCGGATGTCGGACCGGCGCACCCAGCTGGTGCAGCAGGGCAACGAGATGATCGTGGAGTTGTCGACCAGCCGGGTGCTGGGCATCCCGGTGCTGGTCTACATCTTCGCGCTGGTGGTGATCGCCGGGTGGGTGGTGCTGAACCGCACCACGTTCGGCCGGCGCACCTACGCGGTGGGCGGTAACCCCGAGGCGGCGCGGCTGGCCGGGATCGACGTGCGTCGTCACACCGTGATGTTGTACGCGCTGTCGGGGTTGTGCTGCGGTATCGCGGCGGTTCTGATCATGGCCAGGACCACGACGGGTTCCTCCACGCACGGTGATCTGTACGAGCTGGACGCGATCGCCGCGGTGATCATCGGTGGCACGCTGCTGACCGGCGGCCGGGGAACGATCATCGGGTCGATCCTGGGTCTGCTGATCTTCACCGTGATCACGAACCTGTTCATCCTCAACGGGCTCAACACCAGCGACCAGCTGGTGGCCAAGGGCCTGATCATCGTGGTGGCCGTGCTGCTCCAGCG
>NZ_JCADBG010000123.1:0-752 GCF_059358815.1 Streptosporangium nanhuense
CCCTCACGCTTCCCGCCGACCACCACCGCGCGATGCTCGAACACCGACCGCGACACCACCAGCGACGACCCCACACCCAACGGATCGAGATCGCCATGCGCGTCCAGGTGCGCACCCAGACGACCCGCCTGATCCCGCAGCGCCTGATCGGTCTTGCCCGAGACCACCCACGGCACCACGCCCCCCGCCCGCGGCTCGGCCTGCGGCGTCTCCGGCCCCTGCTCCAGGATCATGTGCGCGTTCGTGCCACTGACCCCGAACGACGACACCCCCGCCCGGCGCGGATGACCGTTCTCCGGCCACTCGGCCGCCTCGGTCAACAACTCCACCGCACCCGACGCCCAGTCCACGTGCGAGGAGGGAGTATCGACATGCAGTGTTTTGGGCAGCGTGCCGTGTCGCATCGCCATGACCATCTTGATCACACCCGCCACACCAGCGGCAGCCTGGGTGTGACCGATGTTCGACTTGATCGACCCCAAAAGCAGCGGCCGATCCTCGTCCCGCTCCCTGCCATAGGTCGCCAGCAACGCCTGCGCCTCGATCGGGTCACCCAGCCTGGTGCCGGTTCCGTGCGCCTCGACCACATCCACCTCGGACGGCGACAGCCCCGAAGCGGCCAGCGCCTGGCGGATCACCCGCTGCTGCGAGGGACCGTTCGGCGCCGTCAAACCGTTCGACGCGCCGTCCTGGTTGATCGCCGAACCACGAAGAACCGCGAGCACCTGGTGACCGTTGCGCCGCGCGTCCGA
>NZ_JCADBG010000124.1:0-751 GCF_059358815.1 Streptosporangium nanhuense
TACGACCCGACACCACCCACGAAACAACCCCACCCCCCTCCACCACGTCCCCCACCACCGGCACCTCCACCGGCACCGGCACCGCAGACTGCTCCAAAATCACATGCGCATTGGTCCCACTGATCCCGAACGACGACACCCCCGCCCGGCGCGACCGTTCCACCCGGGGCCACGGCCGTGTCTCGGTCACCAGCTCGACCGCGCCCTCGCTCCAGTCAACGTGCGAGGACGGCGCGTCCACGTGCAACGTGCGCGGCACCACACCCTCGCGCATCGCCATGACCATCTTGATGATCCCGGCCACACCGGCGGCCGTCTGGGTGTGACCGATGTTCGACTTGATCGAACCGAGCAGCAACGGCTCCGCCTCGTCGCGGCCCTGTCCGTAGGTGGACATCAGCGCCCGCGCCTCGATGGGATCGCCCAGCCGCGTCCCGGTGCCGTGCGCCTCGACCACGTCGACGTCCGAGGCCGACAGCCCCGCACCGGCCAGGGCCTGGCGGATCACCCGCTGCTGCGACGGGCCGTTCGGCGCCGTCAACCCGTTGGAGGCGCCGTCCTGGTTCACCGCCGAGCCCCGTACCACCGCCAGCACCTGGTGACCGTTGCGACGCGCGTCCGACAACCGCTCCAACACCAGCACACCCACACCCTCCGACCAACCGACCCCATCGGCGGCCTCGGAGAACGAACGACACCGGCCATCCACCGACAGACCACGCTGACGAGCGAACCCGATGAAGGTGTTCGG
>NZ_JCADBG010000125.1:0-700 GCF_059358815.1 Streptosporangium nanhuense
CCCGAGGCCAGGCGGCAGACCTCCTCGAACGGCAGGTCGGCCCACTGGCCGGTGAACAAGGTGATCGGCCTGCTCATGTCCCCTCCACGGATGTAAGGCGGCTCTGGTCGGCGGAACTGCGCTCGACCGCTTCCAGCACGCGCTGGACGTTCAGTCCGTCGTCGAACGACGGGCTCGGGGCGACGCCGGATGCGATCGCCTCGACGAAGTCCTTCACCTCGTGGGTGAAGGTGTGCTCATAACCCAGGCCGTGGCCCGGCGGCCACCACGCCCCCGCGTACGGATGCCCGGCCTCGGTGACCAGCACCCGGCGGAAGCCCGCCTCCTCGGCCGGCGACGCGTGGTCGTGGAACCACAAATCGTTCATCGCCTCGAAGTCGAACGCCAAACTCGCCTTCGACCCGTTGACCTCGATCCGCAGCGCGTTCTTGCGGCCGGTGGCGAACCGGGTCGCCTCGAACGAGGCCAGCGCGCCGCCACTGAGACGGCCGATGAACAGGGCCGCGTCGTCGACGTCGACCTCACCCATCTCCGTGCCGCTCCCGTTTCCGGTGTCCGCCGACAGACCCGCCGAGGCACCGGCGACGGGCCGCTCGGTGATGAACGTTTCAGTCAGCCCGGACACCTGGGTGAGGCGCTGGCCGGTGATGAACTGGGCGGTGTCGATGATGTGCGCGCCGATGTCGCCCAGCGCGCCGGA
>NZ_JCADBG010000126.1:0-699 GCF_059358815.1 Streptosporangium nanhuense
AAGGCGCCGGACTCACCCTGCACAGCAGCCAAGCCACCGGCCCCCACGTACGCCAACACCTCCAACGCCTGCTCAACGACCCCACCCACACCCACGCCGCCGAACAACTGCGCCAGGAAACCCTCGCCACCCCCGGCCCCAACCAGCTCGTCCCCCACCTCGAACGACTCACCGCCCACCACCGCGGGTAGCGAGAGGTAAGAAGATGCGCGTCCTGTTCGCCACCCACGCCGAGAAGAGCCATTTCCTGGGGATGGTCCCGCTGGCGTGGGCGCTGCGCAACGCCGGCCACGAGGTGCGGGTGGCCAGCCAGCCCGAGCTGACCGACGTCGTCACCGGCGCCGGCCTCACCGCCGTCCCCGTCGGCAGGGACCACGAGCTGCGGCGTTTCTCCAAGGTCCTGGAGCGGATGGCGCCCGGCGCCCCGGCCTTCGACATGGCGGAGGACCGCCCCGAGGTGCTCACCTGGGAGCACCTCACCTGGGGGTACGGCGGGGTGGTGCCCTGGTGGTGGCGGGTGGTGAACGACCCCATGATGGCGGAGCTGACCGCGTTCTGCCGGCAGTGGAAGCCCGACCTGGTAATCTGGGAGCCGCTCACCTACGCCGGGGCGATCGCGGCCAAGGCGTGCGGCGCGGCGCACGCCCGCTTCATGTGGGGGCTGGACCTGTTCGCCCGGATGCGCGGCCACTATCTGCG
>NZ_JCADBG010000127.1:0-682 GCF_059358815.1 Streptosporangium nanhuense
TCAGAGCCGGACACCACCCGCGCCAGACGCGGCACCCACACCTCACCCCCGCGCACCGCCACCTGCGGCTCACCCGACGCCACCAAACCTGTCAAAAGCCCAGGCAGCGCCGAAACCTCCCCGTCCACATCCACCAGCACGAACCGGCCAGGGTTCTCCGCCTGCGCCGACCGCACCAGACCCCACACCGCCGCAGCCCCCACATCAGTGACCGTCTCCCCCGCCGCCACCGCGCCCCGCGTCACCACCACCAGACGTGAACCCACACACCGCTCATCGGCCAGCCACCCCTGCAGCAAGCCCAGAACGCGAGCGGTCAGAACATGCGCCGACCCCACCACGTCACCGGCCGGATCCGAGACCGCCTCCGCCACCACCGTGCCCGGCACCGGCCCCGCCACCAGCGACGGCAGATCCCCATGGGCCAGGGCCACCCGTCCCGCCGCCTGCCACGCCCCGGCGAGACCCAGCGCGTCCGGGCCGAGCACCGCCACCGGCGGCACCTCACCCGAAGCAAGCTCCTCCAACGGGGTCCACTCCACCCCGAACAGCGCGTCCCGCACGGCTCCGCGGCTCAGGGAGGCCGCGTCGAGCCGGTCGGACGGGATCGGGCGCAACGCCAGCGACCGCACCGACAACACCGGCTCCCCAGCCACATCCACCGCACTCAGCGACACCACAC
>NZ_JCADBG010000128.1:0-673 GCF_059358815.1 Streptosporangium nanhuense
CCAACCGCTCAGGCGTCAACGACGGGATCGTCCCATCGGCGAGCACACCCGCGGTGTGAACAACCGCCGTCAGCGGATGCTCGGCATCGATCCCGGCCAGCAGGGCCGCCACCTGCTCCCGATCCGCCATGTCACAGGCCACGATCTCGACCTCGACACCGTGAGCGATCAGCTCCGCCTGCAACTCCACCGCCCCCGGAGCGTCCAAGCCCCGGCGGCTGGTCAACAACACATGCCGCACACCCCGCTCGGCCACCAGGTGCCGGGCCAGATGACCACCCAGACCACCCGTGCCGCCGGTGATGAGCACCGTGCCCTCAGGATCCCAAGCTCGGACATCGTCGTCGCCCAGTGAGACTCGCGCCAGGCGAGGAACATGCACCTCACCGGCGCGTACAGCCGCCTGCGACTCCCCTGAGGCCAGCACCCCGGCCGGCACCGAGGAGGTCAACTCACCCTCGACATCGACCAGCACGAACCGATCCGGGTTCTCCCA
Source organism: Streptosporangium nanhuense (assembly GCF_059358815.1). Taxonomy (NCBI): domain Bacteria; kingdom Bacillati; phylum Actinomycetota; class Actinomycetes; order Streptosporangiales; family Streptosporangiaceae; genus Streptosporangium; species Streptosporangium nanhuense. The sequence continues at coordinate 497 of NZ_JCADBG010000128.1, forward strand.
CTGCGCCGAGCGCACCAACCCCCACACCGCCGCAGCCGCCAGATCAGCGACCACATCACCTTCCCGCGCCTCCACCGCACCCCGGGTGACGAACACCAGACGCGAAGCTTCGAACCGCTCATCGGCCAACCACTCCTGCAACAGCCCCAGCACCCCGGCCGTCACCTCGTGCGTCGA
>NZ_JCADBG010000129.1:0-660 GCF_059358815.1 Streptosporangium nanhuense
CGACAGCGACTCCTGGCTCGGCGCCAACACCAGCCCGCTGCTCTTCGACACCTCGGGCAACAAGAAGGCCGCCTACACCTCGGTCCTCAACGCCCTCAACGCCGCCGACCCCAACCCCGACCCCGACCCGACGCCGACGCCCACACCGACCCCGACCGCGGGTGGCGGTACCGGGCAGATCAGGGGCGTGGCCTCCGGCCGCTGCGTGGACGTGCCGGGCAACAGCACCACCGACGGCACCCAGGTGGCCCTGTGGGACTGCCACACCAACTCCAACCAGCAGTGGACCTACACCGCCGCCGGTGAGTTCAAGGTCTACGGCAACAAGTGCCTGGACGCCGGCGGCACCGGAAACGGGGCCAAGGCCCAGATCTACGGCTGCCACGGCGGCGACAACCAGAAGTGGCGCATCAACACCAACGGCAGCATCACCGGCGTGCAGTCGGGCCTGTGCCTGGACGCCGCGAACAACGCGAACGCCAACGGCACCCTGATCCAGATCTACGCCTGCCACGGCGGCAACAACCAGAAGTGGACCTGGAACGGCACCCCGGGAACCACCGACCCGACTCCGACTCCGACTCCGACGCCGGATCCGGGCGGCACCTGCAACCTTCCCTCGACGTACCGCTGGACCTCGTCCGGCGTGCTGGCCAACCC
>NZ_JCADBG010000013.1:0-285827 GCF_059358815.1 Streptosporangium nanhuense
TCCTCCTACGAAAACGGGTCCTGCTCGCATGATCACGAACACTCACTGTCACCCATCACGAAAATCTTGCCAGATCCGAGAAGTGGCCGCGAAAGCCCAGCATGTGCGCCCACGGCCGCAGCCGCAGTGTGGCCAACTCCTGGCGTGCGCCCAGCTCCCAGCAGGTGCGGATCATGCGCCGGGCGTGCTCGGTGACCGGAAGCGCGTCCAAGTGCAGGCCCGGTTTGAGGCCCGTTCCGTGGCAGCGTTCGCAGGAGGCCATCAGCCGCAACCGCCCCCGACCGCCGCAGGCCGGACACGACAGGCGGTGATCGACGGTGCCGGAGGCTTCGGCACCCTTGGTGGCGTACTTGGCGATGTAGCCCGCCACCGCCCGCTCGCTCAGCCCGTCCGCGCTGGCGTCGAGCAGGATGGGCCGGATGTCGAGTTGATCACCCCAGACCAGATCCCGTCGTCCGAGGTCACTCGCGGGAGTGGTCACGGTGACCCGCCGCACAGCTGGCGGGATCGACCGGGTGAGCAGGTGGTGATCAGCCCAGTCCGGCGGAGGTTGGCTGCTGCCTTCGGGGCCGTCGAGGCGGATGATGGCGTGGAAGTGCACCAGACCGCGCCGCTGGTACTCGGCGACCTTGGCGAACGACACTCGGACCTGTTTGCCGAACTCCTTGCGGCTCAGCCCCGCCTGGCTGGCCAGGGTGCGCCGTACTTCCAGGGTGAAGCGGTGCCACAGCGCGCCCGCGTGAGCCTGCCAGAGCACCGCGCCCACATAGTCGTAACACCGGCCGCATATGGGTTGCCCGAGCCGTTCGTCCTTTGGCTCGTGGCGAGCATGACAGCCGACCGGATGCCCGTGCTCACAGATCTTGTCGCGGTTGCGGGGACGGCAGGCCCGCACCGTCCCGTTCTTCTCCCGCCGGGTGTGCACGGATCCGAAGGATGGAGCGGTCAAGGTGACGAACGCCCGAGGGTGCGCGCTCACCGTTTCCGGGACACCCTTGCCGCCGGACAGGCCCGCGCGGATGAGGTGGAAGGTGTCGGCCTGGTAGACCTCCGAGCAGGCCGAGCACACCGAGGCCCGGCGGTTGCCGCAGGCCATCAGCAGATGCCCGGACGGTTCATCAGCGGTGCGGTAGGTGTGCAGGATCTCGCCGGTGTCGGTGTTGATGATGGCCAACCCTCCGGCCAGGTGGATCGGGTTGGCGCAGCCGCCGGTGGCGGCCACCATGGAGCGCCACCGGTCGTAGCCCGGTGCGTTGAGCACCTGGACCAGATCGGTCATCCACTCCGGATGTCGTGCTTGTTGGTCGTGCTCGTTCGGTTGGTTCATGGTGACCACCCCCTCTCAGGCAACACTGCCTGTACTACATGTTGCCTTGCATTGAGGGTTTCGTGCAACCTGTAGTACAAGTAGTTATGGAACTTTCCGAGAAGGAGCAGCCATGGAGACCACCGAGGACAAGGACGTCCGCTGGCGCACGATCGCGAGTGACCTGAGAACCGCGATCCTGGACGGCCGCTACCCGCCCGGCGGAGCCCTGCCGAGTGAGCCGGAGCTGGTCCGCCGCTACGAGGTCTCGCGTCCCACCGTCCGCAAGGCCATCGACACCCTGGTCTCCGAAGGACTCGCCTACGTCATGCGCGGACGCGGCTCCTTCGTCCGCCCCATGCCCGAGCGCCAAGTCATTCTGATTAGCCACCAGACCAGACCCGACCTGGCCGCCCCCGGCAACCACCCCGACATCCAAGCCTTCGGCTGGGACCTCGCCCTACGCGACGTCGACCCCGACGCGCCGCTGTTCACCGGCGAGAAGATCACCGCCAACCGGGATCTCGCGATCATCCTCGGCGTCCGCACTGGACACCCGGTCATCCACCGCCGCAGCATGTGGCACCGAGGCCACACCGCCCGCATCCACGGCGCCTCAGCCCGCCTGGAGATCAACTCCTACACCAACGCCGACATGCTCCCCGACTGGGACACCCCCAAGCGCTTCGACCAGTACCGCAAGCGGCCCGGCTTCTTCTACCAGTCCCTCATCCGCGAACACGGCCCCATCCGGTGGGTGACCCTGACCACCTCCCGCATCGCCTACGAAGACGAACGCGCCCGCCTGGGCATGGACTACGCCGAAGCCATCCTCATCATCCGCCGCACCATGGCTCACGCCAACGGCCACCCCATCGAGGTCACCGAGGTCAAGGCTCCCGCCAACCGCTACGAGATCGGCTACAGCGCCGAGCTGGCCGATGACACCAGCGCGGTATTCACCCCCGAAGAACTCGCCGACAACGGCATCGCCCTCATGATCTAGACGTGGCTTAGTGATCAACATAGACATTGATCATGAGGTGGCTCAGAGTTTCTTTACTGGTTCAAGCCGCCGCCCTGCGGGCGTCGGTGGCGCGGTGCGGCCTGGCGCGGCCAGGCGTGCGGCCTCTTCGGGCCGGTCCTGGCCGTGCCACCTTTCCACGCCTAGCTGGCAACTCTGGCTTAAGCCCGACCGTGCATGTAGGACAACCAGCGGGCAAGGGAAGCCACTGGGTACATGTACGCGCGAGGCCGGGCCTTTCCTCTTTACGGCTGGCCTGCCGCCCCTCTGGGGTGGGACGACGGCGCGTGAGGTGATTCGGTCAGACGCATGCGTACGGCCTAGCGTCCGATTTAAGTAACACATTGTGAATAACAGAATATATTTCTATACGAGGAAATGGAGGTATTCGAGTCATGCGTGTATCCATTTTAAGCGTAATTTCGCTATTTGGCTTTACCGTAACTCTCCCTGTTTCGAATAGGCATCGGTATTACTTGGCCAGACTTGGATTGCGAAGCCCTTTCTTTTGTTTTGAAGCGGACGCTTCCAGGTGCGGATCTCTGCTCGGCGATGACTTCAGACAGTAGGTCCGAGGGCCACTTTCCTATGGTGTGCGATACGGCCTCGGGAATTATACTTCCAACTGTATGGCCTAGCCATGCCGCTATCAGGCGTGGTCTTTCTGGTGTGCGTGAATCCCACCCAGGCTCTGTGACTCCGTAGGATCGTCCCGTTTCTGGGTTTCTACGCGTGTATAGCTGATCATAGAGAGTTTGCTTACGCTGATCGCTGATCACTTTATTTTGGTGCAGATGTCTGATAAGTGCCGCCAAGGAGATCCCCCACTTCATCTTTATGTCGATGAGTGCGGTAAGAGTAACTGCTCTTGGTAGCTCTTTAGATACCACTTCTATGGGTGCAAGTAGTTCACTAGCGAACTGGCTTGCTTCTTCTTCCGCCGAGTCGGTTACTGGCAGTCGTCCAGAATGAAGCACAAGATGCCCCAGCTCGTGACCCAGAACCCACCTGGTCTTCTCCCATGAAGTTACTGAACGCATCATGATGAGTGGGCGCTCACCAAACTCGCCGATCCAGGTTGAACACCCCTCATGGCGCTCTAGAGGCGTCGATGACTCGCTCTCATCAGCCATTTCATTGATGCGGCGGCGCCGCACCACGACGACTATGCCAGCGCGCTCGATTGGATGTGTCAAATAATCGATGGGTTGATGCTTGCTGAGACCTAGGCTCTCTCTTACTGAACATGCGACCTGTGCAATAGATGCAATTTCCGTAATACGTGGACGGATTGCAACTGGAGGCAGTTTTCGCCGACTATCTAGCCAGTCGATCAACTCTGCAGTGAAGCGCATGAATTCTCTAAGAAAGTCTTTCTCTCGCTTCAGTGTGCTCTTGGGGGCTTTGAATAGAAGATCACTATCGGCAAGCTTTTGCTTTGGAATATCAAAAAAGAATTCTGGAGGGAAGCGTAGCTTCTTGCTTAGTCGATCCAGGTGCTCGTTGGATATTTCGACTGTTTCGCTGTTTTCCCACTTGGATAGCGTAGATGGTGCGCATTCAAGTGAGGTTGCGACTTCCCCCAGCTTCTCGTGTCTGAGAACTCGCGCCTGGCGGAGTCGATCTCCATATACCATAAAGACCATATTATATTACTCCCCGTATCCGTGAGGGCGTGCGCCAGCGGCGCACGCCCTCAAGTTGATCACGCCGGATCGGGACCGAAATCCTCCTCCTCAAGGTACTCGTCGAAGTCGTCTGTGACCCCGCTGGTGCCATGATGATCGGGTGGCGGGGACGACGGCGGCTTCGGAGCCCCCCCGTCGTCTCCGGTGTCGGATTCCTCGGCCGCCGGGATCTCTTCCTCTGCGTAAATGATCGTCGGGCCCTTGTCGTCGGGCCCGAAGTCGATGGCCGCAAGGGTCGCAGTGGCGAGGGTGGCCGTGCCGAAGTCGATCGTGTAGAGGACCGCGAACTCGAACGGCCCGGTGAAGGTCTCTCTGCCGAACAGGTCCATCTGGTAGTCCTGCTCGGTGACCTCGATAGAGTGCCCGTTCTTCGGATTCCGGGGCCGAGTCTTGACCCTCAGCCGCTCGGCCTGCTCCGTGTAGAAGTGGAGGCCGTTGTAGGACCGGACTTCGAGCGTCAGGCGAGTCTGTACGCGGGGGGTACTCTGCCAGCCTGCCGCGACAGACGTGCGGATGTCACCCGCACGTACACCGCCGTTCACATCCCGAAGTGTGGGGATCTGGTCTTCCCAATTGGCGGCGCACACCTGAATGCCATGATCGAGGAGGCCTCGAATCCTGCCCAGGTCCGTGGCGTACTCTCGGAGGATCTTCAGCACCAGATCGCGAGGATGTAGGTTCACCCGAGAAATTTTTCCACGTGATACCTACATGTGCAACTTGAGAACCAGCGCTCCGCGCCGTCGTCCGGCGCGGCGCGCCCGCCCGCGCCGGACGGACATCGGGACCGGGCATGCGCCCTGGAGGCCGGTCCCGTCCCGCGCCCGCCCGGCGCGAACGGCCGGACCCCGCCGCCCACCGCACCGAGCACCCGCCGAACCGAACGCACCCGCCGCCCCTGGTACGCGCTGCCGCCTGCCGCTCCGACCGCCGGCCCAACCGCTTCGCGGCCCCTTCGGGGTGCCATTCGGCATTGCGCCGGCCGTCTCCACTCGGAGATCATCAGCAACGGCTTCATCGAGATGATCAAGGACTCTGCCGCCCTGCTTCCGGTGCTCGCGCCTGGCGGCACTGCGCTCCGGGTCAGGTTGCCACCGGACGACACGGTTACCTGCTCACGGTCATTTCTGGTCGGGTACGGCAACGCGACCAAGGGAGATCTGTCGCCGCACCCGATCGGTGATCATTTGATGTGGTCGGTTTGCGGCGCGCGTTTTCCGTGACTTCCCGGAGTGCGGTGGTGACTCTGGAGGCGGGCCAGCGCGGCATCGACCAGGCGACCGAGGTTGCCCAGTTCGTACAGCATCCGGTGGCGCTCAGCGTCCTCCCACGCCCTGATGACCGACCCGATGTCGCCCGACTTACCGGCCGTGACGATGACCTCCTGGCCGTTGGCTCTCTTGGTGGCCGCATCGCCCAAGATGACCCAGCCGTGCACGGTCACGTCCCCCGAGCAGCCACGATCAGGGCGACCACCTGTTCGGGATGCTCGCTTCGTACCGCCTGGAGGTTGGAGCTGTCGCGCAGGGAGACCAGGTAGCTGCCCGAGCGCGGCCCCATGGTCACCGTGGCCATGCGCCAGCCCTGCGGACCCTTCACGGTCAGCTCCGGCGGGTGTCGCTCCATCCACGACCGGAGCGGAGGCTGGTCGGGCCAGGCTGCCGCACTGTTGGCGAACAGTCCGAGACTGATCGTGTGATGACGGTGAGCACGGATTCCCCGCTCGGTGAGAAGCCGCTGAACCACCGCCAGCGCCTTGTCGTGACTCTCCACCGTCGCCTCGTCAACGACGGGCGGGACGGCTCTACAGTTGTCCATGGGTCGCACCTCCAGTGTGCGATCAAGGGACCCGTACGGCGTTACCGCGCCTGCGGGTCCCGTTTTTCCTGGTGCTCCCATGACATCGCCGGGTACCCCGCGCCGACAGTGCGAGTAGGGGAGACTGAGGGAGACAGGAGGACCCCAGTCCCCCGAGGTGCACACAATGAACAACGTTCCGGCCTGGGCCGTACGGTTACGCGCCGCGAGGCGTAGCAAGTTGTGGACCCAGCGAGACATGGCCAGGCAGCTCGCCGAGGCCGCCGATCCGCGTACTCGTGCCCGCCTTCCAGAGCGGGATTCCCTGATCCGCATGATCAAGGATTGGGAGGCGGGCAAGCACCAGCCCAAGGACCCGTACCGGCTGCTCTACTGCCGGGTGTTCGGCACAGAAGAAGCCGAGCTGTTCAGCGAGGAGCCGGAGAGCACGGCGCCGGGCAGTCCTCACTTCGCCGATGAGATCGAGGCGCTGGAACTGGCCCGCCGTGTCGCCGCCAGTGACGTGGGCACGGAAACGCTTGACCGGCTGGAACTGGCCGTCGACGACCTTGCGATGGCCTACCAGGCGACACCACCGGCCGAGCTGCTGGAGCGGGTGCGTCAGCACCTGTCGTACGTCTCGCACTTGGTCGACGCCAAGAAGACGTTCGCCGAGCACCGCCGTCTCCTCACGGCCGGTGGCTGGTTGTCGCTGCTGGCCTCCACCTGCCACATCGACCTTCGCCAGTTCGAGGCCGCCGGAACGTGGCTTCGGACGACCGCCCAGCTGGCCAAGCACGCCGAGCATCCCGAGATCGCCGCGTGGTGTCTGGAGACCGAGGCATGGCAGGCGGTCACCACTGGCGACTACCGCCGCGCCCTGACCCTGACCCAAGGGGCACAGGCGATTGCACCGCGCACAAGCTCTGCCTACATCCAGGCGACTGCGCAGGAAGGCCGGATCTGGGCCCGGCTCGGGTCCGGTCCAGAGACGCGTGACGCCCTGAACCGCGTTGCCCGACTGGTCTCGCCGCTGTCGATGCCCGAGCATCCCGAGCACCACTACCGCTACGACCCTTCCAAGAGCGAGGCGTACGTCGCGACCACGTTGTCATGGCTGGGAGACCCGGCCGCCGAGCCGTACGCCCGGCAGGTTCTCGCCCGCCTTGAGTCAGCCGCGGACGGGTTGGTTCGTCCGCGCCGGGCGGCCTCCGCACGCCTTGACCTTGCTCTGGCACTTCTGGCCACCGACCAGCCCGACGAGGCCAGTCAGCTTGCCCTCACGACCATGACGAGTGGCGTGCTGGTGCCGTCCAACTACTGGAGGGCGCGCGAGGTGATCGGCGCCATCGAGACGCGCCGCATGCCGGAAGCCGCAGAGCTACGCGAGGCGTACCGAGAGCTGAGCGGCCCCGAGTGAGAACCGGGGAAGGCTCGCTCTACCGGCTCGGACAGGCGAATCACTGAGTGACCAACTGAGTGACAACGACCACGGACGAGGCCGGACGACGGTGGATCACCGTGGACCGTAAGTCCAGGTGGGAGCGGGTATCGCCCATGGTCCCGCCCCCGTCTGGGTTGCTTTGCAAGCAGGATGTCAGGAGTTCGAATCTCCTAGGCTCCACCACCCCAAGCCTAGTTCAGGGACTATTTTTCAAAATCCCTAAACCTGGGCTTTCGACGTTCTGGGAGCCGTACGGCACGGAAATACAGCAACGACTACGAATCTCAGTCAGGCACCGAGCTTCTTGAGCGTCTCGGTGGACGAGACCTCGCTGTAGATGTTCATGGTGACCGAGATCTGGTTGTGCCAGAGGATCTGCACTGCCACACGCGGGTGAACGTCGAGCGCGATGAGGAGAGACGCGCAGGTCTTCCGGGGCGCGTGCACGTGGCTCCTGCGAACGCCAGACCTGGCGCAGGCGTTGTGAAGCTCCGCCGGAAGTTCGACGGCTCCACAGGGCGCCCGCTGGCGGTGGTGACACACCAGCCCTGTTTTCTGATCCCTTACCTGCGCGTACAGCCGGGTTGTTGGGAATTGGTTCGTCGACGAGGACGGTGTTCCTGAGAGCCTTGCGGAGCGTATTGGAGGAGGTGGGAGAAGAACTCACCATCAAGCCTGTTCGTAGAGCCAGGCTCACCCCGTCAGAACAAGACGATCCGGGTGAGCAGCACCTGCTGATTCTTCCGGTCGATCCGATACTCCGCGATGCCGAATCCCTTGGGGATGAGGATCTCACGCCAATCAGGATCGGTACCGACCTGGTCGCTTGCCGTCAGCCACGGGTCCTCGCAAATGGCGAGTGTGAGCGCGGCCACGGTCGAGAACACTTCCGCCGAGACCGATGGATCAGCGAGTGTTTCAGCCACGACCTCCGAAGGTACGACCGGCCATAAGTCCTCCTCGCTCACTGAGCGCCATGCTCCTGTCGGCGGCGTAGCACTTCCTCCATGGTCGTGGTCGGCAGAGTCCCGGCTTCGGCTGCTGCTCGGATACGGTCACGGTTCGGGTCGGTGTCCAGCATGGCCCGCCCCCACCAGGCGTTAAGCACGCCATCCAGTTCAGCGCCCTGCTGAGCTTCAAGAAGTTCGGCGAAGAACTGTGCACGGCGGCTGCCATGCAGCGCGCTGGAGATGCCGCCGATCGTCCGCGGCACTCTGGCGTAGCCCGGTGTGCCACCGTGGACAGGCTGAGCGCTCATGACACCACCTTTCACACCGTCAGCCTACGTCTTGATCTCAACTACTCGCAGGAATCCCGCAGGCCGAGGGGGAGAGTGTGCCGTGATCGCTCACCAGACGTGTATCGAGCTTGACCGTCCGGCTCGGCATCCATGATCTGGAGACGGTAGAGCGTCTCGGTGACCACGGTGTCGGCATGGCCGACCAGCCGGGAGATGTGCTCGATGGGAACGCCGGAGTGAGACCCGGGGAAGGCGCGCTCTACCGGCTCGGACAGGTGAATCACTGAGTGACCAACTGGGTGACAACGACCACGGACGAGGCCAGACATCGGTGGATCATCGTGGACCGTAAGCCCAGGTGGAAGCGGGTATCGCCCAGGGTCCCGCCCCCGTCTGGGTTGCTTTGCAAGCAGGATGTCAGGAGTTCGAATCTCCTAGGCTCCACCCCGCTCAAAGAGCAAAATCCATGATCGGAAAGTAGGTTTTTCGCTCATGTGTAGCAATGACATGACGACGGTTGAGATGGCCAACCACCACACGAGGCATCAGTTCCAGAACTGGATCTTGTACAGTTCAACCTGGGCGATCGCGTGGGGGAAGTCGGCCTCCTCTTCGGTCCGAAGGATTCTTCTCTTCACCCGCACGAACCAGTGTGTATCACTCTGTCCTAGATCGAACTCCACCCAAGGGGGTTCGTGGGACGATATCCAATCCACGGCGCCGACCAGTCTGGATTTCAACGGGAGCCGTCCGTTCCACAGCTCTTCCCAGACATCCAACGGTGGTAGTCCGTCCCACAGTTCGAATCGAACGTGAGCCATGTGCGCGTAGTCAGCGTGCACCGCACGGACGATGAGCCCGTCGTCGTTCTCCGCGACCCCGTCAAGTGGTGGTGAGACCTCCCCTTCGGCCACTGATCCCGCCAGCCGGTGGTCGACGATCCCCGCCACGATGAAAGCCCCGGTTCCAGGCTTCACCGTGTCTGTGACCGCGCGGAGAAGAGTGCTCATGGCTTCTGCCCTTCTCGCAATTGACCTTGTTCGAAGTGGTCACTTGGTCATGTGTTCGGTTCTGGCCGGATGTGACCGGCTTCCGAGATCTTCGTCATCTCGTCGGCCGACCCCCGGAGGCCGAGCTCTTCTTGGTGATCACATCCGTGGCATCGATGAATCAGCTTTTTCTTGATCAGGTCGTGTGCGCGAACCCTCATCTCAATGAGGTGAGCGTGTCCAGGTTGATATGAATTCGCACTACGTTGCATCTCGATCTCCGCCCACAGATCTCAATGCGACGATCACGAAGAGCATGAGGAGGATCATCTGTAGATGATCTATGCCGGACATGCGCTGATCGTAGTGATCAGTTGCGTACGCGGACAGATCTCGGCTCGCGATCGCGCCTGACCTCACGCCGGAGGCCGCTCCGGTCGAGGAAGGCCTTCAGGTGCTCAGCCTCCACATGTGTGCTCAACGCATCAGCGATCTTCTGGTCGGACTCCCACGTATCGTGCCGGTGGATCAGCACGATCCGAACGCCGTCGTGTCCTACCACGGTTGAGGTTGCTCGCCTCGTCTTCGGCCGCGCAACAAGGTGTACGCCGCAGCACGTCATCTTGTTTTCCATGCTCTGGCGGCCGGATTCCTGAGCTACCGCGTCGGGAGTCTGTAGGCTCTATAAGCAGGGAGAGGAGACTCCAGCATGACCGCACAGCCGCAGGACTTCGTGCCCCCCGGCTCGCCGATGCCCGAGAAGAGCCTGCGGGCCATCCGCGCCGCCCTGGTCGTGCCGCAGGACCGCGAAGCGTTCGACGCGGGGCTCAAGGCAGTGCTCGATGAGGTTCGAGTGAGTTTGGACCTTGGTGCGTTGAACGCCTTCGTCCACCGCTGGTGGATCTCCGCGTGTGACTCGGTGCGGGATCCGGAGGGACGTCGCCGAATGCATGCCAAAGCCGAGCAGGTCCTTGCCGGTGAACCGGTCTCCCCGGGAAGGCCGTGGCGTGAGGTTCTCGGCGCTCGTGGGGTCGACCTGTAGGCGTACCAGATCACACTCGACCCTCTCGCCGAAGAACAGATCGCGGCGATCCCTGCGGAGGCGCTACGCCCACTCGCCGAACTGCTCACCCTGCTGGAAGTCGCGCCATGGAACGGCCAGCCGTACAACTCGGCCAACCCCAAGGCCAACATGCTCACTCACGCGTTCGGCGAGCGAGGGCTCGCGACATACGTCGTCCTGGACGAGCAACGCGAGGTGTACCTCATCCGTGTTGAGTGGCCATGATCCTGCGTAATACGACGGGGGTACTCGACTCCGGGATGATCGACGTTGCACCACGAAGGCCATAGGTGGTTGGGGTGGAAGCCGGATCTTCCCGTCTGCCACGTCCCGGGCAAGGTCAACATCTCGACTCCTCCGGATCAAGGCCGTCTGTGACCGTTGACATCCCATGGCCGAGAAACGGACACCTGCTGACGTACATGCGAAGACGGCCTTGATCTTCCGTCCCGGAGCCGTTGCCCCTCCGGGGTGGGCGAGGCAGACGGGAAGATCCGGCAAGAAGGGCGTGCGTACGCATTGGTCTATCCCTTTGCCGGCCCCACACACCGATGGAAGGCTCAGCGCATGAGTGAACAAGAAGACCCTTCCGCGCGTCAGGGGAAGGCGACTGACGGCACCGAATCAGTGGATGGGTGGGGGAACGCAGTTCTTGTCCTGAGTGCGGCGGTTCCCATCCTCGGCTTCATCATCGAAGAAGAGCTCACGACCAACGCCCTCCTTGGGTCGCTCATCTTCGCGACCGTCGGAATCGGGCTACGTATTGAGACAGCGATCAAGAGTCGTGGGTGACCTGCCACTCGCGTGCCGGTACGACTGGTGAACAGGGGGAATCAAGGGGACTCCCGGACAGAGGAAGACCATCTCTCACCTGCACCGCAGCACTTCAGGAAGCCGTGTCCCGAAATCTTCCGAACCGGTGTGTCAGTGATCAGGTCATTGAGCCAGGTCACGACGTGTGAGTGCCGCCTGGACTCGGTCATCCGCGTCCATGATCTTTCTGTTGATCCCTTCAACGGGGTTTCGGGGTGGCGACGATGGCGCGGAGGTCGACCCGGAAGGAACGGCACGTCGGGACGCGCGAAGGACGACGAGTAGACCGGCCATTGATCGCCTGACTTCGGCGGGCGCCCCCTCGGTTGCGGGTGATCGGCGCCCCGCGGCTCGCCCGCATGGCCACGATGCGGCGTGTCGTCGACGGGCTCACCGAGGCCGAGCTCGATCGGGTATGCGGTCGCAGGCCGGCGGACCCGTATCCCGACCAGGAGTACGTCGTGCGCCGCTGCCTCAAGGTGGTGCTGAAGGAGGAGGCTGAGCATCACCGTTACGCGGTGCGCGACCTCGCCGTGCTCGAAGCCGGTGCCTGAACCGGCGCCGACCCGGCCGGAAACGACCTCCAGTCGCATTGCGTGCTGCCAGGATGGTCATCCAACGGTCACGTCGACTACAAGACCATGCTTAAGCGCCCAATTCAGTACCTATCACCCAAACGGCTCTACTGTCCTTTGTGGGCACCCTGCTTCGAGTGGTTCGATTGAATCTTGACCGGACGCCCGCACGTCTTCGTCTCGACGCCGCGCTGGACCGCGTGGCCGTCACTTTCCGTGGCATGACCGCCCATCCCGACGAGCAGAACTGCGAGTGCCACTGGGGCAGCGCGGAAGACCTCGCCCGGTTGAAGGTGCCGGATGTGGAGTTGAGTCCTGACCGTCTGCGTGCCGCCTGGCAGGCCAAGGACTGGGACGACCACGCATCGGTGTTGCGCCGCATTCTGCCCCAGCTCTCCACGGCCCTCGTCAGCGGCCTCGTCGAGTCCTTGTTCGGCATAGAGGAGGTCGGGTATTCACTCGCTTTGGGCCAGTGGCAGCAGTGGCCTGACGAGCAGGCCGCTGCGGTGCGGGAATTCCTGCACGCCTGGTGGGCCCACACTCTCACCGACCCGGATCCCGCTGTGCCCGCTCACGAGGTCCTCGCCCTGTGCGCGGAAGCCTCAAGCACGCTCAGCCCATGGCTGCACACCTGGGAAGCACAGACGCACGCCGTGGCCGACCGGCACCTGGCCGAAGCGGTGGCGCACTGGGAGTACGACCTACTGGGAGACCAACTTCCTTGGCAAGCCTGGAACTGGAAGGACGAGGAAGCTACGCGCACCGAGTTGACGGCCTGGCTGATCCGTCACGCCCCTGCCCGGCTCCGCGCCCGGGACGCTCCCGAAGAACTGCTCCACCGGGTACGGCTGCTCGGCCTCGCTGACTCCGCCCGCTGGGAGGACCCTCACTGGCCCAACCACACCTACTGAGCCACGCTCTACCGCTGATTTCTGTAACTTGCCAGATGCGCTCCACGCTTGAAGGACCGGGTCAGGGACAGATTCCCGACCCGGTCCATGATCATTCCTGATGCCTTGTCGATGCCCCTATGTCACGCGGACCAGTGAGGGTCGCGGCCGAGGAGGCCGAGGACGCGGTGCTGGAGTGGAGCGCCGTCGGGAACCTTGACCACGGGGCCGAAGACGACGATGCCCGGACCGAAGGCACCAGGGACGCGCATCTGGTCAGGGATCTGCTGGACGCCGGGCCACATTCCCTCGATCTCAGTCGGGTCAATAGTGTCGTCCTGGCCGGTGGCACGGGCGAGGTCCCAGCCGTGAATGACCATGTCGGCGCTGACGACCTGGTCGATGTGCTGCTCGACGGTGAGCCGCCCGGCCGGAGTGGCCACCTCGCTCGCGGCGGTAGCCGGGTCAGCGAGCAGGGCTTCGAGGTCGGCACGCGCCGAAACGAAGGCGGCGAGCGGATCCTCCTCGACGGTGGGCGCGAGGCTGAGTGACTTGCCGAGAGGACTGAGCATTGCGCCGTGCATGTCGACGATGTGGCCGACCACGTCTCTGGCGCTCCACCCGCCACAAGGGGACGGATTGGACCACTGGCCAGGCCTGACGGCGGCGACCTTGGCCGCGAAGATGCCGGCACGAATCCGGTAGCGGGCGGCGATCTCGTTCACAGGCGCTCCTCTTCTCGTCGACCTCGCCAGGGACGGTATACGAGACGTGCGACAAGATTCCCACGGTCGGGCGGCGGCTGCCACAGGTCCGGCTTGCGGGATGGTACGCGCGTAACCTCGACCGCCGAGACCCGTCATGCCAAGGTTCCCCGCCCTCCGGATCATCAGTGTCCGGACTCTGTGCCCCTTACGTGCCCGTTCTGACGGCGATCAGCGGGGAAGCACGGGGACTCGCCCCGCCCTGACCTGCACTCTCGTTTTCCCAGGTCAGGGCGGCAATGCCAGTAGACGACTCCCAAGCTGACAGCGCGGGTTCGATCTCTTTCACCCGTCCATGCAGGAACCAAGGTTTTCCTGAAAGAGCACTCAACGTGCGGGGTGAAAACGAATACCGTGTGCGCGTCTTGGTCAAGTAACCTCCGTCGCTGTGAACTTCGCTGCCGGCATTCCGAGCCGTTGGCTCGTCACCCTGCACTCGGGCTCGGTCATCGAGCTTGCGGCCGACGCGTACCGCGAAGCCGACGGATACCTGCTCTTCAACGTTCTCGTTGAAGCCACCCCAGAGGAGCAGGCACAGATGGTCATCGACTTGGAGTTTCCCAACAACCCGCTGGCGGGTGTCCTGGTCGCCAGGATCCCGGCGGTGGAGGTGGCCAACATCGAGACGTCGTCATGGGTCGACGACGGCAGCGGGTCCGATGTCTGAGCGAGTCGTGTCCGTCGTGTGCTCGTCAGGAGGGGCACCAAGAGGGAATCACGGGGACTCGCGAGTAAGGGAAGACCACCTTTGACCTGGAACGCAGCAGGTCAGAGGATCGCGCGCCGCAATCTTCCAAACTGGTGGGCTGCCGCCCGGTCGAGGAACCGCCGATAGAGGGTGCCGAGCCAGACCCCGGGCTGCCGGCGCGCCTCGACCATGTGACGCAGGCGAAGGTTGTGGACGAGGCGGCCAGGGGCGCCAGGCTTGGCCCGCCCCGAATCCATCAGCGCACACCGGCACTTCTGGTGGACGAGACACGGGAGAGCCCCGGCCGCTTCGCCCGTCCCGTGCTCAGCGGTGGCCGGGGGTGCTGACCTGCGTGGTGAAGCCCTGGCGGCACACGTCCGCGCCGATGACGTGTGTGTCGCAGCCCTTGACCGAGAACACGTACCTGCGGTTGGTGCCGCGAGGCATCTTAAACGCGCCGGAGGTGCCCCCCGCCATCCTGGACGTGCCCCGGTGGCTCGTGCCGGGGACGTACCACGAGACCACGAAGTAGTCGTAGTGGAACGGGGCGGTGTGACCCCAGCGGAACCGCAGGTAGCCGTCCCACTGGGTGGCCGCGACGGTCATCCTGTCGCCCTGCCGGGGGGACCACGCGATCTGACCGCCCTGGAAGTGCTGCGGACGCCTCCTCCCCGCATCAGGTACTGCTGGTTGATCGGGCAGCCGAGGCACCTGCCCTCCCCGCCCAGGGAGAGCCAGCGGTCCCTGACGTAGCCCTCCACGGCCAGGCGGCAGGCCGTCGCCGTGACTCGCGTGCCGGACGCAGAGGCTCGCGTGTCGGATGTCGTGGCCGATGCCGTCTGTGGCGCTGCGATCAGCGTCGCGGCCGCGGCCCGCGACGCACGCGGTGGCGAGAATCGATCGGCTCACGACGCTCCGCCGCCGGTCGTGCCGGTCATGTCGCGCGATCTGGTGGATGTTCGGATCCATGTCTCACCGCTTCGCGGCGCTCATCTGGACGCCGGCCACTCCGCCGCCGCCCTACGGGTGTTCGGGTCCCCGGTCAGGGACCGCATAGCCTGGAACCGACGGCCAGCGGACCGTGAGCACCACCGATTCCTCCTCGGCGTACCAGGAGTGATCGACGCCATGGCCCCACACGACGTAGTCACCTTGCTTGGCCAGCAGCACGCTGCGTCCCGGCAGTTCCACCCGGAAACGACCGTTGATCAACATGAGCAGCGCCGTGCGCTTCTCGCCGGTGACCCATTGGGCACGCTCGTCGCCACGCGGGTGCACGCCCCATTTGATCTCGACACCGTCACTGTGCCGGACGTCGTCGGTCGGCTTGAAGTGCCCGAGCAGCCAACCACGGTCACTGGCCGCGTCCACGTCCGCGCTACCCACATACACGTTCTCCAGCACGAGCCGCGACGCTAGCACGACACCCGTCCGGCCTCGCCCGTCCAGGTGGAGGACGCCTCCGGGATGGGGGGTACGCGCGGGTACGCAACCCGTGAAGACTGATGGCGTGAACGATCGTCCCGAGGTGGCCAGGCCCGTAACCATCCGTGTCCCCGTATACGCCCCGGACCACGGAGTCACCAGGTCATGGCCTATGGATCATCAACTGAGCGTCCGGGCGTACTCGGGCGAGGTCGTCATCGAGGGAGACAAGATCGCACTTCGTGCTCTTGCCCAGCTTCTTCTGACGCTTTCCGAGCCCGACACACCCCCTGGCGTTCACTTCCATCTGGAGGCGTCCAAAGGAGAACTGACGCCGGACTCGGTGAGTCTCACGCTTGATCACGATGAATGGGACGAGGAGCCGCCGGGCCGTTGAAAGCCATCGGCCACGGCCGCGCACGGCCGGCCGAACGCCCGGGTCAACTGCCGCCTGGTGCGGAGTGATCGACACGCTCCGCCGCCATGCGTTCCCGTCGCTCCTGAGTCAGGATCTCCTGGGACCCGGTTCTCGCCGTTTCTCATGTCTGATCGCCAGGCGGATCGTCCAGTAAAGAAAGAAGAACATCAGTGCGATCGGAACAGCCCACATCACCAGCAAGAACGAGATCCCGGTGAACCCGAATTCCATCTGATCCTCCCTAGGGGGACCAGCATGCCTGATCTTGCAAACCGCGTCCACCGATGACTTCGCCCGGCCATCGGCCTGCGGTCACCTTCCATCGTCGTGCCGTCAACCTCGGTGACGAGGGGTCGACCACGGTCACTCACGACCGGACGAACTCGCGGTCCGGCCATCCTGCGAGGCGTGGTCCACGCACTTCCCGAGCTGACGGCGCGGGTTCGATCCCCGTCACCCGCTCCAGGCGCGAATGCCCATGCCGGCACAGGATCCCAGGCCGGGTCCTCGTTGTCTCCGGAGCCGTTTCGAGCTTCCGCGCGACCGTATCGACATCAGAAGCGCGAGATGGTGAGGGTCCAGCGCTTACTGACAGCAGCCAGCAGCGTCACGCCACCAGCCGCGATCAGTACGATCGCCGGAATCCTCACCAGGTTCCGGACGTCCTCGCAGGACGCCACCCGGTCCCACTGGCTGGCGAACGAGACGGAGTCCGTTTCGTCCTCGGACAGTGAGATTCCCTTGAACGCCGAGCCGCATCTCTCCCCCTGCTCGGTGACAGGAAGTATGCCGGTGAGAACCCCCGAACCGATCAGCAGGAAAGCAACGAACGCGATCGCCCTCGTAGACATGCACAACCCTCACCACGCTAGGTCCGATCCGCGAAAGGATCATTCCATGTCGCCATAAGGCTCGGTAAGTGTCGGCGTCACTCTCAGCGGGTCGAGCACGTACCGCGTACGTGCCGGTCGCCCCGGCCCGCCACGGGGAGCCGGGAGGCCGCACCGGCGGCGGGACGACCACCGGGCGTCAGCGGCCGTTGAGGGCGTTCTGCAGAGGTCTACAAAGGTCTACAAAGGTCTACAAAGGTCTACAGAGGTCTACAGCGGTCGGCCGCGGCCACTCGCGAGGAGACCCCCGCCCGGCTCACGGGCCGCACGGCGCGAGATCGGGCCGGTTCGTGAGCCTCCCCTGGGCTCCACCCGGTCGGAAACCCAGGCGGGGACCGTCCTCCCCGCCTGGGTTTCGATCGTCACGTCGCCCTCGCGTCCCTCAGTGTTCGTTGTGTGCCGATCCCCTCCTGAGTCGTTCTCGTGTGAGGGCATCGAGTCGCTTCGCCACCCGGTGCCGCCGCTCGCCGGCTGACCGGCCCGCATCGGCCCGCACCGGCCCCCGTCGGACGTGGTGCGGACCGCTCCGGCCATGCCGTCCGGTCAGGTCCAGTTACGCAACCGGATCGAGAGCATGCAGTTGATGGCTGTGGACTCGAGCCTGTAGTAGTGACTGGCGTTGAGGTTGTTGACCTTGAACGTCGTGGTGCTGGTTATGACGTTCTTGGTGCCCGAGGCCGCCAGGCTCCAGTTGTTCGTGACGTCGTACAGCCACCAGTTGACCCGGCAGACCGCGGCGCCGCTGGGGTTGAGCTTGACCTCGAGCCACCTCTGCGAGCTGTGCGGCTCCAGCGACCCCGTTGTGCACGAGACCAGCGGAGGGGCGTTGTTGCAGGTGCGAGTGCCGTACGGTTCCGCCGAGGCCGGCCCGGCGACCAGCATCGTCCCGAGGAACGCCATCGCCATGGTGCCCGCCGCCGCCATCCGTCGGAGCGGCATGGGTCTTCCGGTCCTGCGTGTGGTCATCTTGCCTCCCTGGTCTTGGTACGACAGTTCTTCACGACCCACCTGGGCGCCGGACCCATGTCTCATCAGATGCGCCTGAGGATTCAGGTGGTCCCGGTCCGAACGTTCACGGGCGGACATCGAGTCGCGTCCCGGCTTCGTCCCCCCAGTCGGTACGAAGCCGGGATCGGCTCGGCTTGAGCATCAGACAGGCCGGTATATGTGCGGTATAGGCCCTGCTGGAACCCGCTTCGGCACCTTTGGGGCGGCCCGCCCGGGGCAGGGGCTCCCACCATGACTGGACGATTGACAAAGCCGACGGCGGTCCAGGATTCTTCATTCCGAAGTCCGATGAGGGCGGGATTGATTGGAATTTCACGTTCTGGGGCCGCTCAGCGTCTCCCGCGACGGCCAGTTGGTTCCTGTCAGTGGGGCACCCAAGCTTCAACTCACCCTCGCCGCGTTGCTGTCCAAGGCCGGCCAGCCGGTGTCGATCGACTGGCTGATCGCCGCGGTCTGGGGTGACCAGCCGCCCGTGTCCGCGCGGCGCAACATCCATCTCTACGTCCACCAGCTGCGGCGGGCGTTCGGCGCCCATGTCCTGCCTGGACGGCCGGGCGGATACGCGATCATCACCGACTCGCTCGACGCCGCGCGTTTCCGCAGTCTCGCCGCGCAGGGGAGCGCGGCCCTGGGCAGCGGAGACGTCGAACTGGCCCGTGACCGGCTGCGCGGGGCGCTGGACCTGTGGCGGGGGCCGGCGTTCGCGGAGTTCCGCGATCACGCGCTCATCGCCGAGGAGGCCCGGCGACTGGAGGAGGCGCGGCTCATCGCTCACGAGCGGCTGGCGGAGACCGAGCTCGGCCTGGGGCGGCACGTCGAGCTCGCCGCCGAGCTGGCCGATCTCACCCGGCGGCATCCGTACCGGGAGAGCCTGCGCGCTCATCTCATGCTCGCGCTGTACCGGTCCGGCCGTCAGGTCGAGGCGCTGGAGGTCTTCCGCCGGACCCGCGACCTGTTGAACGCGCAGCTCGGCATCGAACCCGGCCCCGTGCTCCAGCGCCTGCACGAGACGATGCTCCGCGGTGACGAGGATCTCCTCCCCGCCCTGGGGCCGCCGGCGCGGATGCCCGCCGCGCCGCGGGCGACGGAGGGATGGGCCGCGGACGACTGCCCGTACCGGGGCCTGGTGGCGTTCCAGCCGGAGGACGAGGAGTGGTTCTTCGGCCGCTCCCAGCTGGTCGACCGGCTCCGCGAGCTGGTCGACCGGCTTGCGGTGGTCGGCGTGTTCGGGGCGTCGGGAAGCGGGAAGTCGTCCCTCCTGCGCGCCGGCCTGCTGGGGGCGGGCTCCGGCGAGCACGGTACGGCGGAGCCCGTCTCCGGCAGGGCGGGCCTGATCATGACGCCGGGCGAACACCCGCTGGACACGTTGGCCGACCTGGTGGCGAAGGTGTCGGGCGGCGACCCCGAGACGCTCCGTGACGAACTGTCCGGCGACCCCGGCGCGTTGAACGCCGCCCTGGACGCCGCCGCCCTGGACACGGCCCCGCACGGCACGCGGGAGACCCGCCTGCTGCTGGTGGTGGACCAGTTCGAGGAGACCTTCACCCTGTGCGCCGACGACGGAGAGCGACGCCGGTTCGTCGAGGTCCTGCTGGGCCTGGCACTCGGCGCGGACCGCCGCACCGTCGTCGTGCTCGGCATACGGGCCGACTTCCTCGCCCACCTGACCCAGCATCCCGGCCTGGTCGAGGCTCTGGGCGGCGAGGCCCAGCTGCTCGTGGGGCCGGTCTCGACGGCGGACCTTCAGGAGATCGTCGTCCGGCCCGCCGCCCGGGCGGGGCTCACCGTGGAACCCGACCTGCTGGCCACGGTCCTGGCCGACGCCGCCGAGGAGCCGGGCAACCTGCCGCTGGTCTCGCACGCGCTGCTGGAGACCTGGCGGAATCGCACCGGCCCGAGTCTCACGCTGTCGGCCTATCAGGCGGCCGGCGGCGTGCGCGGGGCCATCGCGCAGAGCGCGGAACGGGTCTACGACGAGCTCGCCCGCGCGGAACAGCAGGCCGCACGCAGGATCTTCGTGAGACTGACCGCGCTGGGAGACGGCACGGAGGACACCAGGCGGCCCATCTCCCGGGCGGAGCTCGTCGGCCTGGCCGACCCCGAGGTCACCTCCGGCGTGCTGGGCCGGCTCGCCGCCGCGCGGCTGGTCGTCCTCGCGGAGGAGACGGTGGACGTGGCGCACGAAGCGCTGATCCGGGCCTGGCCCCGGCTTCACCGCTGGCTCACCGACGACCGCGAGAACCTGTTCGTCCATCGGCGGCTCACCGATGCCGCGCAGACGTGGCGGGAACTGGAGCGCGACTCCGGAGCCCTGTACCGGGGCGTCCAGCTTCTCGCCGCCCGGACCTGGGCGGAGGATCACCCGCAGGAGCTGAACGACGTCGAAAGCGCCTTCCTGCGGGCCAGCCGTGTGCTGGAGGAGAGCGAGCGCGACGCGACGAGACGCCGCACCCGGCTCCTGCAACGCCTCCTGGGCGGGATGGCCGCGCTCTTCCTGCTCGCCCTGCTCGGCGGGGGCGTGGCCGTACGGCAGGGGCAGGAGGCAGGCCACCAGCAGCTGGTCGCCCTGTCCAGGCAGCTGTCGCTGAAGGCCGTGTCCCTCCTGGACACCGATCCGGATCTGGCCGGCCTGCTGGCGATCGCCGCGTTCCGTCTCAATCCGGAGACCGAGACGCGGGGCGGCCTCCTGAGCGTGTCGGCCGCGGCGCGCCGCCGCGTCGAGTTCAACACCGAGGGGCCGGCGATCTTCGGGGTTGCGTTCAGCCCGGACGGCTCGCGGCTGGCCTCGGCCGGCACCGACGGAACGGTCGGCCTCTGGGACCCGCGCGGCCGCGAACGTGTCGCGACCTTCTCCGAGCACGCGCGACTCGCGGGGGCGGGAAACGTCTACGCGAGGGCGGCGGCCTTCAGCCGCGACGGCAGGCTGCTCGCCTCCAACGCCAGGGAGCCCGCCATCGCGGCGAGCAGGGGCTCGATCGTCGTGCGGGACCTGGGCTCCGGCCGGCCGGTGTTCCAGCGGCGACGGGAGCGGCTCACCGACGCGATGGCGCTGAGCCCCGACGGGAGGAAGGTCGCCGTCGGGGCCGGCAACGGCGAGATCGAGGTGTGGGACCTGCCCGGCGGGAAGCGGCGCACGCTGAAGGGACACCGGGAGGAGGTCGTGGCTCTCGCGTTCAGCCCCGACCGGCGGTTCCTCGTGTCCGCCACGGACGGGACGGAGAAACCGCTCGTGTGGGATGTCGCCTCCGGGGCCAAGGTCGCCGCGCTGCCCGTCGGACACATCCACAGGCTGGGCTTCGATTCCACCGACGGCACCCTCGCCACGGGCTCGTCGTATCACGGGGTGCGGTTCTGGCGGATCGCCCACGACGGTGTGACCGCCCTGTCCGCGCTGCCCAAGCGGTCGCCCTACATCTGGGACATGTCCGCTCCCGTCGCCGGCCGGATCGCCGTCGCCGACGAGAACGGCCTGATCACCGTCTGGGACATCGTGCGACGTGAGCCCGTCGAGACCTACCAGGACAGAAGCCGCGCCGAAGCGCTCTCCCTCGCGTTCAGCGCCGACGGCTCGATGCTCGCCTCGGCCGGCTTCGGCCGCACCATCATGATCCGCGAGCATCCCGTTCCCTCGTTCGGCGGGCACAGCCGGGCCGTGAACGACATCAAGATCAGCCCGGACGGCCGTGTCGTCGCGTCGGCGAGCAGCGACCGCACCGTCCGGCTGTGGGACGCGCGTGGAAACCCGATCGCCACGCTCGGCGACCATCCCGACGACGTCCGGGCCGTCGCCTTCAGCCCGGACGGCCACCGGCTCGCGACCGTCACCCGCAACCACACGATCACCGTCTGGGACGTCGGCAGCGGGCGGAAGCTCAACACGATCACGTACAAGGGACTGGGCGCCTCCACCGACGTCGGCTTCGATCCGCGCGGACGCTTCCTCGTCGGGACCGCGCTCGGCAGGTTCCGCTGGAACCTCGACGACCCGGAGAAGTCCGCCGAGCCGTTCCCTGGTGCTCCCTACATCGCCTCGGCACTGGCGTTCAGCCCCCGCGATCAGCAGCTCGCCACCGCCAGCCCCGCCGGAGACGTTCTCGTCTGGGACCTGGTCCAGGACCGGCAGGTCCGTGCCGTCAGGACACGCCAGGGCTCGGTGCTCGACGTCGCCTACAGCCCGGACGGCGAGCTGCTCGCCACGGCCGGGGCCGACCGGACCGTCAAACTGTGGGACGCGCGGACCGGAGGGCCGCGTGCCACGCTCACCGGCCACACCGCCCCGATCCAGGTCCTCGCCTTCAGCCGGGACGGCCGTACGCTCGCGTCCGCGGGTGACGATCGTACGATCACCGTCTGGGACGTCCCGTCCGGGAGTCTCACGGCCACGCTCACCGGCCACACGGCACCGGTCAAGGGCCTGGCCTTCGGCACCGACGGGGACCTGATCTCCGGAGGAGACGACGGCAGGATCATTCGCTGGTCGCTCCGGCCCGATCCGCTCGCGGGGAAGCTCTGCCGGGAGATCGGCCGCGACCTCACCCGCGAGGAGTGGGCCACCTACCTTCCCTCCGTGGACTACCGGCCCACGTGCTGAAGGGGCCGGAGCCGATCGTACGGACGGGCGGCCGGGGCGATTTAGAGTGGGGGAAGTGAGGGATCTTCGTCTGCTGCCCAAGGCTCATCTGCACGTCCATCTGGAGAGCACCGTACGGCCGCGGACCGTGCGCGAGTGGGGAGGGCCACCCGAGCCGGAGGGGCCGTTCGTCGGCTTCCGGGAGTTCGCCGACCAGCGGGCCCGGGTACGGGCGTTGCTGCGCACGCCCGAGCACTTCCGGAGGGTGGCGCTGGAGTTCTGCGAGGACGAGGCGGCCCAGGGCACCCGGTACGCCGAGGTGACCTTCACCGCCGCGTCCCACGGCGAGCGCGTGGGGGCGCTGGAGATGCCGCTGGAGGCGGTGCTTGAAGGGCTGGCCGAGGGCAGGCGCTACGGGATCGAGTGCCGGGTGCTGCTCGACCATTCACGCCGCCGGCCGGTGGAGCGGCTGTGGCGGACGCTCAAGCTGGCCGGCCGGTACGACGAGGTGATCGGTATCGGGCTGGCGGGCGACGAGAGCCACCCGCTGGCGCCGTTCGCCGAGGTGCTGGACGCGGCCAGGGACACCGGGCTGCGCCTGGTGCACCACGCGGGCGAGGCGGCCGGGCCGGCCAGCATCCGCGAGGCCCTTGAGAGGGGTCACGCCGAGCGGCTCGGGCACGGCATCCGGGTGCTGGACGACCCGGCGCTGGTGGCCGAGGTGCGCGAGCGTGGCATCCCGCTGGAGGTGTGCCCGACCTCCAACGTCCTGCTCGGGCTCGTTCCCACGTTCGCCGAGCACCCGCTGCCGCTACTGCGCGCGGCCGGGCTGGTCGTCACGGTCAACACCGACGGCGAGACGGCGTTGGCCGACGAGTACTCCCGGCTGCGCGAGGTCTTCGGCCTCACCGACGCCGACCTGGCCGGGCTGGCCGTGGCCGGGGCCGAGGCGTCCTTCGCCCCGCCCGCGGTGAAGGAGCGGATCAAGGCGGGGGCGGCCGCCTGGCTCGGCCGTCCGTAGCGGTCCTGGACCGTCGCCGGGCAAGGAGCAGGCCCGTCCCCGTGAGGAGAGCGGGCCTGCGAGTCCCCGTGGGGAGAACGGGCCCGCGAGGCCGCCTTCGCTCAGCGCCTCCCGACGAAGAACCGAGGGGTTCGGTCCTTCCAGGGCATGGCCTGTTCCAACCGGGCGGCGATCGTGAACAGCAGGTCCTCCCGGCCGTAGCCGGCGACGAGCTGCACCCCTATCGGCAGCCCGCTTTCGCTGTGCCCCAGCGGCAGGCTGATCGCGGGCTGGCCGGAGATGTTGAACACCATGGTGAACGGGCCGTAATCGAAGATCGAGGTCAGCCAGCTCGTCAGGGTGTGACCGGGGTCGTCGTAGCGGAGGGTGCCGTGAGGCGCCGGGAGCCGGCCCAGCGCCGGGGTGACGAGCAGGTCGTACTCGGTGAAGAACGCGCCCACCGACCGGGTCACCCGGTTCTGCGCGCCGAAGGCGGCCATCATGTCCAGCGCGCTGTACTCCCTGGCCACCCGCAGAAGCCGCCTGGACACCGCTTCCATCCGGGCCGGGTCGGGTCGCCTCGGGGCCATGAGCAGCGGGGAGGCGATCGCGACCGCTTCGGCCACCGTGCTCCGCATGACGGCGTCCCAGTCGACCGCCGGGCTCGCGCCGGTGACGGTGTGACCCGTCTCCTCCAGCATCCGGCCGACCCGGACCGCCGCGGCGGCCACCTCGCCGTCCACCGCCGCACCCGACCACGCCTCGGTGGTCACGGCCACCCGCAGCGGGTCAGGGTCGATCCCGAGCTCGTCGGCGTACCGGCCGCGCGGGGGTGGCGCGGTGTACTTGTCGCCGACACCGGGACCGTGGACGGCGTCCAGGAGGTGCGCGGCGTCGCGGACGGTGCGCGTCAGCCCGAACTCGTACGCCATCCCGAGCATCGGTTCCCCCAGGTCGGGCCCGCACGGGACCCGGCCCCGGCTCGGCTTGAGCCCGACCAGCCCGCAGCAGGAGGCCGGGATCCGGATGGACCCGGCTCCGTCGCCGCCGTGCGCGACGGGTACGGCACCGGCGGCCACCAGGGCTGCGGCGCCGCCGCTCGATCCGCCCACACCCCGCTCGGGATCCCACGGGTTGCGCGTCGGCCCGTGCTTGACCGATTCGGTGGAGAAACTGATCGCCATCTCCGGCACGGTGGTCAGGCCCAGGGTGACCAGGCCCGCGGCCCGGAAGCGCGCCATCAGGTCGCTGTCGTACGGGCTGACGATGCCGGGGAGGCTCCGGCTCCCGAGGAAGAACGGCACCCCCTTCGCCACCGGCCCGTGGTCCTTGATCAGAAACGGCACCCCGGCGAGCGGCCCGTCTTCCGCGTGGTCGAGCGCCGGCGAGAACACCGGCAGGACGAGGCCGTTCACCTCCGCGTTCGCCACCTCCAGGGCCTGCCGGGCGACGGCCTCGACCTCCTTCGCGGTGACCTCACCGTCGTCGATCAGCTTCCGGAGCCCGACGGCGTCATACCTCGCGTACTCGTGGAGTTCCATCTGGGGGATCCTCTTCTCGGCGTCCTCGACGCCCGCACATCGATCACGGTCGGCTTCGTCGCCGGACCTCTGTCGTCCGGACGGGTGAGCGGCGCGCGGTCGAGCCGGGGCGCCGCTGACAACGAGCAGCCTGAACCGGGGACGATGGTCTCCACACCGGGCCCGTGGCTCCGGGAACCGTCCCTGGCAGCGATCGAGGTGTTACCACGCTCGTGACATGAAGGCCATGCTGACAGCGGCCGTCGCGCGCTGTCGACCGAATTAGGGGCCGAGGTCCCCCTGCGGGGGGCGGGTCCCGGGAGAGGCCGGACGTGGTCCCGGCCCGGAGTCCCGGGCGGGTGCGGTACGAGGCGCGGTCTCGTGGACCGGCGCCCGTACCGACGAGGTGCCGGGGTCGAGGGCCGGGAGCCTCACCCCTGTTTCGCGATGAACTCGCGCAGCCAGTGGTAGCTCGCCTTCTCGGTGCGGGCCTGGGTCTCGTAGTCGACGTGGACGAGCCCGAACCGGGCGTCGTATCCGCGGGCCCACTCGAAGTTGTCCAGCAGCGACCAGCAGAAGTAGCCGCGTACGTCCACACCGTCGGTCATCGCGGTGCGGATGGCGGCCAGGTGGTCGCGCAGGAAGCCGACGCGGCCGGTGTCGTCGAGGGGCCCGTCGTCGCCGTAGCCGTTCTCGGTGACGAAGATCGGCGGCAGCGCGGGGTAGCGCCGGGTCAGGCCGAGGAGGGTCTGGTGGAGACCCTGCGGCTCCATCGGCCAGCCCAGCCCGCTGGTCGCCGCGCCGTCCGGGGTGACGCTGCGCACCCCGAGGTCGAACGCGGAGCGCAGCGCGGGGTCCGCCTGCTCGTACGGCGCCGCGGCGGCGTGGATGCGGTAGTAGTAGTTGACGCCCAGGAAGTCCAGCGGGGCGCCGATGACCTCCAGGTCGCCCTCGTGGCGGAAGGAGAAGTCGCTGATGGCGCCGAAGGTCTCCGCCATGTCGGACGCGTAGGTGCCGAGCAGCAGCGGGTCGGTGAACTGCCGGTTGACCAGCAGGTCCATCTTGCGCGCCGCGTCGGCGTCGGCCGCCGAGCCGGTCGCGGGCACCGTGGGCGACATGTTGAGCGTGATGCCGACCTGCTGCTCCGCCCCCGCCCCCGCCCGTAGCCTGGCCGTCGCGAGGCCGTGGCCCAGCAGCAGGTGGTGGGCGGCGGCGAGCGCGCCGTGCCCTTCGCGCGCGCCGGGCGCGTGGCGGCCCTCCGCGTAGCCGACGATGGACGAGCAGTACGGCTCGTTCAGCGTGATCCAGTGGGACACCATGTCGCCCAGCGCCTCGTGCGCGACCTCGGCGTAGTCGGCGAAGCGCTCGGCGGTGTCACGGTCGCGCCAGCCGCCGCGGTCCTCCAGCGCCTGGGGCAGGTCCCAGTGGTAGAGGGTGACGTACGGCTCGATGCCGCGCTCGCGCAGGGTGTCGGCGAGCCGCCGGTAGAAGTCGAGGCCGCGCCGGTTCACCCGGCCGTCGCCGTCGGGAATGATCCTGGGCCAGGCCAGCGAGAAGCGGTAGGCGCCGGTGCCGAGCCGGTCCATCAGGTCCACGTCCTCCCGCCAGCGGTGGTAGTGGTCGCAGGCGTGCTCGCCGCTCTCGCCCCTGGCCACCGCGCCGGGGACGCGGCAGAACGTGTCCCAGATCGAGGGCCCGCGCCCGTCGGCGTCCACGGCGCCCTCGATCTGGTAGGCGGCGGTGGCCGTCCCCCACACGAACCCGGCGGGAAAGGCGGTACGTTCCTGGGTCATCCCTTGATCGCTCCTGACATGATTCCCCCAATGATCTGACGGCCCAGCGCGGCGAAGACCGCCACGATCGGCACGATCGCGAGCACGGTGCCGGTGAGCACGAGCGCGTAGTCGGTGGTGTAGCCGCTGGCCAGGCTGGAGAGCGCGACCTGGACGGTCGGGTTCTCCGGCGTGAGGACGACCAGCGGCCAGAAGAAGTCGTTCCAGGCCTGCATGAAGGTGAACAGGCCGAGCACGGCGGCGGCCGGCCGGGCGGCGGGCAGCACCACGTGCCAGAACAATCGCAGCGTGCTGCACCCGTCGATGCGACCGGCCTCCAGCAGCTCGTCGGGGATGGCGCTGGAGAGGTACTGGGTCATGAGGAACACGCCGAACGCGGTGACCAGGCCGGGCACGATCACCGCCTCCAGCCTGCCGGTCCAGCCGAGCTCCGCCATGAGGATGTACAGCGGGATGATGCCGAGCTGCTGCGGCACGGTGGTGGTGGCGATGGCCACGACGAGCAGCACGTTGCGCCCGCGGAAGCGCAGCTTGGCGAAGGCGAAGCCGGCCAGCGTGGAGAACAGCACGACCGAGACGGTGACCGAGCCGGACACGAGGAAGGAGTTGAGCATCGCCTGGCCGAACGCGGTGGTGTCGAAGACCCGGGCGATGTTCTCGAACAGGTGGCCGCCGGGGGTGAGGACCGGCGGGACGCTGGCGATGGCGTCGTTGTCGTGGGAGGCCACGATCAGCGACCAGTAGATGGGGAACAGCGAGCCGAGCAGCACGGCGACGAGCGCGGCGTAGGTCCAGAACCCCGCTCCCAGGGGGTTCAGGCCGCGCCGGACGGCCCGGCGGGTCAAGCCGCGCCGGACGGCGGTGACGGTTGCCATGTCAGCTGCTCCTGATCCTGCGCGTGATGGCGAAGTTGACGAGCGCCATGACCACGATGATCATGCAGAGCGTCCAGGCGATCGCCGAGGCGTAGCCGAACTCGTACATGCTGAAGCCCTGCTCGTAGAGGTAGAGGCCGACGGTCTGGAACTGACGGTCCGAGCCGCCGGTCGGGTTGCCGGTGCCGGCCTGGAACAGCAGGGGCTCGGCGATGATCTGGAAGCCGCCGATGGTGGACACGACGGCGGTGAAGATGATCGTGGGACGGAGCATCGGCACGGTGATCTTCCGGAACTGGGTGAACTGGCTCGCGCCGTCCAGCCGGGCCGCCTCGTACAGGTCCTCGGGGATGGTCTGCATGGCGGCCAGGTAGATGAGGGCGTTGTAGCCGGTCCACCGCCAGATGACGATCAGCGAGATCGCGACGTGCGAGGAGAGCGTGCCGGCCTGCCAGTCGATCGGATCCAGGCCCACCAGGCCGAGTGCCCAGTTGACCATGCCGAAGTCGCGGCCGAAGAGCTGGGCGAAGATGATCGTGACCGCGACGATCGAGGTCACGTTGGGCAGCAGCACGCCCATCCGGAACAGCGTGCGGGCACGCAGCCTGCGGTTGAGCATGTGCGCGATGAACAGCGCGGCCAGCAGCTGCGGCACGGTGGACAGCAGCCAGATGCTGACGGTGTTGAACAGCGCGTTCCAGAAGTAGTCGTCGGCCAGCAGCTCGGCGTAGTTGGCCAGCCCCACCCACTCACGGGCCGGATCCAGCAGGTTCCAGTCGGTGAGGGAGACGTAGGCGGTGTACAGCAGCGGGAACATGCCCACCACGCCGAACAGCAGGAAGAACGGGGCGATGTAGAGGTACGGCGAGCCCTTGACGTCGAGCTGGTAGGCCCAGCGGCGCCGGGGCCCCGATCTGACGGAGGTCACGGTCGGCTCCTCGGGGGAAGGGGGGACGACGGCGGGCCCTGACCGCCCGCCGTCGTCCGGCTCTCACGGATCGGTGCGCGTCACTTGCTGATGCGCTCGATGTCCCCGAGCACCTGCGTCCACGCCTCGGCGCCGTCCTGCTTGCCCTCCTCCACGCGGTTGATCGCGTCGCGGATGGCGGTCTGGATGTCGCCGGCCCTCGGGCCCTGGTACTGCGGCTTGAGGTTGCGGGCGGCGGTGGTGAAGATCTGCCCGATCGGCGCGTCGTTGAAGAACTCGTGCTTGAGCCCGGTCACCTCGGGCTTGTCGTAGGTGGCGACGGTGGAGGGCAGGATGCCGTGCTTGGTGAACACCTCGATCTGCTGCTCGGGCGCCGTCAGCCAGGTGATCAGCTCCACGGCCTCCTTCAGGTGCTTGCTCTGCGCGGGGACGGTCAGGTAGGAGCCACCCCAGTTGCCGCCGCCGCCGGGGATGGCGGTCACGTCCCACTGCCCGGCGAAGTCCTTGCCCTGGTCCTGGATCTTGGCGAGCATCCAGGCGGGGCAGGCGATGGTGGCGAACTGGCTCTTGGCGAAGCCGGTGTTCCAGGCGGGCGAGCTGCCGACGAGCTTGGCCGACTGGCCGTCGGCCACGGCCTTGAGCACCTCGTCGTAGGCGGCGCGGATCGCCGGGTTGGTGGCGACCACGACGTTGTCCTGGGTGTCGTAGTAGCCGGTCTCGGCCTGGCCGATCATCGCGTTGAAGACCTGGGGGCCGCCGTCGAAGAACGCGGCGCCTTCGGGCTTCTTGGCGGTGTAGCGCTTGCCGGTCTCGAAGTAGGACGTCCAGTCGGGCCAGAGCTTGGCGACCTCGTCACGGTCGGTGGGCAGCCCGGCCTTCTTGAACAGGTCGCGGCGGTAGCACATGGCCAGGCCGCCGACGTCGGTGCCGTAGCCGATCTGGGCCCCCGACTTGGCCAGCGACGCCTCCCACTTCCACGGCAGCCAGCGGTCCTTGAGCTGGTCGGCGCCGTGCTGGCGCAGGTCGGCGAAGTGCTGGGGCTGGTTCCTGAACTGGGCGACGAAGCCGGTGTCGATCGCCTCGATGTCGGCGGTGCCGCTGCGGGTGGCCAGGTGCGCCGCGAGGTTGCGGTGGTGGTCGTTGTACGCCGACGTTCTCTCGACGATCTTGATGTTGGGGTGGGCGGCCTCGTACTTGGCGTAGAGCTCCTTGAAGCCCATGTTCCCGAACAGGTTGAGGGTCAGGGTGACCTTGGCGTCGGTCGGTGTGGAGCCGGTGGAGGGGGAGCCGCCGCAACCGGCGGCGAGCATGCCGGCGGCCAGCACTCCAGCGGCGAGACGGATTCGTCCAGCAGACACCTGGGACTCCTTCGAAGGGAGATGGAGGGTGACTGCGAGATGCGATGAGAAGGCCGAGCCCCGCGGCAACGGTGCGGCATCGGCCTGTCAGTGGGACATTCCACAGAACACCACCGTCCTTCGTCAAGTCACAGAAATGTCACGCGCCGGAAATCTCCAGGGGTGGGTTGACACGTTGCGGGCTCTCACATAACTTCCATGCAACCGGTTACATGAAACCGGTTTCAGCGAGATGCGATACCGTACGCCCGTGGCAACGATTCGAGAGCTGGCGCGCCTTTGCGGGGTGTCGTCGGCGACTGTCTCCCGCGTGTTCAACAACCCCGAGGTGGTGAACGCCCAGACCCGCGAGCTCATTCTGAGCACCGCGGCACGCATCGGATACCTGCCCAACGAGTCGGCCCGCACCCTGGCCACCAAGAGGTCCCACATGGTCGGCCTGATCTGGGACACCGACCACCGCCGCCCCGGCTGGCGGCACCCGTTCTTCCAGGAGATCCTCATCGGGCTGAAGACCGCGCTGAGCGAGCGCGGCTATCACCTGCTCATGCTCGCCACCAGCGAGGACGGCACGCCCGACAGCTTTCTCCGCGCCGTGCGCAGGCACAACCTCGACGGCGTGGTCTTCATAGACAACGGCAGGGCCGATCCCTCGCTCCAGCCGCTGGCGGCGTCGGAGGTGCCGTGCGTCTCCCTCGACCGGCCCGTCCAGGGGCCGCGGACCACCTACGTGACCTCCGACAACGTGGGCGGGGCGCGCGAGGCGGTCCGCCACCTGCACGCGACCGGGCGCCGGGTCATCGCCACCATCACCGGCCCGGCCCACACCAGGCCGGGCGCGGAGCGGCTGCGCGGCTACCTGGAGGAGCTGGCCGCGCTCGGCCTGGCGCACCGGCCGGAGCTGGTCGTCGAGGGCGACTTCTACCTGGCGAGCGGTCACGCCGCGATGCGCGCCCTGCTGGAGCTGGAGGAGCCGCCCGACGCGGTCTTCGCCGCGGGCGACGAGATGGCGATCGGGGCACTGCGGGCCGTAACGGAGGCCGGCCTGAAGGTGCCCGAGGACATCGCGCTGGTCGGGTTCGACGACATCGAGCTGGCCGCGCTGGTGCCGCCGGGGCTGACGACGCTGGCCCAGGACAAGGCGGGCTTCGGTACGGCGGCGGCCGCCGCGGTCATCACGATGATCAACGAAGGCGTCACCCCTCTCCCGAGGATCCTGCCCACCCCGCTGGTCGTCCGCGGCTCCACCGGGTAGACCGGGCCCGCGGGCGTCCGGCTACCGAGGCACTACCGCTCGTGACGTCGACGCGCCAGGTGGATGGTGATGTCGGCGGTGATCTCGACCGTCGCGGGCAGAACCCGCTTGATCCGGCCGAACACCTGCTCCCGATCCAGCGCCGGCAGCATGAGATAGGCCGAGACGGTCGAGAGAAGGCCGACGTAGTCGTGAGCACTCATCGTCAGGTGCCGCTCGATCACGGTCTGCCGGACATCGGCGAACCACTCGGACCGCTGGAGCTCCGTGCCCGGCCACTGCATGTCATGCTCCGGAGGCGTCCCGTCCGGGGACGGGATCTCGTCGCTGGGCAGGAACGGTGACCGTGCCGCGCGAACGGCCGTCTCCACGGCCGGGTCGGACAGCCGGGTCGGCCCGCCGAACGAGGCGAACACGCCACCCGGCTCCAGCAGCGCGGCCATGCGCGACCACCGATCCTCCGGGTTCGTCCAATGCAACGCCGCCGCCGCGTAGACCAGCCCGTACCTCTCGCCCGGTCGCAGGTCCTCGAACGCGGCCCGCACGATCCTGACGTGTGACGGCACGTGCTTGCGCAACTCGGCGAGCATGACCCCGTCAGGCTCGGTCGCGGTGACCGCGACCCCTCGCCGGGCGAACAGGCGGGTCGCCTTGCCCGTCCCGGCGCCGATCTCGAGGGCGGTCCGGACCGGCTGAGCCGCGTACGCCATCACCGTGTCGAAAAGTTCCGCGGGATATCCCGGCCGGAACCGTTCGTACGCTTCCGCCATCACCCCGAAGCTCAGTGCTCGACTGGACATGCCGAGCATCTTGACACGAGCCGCGCAGTCGGTGCTCGGTCTTTTCCCGCGGCCCGGCCGCCGGAAGGCCCGGCGTCGCGCGCGACCCCGAGGACGCGTCCGCCTGGCTCGACGAATTCGACGGCGACCCGCAGATCGACCTGTGGGTGCCTGCCTCGGAGACGCGTGCGGACATCGTGGGATTGTTCAAGGCGGCGTGGAGGAACTCGGCCTGGACGCCGTCGGGCGCGTGCCGTGGTGGCCGGAGGAGCCGGCCGTCATCACCGTCCGCCAGGCGATCGTGCACAGCGCCATGGACCTGGCACGGCACGCCGGTCACGCCATGCGCACGATCTTCGTCGACGACCTCGACGCGTTCGTGGCGCGGATCGCCGAGCGAGGACTCGACCCCGTGGAGCGGGAGACCTGCTCCAACGGCGTGCGCAAGGCCACCTACCGCGATCCGGACGGGAACGAGATCGGGTTCGGCGGCGCTCCGCTGTGACCGGCCGGGCCGGCACGACAGACGGTCATCGCGGCTGTCGTGCCTCCGGTGGCGGGTCGTTACCTCCAGCGCGGCCGTGACGCCGGAACGCTCCGGCGTAGCCGGAAGCCGGCCAGTGCGAGGGCGACCGCGGCGTAGCCGCAGAGCACGGCGAGCCCGGCCCACCAGGCGAGCGGGTAGTAGCCCGCCGAGGGCGCGTAGTGGGCGACCATCTGCGGATATTCATGGAGGGTCTGTTCGACGGCGAAGCCGGCGGCGGGTGTGAGGCGGAGCAGCCACCTGGCCGTTTCGTCGGGCAGGATCGGCAGGACCGCCAGGAGGTACGGGAGGACGACCGCCGAGATCGTGACGAGGATCGCCGCCCAGGTCCGCCGCAGCAGCGCGCCGACGGCGAGTGCGAGGACGGCGGCGATCGCGAGCAGCGCCGCGACGCCGGCGACGACCCGCAGTCCCGTGAGGGCCGGCACCGCGACGACACTGAGATCGTTGGCACGAAGGATCCTCGGACCGGCCGACACCACGACCGCCGCGGAGACCAGCCCGGCCAGGAAGGTGACCGCGCCGATCACGAGGGCCTTCGCCGCCAGCGCCCGGCCGGTGAGTGGCGTGACACCGGGCGCGACACCGGACGTGATGCCGGGCGCGAGACCAGACGTGACACCGGACGTGATGCCGGGCGCGAGACCAGACGTGACACCGGGCGTCACACCGGACGTGACATGGGGCGCGACGCCGGACGTGATTCCGATTCCGGTCCTGCCCGGCCGGTACCCGGCGGTCACGAATCGTACGGCCACCACGAGCACGATGACCAGGCTGACGACCAGGCCGACGAGGCCGCTCTCCACGGGGTGGCCGCCCTCGGCGCCGCTCGGCCCGATGTCGCCGGTCCCGGTGACGGTGAACGCGCCGTTCGACTCGACGAGCCCGGCCGCCCGGTGGTACTTCTCCCAGTCGGTGTGTCCCATCTCGCCCACGCTGCCGTGGTTCCATTCGCCGGTGGACGTGCCGCTCTCCACGCTGACGTGGTCGAAGGTGGCGGTGGCCTGGGTGAAGCGCGACTCCGGGAGGCCCGCGCCGAGGGCGACGGGCCTGAGGGTGAGGTCACCCGGGGACGCGACGA
The DNA here is from genome assembly GCF_059358815.1 of Streptosporangium nanhuense. Lineage (NCBI taxonomy): Bacteria > Bacillati > Actinomycetota > Actinomycetes > Streptosporangiales > Streptosporangiaceae > Streptosporangium > Streptosporangium nanhuense. The sequence goes on from NZ_JCADBG010000013.1 coordinate 33,729, forward strand.
AGAGCCCGACCCGTACCGTCTCGGGCAGCGCGGCGAGGTGGGCGGTGCCGACCCTGGTCCATCGCGTGCCGTCCGCCGACTCGTGGCCGGTGATGGTGTCGCCGGAGCGGGTCAGGCGCAGCCAGCGCGGTGCCTCCGCCGAGACGCCCCCCGCGCGTCCCGCCGTGTCGTGGACGTAGTCGTGCTGCATCCGTACACCGTGCGAGCCCGTGAGCATCAGCGCCGCGTAGGAGGAACCCTGTGCGGTGCCGTCCTTGATGATGACGCCCGCCTTCGCCCAGGGTACGAGGCCGGGGACGATCTCGTCGTGGTCGGGCGGCGGGTAGGTGATGACGCCGGTCATGGACGTCACGCGGACGGTGATGCTGCCGTTCTCGCCCAGGGGCCGGTGGACGAAGTAGAAGGTGTCGCTCACCACCTGGCCGTGCGGCCCGGCCGGCCCGGTGGGACAGGGGATCTCCACCGGGCCGTCGCTGCAGTGGGAGCCGCCGCCGAGCAGGATCGCGTGGAGCAGTCCGAGCAGGACGGTGACGAGGATCGTGGCCGCCATGGCGGCCATCCGGCCCCGGGTGCGGAACCGCGCCCACTCCTGCCGCACCCGTGCGGTCAGAGATGGTCCGGTGGTGGCTTCGTGGGTTTCTCGCATGGTCCGGTTCTACGGATCCGGCCCCAACACGGGCCGAACCACCGCTGTCACACCGCTGTTAGGTCAGGTGCCGCATCCTGGAGGTCCTGGAAGTGCGCACGTGAACGGGAGAGGATCGATGAGCGAGCCGCGAGGCCCCGCACCACCGAGGCGAACGGTACGGCAGCGTTTCACCATCTTGTACGCCGCCCTGTTCCTCCTGTCCGGCCTGGGGCTGCTCGTCCTCACCAACCTGCTGGCCGGCACGGGTGGCATGACCCGGCCGGCACCCGGCCAGACCCCGCCCGCCCCGCAGCCCGGTCTCACCCAGGCGCAGGAACGCGTTCACCAGCTCGAAGCGCAGCTCTCGGACGTCCACGCGGTCCAGTCGCGCCAGCTCCTGGTGGGCTCGGTGATCGCGCTGTTCGTGATGGCGGCGATCTCGTTCCCGCTGGGCAGGGCCGTGGCCGGCCGGGTGCTGCGCCCGCTGCGGACGATCACCGCGGCGACGCGGCGGATCTCGGCCGAGAACCTGCACGAACGGCTGGCCGTGCCGGGCCCCGACGATGAGGTCAAGGATCTCGCGGACACCGTCGACGGGCTGCTGGAACGCCTGGAGGCGTCCTTCGCCGCCCAGCGCCGGTTCGTCGCCAACGCCTCCCACGAGCTGCGGACACCGTTGACGACCATGCGGGCGTCGCTGGACGTGGCCGTGGCCAAGCCGGGGCCGGTACCGGCGCAGACGCTGGCACTCGCCGACCGGCTGCGCACCGAACTCGACCGGGTCGACGGCCTTCTGGAAGGCTTCCTCGACCTCGCCCGCGCGCAGCACGGCGAGCTCCACGGCCGCGTCCCGGTCGCGCTCGGCACCCTGGTGTCCGAATCACTGGCCGCCCGCGCGACGGACATCGAGGAGAGGGAGCTGGCCGTCGAGGCGCACGTCCAGGACACCGCGTGGACCCGGGGCAGCCCGCCCCTGCTGTCTCGCCTGGTGAACAACGTGATCGACAACGCGGTCGTCCACAACCGGCACGGTGGCTCGATCCGGCTCGCGATCGCGACCGGGAACGAGGACAGGACCACGACCGAAGACGGGACCGGGAACGGGACCGGGACCGGCCTGGTGCGGATGGTCGTGGAGACGGACGGGCCGGTTCTCGACCCGGCGCAGGTCGCCCGGCTCACCGAGCCCTTCCGGCGGCTCGCCGCCGACCGGACCGGCTCGGAGACCGGCGCCGGTCTCGGCCTGTCGATCGTCGCGGCCGTCGTCAGCGCGCACGACGGCGTCCTCACCCTGCACGCCCGGCCGGAAGGCGGCCTGCGCGTCACCGTCTCACTGCCGTCGGCGCCCGCGCGGGAAGGCGGTCCGCGAACCACCGTCTCGCCGCCGTCGGTGCCCGTACCGGAAGATGGTCCGCGAACCACCGTCTCGTCATCGGCGCCCGCGCCGGAAGGCGGCGCCGGGTGAGGGTCCTGGTGGTGGAGGACGCGCGCCCGCTCGCCGAGATCCTGGCCGAGGGGCTACGGGACCAGGGCATGGCCGTCGACGTCGCCCACGACGGCCTGGCCGCCGCGGCGAAGCTCGATCTCAACGCGTACGACGTGGTGGTCCTCGACCGCGACCTGCCCGGGATCCACGGCGACGTCCTCTGCCGGATGGTCACCGAACGGGACGACCGCGCGATGGTCCTGATGCTGACCGCGGCCGGCTCTCCCGGGGACCGGGTCAGCGGTCTCGCCCTGGGAGCCGACGACTACCTCGCCAAGCCCTTCCACTTCCCCGAGCTGGTCCTGCGCGTCCACGCCCTGGCCCGCCGCCGTCCGTTCGCCCGGGCGCGGACGCTGCGCGCGGCCGGGATCGAGCTCGACCCGGTACGCCGCACGGCCACCCGCGACAGCCGGCGGCTCGACCTCTCGGTCAAGGAGTTCGCGCTCCTCGAAGCCCTGCTGCGCGCCGGCCCCGGCTTCCTGAGCACCGAGGACCTCCTGGAGCAGGTCTGGGACGAGAACGCCGACCCGTTCACCAACACCGTCACCGTGACCGTCGGGAGGCTGCGCCGCAAGCTGGGAAGCCCGCCGGTCATCACGACGACACCCGGGGTGGGGTACCGCATCGCCGATCCCGCCGGCGAGGCGTAGCGCGGCGGGAGCGGGGGTCAGGCGCGGTGCACCTCGAACAGGAAACAGCCGAACTCCACCGCCCGCACGTGTACCAGCGCCACGTCGGGGTCCGCGAACTGCTCCGCCAGGATGCCCTCCGCCACGGCGGCGTCGAGGCTGACGTGCCGGTCCACCAGCCGCCCGCCGAGGATGGTGCCGCCCGCGTCGTAGGCGCGGAAGACCCGCCGCTCACCGCACATGTCGACGGGGAAGCCCGTCCCGCCGGGCCCCTCGCACGGCTCGGCGTGCACGAACACCGGGCCCACCTCCTCGTACGGGCCGGGATCGCCCCCGGTCCGCGCCCCCCACCGGCGCAGCGGCGCGTACGCGAGCAGGGCGAGCCGCTCTCCCGGGAGGCTGCGGCGCAGGCAGCATCGCAGCGGGGAGCCCCCCTCGGTGTCGGTGACCACGCGGGGCGGACGCCCGGCGTCGTCGCGGACGCGTAGCTCGGCGACGACCTCGGCCTCGATGGCGAACGTGCGGGAAGTGCTCATGGGTCCATGGTCGGCCGCGCGGCCCCGGCACGCTGGCGGAAATCGGCCCTGGTTGTGGGCCTGCACGGTGCCCCTCACCCGGATGGGCCTCTCCGTCCCCGGTTCGCTCGGGGCCACCCCGGGCGGGTGGGCGTCACCGGTCGAAGTCGCTGCCGAGGTAGCCGTGGAACAGCGAGAACGGGCTGTAGCGCGTCCGATGTTCCTCGCGGAGGAACAGGTGGTACGCCACGACGTGGCCGGCGAAGTCACCGCCCCTGATCGTGAAGACATGGCTCTCGGAATCGGTGCGGACCCCGAGATCCTTCAGGGCGGCGTCCCTCTCGGGACGGTCCGCCGTGTCGACGACGAGGCCGCCGTTCATGGAGGTGGGCAGCCTGATCGCGGCCACCCCCTGGAAGAGGAGCTCGACGTGGGGTTCGTCGGGCGTGAACTCGGTGCGCAGCACGAGCCCGCCGTGAGTGGGCACGTAGCTCCACACCTTGAAACGGCGGTACGGAAGGGTGAGGGGGAGCCCGAGCCCGCCGGGGTACCTGTCGTGGCTCATCCGAAGAGCCGATCACGACGGCGTCGAGGTGACAAGGGGGCCGGGTGAGACCGCGGCCCGGTGGCCGGGGAGGCGGTTTTCTGTCGGTGGGTGCGCCTACCGTGGATGGGCACAGGATTCCGGCGTGAGCGAGGGAAGACCATGACCACACTCGAGAACCGGCCGAACACCGCCCTCCTCGTCATCGACGTGCAGAACGGTGTCGTCGAGGGGGCCCACGAGCGCGACGTGGTCGTCGCGAACATCGGCGGCCTCGTCGAGAGGGCGCGGCGGGAGCAGGTGCCCGTCGTCTGGGTCCAGCACTCGGACGAGGACCTCGTGAGGGGGAGCGACGACTGGCGGATCGTCCCCGAGCTGGTTCCGGACGACGCCGAGCCGCTCGTCGAGAAGAACTACGGCGACTCCTTCGAGGACACCACACTTGAGAGCGTGCTGTCCGGCCTCGGCGTCGGGCGGCTCGTCGTCGTCGGCGCGCAGACCGACCAGTGCGTCCGCTCGACGCTCCACGGCGCGTTCACCAGGGGATACGACGCGACCCTCGTCAGCGACGCCCACACGACGGAGGACCAGACGGAGTGGGGCGCGCCGTCGCCGGACCTGGTCATCAAGCACACGAACCTGTACTGGACCTACCAGGACGCACCGGGCCGGACGGCCGGGACGGTCGAGACCAAGGACGTCGACTTCGGCCACGCGTCCTGAAGCCCGTGTGACCTCTGAAGCCGTGTGACACCCGAACCCATGTGACACCCGAACCCGTGCGACACGTGTGCGCGGCGGGTCCGGGCCGCCCGGGCGTGGATCACCGCGGACCGTGCGTGCGGGTGGGAGCGGACGACCGCCTGCGATCCCGCTCCCACCCGCCCCGCCTCGTGTCGAAAAGGCGGGGAGAACGATCAGTGGCGCTCGACGGCCACCACGTCGTACGGGGTCGTCGGGGTGGGAGTGGTGGTGAAGCGGGCGTTGGGGAGATAGAGGCGGTCGCGGAAGGAGGCGACGGTGGTGGGCACGTCGAAGCGGCCGTCCGTGAGCTTGCGGACCACCTTCCCCGAGGTGGCGCCGCGGTCCAGCGAGAGGGACGTCAGGGTGTTCAGGCGGTTCTGCACGACGTGGAGGACACGGCCCTCCAGCAGCAGGCCGTCACCGTTGGCCAGGGTCTCGGCGCCGATGTCCACCAGGGTGGCGACACCGGTCGAGGGGTCGACCCGGAACAGCTTGCCGGTGTTCGACTGGACGACGAGCAGTGCCCTGCGGTCGGGGGTCTGGGCGATGCCGTTGGCGTTGATGCCGGTCGCGTAGACGATGTCACCGCTCAGCGGCACCTGCACCGCCTCCTTCGGCAGCGCTCCGCCACGCCCGAACGGCAGCTTGTACAGCACGGGGTTGGTCGAGTCGGTGAAGTAGGCCGCGTCGCGGGTGAGCACGACGTCGTTGACGAACGCGGCGCCGGTGGCGAGCCGGTAGCTCGCGAGCACCTTGCCGTTGCGGGTGTCGATCACGCGGGCGTCGCCGCCCGTACCGCCCGCGACGAACAGCCTGCCGCGAGCGTCGGTCTTGAGGCCGAGCGACGGGGTGCCCGGTCCCGGGTTGATGATCCGGCCCTTGCCCGTGCGCAGGTCGGCCCGGTAGATCGCGCCGGTCGCGCGCGAGCCGAAGTACGCGGTCGCTCCCGGGCCGATGGCGATCCCCTCCGGCTGGAAGCCGTCGGGAAGGGGGAACTCGGCGGGATAGGCCGGCTTCCCGGAGGAGGCGGAGGTCGTGGACGCGTCGGCTCCGGCTCCCGTCTCGGCCGCCGCGGCCGGGGCCGCCATGAGGACGGTGAGGAACCCTGCTAGGAGAAATGCCACCTTCATTGATGAACATCCCATCTGTCGCGAGTGCGATGGTCTACCTGAATGCCCGCTTGGGTAATGGATCTACCGTATGACGTCCGGTTGTAGTGCTCCCGTAAAGCGCGCCCGTCCGGGGCACCCACTGGCCGGACGCCCCGCCGTCCTTGGATAGCGTCGGGTCATGCGGCTTCATGTGGGATGCGCGATGTGGTCTCTCACGTCATGGCAGGGACGCTTCCTGCCCCATCCGCTCCCTGCCGGGGAGCGCCTGCGGGCGTACGCGACCTGGTGCAACGCGGTGGAGGGCAACACGACCTTCTACGCGACACCGGCGAGGAGCACGGTGGAGTCGTGGGCGCGGCAGACCGGCCCCGACTTCCGCCTGGTGGTCAAGCTGCCCAGGACGATCACGCACGAGGGCCGTCTCACCGGTGTCGACGAGGAGGTCCGCTCGTTCCTGGAGGCGATCGAACCGCTCGGGCCGCGAGCCCGGACCCTCTGGATCCAGCTGCCGGGATCGTTCGGCCCGACCGACCTCGGCACCCTGGCCGGCTTCCTCCGCGGGCTGCCCAGCTCGCACGGGTACGCCGTCGAGGTCCGCCACCGCGCGTTCTTCGACGACCCGCGATCCGTGCGGCTTCTCGAAGGGGTCCTCGCCGGGGCCGGTGCCGAGTGGGTGCCCTTCGACACCACCACTCTCTTCCGGAGCCCCCCGACCAGCGACGCCGAGCGGGAGGCGTGGTCGAAGAAGCCGCGCATGCCGCGCCGGTCGGTCGCTCTCACCGACCGCCCGATCGTCCGCTACCTGGGCCGGGACGACACGGCGAGCACGGTCGAGGGCTGGCGGCACTGGGTCGACACGGTCGCCGGGTGGCTGCGCGAGGGCCGCTCGCCGACCGTGTTCGTCCACACCCCCGACAACGCCGAGGCGCCGGCGCTCGCCCGCCGTTTTCACGACGACGTACGGGCCCTGCTGCCCGGGATCGAGCCGCTCCCCGAGCCGATGCCCACCGAGCCGCTGACCCTTTTCTGACGACCACTTTCTGACGACCACGCGCCGCGATGGTCAGGTGGTCTCCGGCCGGGCCGCCGACGCGACGGGGGCCGCGTCCGGGGTGGCGGTGTCCGGGGCGGCGGTGTCCGGTCCGGTCTGCCGCAGCACGACGAGCGCGACGGTGAAGGCGGCCAGGAGCAGCGCGGCGGCGATGCCGAAGGCCAGGTGGTAGCCGCCGGTCAGCGCGGCGGCCGCGCTCTCTCCCGCGGACAGCAGTTCCCCGGTACGCCGGGCGGCCAGCGTGGACAGCACCGCGACGCCGGTCGCCATGCCGATCTGCTGGGTGGTGTTGAACAGGCCGGACGCCAGGCCCGCGTCGTCGGCCCTCGCGCCGGACATGCCGAGCGTGGTCAGGGCCGGGAGCACCAGCCCGCCGCCCGCGATGAGCAGCATCACCGGGAGCAGGTCGGTGACGTAGTTCGCGTCCACCGGTACGCGGGTGAGCCAGCCCATCGCCGCGAACAGGAGCACCAGCCCCGCCAGCAGGACGGCACGCTCGCCGAAGCGGGTGTTGAGCCGGGCGGAGAGGAACAGGGACACCCCGCCGATGGCCACCGCCGCGGGAAGCATCGCCAGGCCGGTGTCGAGGGCGCCGTACCCGAGGACCTTCTGCATGTAGAGCGCGACGATGATCTGGAAGGCGAACATGGCCGACAGCGACAGCATCTGGACCAGGTTGGCGCCCGAGACGTTGCGCGACCGGAAGATCCGCAGGGGCATCAGCGGGGTCCGGGCGGTCGCCTGGCGGGCGAGGAACGCGGCCAGCAGGACGAGCGACACCGCGCCCAGGCCGAGGGTGTGCGCCGCGAGCCAGCCGTACTCCTCGATCTTGACCACCGTGTAGATGCCCAGCATCAGGCCGGCGGTGACCAGCACGGCGCCGATGGCGTCGGCCCCGGCGGCGAGCCCGATCCCGCGCTCGCCCGGCAGTGCCCGGACCGCCAGCGCGACCGTGGCCAGGCCGATCGGCAGGTTGATGAAGAAGATCCAGTGCCAGCTGAGCGCGTCGGTGAGGACCCCGCCCAGGACCTGGCCGATGGAGGCCCCGGCGGCGCCGGTGAAGCTGAAGACGCCGATCGCCTTCGCGCGCTCGGCGGGCTCGGTGAACAGCGTCACCAGGATGCCCAGCACCACCGCGGAGGCCATCGCGCTGCCGACCCCCTGCAGGAACCGGGCGGCGATCAGCAGGCCGGGCCCGGAGGCCAGCCCGGCCAGCAGCGACGCGGCGGTGAAGACCGCGTTCCCGGCCAGGAACATGGTCTTGCGGCCGATGAGGTCGCCCAGCCGGCCGGCCAGCAGGAGCAGCCCGCCGAAGGCGATCAGGTAGGCGTTGACGGTCCAGCTGAGCCCGGCGGGCGAGAAGCCCAGATCCTCCTGGATGGCCGGCATCGCCACGGTCACGATGCTGCCGTCCAGGATCGTCATCAACATCGCGGTGGACAGCACGGCGAGCGCGAGCCATCGCGACGGGGGCGTGTCGGCGCGGGGTGGCCGGGGGGAGGGTGCGGTGTGCGACATGGCCGTCTCCTGTTCGGAAGGGAACAGGAGAGACCGTAGCAGATAGTTTTGTTGTAGACGATCCTTTATGGATTCACTTTGTGCGCTGCCGTGCCCGCCTGACCCCCTGCGGCGCCTCGACGGGAGCGGCCAGATGCCCCGTCACCAGGCGGTTCATCGCCCGTACGAGCACCTCGGCCTCGTCGTCGGGCAGCGCGCCCAGCGTCGCCCGGTGCACGCCGTCGACGATCTCCTGGCTCTGCCGCGCGGCCTCCGCGCCCTTCTCGGTGACCGCGATGATCCGGGCGCGCCGATCCGTGCTGGACGGGCGGCGCTCGGCGAGCCCCGCCTTCTCCAGGGCGTCGACCGTGACCACCATCGTGGTCTTGTCCATGTCGCCGAGCTCGGCGAGCTGGATCTGCGTGCGCTCCTCCTCCAGGGCGTGGACCAGCACGCAGTGCATGCGTGCCGTCAGCCCGATCTCGGCGAGCGCCGCCGCCATCCGGGTCCTCAGGACGTGGCCGGCGTGGTCCAGCAGGAACGACAGATCCGGCTCGGTACGGGCGGGCGCCATGGCGGTCATGCCCCCACCATAGCCAACAGGTACCGTTCCGGATTATCCGCAAACGGAAGCACCTGGCGGCGCCCCGGGCTCGTTGACCAGCCCGCCGACCGGCCGGGCGTGCCCGCGGAGTCCCGTCATGACCACGCGAGGCCTGGTGCGCGCGCCCGTACACGGATCTCGTGTCCTGGACGCGGCCCGGGGCGATCCGCGACGTGGCGCGCGCCCGTACGCGGATCTCGTCAGGCGGCGTTCTCGTGGTCGGCGAGGACCTCGTGGATCACGTGCCGCGCGTTCGCCGCGAACACCGGGTTCGTGTCCCTGTAGTACGGGAGCGCGATGAGCGCGATGGACAGGGCCCGGCCGCGCCCGCGGGCCCAGGTCGCGTCGTCGACCCGCAGGGCCGCGCGGAAGTCGTCGCGCACCTCGGCCGGGAGGAGGTTCCACGCGACGATCAGGTCGCAGGCGGGGTCTCCCACGCCCGCGGTGCCGAAGTCGATGACGGCGCCGAGCCGCCCCCGGACGAGCAGCAGGTTCCCCGGCATCAGGTCGGAGTGGATCCAGACGGGCGGGCCCGTCCACCCGGGCGTCCTCAGGGCGGCCTCCCACGCCGCGGTCGCCGCGCCGGTGTCGATCGTCCCGCGCAGGTCGTCGATCGCGGTGCGCGTCGGGGCGTCCAGCGCCGCCAGCGGCCCGCCCCGGTAGGCGGGCGGCCCGTCCGGGAGGCCGATCCGGCCGAACGCGGCGACGAACGCCGCCAGGTCCCTCGCGAGCGGGCCCGGGTCGGTCAGGCGGCCGGCGGCCGGGGTCTCACCGTCGAGCCAGCGGTAGACCGACCAGGGCAGCGGGTATCCGTCGGCGGGCCTGCCCGCGCCGAGCGGGACGGGAACGGGCACCGGGAGCAGCGGGGCGAGCCTCGGCAGCCAGCGCAGGTCCTTCTCCACCTGCGCGGCGGAACCGGCCCTGCGGGGCAGGCGCACGGCCATGTCGTCGCCGAGCCGGTAGATGGCGTTGTCGGTGCCGGAGGAGTCGAACGGCTCGACGGGAAGGTCCGCCCACCGCGGGAACTGCGCGGCGATCAGCCGGCGCACGAGCGGGACGTCGTGCTCCACCTCGTCGGCATGCATCCTCGCGGCACGCATGGGACACCTTCCTGAACTCGGGCGGGACCGCCACGTGACGCGAACGCCGTGACGCGAACGCCGTGACGCGAACGCCGTGACGCGAACGCCGTGACACGGACGGCGTGACACGGCTGGACGACCCGGTCACCCCTCTCGCCGCACGCCGGCCGATGTCCATCGGACCGGTCGCGGAACGCGCCTGTCAACTCATATACCGGTCATATACCGGCTCACGCGCCGGTCTCACTCGTGGACGGGAGGGGCGGCCGGCGGGGGCGGCTTCGCGGTCCGGTACCGGGCGGGCGGCTGGCCGGTGACGCGTTTGAAGGCGTTGCTGAAGGCGCTCTCCGAGGCGTACCCCCACTCGGCGGCCACCGACGAGACCGTGCGGTCACCGGCGCGCAGCACCTCGGCCGCGGACCGGATGCGCCAGTGCAGCAGGTAGTCCAGCGGCGGCAGCCCGACGAGGGTCTTGAAGCGCAGGGCGAAGCTGGAGCGGGACATGTCCACCTCGGCGGCGAGGCCGGCGACCGTCCAGCGGCGGGTGGCCTGCTGGTGCATCAGGGTGAGCGCGGCGCCGATCCGCGGGTCGCTCAGCGCCCCCAGCCAGCCAGGGATGGTCCCCTCGCCGGCCAGGTGGGCGCGCAGGGCCTGGACGAACATGATCTGGGTCAGATGCTCGATCATCACCGTCGCCCCGAGCGGCTCGGCCGAGGTCTCGTGGGTCAGCATCCCCAGCACCGGGCGCAGGGTCCGAGCCTGCTCGCTGTCGGCGGGGATGCGCACGGCCGGGGGCAGGCAGTCGAGCAGCAGCGTCGCGGTCATGTCGTCGAGGGTGATGCTGCCGCCGATGATGACGGTCGGCTCCGCGTCCGGGGCGGCGGTCCCGTACCGTACGTTCCTGATGTTGGGAGCGTGGAGGTAGACGTCGTGGCCGTCCGCCGCCTCGATGTCCAGGTCACTGGCGACCTCGTACGGCCGCCCGCCCGTGAGCAGGTAGCAGTCACCCGCCGACAGCCGCAGCGGGGGCATGCCGTCGACGGTGAGCCAGCAGGCGCCGGACGTGATCGCGCCGATCTTGATGTGTCGGTAGCTCCGGAAGCGCAGCGCCCAGCGGCCGGCGGCCTCGAAGCGCGAGGAGAGGGCGCTGCTGACGTTCAGCAGGGTCAGGACGTCGGACAGGGGGTCCATGGTGACTCCGGACGATCTCGCATATATGTCGGACTCTTTCTTATGGATTGTCCACGTATGTCGGTTATAGCGTTCCATCGCCCCCCTCATCTGGAAGGAGTAGGACGATGAAATACGCACAGCTCGGCACCACCGGAGTCTTCGTCTCCAGCATCTCGCTCGGAGCGATGAGCTTCGGCGGGCGAGGTTCCCAGGTCTGGGAGGCGGTCGGCGCGCTGGATGTGAAGGACACCGACCACCTGGTGGGCACCGCGCTCGATCACGGGGTGAACCTCATCGACACCGCCGATGTGTACGGCGGGGGCGAGTCGGAGGAGCTTCTCGGCCAGGTGCTCGGGGCGCGCCGCCGCGACGTGGTGCTGGCCACCAAGATGACCGCGCGGATGGCCGGTGGTCCCAACGACGTCGGCCAGTCCCGGCTGCACATCATGCGGTCGCTGGAGGACAGCCTGCGCAGGCTCCGTACCGACCACATCGACCTCTACCAGATCCACAACATCGACCCGATCACGCCCTTCGAGGAGTCCCTGTCCGCCCTCGACGACGCCGTGCGCCAGGGGAAGGTCCGCTACGTCGGCGCCTCGAACCTGACCGCCTGGCAGGCGATGAAGGCCCTGGGAGTCTCCGAGCGGCGGGGATGGGCGCGGTTCGCCTCCCTTCAGGCCCAGTACTCGCTCGCGGCGCGCGACATCGAACGCGAGATCCTCCCCCTGATCCAGGACCAGAAGCTCGGCCTGCTGGTCTGGAGCCCGCTCGCCGCCGGCCTGCTGTCCGGAAAGTTCGACCGCACCGGCACGAGCGACGGCGGGGCCCGCCGCAACCAGTTCCAGTTCCCGCCGGTGAACCTGGAGCGCGCCTACGACGTCATCGACGTCCTGCGCGAGGTGGCGGCCCGCCACGAGGTCGGCGTGGCCCGCGTCGCGCTCGCCTGGGTGCTCTCGCGACCCGGCGTGAGCAGCGTCATCATCGGCGCCAAGCGCCCCGAGCAGCTCACCGAGAACCTCGCCGCCGTCGAGCTGGAACTCACCGAGCGGGATCTCACCGAGCTGGACGCCGCCAGCGCGCTCCCGGTGGAGTACCCCGGCTGGATCCAGGCCGACCACTCCGACCGCTTCCCCAAGCAGGGGGCGTGGGAGTTCACCCCGCAGGGTTGACCCTGACACGGTGGCAGGGCGTAGAACAGAATCATGACCAGTGACGCCCTCGCCGACCGTCTCGCCCTCGGCGTGGAGCGGGGCCGGCTGCCCGGCCTCCACGCCGTGGTCGCCCTCCGCCACGGCCGGGTGATCCTTGAGCACTACGGCGAGGGCGAGGACTTCCGGCTGAACGAGCCGCTCGGCCGGGTGCGCTTCACACCCGGCACGCTCCACGACGTCCGCTCGATCACCAAGAGCGTCGTCGGCCTCCTGTACGGCATCGCCCTCGCCGACGGCCGGGTGCCGGAGCCGCGCGAGCCGCTGCTACGGCACTTCCCCGAGTATCCGGACCTCGCCGAGGACCCCCGGCGGGCCGCGCTCACGGTCGAGCACGCGCTCACCATGACGCTCGGCCTGGAGTGGGACGAGAGTGCCCCCTACACGAGCGTGGCCAACAGCGAGGTCGCGATGGAACTCGCCCCCGACCGTTTCCGTTACGTCCTGGAGCAGCGGATCGTGGACGAGCCCGGCCGCCGATGGTCCTACTGCGGGGGCGCTTCGGCGCTGGTGGCGCGACTCATCGAGAAGGGCACCGGCCAGGCGGTGCAGGACTACGCGCGCGCCAGGCTGTTCGAGCCGCTGGGGATCACGCGCTTCGAGTGGTCGACCGGTGAGGACGGCGTGGCCCAGGCCGCCGCCGGGCTGCGGCTCACCCCTCGCGACCTTCTCGCGATCGGGCGGCTCGTGCTCGACGGAGGCGGCGGCGTCGTCCCGTCGTCCTGGCTGGAGATGGCGCTGCACCCGCACGTGCGGATCGACGAGGGGTCCCACTACGGCTATTACTGGTACGTGGGCGACACGTGGACGGGCGGGTTCGGCAACGGCGGCCAGCGGATCCACGTGGCACCCGCGCTGGACCTGGTGGTCGCCATCACCGCGGGACAGTACAACGAGCCCGACCAGTCGACCGCCTCGGTCGTGCTCGACGAGGTGATCCTGGCGGGGATCGGGCACTGAACCGCGCGCTCGCCGGGAACGCGGGAGGAAAACCGAAGCGCGCCCGCAGGGAACGCGGGAGGAAAACCGCTCGCCCGCGTTCCGCCGAGCCGCCGCCGAGCCGCCGCCGAGCCCTCGTCGGGTCCTCGCCGTCGCCGTCGTCTCCACCGCAGGGGACGTCGAGCCCCCGGTGCGTGCGGTGGCCGTACGGCTAGAGGTTCTTCGCCCGTGGCCGCTGCGTGATCGTGTTCCTGACGAGCCACAGGACGCTCTGGTGGATCGCCACCCCGGCGGCGACGTTGAGCACTCCCAGCGCGGCCGCCGTCACCAGTGAACCGTCGAAACCGATCACGTCGCCGGCCAGGAGCACGGCGGGCCAGAACACGGCGGCGGCGAGGAGGGAGGCCCGCCACCAGCGCCCGAAGACCAGGCCGAACAGGATCATGGTTGGTATCACGATTCACGCCCTTCGGAATGATCTGCCGACATCTTCATCATCACCTCGCGGCACGGTTCTAAGCCCGTCGGATCGGTTGGATCGCCGTACCGGCCGGGATTTCGTGCCGGGATCGCGCGGCGGGACCTTACGGCGGGATCGCGCGGCGGCAGGGCCGCTCCCCGGCTCACCGGCCGCTCCCGCCGTCACGCCCCGTCCGGTCGCCGGTGGAACGCCCGGGCCGCGAGGAGTGGCGGTGCGCGCGGCGCGGAGCCTCCGGGGGGCGTGCCTTGGGGAGCCGGGCGTGCTGTCCCCCGCGCGCCTTCGGGCGCCCGGGGGCCTCCGAGCGGCGGACGTACACCGGGACGCCCGGCCGGAGGAACCGGTAGAGGTCGAGGGCGACGTGCAGCGGGACCCGGACGCATCCGTGGGACGCGGGGTAGCGGGGGACGAGGGTGGAGCCGTGGATGGCGATGCCGCCGTTGAAGTAGACGGAGTAGAACATCGCCCCCAGGACTCCCGTAGACCAGTCGGGAACCCGCACCCCCGCCCGGTAGTCGCCGAGCGGGGTCTCGGCGAACCCGCAGTGACCCTTCTCGCAGTACGGCCTGCGGGCACCGGTCGAGATGTGGGTCACCAGCACGGGCTTCCCGCCTCTCCACGCCGTGAGGAGCTGGCGCCGCAGATCGATCTCGGCCCTTTCCGGCTCCCCGTCCGCCACCAGAGGCCTGACACGACGGGGGCTCAGGAGGGCCTGCCAGGTCGGCGAGTCGATCCTGTCGACGGCCTTCAATCCGTTGGCCTTCTGGAAGGCCCACACGGTCATCCGCAGGGCGGAGTCATACGTGGGGGTGAGATTTCCCGGGGGGAAACCCAATTCTTTAAGCCTTTTCTTCGCGTTATGCACCTCTATTCCCCTGCTGCCTGTTTTGAGGGTCGCGAATTGATCCGGCAGGGGAACGTGCCGGGAATCGGGGGCGGGGTCGGCCAGGGCGGGCGCGATGCTGAAGGGGAGGGTGGTGACCAGGGCGAAGACGGTGCTGCTGATCAGGGAGCGTCGAATGGTGCTTCGCATATGTGACGTCTATCCACCGACGGGTGTGATCAACCCTGTAATGCTACTTGCCGGGGAGTAAGACTTATACATCCGCGTGCGGTTCAAGAGTTATCTCGGGGGAATTTTCCCGAGAAAATCTGCATATATTTGCGGGCGGTGTTATATGACGATATTCATCATATATTTCTGAAAGCGATGAAAGCGCTCGACGGGGACCGGCGGGGATCTACGGGGTTCACCAAGACTCGCCGGGGCTTGCCAGGGCTCACCGGGCGCGCGAGTAGCGGACCGTCCGGTCATGGGCGCGGAAGCCGAGAGCCTCGTACAGCCGCACGGGCACCGGATACCCCGCGTCCCCCCGAGGATGGACGATCGCGGAGACCGCTCCCGCCTCCCGGAGCCGGTGCAGCGCGTACAGGCAGGCCGCACGGGCCAGTCCCGTCCGCCGGAAGTCAGGGTGCGTGCCGACCGGCTCCAGTTCCCCGACGCCGTTGGCGTCGTCCAGCCAGATCAGGCAGTACGACACCGCGCGGCCGTCCGGCGCCTCGACGACGCAGTCCAGCTCGCGCCGGTAGGGCCACGCGCCCATGACGTTGCGATAGCTCTCCTCGGTGACCGACGAGGGGGCGAACGCCGACCGGTGCACGGCCACCCGCTCGGGCACGTCCTCCTCGCCGCGCACGTGCCGCGCGACGAAACCGGGAGGCACCTCGGGGCCCGGCAGGTCGCGCAGGTCGCGTGACATGCGCACCAGGAAGGGCGCGTCCGCGGGCCCCCGCCGGTAGCCGTGCCGGGACAGGACCGCGGCGAGCCGCCTCTCGCTCTCCAGGACGGTCACCCCCCGCTCGTCGCCGGTGGCCACGTCGCCGAACCAGTCGAGCACCTCGTCCGCCAGCTCGGGACGCTCCGGATGGACGTACATCTCCAGCTCGCCCGGAGGCGTCGCCCACCCCCACGCCAGGGTGTCACCGTCGCGCTCCCACAGCGCCGTCGGCCACTCCGCCTCCCGTCCCACGTGCTGGAACCTGCTCCAGGCGAGACCCCCGATGTGCGGCCGGGTGGCGGGGCCCCAGGTCGCCCGTACGAGCTCCTGCATCCTCCGCAGGTCGGCGGGGCCCTCGTAGGGGCGCACGGTGATGTCACCCATCGGTCTCACATCCCTCCCGCGACGGCTCCACGGCCCGGCCCGGCGCTCCCCGCGGCAGGACCGCGGACTCGCCGGACCACTGAGCCGCCGAAGCGCCCGAACCGCCGGTGCCCGACCGCCGATGCGTGCGTCCGAATCGCCGGATCCCGGCACCGCGTATTCTTTCGCCGCTCCCCGCCGGACGCATCCGGATATCCTCTCTCCGGGGTCGGGCCTCTCTGGCTCGGGCCTTCCCGGGTCGGGCCTTCCCGGGTTGAGCGCGACCTTTCCAGCTACCCACGCGAAGCGCATTGATTCACGTGAAACCTTCGCCGATCACGTGGCGGGTGTCATGGGAGCGGTCCGCGCGAAGTCCGGGTGAGCGGCGCCGGTCGCTCAGCTCAGCCGGATGACGCCCTTGGAGACCCTGATCTTCTTGCGGGCCAGCGGCCGCTTGGCGGGGCCCCTGGCCACCGAGCCGTCGGCGATCCGGAACCTGCTGCCGTGGCAGGCGCAGTTGATGGTCCCGCCGCGGATGGTGGAGACCGGGCAACCCTGGTGCGTGCACTTCGCGCTGAAGGCGCGGAAGGTGCCCTTCTTCGGCTGGGTGACCACCCACGTGCCCTTGATGATCCGGCCGCCGCCGACGGGAATGCTGCTGGTCTTGGCGAGGATGGGGCCGGCGGCCTCCCCGGTGTCCTCGGCGGCCTCGGCGGGGCGTGCCCACGCGGTGGCCGACGCGATCGCGGCGACGGCGCCGCCTGCGAGGCCTCGGAAGATCATGAAGCGACGGGTGGGGGCGGACATGACGGGCCTCCTGGGGGTTGAAGGGGTCCGTGAAAGATCACGTGTGTGGTTCATATCACAGGAAAACGGGCCTGTAGCCATGCTTCGCGATCTTTCCCCGCGATGCGCAGGCTGCCGCCGTGCCGTACCGCGATGTCCCTGGCGATGGCGAGGCCGAGACCCGCGCCGCCCGCGTCCCTGTCCCTGGCCTCGTCCAGCCGGGTGAAGCGGTCGAAGACCGCCTCGTGGTGCTCGGCGGGAATGCCCGGTCCGTCGTCGCGCACGTCGAGCACCGCCTCACCGTCCTCCGTGGCCAGCCGGACGGTGACCGCGGAACTCGCGTGGCGTACGGCGTTGTCCACCAGGTTGGCCACCAGGCGGCGCAGCTGACCGGCGGAACCGAGGACCACGGTGTCGGCCGCCACCTCCAGCGTGACCCTGATCTCCGGCCTGGGCCGCGACCTGGCCGCCTCCTCGGCGGTGACCTGGCCGAGGTCCACCTCCTCATGAGCGGTGGGCTCACCGGCGTCCAGGCGGGCGAGCAGGAGGAGGTCGGAGGTGAGGGCCTGGATCCGCTCCACGTCGGTGAGCGCCTCGGCCGCCAGCGGTCCCGGCCGGGCCAGCTCCAGGCGGGTCCGCAGGATGGCCAGCGGGCTGCGGAGCTCGTGGGCCGCGTCGGCGACGAAGCGCTTGTGCCGGCTGACCGCGAGTTCGAGGCGGTCGAGCGTGCGGTTCATGGTCTCGGCGAGGCGGGCGATCTCGTCACGCGACCTCGGCACGGGGACCCGCCGGTGCAGGTCGCTGGCGGTGATGTCGGCCATCTCGGCGCGGATGGCCGAGACCGGTGCCAGCGCCCGGCCGACGGCGAGCCAGGTGAGGGCGGCGACCAGCAGGAGCAACGCGGGAATGCCGGGAAGCAGCAGGCCGCGCAGGGTCGTCAGGGCGTCCGCCGTCGGTTCGAGCGACGCCCTGGCCTGTACGAACAGTGTGCCGTCGGCGGTGTTCACCGGCATCGTGGCCAGGGCGAAGGACTCGCCGGGAGCCCATCCCGCCACCTCGGCCGGCTGCGCGGCCCCGCTCGCGGTGCCCAGCAGGGCCACCGCGGGGGGCTCCGCGCCCTTCCCGCCGGACGACCGGAAGGCGGCCGGGGCCGGGGCGGAGCGCGTCGGAGCGGGCGGCACGGCATGCCTGAAGATCTTGATGTCGGGGTCGAGGAGGGTCGGCTCCGACTGCTGGGCGGTCGTGGCCCGCGCTCCGGTGACGGTCACCACGTCGACCGACGGAGCGTCGATCACGCACGCGGGGGATCTCGGGGTGACGGTCGAGGTGGCGTCGGCCGCCGGGACACCGATCGTCACCGCGCCGCCGGGCAGCACGCCGCCGGCGGCACCGGCGAGCACGTCGGCGGTGGCGCCGGCGCGGCGGGCGGCCTCGTCGGAGGCGCTCCGAGTCAGGCTCCCCGTCAGCACGCCGACGAGCACCGAGGCCGCCACCCCCAGCGCGACCGCGACGATGGCGGTCGCCGCGAGGGTCGCCCGGAGCCGTACCGACAGGCGCGGTGCCATCTCAGGCCTCCAGTCGGTAGCCGGCGCCGCGTACGGTCACCAGCGACGAGCGCCCGAACGGAGAGTCGATCTTGCGGCGGAGCGCGCTGACGTAGACCTCGACGATGTTCGGGTCGCCGTCGTAGGAGAAGTCCCACGCCTGGGCCAGCAACTCGCTCTTGGAGACCACCTCGCCCTGCCTGCGCGCCAGGCCGTGCAGGACCGCGAACTCCTTGGGCGTGAGGGAGATCTCCACCTCGCCCCGGCGGCAGCGAAGCCCCGCCGGATCGACGGTCAGGTCGCCGACCGCGATGGACACCGGCCTCGCCCTGCCGCCCCTGCGTACCAGCGCGCGCAACCGGGCCAGCAGCACCACGTAGGAGAACGGTTTGGACAGGAAGTCGTCCGCGCCCGTGTCCAGGGCCTCGGCCTCGTCGTGCACCCCGTCCTTGGCGGTGAGCATCAGGATCGGCGTCCAGTTCTCCGCGTCACGAAGCCTGGCGCAGACGGTGTAGCCGTTCATCCGGGGCAGCATGACGTCGAGCACGATCACGTCGTACGGGTTCTCGGTCGCCATCCACAGCCCGTCGCGCCCGTCGTACGCGACGTCGACGGCGAACCCCTCGCCCGCCAGCCCCTCCTTCAGGAGATGGGCCAGGCGCTTCTCGTCATCAACCAGTAGCACGCGCATGCCGCCAGCCTGCCGTACCCCGCCTAAAGCCAACCTGAAGACGATTTCTGGCGCCTTCAGGCTGGGTTCAGGCAACGGGCGGGAGCCTGTGACCTCCAGAACCGCACGCCGGTCCGCTCACCGGCCCATCCGCGACTCGTCCGCCGACTCGTCCGACCTCGCCTGACAATCCGACCTCGCCTGACAAGGAGAACATTCATGCGCATCCGCATGCTCGCCGCCGCCGTGGTGACCGCGGGGGCTCTGATGGCCACGCTGACCGGTGCCGCCAGCGCCGACGACACACCCAGCCCGGCCCCCGCCCCCCTGCCCGGGGACAAGGTCGTGCTCATCGAGTGCGAGGGGGGCGGCCACGTGACCCTGACGACGCGGCGGCTCACCGAGGCCGAGCGCGAGAAGCTGGAGAAGGAGGGGGCCGCGGTGCCCGCCCTCCCCGCCGTCCCCGCCCTGCCGCCCGGGGAGGCCGGCGAGTTCAGGAAGCCCGAGGTCGGCGAGTTCAAGGCCGAGGGGTTGAGAAAGCCTGGAGCCGACGAGCTCAGGAGGCCCGAGGCCGGGGGCGTCACGGTCACCGACGTCATCCGGGCGGAGCGGGCGGAAGCGGTGCCGTCCGCCCTGCCCGAGGGCGTGACCCCGCCCAGGGCCGTCAGGGGCATAGCCGCGTCTCCCCGTCCCGAAGGCGCTGCGAAGCCCGGGGAGGCGGCCACGCTCTCCACGGCCGTGTCCGCTCCCGATGGGACCGCGGTCACCGAGGTCAAGGTGACGGGCAAGCAGTCGGAGGGCGACGTGCCCACCGTCACCTGCGTCAGCAAGGCCGCGGAGGAGTGAGACCGCGGGGACGCCCCGGCGAGCCGGGGGGCGTCCCCGGAAAGACCTGCGAACCGGCCCGGGCATCCGTGCGGGAATGACCCGGGCCGGTTCGCAGCCGGCTCGAAGGGGATCCGGCAAACCCGCGCGAGCCCCCCGGCCGGTCCAGCGGGACCACCGGGGACGACCGCGCGGGACCGCTCCGGAGATCCGCGCCGTACGGGGGCCGGTGCGGTTCGATCTCCGGCGAAGGTCTCTGCCGAAGGTCTCTGCCGAAGGCCTCTGCCGAAGGTCTTCGGTGAAGGTCTTCAGTGAAGGCCTTCGGTGAGGGACTCCGGTGAAGGACTCCCACCGCGCGGGACCCGGAGTCGGGAAGAACGGGTCCCGTGCGAGGTCCGCCTCCGGGGAGGAGCGGGTCACGTGCGATGGTCAGCCCTCGGGGAAGGACGGGTGCGGGCCCAGCGCCCAGTACTCGTACAACCCGTAGCCGATCCGGCCGTCGTACTCGAAGCGGCCGACCGCGTCGACCATGCCCCACATCCTGGGGGCGTCCTCGGGCAGCGTGTGGGTGACGCCCTGGACCACCGGGCCGGGACCCTGGTACATGCCGTGCTTCCAATCCGATTCCAGGCCATATCCGGTGCCCACCATCAGGTGCACCGGGAGAATCGGGACGCAGTGCAGGTCGAAGGGTTTCCCGCCCGGCGGGGAGAAGGAGATCGTCGCCTCGCGCACCTCCCGGGTGCCGTCCACGTACGTCGGACGGTACTCGGGACGGCCGAGATACTCCTCCTCGCCCTCCCTCGGAGAGCCGAACCCCCACACGCGCACCGCCTCCTCCAGCACCCGGCGGCCCTTCTCGTCCTCCTGGATGATGCACAGGATGGCGTGGTCGTCGAACTGGACGGGCGTGTAGAGCCAGTAGAAGGTGCCCGCGTTGCGCGCCTGGATGCCGGGGGGCTCGGGCTCGCCGACCGGGCGGATGCCCCACGAACGGTCGCGGGTGCCCTGCCAGCGGTCGGGGGTGACCTCGACGCGCTCGTCGCCGACCTGGATGTGCCCGGTCCACCGGCCGGTCTGGGCCAGCCGGGAGGAGTCGAACACCACGCGCTCCTGCCAGCGCAGGAAGTGCCGGGGCTCCAGGGTGGCCGGTACGGTGCCCTCCCAGGTGAGGTCGAAGGACAGGCCGTGCTCCGTGGCGTCGAGCACCACCCGCAGCCGCCGGAGGCCCTCGATCACCTCGACCCCGAACGGGCCGACCCGCGTGTCCATCCGGTCGTCACCGAGTTCCCGGGAGGCCCGCACCACGCGGTGCAGGTTCCGGTACCGCACGCAGGCGAACGCGTCGGTGACCCCGAGGTTGGGATACTGGCCGAGACCGACGATGAGCATCAGCTCGTCGGACCCGGCATGGCAGTTGAAGTAGTACCGGTCGTAGAAGTTGCGGTCCGACGTCGTGACGTGTCGCATCACCTCGGGCGACTGATGTACGGGATGGTCGTCGAGGGGCGACAGCGTCATCGGTGCTCCTTGGGTCGAGGAACACGTTCTAACAAGCGCTTGGTGATCGGTCAATGGGCTCCCGCACAGGAGCGTCGGCGACCTCCTCTTATAGAGGTGCCAGTACGTCCCCGCGCAGGAGTACGGCCCGCGCAGGAGTACGGCCCGCGCAGGAGTACGGCCCGCGCAGGAGTACGGCCCGCGCAGGAGTACGGCCCGCGCAGGAGTACGGCCCGCGCAGGAGTACGGCCCGCGCAGGAGTACGGCCCGCGCAGGAGTACGGCCCGCACCTTCGCGGTGCGGGCCGTACTCCTGGCGATCGCCGTACGCCGTCCTCGACCGTACGCCGTGTTCACGCGACCGGCCGGCACTCGTGCGGCCGACCGGCGCGCTCCGATCCCTAGGGCAGTTTCTTGGAGGTGTGCTCCGCCCTGGAGTCGGCCTTGGCGCTGATCTCGTCGGCCTTCGTCGCGGCGTCGTCCACCGCGCCGGAGGCCTTTCCGGCCGCGGCCTCCGTCTTCTGCCCGACCCACTGGGACGCGTCGGAGGCGCTCTCCTTCAGAGTGTCCGCCCACTGGTCGGCGTTCCTGCGGTACAGGACATAGCCCGCCGCCGCGATCGCGACGCCCGCGAAGAGCAGGATCATCGGCGTTTTCCTGGACTTCGCGGGAGTGGGATCGATCCTCGCGGCGGCCTGGGACAGCGCGGCGCTGATTTTCGGCGCGAGCTGCTCCTCGAACGAGTGCGCGGCGGCGTCAAG
Source organism: Streptosporangium nanhuense (assembly GCF_059358815.1). Lineage (NCBI taxonomy): Bacteria > Bacillati > Actinomycetota > Actinomycetes > Streptosporangiales > Streptosporangiaceae > Streptosporangium > Streptosporangium nanhuense. Next base: position 55,648 of record NZ_JCADBG010000013.1, read on the forward strand.
CCTGGGTGCCGCCCACCCGCGTGCCACGATGATCTTCTCGCTGGCCACGTCACGAGCCTGACCGGCCACATCACGGGCCTGGCCGGCCATCTCTCGGGCGTGACCGGCCACATCACGAGCCTGGACGGCCATGTCATGAGCATGAGAACTGGCCGCGTCACGGGCGTGGCTGGCCATTGGGCCAACCCGGTCCGCGGCTCGGACGGCCTGAGCCTTCACGTGGCGCAGCCGCCTTTCCGGTGCCACGATCTTCATGTGGCGCTTTCCAAACAGTGCTAGAGGCACAACAACCTCCCCATTCGTTGGGGCCCCGTCGCCACCCCTTCCCGCTCGAAGGCGGCTCAATCATGACGGCCCGTGGGAGGATGCTTGAGGATGCGGCCACGGCCGAAATCGTCAAAATGCCACAAAAGCAATACGTTGCACAGGTATTCCTACGACCTGAAGGGGGCAGTCCGATCATGGCTGAGAAGTTGATCGCGAACCTCAACACCAACCGCGGTAGCGTGAAGGTCCAGCTCTTCCCGGATCACGCGCCCAAGACCGTGAAGAACTTCGTCGAGCTCGCCGAGGGCACCCGCGAGTGGGTGCACCCGGAGACCGGCCAGAAGTCCACCGCCAAGCTGTACGACGGCACGATCTTCCACCGGGTCATCTCCGGATTCATGATCCAGGGTGGCGACCCGCTGGGGCAGGGCGTCGGCGGCCCCGGCTACAAGTTCGACGACGAGATCCACCCGGACCTCTACTTCAACCGCCCGTACCTGCTCGCCATGGCCAACGCCGGCGTCCAGTTCGGCCGCGGCACCAACGGCTCGCAGTTCTTCGTCACCGTGGTGCCCACGCCGCACCTCAACGGCAAGCACACCATCTTCGGTGAGGTGATCGAGGGTCAGGACATCGTCGACGCCATCGCCAAGACCGACACCGACGCCCGTGACCGTCCCACGGAGCCCGTGGTCCTGGAGTCGGTGACCATCGAGCGCGTCCAGAGCTGATCTCTCGCCCGGCGGCCTCCCTCGGAGGCCGCCGTTCGCGTTCCCGCCCGATTCCGCCCCCGGGCCGGTGTGGCCCGGCGGTCATCCATAGGTGTACGGGCGCTCGGGATCGTGAATAGGCTGGCAGTCTGTGGATAACAGCACGCTCGAAGGGGCCAGCCACACACATGACCACCCAGCCGTCCAACGAGCCCGACACCGTTGTCCCCACCTGTTACCGGCATCCGGGACGTGAGACCTACGTCCGCTGCCAGCGCTGCGACCGCCCCATCTGCCCCGACTGCATGCGCGACGCCTCGGTGGGCTTCCAGTGCCCCGAGTGCGTGGCCGAGGGCAACAAGGGCATGCGGCAGGCGCGGTCCGTGTTCGGCGGCGGTGTCGTCGCCAAGCCCTACGTGACCTGGACACTTCTCGGTGTCAGCGTCGTGATGTTCCTGGCCCAGCTGGCCTCGGACAACCGGGTGACCGCCGAACTGGCGATGTGGGTCTACGGGGTCGCCGTCGACTCCGAGTACTACCGGCTGATCACCAGTGCCTTCCTGCACCGGGACTTCCTGCACATCGGGCTGAACATGTGGGCCCTGTTCATGGTCGGCCCCTATCTGGAGCAGGCCTTCGGCCACGTCCGGTTCCTGGCGTTGTACTTTCTCGGCGCCCTCGGCGGCTCGGCGCTCGGTTACTGGTTCGACCCGATCAACGCCTTCAGCCTGGGGGCGTCGGGCGCCATCTTCGGCCTGTTCGGTGCGATCTTCGTGGTGAGCAGGCGGCTCCGCCTCGACCTTCGCCCCATCATCGCGCTGCTCGTGATCAACCTGGTGATCACGTTCATTCCGGGGCTGAACATCAGCTGGACAGCCCACGTGGGAGGGCTCATCACCGGTGTGATCGTCTCGGCCGTCCTGGCCTACGGTCCGAAGGCCGGTCGCACGCTCTTCCAGAGCGTGCTGCTTCTCGGCGTTCTGGCGATCCTGGTGGGATTGGTGATAACCAGGACCGCCTTCCTGATGTCGTCGGTGGCCTGAGTCCCCAGGGTGTGGACAATGCCTGTGGAAAAGCTAGCGCCAGCGGGTGGAAAGGATCACCCCGAGGATGATGAACGCGAACCCGACCAGCAGGTTCCAGTTCTGTAGGGTGCCGAGGAGGGGAGCGGTGGGCGCCACGTAGTAGACGGCGATCCACAGGATGCCGACGATCCAGCAGGTCACCATGACCGGCGCCAGCCAGCGGGGGCTGACCTTGACCTGCTGTGAGGTCTGCGGCGGGGTGTAGACCGGCTTCTTACGAGTCTTGGGCTTGGGCACTGGGGTTCTTCTCCTGCGTCAACCCTGCGCGATCTGGATCGTGCGCAGGCCGTGTCGATTAGCGTAGTCGCTAGTGGGTGAAGTTCCGTGTAAGGATAGTCTGCGCAGGTGGACCATGGCGATTCCGTGGGGCACCATCCTGTGGCAAATGTTGCGCCGGACCCGTGATCCGGTCCGCCCCGAAGGTGTTTTCCGTCACTAACCTGACCCCATGAGAGCGGCGCTGAGGGCTCTGGGGGACCTGAGCGTCACCACGGGGCTGGTCGTCCTTCTCTTCTGCGCCTACCTGCTGTGGGGCACCGGTTCCTACACGGCCGCGCAGCAGGCGCTGCTGCGCGAGGAGCTCCTGGAACAGGGGATTTCGCCAGGTGGAGGGGCCCGAGACCGGCGGGGCGAGCCGGTCGGGCCGATCCGGCTGGGCGGGGCGGTGGCGATGCTGGCGATCCCCAGGCTCGGGGACGACTACCGGTACGCCATCGTGGAGGGCGTCGATCATGATCGGCTGCGGATGGGCCCCGGCCACTATCCCGGAACCGCCATGCCCGGAAAAATCGGTAATTTCGTTCTTTCGGGCCACCGGACCACCTACGCCGCGCCCTTCAACCGCATCGACGAGCTTCGCCGGGGCGATCTCATCCTGGTCGACGCCCGCGAGGCCCGCTACACCTACCGCGTCACCGGCAAGCGCGTCGTCGACCCTGCCGAGATCGGCGTCATCGCCCCGGTCCCCGGCCTGCCGGGCCGCGAGCCGACCAGGGCGCTGATCACCCTGTCCACCTGCCACCCGGAGTACTCGGCCGCCCAGCGCCTCATCGTCTTCGGCGAGCTGGAGGGACGCGAGAACCGCCTCGGACGGCCCGGAGAGACGCCCTGAACAGGCCCGGGGGACGCCCCGGACAAGGAAGGAGGTCCTGTGTACGGCTGGATCTGGCGGATGCTTCCCGGAAACCTCGTGACCAGGGGGTTCACCGCCCTGGTGCTGGTCGGGCTGGTCGCGGCCGTACTCTGGTATGTCGTGTTCCCCTGGATCGAACCCCGTGTCTCCCTCGACCTGACCACCGTGGGCCGATGAGCCGCGTCCTGGTCGTCGACAACCACGACAGCTTCGTCCACACCATCGTCCAGTATCTCCGCGAGCTCGGCGCCACCTGCGACGTGCGCCCGCGCGACCGGGTCGCGGTCGAGGATATCCGTGGCTTCGACGGGGTCCTGATCAGCCCCGGCCCCGGCACCCCGGAGGACGCGGGGGTGAGCGTCCCGCTCGTCGGCCACTGCGAGGCTCACGGCATCCCGCTGCTCGGCGTCTGCCTGGGGCACCAGGCCATCGCCATCGCCCACGGGGCGACCGTGGGGCGGGCACCCGAACTGGTGCACGGCCGTACCAGCGCGATCTCGCACGACGGGGGCGGCGTCTTCTCCGGCCTGCCGTCACCGGTGACCATGACGCGCTACCACTCGCTGGCGGTCCTGCCGGGGACGGTGCCCGAGGTCCTCAAGGTCACCGCGACCACCGAAGACGGTGTGATCATGGGCTTGCGGCACCGCACCGCACCCGTCGAGGGCGTGCAGTTCCACCCCGAATCGGTGATCTCGGAACACGGTCACCGGCTGCTCGGAAACTGGCTCGAAAAATTGTTGTAACGCGGGCCTCATCCTGGACGATTGACCAGTGAGAGTCCTTCCGCCATCGCCCCCGAGTGGCGGAAGGACTCTTCCCCGTTTCCGGGCCTGCCGATTTCCGGCCCCGGCCCCGGCCCCGGCCCCGGCCTCGCTTCCGGCCTCCGGCCTCCCCGGGCGAGAAACCGGGTGACACCGCCTCTCCGGACGGGAAGCCGGTGACACCACCGCGAGACCCGGACGCCGCGAGACCCGCGGGAACGCGACAGCTGCCAAAGACGCCGTGACGAGCGTGGGCGGGAAACGACGAGGGCCGGAAACGACGGGGCCGGAAACAACGAAGGCGGGACACGACGAAGGCCCCCGCGTGGTCGCGAGGGCCTTCCTCAGGTGCTCCGGTCAGGTCCCGTCCGGCGGCGCCTCTTCGAAGATCGTGCCGTCGTCGGGCTCCGTGGGCGTGTCCTCCGTCGGCTCCTCGGGAATGGTCGGCTGCTCATCGGGGACGGTCGGCTGCTCGGTCGGCTCGGGCGGTGCCCCGCTCGACACGATCAGCGTGATGGTCGTTCCCTGCTGGTACTTGCCGCCCGCCTCGGGAGACTGGCTCAGCACGGTGTCCTTGGGCAGGTCGCTCGGCTGCGGGACGACCTTCCACCTGAAGCCCGCCTCCTTGAGCGCGTTCTTGGCGTCCGCGACCGTGAGGTTCACCACGGCCGGGACCTCCATCGCCTCCTTGGGGACGTAGATCCGGACGGTGCTGCCCTTGTTGGCCTTCTTGCCCGGCGCGGGCACGGTCTCGAAGACGATGCCCTGCTTGCGGCTGGAGGGCTTGGTCTGCAGGTTGACCTCGAAGCCGGCGTCCTCAAGGGCCTTCGTGGCGTCCTCCGCGCTCATGTTGAGCACGGTGGGCACCTCGACCTTCTCGATCCCCTTAGAGACCTTGAGCGTCACCTCGGTGCCCTTGTCGACCTCGTGGTCGGCCGCCGGGTCGCTCTCGATCACCGAGCCCTTCGGGATCTCCTCGTCGAACTCCGCGACGACCTTGACCTTCAGCTCGAGACTCTCGAGCCTCTTGGTCGCCGCCTCCTGGGTCTGCGAGGCCAGCGGCGGGATCTTCACCTTGCTGTCGGTGGTGGGGGTGCCCGGCGAGCTGAGGTACATGTAGCCGACGCCGATGAAGGCCCCGATGACGAGCAGCGGGATGAGGATCCACGCCGCGGTCTTGACCGCGGTGTTCCCGCCGCTCTGCTGCCGTCGCCGCCCGCCCCCGCCGGTGCGCGGGCCGCCCTCCTCGCCGTACTCGTACGCGGGGACGGCGGTGGTGCGCTGGGTGGCCGGGCCGCCGGGACCGCCGGGGCCGGGGGCCTGCATCGTCCGGGTGGCCGAGCCGTAGCTGTTGTTGGCGCTCAGCGCCATCGTCTGGGCGTCCGTCGGGATGCCGGACATCGCCCGCTGGATGTCGGCCCGCATCTCCCCGGCGCTCTGGTAGCGGTGCGCCGGGTCCTTGGCCATCGCCTTGAGCACGATGGCGTCGGCCCACGGGGGGATGTCGCGGTCGATCTGCGAGGGCGGGATCGGGTCCTCGCGCACGTGCTGGTACGCGATCGCGACCGGCGAGTCACCGGTGAACGGCGGCTGCCCGGTCAGCAGCTCGTACAGCACGCAGCCGGTGGAGTAGAGGTCGCTGCGGGCGTCGACCCGCTCGCCCCTGGCCTGCTCCGGCGAGAGGTACTGGGCGGTGCCGATCACCTGGGCGGTCTGTGTCATGGTCGCGGCCGAGTCGGCCATCGCGCGGGCGATGCCGAAGTCCATCACCTTCACGTCGCCGTTGCGAGTGATCATGATGTTCGCGGGCTTGATGTCGCGGTGGACGATGCCGCCGCGGTGGCTGTAGTCAAGCGCCCGCAGGATCCCGTCGACCAGCTCGGCGGCGCGCTCGGGCAGCAGCCGACGGTCGGCCCGCAGCAGGTCGCGCAGCGTGCGGCCGTCGACGTACTCCATCACGATGTAGGGCACCGGCGCGCCCTCGGAGACGTCCTCGCCGGTGTCGTAGACGGCGACGATGGACGGGTGGTTCAGTGACGCGGCGGACTGCGCCTCCCGGCGGAAACGCGCCTGGAAGATGTGATCCCTGGCCAGGTCCGCGCGGAGGGTCTTGATGGCGACGATCCGATCCAGCCGGATGTCTCGGGCGCGATAGACCTCGGCCATGCCGCCACGCCCGACGACGCCGTCAAGCTCGTAGCGATCGCCGAGGCGTCGGGGCTGAGTCATTTCCTGCACTGTCCCTTACCGTTCATCTTGGGTGCCGGTGAGCTCTTGAGCCACCGGTGTCCATCATCGACCCGTTGCCGCATCACGTCTCCTCATTCGGCGGGTCCGTATCGCCGGGTTCAGGAGTCGTGCTCGGGGTGGGGCTCGGTGTCACCGTCGGGGTGGTTGGTGTCGGGGTGGGCGTCGGGCTGGGGCTGGGCGGTGGCGACGTACTCGGCCTTGCGGTGGGCGTGGCCGATGTGCTTACCGTAGCCGACGGCGTGACCGAGGGGCGGGCCGACTTCGTCGGTGAGATCGGCGGTCTGCTCGTCGGAGGCTTGTTTTTCGTCGGCCGTGCCGTCGGCGACGTGGTGGCCGGGCTCGACCGTACGACCGGCTCTCCCGGCTCGCTGTCACCGGGCTGGTTCGTCAGCTCGTGGACCGCCAGCGCGCCCAGCCCGACCGCGGCGGCGCACCCCGCGACCGTGGCGACGATCACCGTCGTCCTGCGCAGGCCGCGACGTCCGCGACGTGCCGGTACGGCGCCCGGCGGGGGCGTGCCCGCGCCGGATCCCGCGCCGTGACCCGGACCCCTGCCGGAACCCCCGCCCGCCCCGGGGCCCGTGCCCTGATCGGGACCCGCCCCCGGGCCGGGCTCGGGCCGGAGGGGGGTGGCGATGGCGGAGGTGACCTCCTCGGGCCACTCGCTCGCGGGCTCCGCGCGCCAGCCCACCGGGTCGGTGAGCATGCCGAGACCGGTGGCACCGGTGGAGGTCAGCGCGTCGAGCAGCATGTCAGCCCGCTCCGACAGCTCCCTGGCACCGGCCGGACGCCGCAGCGGGTCCTTGGCCAGGCACGACATGACCAGGTCGCGCACCGCGGGCGGGATCCACTCCGGCAGCGGCGGCGGGGGTTCGCCGATGTGCATGAGGGCGATCGCCACCTGCGTCTCGGCGCGGAACGGCGCCTGCCCGGTGAGGCACTCGTAGGCGACCACGCCGAGCGAGTAGATGTCGGTGGCGGGCGTCAGCGGGTCGCCGGACGCCTGCTCGGGGCTGACGTACTGCGCGGTGCCCATCAGGATGCCCGTCTGGGTGACCGGCACCGCCTCCAGCGCCCTGGCGATGCCGAAGTCTGTGATCTTTATCACGCCCGCCTCGGTCACGAGGAGGTTCCCGGGCTTGATGTCCCTGTGGATGATCCCGGCCCGGTGCGCGGCGTGCAGGCCCATCGCGGTCTGGCGGACCACGTCGAGGGTGATCTCGGGGCTCAGCGCGCCGTCGCGGGCCAGGATGCCGGCCAGCGACTGGCCGGGCACCAGCTCCATCACCAGGTAGGCGACGCCGCCGCCCTCGCCGTAGTCGAAGACCTGCGCGATGCCGGGATCGGACAGCCCGGCCGCGATGCGCGCCTCGGAGCGGAACCGCAGGCGAAAGGCCGGGTCCTCCGCCACGTGCGGGCGCAGCAGCTTCACCGCGACCTCGCGGCCGAGCAACTCGTCCTTGGCCCGCCACACCTCGCCCATGCCGCCCGACGCGATCCGCCCCAGCGGGCGGTACCGGCCCCCGAGCAACGCGGTCATCTACCCAGCACCGCTTCCATCACGCTCTTGGCGATCGGGGCCGCGGTCTGACCACCGGAGGCGTCGCTGCCGGCGCTCCCGGACTCGACGATCAGCGCGACGGCGACCTTGGGGTCCTCCGCGGGGGCGAAGGAGATGAACCACGCGTGCGGGTCACGGCCCTGGGCGGTCTCGGCGGTGCCGGTCTTGCCGCCGACCGTCACGCCCGGGATCTGCGCCGCGCTCGCCGTGCCCTTGTTGACGACGTTGACCATCATCTCCTGGAGCTTGCGCGCGCTCTCCTCGCTCATCGCGGTGTCCAGCTCGTCGGGGTCGGCGCTCGCGACCTCGCCACCCTCGGAGTCAGCGATCTTGTTCACCAGGTACGGCTTCATGACCACGCCGTTGTTGGCGATACCGGCGGCGATCATGGCCATCTGCAGCGGGGTCATCTGGTTGCTGCGCTGGCCGATCGAGGCCTGGGCGAGGGCCGCCTGGTCCTCCTCGGGGCCGATGCTGCTGGGCGCCACCGGCATCGGGATCGCCAGCTGCTCGCCGCCGATGCCGAACTTGGCCGCCTGGTCGCGCAGCGCCTCGTAGCCGAGGTCCATCGCGATCTTGCCGAACGGGGTGTTGCAGGACTTCTCCAGCGCGAACGACAGCGTCACCCGCCCGGCGCCGCACGCCGCGCCGCCGTAATTGGGCAGGTCGGCGGTGGTGTTGGGCAGGTCGAGCCGCTGCGGGGCGTCGACCTGGGTCTCCGGGCCCACCGTGTCGTCGCTCTCCAGGTAAGCCGCCGCGGTGACCACCTTGAAGGTCGAGCCCGGCGGGTAGGTGCGCTCGACCGCCCGGTTCAGCAGCGGCGTGTTCTCGTCGTTCTCCAGCTTCTTGGAGGCCTCGTTCACCTGGGCCTTGTTGGCCTTGGACAGCGGGTTGGGGTCGTAGGTGGGAATCGAGACCATCGCGAGGATCGCCCCGGTCTTCGGCTCGATCGCCACCAGCGCGCCCTTCTTGCCGCTCTCGCCCAGCGCCTTGTACGCCGCCTCCTGCGCCCTGGGGTTGATCGTCAGGTCGACGTTGGCGCCCTTGCTCTGCTTGGCGGTGAACAGGTCGATGCTGCGCCGGATCAGCAGGTCGGCACTGGTGCCGTTGAGCAGGGAGTTCTCGGCCCGCTCGATGTTGCTCTCGCTCTCGGGCGCGAAGAACCCGGTGATGGGGGCGTAGACCTTGCCCTCGGGATAGCGGCGCTCGAAACGGAACTCGGGGTCGCCGGTGTCGAACGACTCGGCGAGCACCTTGTTGCCCGCGGTGATGCGGCCGCGCTCGACCTCGTAGCGCGCGTACAGGTTGCGGTCGTTGCGCGGGTTCGCGCGCAGGTCGTCCGCCCGCACGGCCTGCAGGTAGTTCACGTTGATCATGAGCAGGCCGAACATGAGCAGGCAGGCAAGGGCGGCGCGCTTGAGGGGACCGTTCATCGCTGGAACACCTGCGTCATTCCTTCGTCCTGGATGGCCTGGGGCGGAGGCTTCCTCGCCGTATCCGACATGCGTACCAGCAGCGCGATAAGGATCCAGTTAGCCAGCAGCGCCGACCCGCCCTGGGACATGAACGGGGTGACCAGGCCGGTCAGCGGGATCAGGTTGGTCACGCCGCCCACGATGATGAAGACCTGCCAGGCGAGGATGAACGACAGGCCGCCCGCCAGCAGCTTGGAGAACGGCTCGCGGGCCGCGATCGAGGTGCGCAGGCCGCGCTCCACCAGCAGGGCGTAGACCATCAGCAGGGCCATCAGCCCGGTCAGGCCCAGCTCCTCGCCGGCGGCGGGGAAGATGAAGTCGGAGAAGGCCAGCGGGATCTCGTAGGGGTGGCCCTGGCCGAGGCCGGTGCCGAGTATGCCGCCCTCGCCCAGGGCGAACAGGCCCTCCATGAGCTGCGCGCTGCCGCCGACCTGATCGAAGAGCGCGGGGTCCTCGGGGTTGAGGAAGACCGTGAAGCGGTCCTGCACGTGATCGAAGAGCAGCCCCGCCAGGACCGCTCCACCGATGAAGAGCAGGATGCCGATGAGCACCCACGAGGTGCGCTGGGTGGCGATGTAGAGCATCGCGATGAACGTGCCGAAGATCAGCAACGAGGAGCCGAGGTCCTTCTGCAGGATCAGCACGCCGAGGCTGAGGCCCCAGGTGATCAGGACCGGCCCCAGGTCGCGGGCCCGGGGCAGGTCGATGAAGAGCAGCCGCCGCCCGGCCAGGGCGAGCACGTCGCGCTTGGCGACCAGGTAGCCGGCGAAGAAGATGACCAGGGCGAGCTTGGTGAACTCCGCCGGCTGGAGGGTGAAGCCGCCGACGCCGATCCAGATGCGGGCGCCGTTGATCTCCTTGCCGACGAACGGCAGCAGCGGCGAGACCAGCAGGGCCAGGCCGACGGCGCCCATGGTGTAGGTCAGACGCTGCAGCGCGCGGTGGTCGCGCAGCACGATCAGCGTCACGGAGAACATGACGACCCCGACCGCGGTCCACATCAGCTGGTTGGTGGCCGAGGCGCCCTTCATGCCGGATTCCTCGAGGCGGTAGATGACCACCAGCCCGAGGCCGTTGACCAGCGTGACCAGCGGCAGGATCAGCGGGTCGGCCCAGGGCGCGAACCTGGCCAGCACCAGGTAGGCGGCGAGCATGAGGCCGCCCAGGCTGAGGCCGTAGGTGACCATTCCGGAGGGGATCTGCTCGTCGAGGGCCAACCCCACGTTGGCGTACGCCAGCATCACGATGGCGACCGCGAACGCGAGCATCGCCAACTGGGCCACCCGCCGTTTGGCGGGAAGCGGGACCGGCTCTGCGCTTGGGGTGCTCATGTGTCTACTGTGACCTTGTGGGTTCGGGAGCCCTCGGGGGCGTGGAGGACGCGGAGGCGCTCGGGGATGCGGTCGGTTCGTCCTTCCCGTCGGCTTTGGCCGCGGACGTCTTCAGCTCTTCGATCTTCTTCAGGCCCGCCTCGACGGTGGGGACGGGGATGCCGTCGCGGACCTGGCCCTGCTGGAACGCGCCGAGAGTCGTGATCGACTCGGCGGTGCTCCGGGCGACGTCGAAGAGCTCGATGGGACCCAGGTTGGTCTTCACACCCTGGAAGACCACGATCTCGTTGCCCTTGGCCCCCACGAAGTACTGGTCCTCCAGCCACTGCCCGCCGAAGTACCAGCCTAAGCCGCCCCCGATGACGACGACGCCGCCCGCCGCGACCAGAAGAGGCCACAGCCGGCGGCGTTTGGCCGGTCGGGCCGCGGCCCTGACGATCGGCTCGTCGGTGTCGTCGGTGTCGTCGTCGTCGGAGATGACGGGCTGCGGCATGGTGACCGCGCTGGCCCGGCCCGCCGGGGTGTCCGGCGGCTGTGACCGCGGCATGCTGGAACCGGCGGCGCCGACCACGGCCGCGTCGGTGCGCGGTACGTGGGTCTCGTCCACCTCCAGCACGTCGGCCAGGACGCAGGTGATGTTGTCGGGGCCGCCGCCCCGGTTGGCCAGGTCGATGAGGGTGCGGACCACCCCGTCGGGATCCTCGATCGTGGAGAGCGTGTGGTGCAGGGTCTCCGCGCTCACCACCCCGGACAGGCCGTCGGAGCAGAGCAGGTAGCGGTCGCCGATCTGGGCCTCGCGCAGCGACAGGTCGGGGTCGACCTCGCCGCTGCCGTCGAGCGCCCGCAGCAGGATCGACCGCTGGGGATGGGTGGCGGCCTCGTCCTGGGTGATCCGGCCGTCGTCCACCAGTGACTGCACGAGGGTGTGGTCGTGCGTGATCTGGTAGAGCTCCCCGGCTCGCAGCAGGTAGGCCCGTGAGTCGCCGACGTGCACGAGGGCGACCCTCGTCCCCGACCAGAGCATGGCGGTGAGGGTGGTGCCCATGCCCTTGAGACTGGGGTTGTGACTCACCATCTCGTGCAGCTTGCGGTTGGCGTCGCGTACGGCCGCCTCGATGGCGCTGAGCAGGTCACCTCCCTGTGCGTCCGTGTCGAGCGAGGACATCTCGGCGATGGCGACCGAACTGGCCACCTCGCCGTGTGCGTGGCCGCCCATGCCGTCCGCGACGGCGAGCAGGCGGCCGCTGGCGTAGGCGGAGTCCTCGTTGCCTTCGCGGAGGAGGCCGACGTCAGAGCGGGCGGCGTAACGGAGTGCGATGGTCATTTGCGCAATTCGATGACGGTCTTGCCAATGCGGATCGGAACACCGAGCGGCACCGGAGTCGGACGGGTGACTTTGGAGCGGTCAAGATACGTGCCGTTGGTGGAGCCGAGATCTTCCACGATCCACTGACCGTCCTGGGGGAAGAGCCGGGCGTGCCGGCTGGAGGCGTAGTCGTCGCTGACTACCAGCGTCGCGTCGTTCGCCCGGCCGATGGTGATGGGCGTCTCCGAGAGGGTAATGGTGGTGCCTTGGAGGGGGCCACCGGTGACGACCATCTCCCGTGGTTCCCCCTTCTTGGATTTGGCCGGGGCCTTCACCGGCTTGGGGGCCTTGCGCGCGGGGACGGCGGCGGCCGTGCGTGATCCGAACAAGTCTGTCCGGATCACACCGACCGCGGCAATCACGAAGAACCACAGCACCGCGAGGAAGGCGAGCCGGATCAGCAGCAGCGTGAGCTCGGACATGGACCGTCTGTTTACCTTTAATCGCGCCGGAAAACCAGAGTCGTTCGCCCCAGCGTCACGCGAGTGCCGTTCTGGAGCTCGACCCGGCGAACCGGCTGGCCGTTGACGAAGGTGCCGTTCGTGGAGCCGAGGTCGACGAGCGCGACCAGGGGACCCTCCACTCGCAGCTCGGCGTGGTGCCGGGACACACCCGGGTCCACCAGCCGCAGATCGCAGTCGGTGCCCCTGCCGAGCAGGGTCACCGGTGTTGTCAGGTCGAAGGACCGCTGGCCCTGCGGGTCGTCCTGGGTGGACACCAGCAGGCGGGGGCGGCCCCCGAAGGCGTGGGGTTTCGCGGCGGGCACGTCGCTCACCGGCTGGCGGATCTCGTCCTGCTCGACCGTCGCGCCACGGATCACGCCCGAGCGGATGCGGAACAGGCCGACCGCGAGGTCGTCGGCCGTCTCGAAGCGGACCCTGACCGGCCCCACGAAGGAGTAGCCCTGTTCCTTGGCGTACTCCCTGGCGAGGTTGGCCAGCTCGTGGCTGATGCTGTCGGAGTAGACCTCCAGCCGCTCGTTGTCGGTCGTGGACAGTTCGACCACGAAGTCGTTGGGCACGAGAGTGCGTCCCTGGGCGACGATCGCCGCCCGCTCGTCCATCTCCCGTTGGACCGCACTGGCGACCTCTACCGGCTGAAGGTCAGATTTGAACGCCCGTGCAAAGGCCCCTTCAACCAAACCTTCGAGCCTCCGCTCGAAACGCTGAAGGACTCCCACCGGGTACCTCCCCTCCTCCGTCTATGTGGTCGCGGCCGCTTGGGGGCTCGTTGGCTCGTTCCTCGCTCTCTCGCACCCAGCTGCTCCGCTTTCGCATCTAGGAGGATCGTATCCGGGTTCATGGGTACCGGCTGATCCGTGCTAATGTTTCGACCGCACCCAACAAGGGCGGGTGGCGGAACGGCAGACGCGCACGGTTCAGGTCCGTGTGTCCGAAAGGACGTGAGGGTTCAAATCCCTCCTCGCCCACAAGATCACTACCCCGGTCGCGCGGACAGCGCGACCGGGGTTTTGTCGTTTCCTGGGAAACCACGCATCCATCTGAGCCATCCGTAAGGTCTCGTGGCCGGCCGAGTCGATCATCGATCAAGGTAGTCGCTCGCTCCGTTATAGAGAAGTCCCAGGGGTTACGCATGGGTCTTGTGGTTTTTGGACCGCTACGACATGCCTATCGGTTCTACCCGGCCACGCTTGCTGATCACTTTCGGATGACTTGCACAGGTTCGCCGGTGTCCGATTACGCCGACAGAGAACACGGGCCGGGAAAAGAATCTTTTCCCGGCCCGTGCCGACCTTCCACCGATCTTGCGATCGGTCCCGCCGGTCCGTGGCCGGTCCCGTGATCGGCCCGGCCGGTCTCTTACCGGTCCTGTCGGCTCCTCACCGGCCCGGCCGGTCTCTCACCGACCCTGTCGGCTCCTCACCGGTCCCGCCGGTCTCCGGGCGCTCCTCCGAAGCCGGGAGCGCGAGGGCCGCTAGCGGGTCGCGGGCATCCGTACGTCCAGGATCTCGCCGAGCAGGTCCGTGAGGCTCACCATGCCGACCACCTCGCCGCCGCCGTCCGTGACCAGGCCCAGGTGCGCGTGGGCGTCCTGGAGCGCGGAGACCGCGTCCGGGATCGTGGTCGCCTTGGTCAGGCGTGGCACCGGGCGGGCGAGCTCGGCGGGGCTCGCCTCCGGCCGGACGAGCATGTCCCTGACGTGCACCACGCCCAGGACGTCGCCCGGCCTGCCGGAGGTGACCAGCATGCGCAGGTGCCCGTCGCGCGCGGCGACCCGGCGCATCTGGTCGCCCGTCGCGTCGGCGGGCACGGAGGTGGCCTTCTCCAGCGGCAGCATCAGCCGTTCCACCGGCTGCTGGTGGACCCGCAGGGCCCGGGTGAGCAGGTCGTGCTCGTCGCGGTCGAGCAGGCCCATCCGGCCCGACTCGCCGACCAGCATCGCCAGCTGTACCGGGGTCCTGGTGGTGGCCAGCTCGTCCTTGGGATGCACCCCGAACAACTTCAGGATCGCGTTCGTCAGCCCGTTGAGCGCGGCGAGCACCGGCCGGACGAGCCAGGTGAAGCCGCGGAACGGCAGGGCCAGACCCATCGCCGCGACCTCCGGGTGGGTCAGCGCCCACGACTTGGGAGCCATCTCGCCGATCACCATGTGCAGGAAGGTGACGAACGCCAGCGCGATCACGAGCGAGACGGCGACCCGCAGCGACTCGGGCAGGCCGATCGCGCCGAAGACCGGCTCCAGCAGGTGCTCGATGGCCGGTTCGGTGACCATGCCCAGGCCGAGCGAGCACAGCGTGATGCCCAGCTGGGCTCCGGCCAGCATCAGGGAGAGCTCCCTGCCGCCGCGTACGGCGGCGCGGGCGGCGAGCCGGGTCAACCGGCCTCCCCTGCCCCCGAGCTCCTCCAGGCGGTGCCTGCGGGCCGAGATCACCGCGAACTCGGCGGCGACGAAGAAGGCGTTGCCGATCAGCAGGGCCACGCCGAGCAGCAGGGCGGAGGTGGTGCTCATCGTCGCCTCGCCCCGCCCCGCTCGATCATGGGTGCCTCGGGGCCACGCTCGATCATCCACGGCCCGGTCATCGCCGGTTCGTCCTCTTTCTCGGTTCTCGCCTCGGGGACGTCCCCGAGGTCGGCCTCCTGCTGTGCGGTGAGCGACAGCCGCACCCACTCGGGGACCCTGCGGTGCACCGAGAGCACGGTGAGCGCCGCCTCCCTCTCGTCGGCGCCGTCGTTCTCCAGGGGGTCGTTCTGCGACGTGAGCGTGACGGTCACCTGGTCGGCGGGCTCGGCCATCCGGCCGAGGGTGGCGAGCACGAGGCCCGCGACGGTGTCGTAGTCGTCGCTCTCGGGGAGCTGCAGCCCGATGGCCCGCTCGATCTCGTCCAGCCGGAGCGTGCCCGGCAGGTCCCAGGTGCCGTCGTCGCCCACGACGACCCCGGCGGGCTCCGGGTCGTTCTCGTCGATGAGCTCGCCGACGAGCTCCTCCGCGAGGTCCTCTATGGTCACCACGCCGGCCAGGCCGCCGTACTCGTCGATGACGCACGCCAGGTCGTCGTGGGCGGTGCGCATGCGCTCCAGGACCAGGGGCAGCGGCGAGGAGGTGGGCACCAGGAGCGCGGGACGGGTGATCTTCTCCAGCGTGCCGTCGGTCAGTCCCGACCTGAGCAGCTCGCGTACGCCGGTGACGCCGACGACGTCGTCGCCGTTCTGGTTGCAGAGCACCGGGTAGCGGGAGTGGCCGTGCCTGCGGACGGCGTCGACCAGGTCGGAGATCGGGCGGTCGTCCCTCAGCAGCACCACGCGGGGGCGCGGCACCATGACGTCCTCGGCGGTGCGGTCGCCGAACTCCAGGGCGCGGCCCAGCAGCTCCGACAGCCTCGGGGGCAGGTCACCCGCGGTGGCGGACTCGGAGATGATGCGGGACAGCTCCTCGGGGCTGGCGCCGTGCTCGATCTCCTCCACCGGCTCCACGCCGACCCGGCGCAGCAGGCCGGTGGCGGCGGAGTCGAACAGGCGGATGACCGGCCCGGCGATCCGCAGGTAGATCATCGTCGAGCGGGCGAGGAACTTCGCCACCGGCTCGGGACGGGCGATGCCCAGGTTCTTGGGGGCCAGCTCACCGAAGACCATCTGGATGACGGTGGCCACCGCGACGGACAGCGCCACGGCGATGCCGGGCACGGCCCCGGCGGGCACCCCCGCGGTCTTCAGCCACGGACGGAGGACCGTGGCGATGGCGGGTTCCGAGATGAAGCCGACGAGCAGGGCGGTCACGGTGATGCCGAGTTGCGCGCCCGACAGCATGAACGACAGGCGTCCCGTCACCTCCAGCGCCCGTGCCGCGGCCGCGTCGCCGGAGTCGGCCTGTTCGCGCAGTACGCCCCGGTCCGCCGCGACGAAGGCGAACTCCTGGGCGACGAAATAGCCGGTGGCGAGAGTGAGCAGGAGGATGGCCAGCAGGCCCAGAGCCGTGTTCACCGGGCGGCTCTCCCGGGCGGTTCAGTGGTGCCCGTGCGTTCGCACGGGCAGGTATTCCACGGGTCCGGAGTGGACACGATCATCCTTTCGAGCAGAGGTAGTCCCTACCGTAACGATCCGGATGGGCGTCGATGTTTCCGGATCGGCCGACGATCGCATTGTTGGGCGCTGACAACCTGTCTGAGTACTTTTACATAGGGAAACCTTGGGCACCTGGCGGCAGGCGCTCCAGCCACGACGTAGCGTCGATAATGACGTTTTCACCATGAGATCAAGAAGTGGCGGGACAAGACGTGGCTGACAGGCCCGAAGACGACGATCGCACTCGCGCGCTGCGATCGCCCACGCCGGGGCCCGTGCCGCCGAGAGCGGCCGGGCAGCCCGCCTACCCCTCGCCTGGCGGTCCGGGAACGCCCGTCCGGCAGTCGGCGTCCTCGCGGCGGGAGGCCCCCGCCCGCGAGGAGACGTCGCGCGAGGTGCCGCCTCCCCGGGGCGGTCGGGTGTACGGCAAGGCCAGGTCGGGCTCCAGCCCGGTCAAGCCGCTGGGCGCGCCTCCGGCCCCGCCCGGGGACTCCGGCGGCCGGGGCGGCAAGAGCGCGTCCCGCATGCCCGGCTGGCGGCCGAAGCGCCCCGGCAGGCTCGTGGTGCGGATCCTCGCCGGGCTGGTCGTCGTGCTGCTCGTCCTGGCCGTCGGCGGATATTTCGTGATCAACTCGCGGCTGACCACGATCGAGGCGCTCACCGACTACGAGGGCCGTCCCGCCGACACCCCCGGCACCAACTGGCTGCTGGTCGGCTCCGACAGCCGCGCGGGCCTGACCGCGGCCCAGCGCAAGAAGCTCGCCACGGGCAAGGCCGTGGGCCGCAGGACCGACACGATGATGCTGCTGCACATCCCCGAGGGCGACGGCCGGCCGACCCTGGTCAGCCTCCCCCGCGACTCGTACGTGCCGATCGACGGTCACGGCAGCAACAAGCTCAACGCCGCCTACGCCTTCGAGGGCGGTCAGAAGCTGCTCCCCAAGACCGTGGAGCAGGTCACCGGGCTGCGCCTCGACAACTACATGGAGATCGGCTTCGGCGGCTTCGTGGGGATCGTCGACGCCATCGGCGGGGTCGAGATCAACGTCAAGCAGGCGATCAAGGACCCCAAGGCCGGGATCAACCTGAAGAAGGGCCTGCAGACCATGGACGGGGGGACGGCCCTCGGCTACGTCCGCACCCGCGCCACCGGCGCGATCCCCGACCTCGACAGGACCCAGCGCCAGCGCCAGTTCTTCTCCGCGGTGGTGAAGAAGGCGGCCAGCCCCGGCGTCCTGATCAACCCCTTCACGTCCGTCCCGCTCGCGCTGAGCGCGGCCGACTCGGTGTCCGTCGGCGAGGAGACCGGCGCCTTCGACCTGCTCTCCCTCGGCCTCGCCATGGGTGGCGACCCGATCACCACGGTCGTGCCCATCGGCTCCCTGCCCACCATCGACGGCCAGTCCGTCGTCAAGTGGGACCGGGAGAAGGCCCTGCGCATGTTCGAGGCGCTGGCCCAGGACAAGCCCGTCCCCCAGGACGCCCTCGGCTAGTGACGTCCCCGCCGGGCGGGCGCCCTCGTGACAGCGCCCGCCCGGCGAGGGCTCTCGTGAGAGTGCCCGCCCGGTGAGTGCCGGCCTGGCGATGTCCCTCGTGACGACGCCTGCTCCGTGAGTGCCCGCCCGGTGGGTGCCCGCGGACCTCAGCCGCTGCTGCCGGCGCCGGCGCCGGCGATGGTTCCGGCTATCACGGCCGTCATGACGGCGGCGTTGACGGCGGCGATCGTCTGGGCGACCGCCTTGCCGGCCCACTCGCCCTCGGTGATCTCCTTGATCCGCTCCTTGCTCGCGCCGGGGAACGCCTTACGGTCGATCTTGGCCGCGTGCAGGATCGCGATCAACACCGCGGCCCGCTCGTCGGGGGTGGCACCGGACAGCACGTCCTGGACCCGCCGGCGGATCTCCAGCTCGACGCCCGGCTCGCGCTCGGGGTAGCGGGTGCTCGGGAAGATCCCCAGGATCTTGCGCCGCTCCTCGTCCAGCACGCCCCGCTCCGCCAGGCGGGACAGCAGGCGCCCGCGGAGCTTGCCGGAGTGGAGCCGCTGCACCCACCACTCGGGCTTGCGCGCCTTGGACTCCGCCGCGATCCTGGCCAGCGCCGCGTCGAGCTCCTCGTCCCCGACCGGGGTCGCGTCGAGAACGGCGACCCTCTTGTCGGCGAGGTCGATCCGGCCGCTGACGGTCAGTTCCGCCAGCAACGCGCCGCCGAGCGCGGCGTCCAGTTCGGAAGAGCTGATGAGTTGCCTGCCCTCCTCCTCGTCGTACGCGAGCAGGAGCACTTCCTCAGCGATCGTCGTCATCGTTCGACACTACGTCGCGGGCGCCTCACGGTCGTCTCGCCGATGCTTCGCGGTCGTCTCGCGGTCGTCTCGCGGTCGTAAGCACTCCGTAAGCGATCGAGGGCGGTGTCGCCGATAGCGTCGGCACCGAGGCCGGAGAGCGACCTCGACGTCCCCCCGTCACCGGAGTCCGGAGGTATCCGATGAGAGTCAAGAGGTTGCTCCGACACCCCGTCACCTGGGGCGTCCTGGCGTTCGGCGCCGTCGCGCTGGGTGTCGCGCTGTACCTGTTCCAGCCGTGGCGCCTGTTCACCACCGTCGAGGTGAACGAGGCGCTGCCCGCCGCCGCTTCCCCCGGCCCGGAGGCCACCGGAACCACGGATCCCGCCGCGTCCCCCGCGCCCACTGAGTCCCCTGCGACCACCGCGTCCCCTGCGCCCGCCCGGAAGCCGAAGGTACTGGCCACGGGCACGTTCATCTCCCACGAGCACGAGACCGAGGGCAGGGCGAGGATGCTGGAGCTGCCCGACGGGAGCCGGGTCCTGCGGATCGAGAACCTGGACACCTCCGACGGCCCGGACCTGCGGGTCTGGCTCAGTGACCAGCCCGTCAAGGAGGGCAACGCCGGATGGTTCAACCTCGACGACGGCAAGCACCTCGAACTCGGCGAGCTGAAGGGCAACAGGGGCAACGCCAACTACGCCGTCCCCGCCGGGGCCGACCTCGACAGCCTGAGATCCGTCACCATCTGGTGCAAGCGCTTCAGCGTCTCCTTCGGGGCCGCCGCCCTGACCTGACACAATCTCCGACCCATGAGCGTTTCTGAGGAACTCCACGCCATCGGCCGCCCGCTCGTCGAGGCGCAGCTCGCCCACCCGACGGTCGCGGGCATCGCGCGGGGGGACCTGCCCGAGCCGGTGTTCCGGTCGTGGCTGGAGCAGGACTACCTGTTCCTGCTCGACTACGTCCGCGTCTTCTCGCGACTTGCCTGGCAGGCCCCGGACGGGCATCTGGGCGACCTGGTGGACCTGGCGCACGCCACCTTCCACGAGGAGCTGAGCCTGCACCGGTCGCTGTCGGCCGAGTTCGGCGCCGACCTCGACGGGGCGAGGAAGGGCCCGGCCTGCGCGGCGTACACCTCGTTCCTGCTCGACTCCGCGGCCGTCTACGCCGACGGCCTGGCCGCGCTCTACCCCTGCATGTGGGGCTACTCCACGCTCGGGCGCGCGCTGGCGGAGAACCCGCCGGCCGAGCCCCGCTACCGTGCCTGGGTCGACACCTACGCCCACCCGGCCTTCGCCGAGCTGACCGGGCGCATCGCGGTGATGATCGACGAGGCGGCGCCGGACCCCGGCAGGGCGGAAAAGCTGTTCACCGAGGGGATGGCCCACGAACTCGCCTTCTGGGACGTGCCCTGACCCCGCCGCCGCACAGCCGCCGGGGCCGGGCGATCCGGCGGGGTCGGACGTACCGAATTAGCCCTCTATCAGGGGAAATTAAAGGTCCGGATGAGGGCATCCACGTGGCTTTGCGCTCCATCCGGTGGAGGAGTTGGAAACAATGGGCGCATGAGTGTTCCTGAGGTCGAGGCGCAGGCCGTGCCGGATGACGCGTTCCTGCTCGACGTACGCGAGAACGACGAGTGGCATGCCGGGCACGCGCCCGGTGCCGTCCACATCCCGCTGGGTGAGCTGCAGTCCCGGGTCGACGAGGTGCCCAAGGGGGCGCCCGTCTACGTGATCTGCCGGGTCGGCGGCCGTTCCGCGAACGCCACCGCCTGGCTCAACCACGTCGGCTGGGACGCGATCAACGTCGGCGGCGGCATGCAGTCCTGGGACGGCGCGGGGCGTCCGATGGTCGCCGAGAGCGGCCAGGACCCCTTCGTCGCCTGAGCCGTCCGGACCGCGTGAGGGGGCGTCCTCGGCGGCACCGCCGGCCGGGGCACCCGTGGACGGGTCCGTGCGGCACGCGAGGGGAGCCCTTGCCAAGAAAGGAATGGATGGCATAATCAGGGCGAATGTCTACCGCGGGAGCTCGGGCGTGACCGGGCTGAGAGGGCGGAACCACGCGGAGGGTCTTTGACCCTCGGACGCACCGCCGACCGCATGAACCTGTCCGGGTAATGCCGGCGTAGGGAGTGTGCGTGATGACGTCTGCCGCCGTTGATTCCAAGGGCTCCGGTGACTCCGGGGGCTCCGGGGCGGTCGAGGCGCCCCTCACCCTCGGTGAGGCTCCCCCCAAGGCCCTCGGCGTGCTCGACCAGGGCGCGCTCTGGGCCAACCTCGGGGTCAGCCTGCTCGGCTTCTCCGGCGCGATCACGCTGATCAACCCGCTCGGCGACCGGCCGCTGAGCTTCGTGGCCGCGATCCTGGCCGCCGTCGTGGGCAGCGTCATCGGCACCGCGATGGTCGGCCTGGCCGCGATTCCCGGGCAGCGGACCGGCGCTCCGGCGATGGTCCTGCTGCGCGGGCTGTTCGGGGCCAGGCTCTCCTACCTGCCGACCGTGCTGAACATCGTCCAGATGCTGGGCTGGGGTGTCTTCGAGCTCTGGGTCATCTCCCAGGGCGCCCAGGCCATCGCCGGATCCTTCGGGATCGAGGTGCCCTACGCGGCCTGGGTGGTCGTCGCGGGGGTGATCACCACCGCGCTGACCATCCGGCCGCTGGGAGCGGTCCGCCTGCTCCGCAGGTACGTCA
Source organism: Streptosporangium nanhuense (assembly GCF_059358815.1). NCBI lineage: Bacteria > Bacillati > Actinomycetota > Actinomycetes > Streptosporangiales > Streptosporangiaceae > Streptosporangium > Streptosporangium nanhuense. Next base: position 77,083 of record NZ_JCADBG010000013.1, read on the forward strand.
CCGCCGCCGTGGTGATCTCGATGATCTGGTTCATGATCGCCCTGTTCCAGCGGGGACCGGCGATCGGCGGCGGATCGTGGGAGGGGTTCGCCCCCTCGGTCGACTACGTGATCGCGCTGTCGGTCTCGTGGGTGCCGGTCGCGGCGGACTTCGCCCGCTTCTCCCGCTCGGGCCGGGCCGCTTTCGCCGGGGTCGTCGGCGGCTACACGATCGCCCAGGTGGCCTGCCTGGTCCTCGGCATCGCGGCGCTCGCGCTGGTCGGCAACGACCCCGGCCAGGTCTGGGACCCCTTCGTGGCCGCGGCCCTCGGCCCGCTCTTCTTCGGCATCCTGGTGCTGCGCGAGACCGACCAGTCGTTCGTGAACGTCTACTCCACCGCGATGTCGCTGCAGAACCTGCTGCCCAGGCTGGACCGCCGGGTCATCTCCGTGTCCATCGGCGCGCTGGTCACCCTGCTCGCGATCTTCGCCACCGACCAGACCTACACCGTCTTCCTCGGCCTCATCGGGGCGGTCTTCGTGCCGATGTTCGCGGTGCTCGCCGTGGACTACTTCCTGCTCGGCGGCGCCAGGCGCTGGGACACCTCGGAGACCGCGCCCTCGCGCCCGCTCATGGTGCTCCCGTGGGTGCTGGGCTTCGTGGCCTGGTGGATGCTCGCGGCGCTGCCGATCGCCCCGGAGGTCAAGTGGTGGAGCTCGTTCTGGCAGGGCGCCCGTGACGCGCTCGGCTTCGTCCCGCAGCCGTGGATGAGCGCGTCCGTCGGCGCGTTCCTCGTCGCGGGTCTCGTCACCCTGGGGCTCGGCGCGCTCCGGCGCCGCTCCTGACCGTGCCGCCGTACGGCTTCCCTCGGCTCACAGACGGTCGCGGAGCGGTCCCGGGGGAACCCCGGGGGAACCCGGCGGGAAAGGCGCGGGAGGCGGTCTACGCGCCGCCGGAGCCGCGGAGCAGGGCGGTGGACTCGATGCGCAGCAGGCGTTCCTTGGCGGCCGATCCCCCGGCGTAGCCGCCGAGGACGGCCTCGCTCTCGACCACCCGGTGGCACGGCACGATGACGCACACCGGGTTGCTGCCCAGCGCGTTGCCGACCGCGCGCAGCGCGCGCGGCCTGCCGATCCGCTCGGCGATCTCCAGGTAGGTCGTCACCGTCCCGTACGGCACCGCGAGCATCATCTGCAGCACGGTCCTGGAGAACTGGGTGGCCAGGCGCAGGTCGACGGCGACCGTGAAGGCGCGGAGCCGGGCGGAGAAGTAGGCGTCCAGCTCACGGCGCACCGGGTCGAGCCGCCGGGCGTCGGGCCCGATGAACGTGCCGACCTCCCGGCTGACGCGCTCGAAGACGACGTTCTCGTCCTCGTAGCTGCAGGCCACCACACCCCGGCCCGTCACCGCGAGGGTCAGGCGCCCCAGCGGGCCGTCGAGCGTGCCGAACGCGATGTCGGGATGGCTCTTGCCGACGTAGTCGGGCGAGGTCACCCGTAGCAATGCATCGATGTCGCCGGATGACATGGCCCCACCCTTTCGTATCCAGGTGTGTGGTGACCGCAGAGTATCGGACGGATCGCCCGGCCAGTGGCAACACGTGCGGGACGAAAGTGCCAAGATCAGGCCGGTCGAGACGGCACTATGGGTGTGTGGTGGACTACAGGGCCGACAGTGACGGGGGCATCGGCCGCGGGGTCGTCGCCGCGGCGCCCAACGCGATCGTCGCCATCGACCGCGAGCAGACGGTTCTCACCTGGAATCCCGCCGCCGAGCGCCTTTTCGGCTGGTCGGCCGACGAGACGGTCGGACGCCGGGTGCCGGTGGTCCCCGAGGAGCTGACGGCCGAGCACAACGCGGTCCTGGAGAAGGTGCGCACCGGCGGCCAGGTCTCGCTGAGGACCAAGCGGTTCCACCGCGACGGCAGCCTGCTCGACGTGCGGGTCGACACCGGCGCGATGTCCGCGCCGGACGGCGGCCTCCTCGGCTACGTCAGCGTCTACCACCTGGCCCAGGACGACGAGACCGCCAACGACCGCAACGCCCGACGGGCACAGCTCGTCCGCAGGCTCACCGACGTGGTCGCCGACATCAACGCCGAGCTGGAGCTGCCCGCCGTGCTCGACCGGATCGCGGCCAGCCTCGCCGACCTGACCGGGGCCGACGCGGGCGGGTTCGTGATGATCGAGGGTGACCGGCTCCGCCTCGTGGCCTGCCACAACCTTCCCGGCTCGATGCGCGACTCCACCGCCGACCTGCGCACCAGCCTGGTCGGCAAGCTGCTGCGCGAGGGCAGGACCGTCCTGCTGGAGACCGGCGACCAGGACCGCCTGGACCAGCTGATCTGGTCGCGGCTGCCCGGCCTGCACACCATCGCGCTCGGTCTCGCGGCCATGGGCGGGAGGTCGTACGGCGCGCTGTACGCGCTGTTCGCCAAGCGCAAGGCGGGCCACCTGGAGCTGGAGCTGCTGGAGCTGCTCGCCGGTCACGCGGGCATCGCCCTGGGCAACGCGATGGCCTACCAGGAGGCCGTACGCCAGCGCGCCCACGAGCGGGCGGTGTTCGACGCCAGCGCCGACGGCATCGCGGTCCTCGACGACACGGGCCGGGTCGTCCAGTGGAACCCGGCCGCCAGCGAGCTGACCGGCTTCCACGCGGCCGAGGTGATCGGCGGGCCGCCGCCGTTCCAGCTGCCGGGCCCGGGGGACAAGCTCAGCATCCAGCTGCCCTCGGGCACCTGGCTGGACGTGCTCTGCGCGGAGATCGTGGAGACGGGCGAGATCGTGGTCGACTTCCGCGACGTCACCCGCGCGAAGGAGCTGGAGGAGGCCAAGGACCTCTTCCTGGCCACCACCAGCCACGAGCTCCGCACGCCGATCACCGTGGTCCGCGGTTTCGCCAGCACGCTCGACAGCCGCTGGGACAGCATGGCCGACGCCGAGCGCCGCGCCGCCGTGCACACCATCGCCGAGCGGGCCCGCTCCCTGGGCCAGCTCATGGACCACCTGCTGCTCGGCTCGCGGGCGGGGGCCGGCGAGCTCACGCTCAGGATCGAGAGCTTCGACCTGGCCGAGCTGGTCCGGGGCGCGACGCTGGGCCTGCCGATCCTGTCGGACCTGCACCGGGTCGAGGTCGACGTCCCCGACGACCTGCCCCCGGTCTCCGGCGACGCGCTGGCCACCGACATCCTGCTGGCCCAGCTGCTGGAGAACGCCTTCAAGTACTCACCGGACGGTGGCCTGATCAGGGTCGAGGCGTGGGTGGACGGCGACAGGGTGGTGCTGGTGGTCGACGACGAGGGCGTCGGCATCGCCCACGCCAGCAGGGAGCGGGTCTTCGAACGCTTCGTCCAGGCCGAGAGCGGTGACCGCCGCAGGTTCGGCGGGGTCGGCCTCGGCCTCTACATCGTGCGGAGCCTCGCGCGGGCCCAGGGCGGGGAGGTCTCGGCGCACCCGCGTCCCTCCGGTGGCACCCGGATGAGGTTGGCCCTCCGCATCGCCGACACGCCGGGCGCCCTTACCTGATCGACACGCCGGACCGGTAACGAGTCGGTAACGGATGTGCTGATCTATTGTCGAATGTGCACAAGCTGTAATTGGTGCGCGGTTTCCAAGACTATCTAACGGGGCATTTCGGTCGTACTGGGGTGAGTTCCTCAGGGGGAACAGGCATACGGGGAGGTGAGTGCGTCGAGCGTCGTTCTGTTGCCGTATGCACCGTCCAGCGTCGCTGTCGCACGCCAACGCCTCTGCTCTGACCTGCAGGAACGGGGTGTGTACGAGACCGCTATCGAGGACGCGGTGCTCGTGGTCAGCGAGCTGCTGAGCAACGCGCTGCGTCACGCCCACCCGTTGCCGTCGGGGCAGATCAGGGTGTCATGGCGCTGGACCGAGGAGCATGTCGAGGTCGCTGTGAGTGACGGTGGCGCGGCCACCGAACCGCGGGCGGGACGCCCGACGCTCTCCTCCCTGGGAGGGCGAGGTCTGGGAATCGTCGAGTATCTGGCCTCCACGTGGGGGGTCAGGCATGAGGGGGACATCACCACGGTGTGGGCCATGGTGACCGCGGTCGACACGGTAGGTAACGGCCGTGTTTCCACCCCCGAACCCGCTCTCAGGGAATGCGGATAACCCTCTTCCCGAGTTCCGTCCCGCCTCATATGTCATGAGGCGGGACGGAATCCGGCACTTCCTTGAGGGGACGGCGAGGGGACGGCGAGGGGGCGACGTCCCCGCGCCCTCACCCCCCGGCGAGCGCCGGGCGGTGCAGCACCGCCTTCTCCCCGGCCGTCCAGGCCGTCGAGGCGAGGAGATAGAGCCCGGCCGCGAGCGGCAGCACCGCGGCGACCAGGACGGTCCCGTACGGCAGCAGGGGCAGCATCCGGCGCAGCGCCGCGGGCTGGAGATCATCGCTCATCGTGCGCCGCATCCGGCGGGAGGTGATCCACGCCACGGCGACGAGCAGCAGGAAGAGCCCGGCGAAGACCAGGGTCGGGCCGCTGATCAGCCCGAACCCGGCCACCGTGCCCGCGAACTGCTGGCCGAGCGGCACCCCGAGGAGCCCGTGGGTCAGCAGCGCGTTGGCCTGCCCGGCGATCGTCGAGGAGATGAACACCTGGTACGTCACCATCATGAACGGCATCTGCGCCACGGACGGCAGGCACCCGGCCAGCGGTGAGGTCTTCTCCCTGGCGTAGAGGGCGGCCAACTCCCGCTGGAGCCGCTCGGGGTTGCGGCCGTGACGCTTCTTGAGCCTCTGGAGCTCCGGCGCGAGGCGGACCCTGGCCCGCTCGCCCCTGGCCTGCATGACGCTGAGCGGGAGCAGCAGCAGCCGGACGAGGACGGTGAACACGACGATCGCCAGGGCGGTGGAGCCCAGCGGCCCGGCGAGCGCGGCGATGAGGCCGGCGGTGAACGAGATGACGGGGTCGAACATGGAAGGGCCCTTCTGAGCGGAGTGGAGACGGCACAGAGGGCGCCCGCGGACCGCGAGGTCGTTCCCGGGACGCGTGCGCGGCGCACGGCGGCCCGGATGTCTCCGGAGCACGTGCGCGCGGCGCATGACGGCCGGGGGCCTCCGGGACACGGCGGATCACGTGCGTACACGGTGATCACGCGCGTGCGGGGCATGCCTGTCACGCGTCACGTGCGCGTGGGCATGCCTGTCACGCTTCACGTGCGCGTGGGGCACGGGGATCGCGACAGGTCGCGGAGGACTACGCGGGCGCCGGGCCCGCGGAGGGTGCTCTGGGCCGGGACCTCCCGGCCGCGTCGGGGTCGCGCTGCCTGACGAACATCGTCCGCCTGGCCCGGTCGCGCCGGGACATGGGCGAGCGTGACTCCGTACCCGAGGTGACGGGCGCCGGGCGCAGCGCCCAGGCGAGCAGGAGCACGCCCAGCCCGACCACGGCGGCGGCCGTCAGGACACCGCCGCCGTCGAACATCCAGACCGCCAGGGTCTGGACGGTGAGGAGCAGGTTCACTGCTTGAACTTGGCCACCGCGGTGACCAGCGCGACGACCACGAAGGCGATCAGCGCCAGGATGAGCGCGAACTTCAGCAGGCCGAAGAGGGCGGGCAGCACGAACCCGAACACCACGTAGAGCGCGAGCAGGACGCCCAGAACCCCCAGCACGATACGACTCATGCGATCCACCGTACGCCGGGCGGGACGGCACCGGGCGTCATGGCCGTAACGATGGTCATAACGATCGGGTGCTTACGGACCGATGACACGGCTTAGCGATCCTTCTCCCGGGGCCTACCGTGGGGGCCATGAGCGCGCGGATTCTGGTGGTCGACGACGATTCGATGGTGGCCGAGGTCGTGGCCCGCTATCTGGAACGCGACGGTCACGTGGTCGAGTGCGTCGGGGACGGCGCCGAGGCGCTCAGGCGCGCGCTGGCCAACCCGCCCGACCTGATGGTGCTCGACCTGATGCTCCCCAAGATGGACGGGCTCCAGGTCTGCAGGAAGCTCAGGGAGCGGTGGCCGGTTCCGGTGATCATGCTGACCGCGCTCGGCGACGAGATGGACAGGGTCGTCGGCCTGGAGACCGGCGCCGACGACTACGTCACGAAACCCTTCAGCCCCCGGGAGCTGGCGCTGCGCGTGCAGTCCGTGCTGCGGCGGGCGCGCGGGACCTCCCTGCCGGCCGGTACCGGCGTGCTCAGGGACGGCGAGCTGACGGTCGACGTCGGCGCCCACGAGGTGCGGCTCCGCGGCGACGAGATCATGCTGACCGCCCGCGAGTTCGACCTCCTCGCCCACCTGATGCGCAACCCCCGCCAGGCCTTCAGCCGCTCCGCCCTGCTCGACCAGGTCTGGGGGTGGTCCTTCGGCGACTCGTCCACGGTGACCGTCCACGTCCGCCGCCTCCGCGAGAAGATCGAGCCCGACCCGACCGACCCCCGGCGCATCGTCACCGTGTGGGGCGTCGGCTACCGCTACGAGCCGCTGGCGGAACCGTGATCCCCGAGATGCTGGTGATCGTCGCGGTCACCGCCGGGCTCGGCCTGCTGGTCGCGCTGGCCGGGCTGGGCGCGATGCGGCTGCTGCGCGAGCGGTCGATCGGCGTGATGCTCGCGGTGGTCGTCGTGGTGACCGTCGTGGCGATGGTCGGCGGCATGACGGCCCTCACCCTGAAAATGATCATCGAGGGGGCGTCGAGGGACATCGTGCTCAGCGTGGTCGTCGTGGGCGGCCTGGTCGGACTGGGCGTCGCGACGGTGCTCTCGCGCCGCGTGGTGGCGGCCAGCCGCAGGCTCGTCGACGCCGTGCACGCCGTACCGGCCTCGGGGGAGTTCACGCCACCCGAGGGGCTGCCCGCGGAGCTCGGCACGATCGCCGGGAGCCTGGACCAGGCCTACCGGCGGCTGCGCCTCGGCCACGAGCGCGAGCGCGCCCTGGAGAGCGCCCGCCGCGAGCTCGTCGCCTGGGTCAGCCACGACCTGCGCACCCCGCTGGCGGGCATGCGGGCCATGGCCGAGGCGCTGGAGGACGGGGTGGTCGCCGATCCGGAGACCGTCGGCCGCTATCACCGGCAGATCCGCCTGGAGGTGGACCGCCTGTCGGGCATGGTCGACGACCTGTTCGAGCTGTCCAGGATCCATGCGGGGACGCTGCGCCTGACGCGCGGCCCGATCGGCCTCGGCGACCTGGTCGCCGACGCGCTGGCCGGGGCGGAGGAACTGGCCAGGGGCAAGGGGGTACGGCTGGCCGGCGAGGTCGATCCGGTGGTCCCCGTCCAGGCCGACGCGGCCCAACTCTCCCGGGCGCTGCGCAACCTGGTGGTCAACGCGATCAGGCACACCCCGGGCGACGGCACGGTCGTGGTGCGGGCCTCGGTCAAGGACGGCGTCGCCTGCCTGTCCGTCGCCGACGGCTGCGGCGGCATCCCGGCCGACGACCTGCCTCGCGTCTTCGACGTCGCCTTCCGCGGCGAGGCGGCCCGCACCCCCAGCGCGTACGGCGTGGGGGCGGGTCTCGGCCTGGCGATCGCGCGCGGCATCGTCGAGGCCCACGAGGGGACGATCGGCGTCGTCAACTCCGGCCCCGGCTGCCGCTTCGAGATCCGCATGCCACCGGCCACCTGAGCGGTCCGTGCTCGGTCCGGTCCGGGGGCGGACAGGCGTCGCTGAGCGCCGGGGAACGCGAGAGGGCGCCCGGTGGACGGGGGCGCCGGGCGGAGGGTCCTGCTGAGGGCCCGGCGGAAGGTCCGGCGGAGGGTCGGGCGGCCGGTGGGCGGTCAGTTCGCGCCGGAGCCGTTGGAGCCGTTGGACCCGTTGGCGGTCGGCGTGGGCGTGACGGGGCCCGGGGTGTCCTGCGGGCCGTCGGGCCTCACGGAGACCATGAGGGTCATCTGCGCGCACTCGCCGCCCTCGGTGTCGGGCTCGACGTGCTGGCAGGAGGTCAGCCTCCTGGTGGTGCCGAGAGACTCCACCATCGCCCGGAACGTCGGGCACGGCCAGCGCCACATGCAGCTGCGGCAGCGCAGGATCGGATGCGCGGCGTCGCTGGTGATGCCGCCCGCGTCGCGCGGCTGGTGCAGGTCGAGCAGCCTGACGCCGAGCGTGGCGAAGTCGAGGAGCTCTTCGCGCGCTCCTTCGAGGAAGTCGAGATCCTCGATCGACAGGCGGGTTCTGATCGGGACGTGTCCCTCGTGGTTCACCAGGCCCCGCAGTGAACTCGCCGCGTCGCGCCACGAGGTGGCCTTGTCGGTACGAGTGATCATTGACTCCAGGTGCTCCCGGAGCCGCTGTCGCTGGAGGTCCTCAGGTAGGTCGGTGTTCATGGATGCGTTCGAGCCCGTTCCTTGTAACTCAACGGCCGCCACTGACGTAGCGCAGCGACGAACGGGAGGCGCCGGGTCTCCTCCCCTTTCCGGCCAAGCCGGTGTTGCTTAGTGTCAAGCTTCGCGCACTCAGGGTTTCCGTGAGGCGGAAACGGGGGACAAAGGGCGGACGACTCGGGTTGTTCAAGAGAACGTGACCAGCGGCTCTCGCGCCGCTAGTGTGCCCGCTGTGGAGCTAAAAGTCTCAACTCGATCTCATGCCGGGCACACCGTCGTGACCATCGTTGGCGAAATCGACCTATACACCGCGCCTCGCCTGCAGGCCGAGTTCACCCGGCTGCTTGGGCAGAGCCAGACCATGCTTGTCGTCCTCGACATGTCCGCCGTGGAGTTCTGCGACTCCACAGGCATGAACGTGCTGCTCTCCGCGCTCAAGCGACTGCGTGAGCGGGGCGGCACGCTGGAGGTGGCGGCGCCCCGGCCCGCCGTACGCAAGATCCTGCAGGTCACCGGCCTCGACTCCGTCTTCGTCGTGCACGAGACCCTGCCGGAGAAGCTGCTGACCTCCGATTCCCAAGGATGACGTCCTCCCCACGGCTGATGCCCGGGGTCTCCACACTGGAGGTGTTCGATGACCGGCACGGCGGCGATCATTCCCGCCAAGGATGAGGGCGACAGGATCGGGGCCACCGTGGCCGCGGTCCTGGCGCTGCCCGGCGTCGACCTCGTCGTGGTCGTCGACGACGGCTCCGTCGACCAGACGGGCCGGGTGGCCAAGGCCGCCGGGGCCCGCGTCGTGCGGCACAGCCACAACCGGGGCAAGGCCGCGGCCATGGAGAGCGGCGCCCACGCCGTGCGCCTGCTCGACGGCGAGGAGCCCCGGCACCTGCTGTTCCTCGACGCCGACCTGGGCGAGACCGCCCGTACGGCCGCGCCGCTGATCGAGCCGGTCGTGACGGGTGAGGCCGACATGACGATCGCCGTCTTCGTCACCCGCGTGAAGCTCGGCGGCCACGGGTTCGTCGTGAGGCTCGCACGCGAGGGGGTCGAGCGCGCGACCGGCTGGGCGCCCGCCCAGCCGCTCAACGGGCAGCGTTGCCTGACCAGGGCCGCCTTCGAGGCCGCCCGGCCGCTGGCGCGCGGCTTCGGCGTTGAGACCGGTCTCACGATCGACCTGCTCAGGAAGGGCTTTCGCGTGCGCGAGGTCCCGGTCGAGATGGCGCACCGGGCCACCGGCACCGACTTGAAGGCCCAGATCCACCGGGCCAGGCAGTTCCGCGACGTCGCCCGCGCCCTCCTGGCGCGCCGCTGACCCGCGCCGCCGCTGACCCGCGCCGCCGACCCGGACCGCCGGCCCGAACCGGGCCCGGACCGCCGGCCCGAACCGGGCCCGGACCGCCGACCCGGATCGGGCCCGCGCCGCCGACCCGGATCGTCGACCACTCGGATCGGGCCCGCACCGCCGACCCGGACCGCCGACCGGACCGCTGACCCGGACCGCCGACCCGCACTGACGACCCGGACCGTCGACCCGAACCGCCGCCCGGACCGCTGATCCGGGCCGTCGGGAACCGCGTGGCTCGGTGGGCGCCGCACCGGGCACCGTGCCGGGTGTGCTGGAATTTGCGGGTGACTCGGGATGCGTCGGTCGTCGACGAGAGGCGGAGCCCCGCCGGCGATACGCCGCGGGGGCTCGACGTCGCCGCGTTCGGAGCCGTGGGGCTCTCGGTGGCGGCCACGGTCCTGATCGGGCTGCTGGGCCCCTCGGCCATGGTCCCGAGGTTGCCGGGCCCCGCCTGGCACCCCCCGTACTCGCTGGAGGCCCAACCCGGCGCCCATCTGGTCATCGCCATGGGCGCCGTCGCGATCGTGCTGGGCGGGCTCGGGCTCGCCGCCGCGCTCAGGTCCCGGCGGGGGCCCGACCCGCGACGGCTGCTCGTCGCCGGTTGCGCCGTGGCGGGCCTGCTCGCCTTCCTGCCGCCCTCCGGTTCGGCCGACCACCTCAACTACGCCGCGTACGGCCGCCTGGTCACGCTCGGCCAGGACCCGTACGCGATCACCCCCGCCACCCTGCCCGGCGACCCGGTCACCGGCGCGGTGGAGGAGTGGGGCGGTGTGACAAGCGTCTACGGTCCGCTCGCCACCGCGGTGCAGGCGCTGGCGAGCCTCGTGGGCGGCGACTCGGTCAGGCTGACGGTCTTCGCGATGGCCGTCGTCAACGCGGCGGCGTTCATCGGTACGGCGCTGCTGCTGCACCGTTTCGCCAGGGGGAACGCGGACCTGCGGCGGCGGGCGGCGCTGCTGTGGACGGTCAACCCGCTGATGATCTACCACCTGGCCGCCGGGATGCACATCGACACCCTGGCCGTCGCCTGCATGGTCGCCGCGCTCACGGTCCGCGGGGCCGCCTCGGGGCTGCTGCTCGGGGTGGGCATCGGGGTCAAGCTCAACGCCGGGCTCGTCGCCCTCGGACCGGCGTGGGAGCTGCGCCGCTCGCCCGGCAGGCTCGCCGTGGTGGCGGGGACCGCGACGGCCACCGTGGTGGCGGTCTACGCCGTCGCCGGGCCGCACGTGCTCGACCAGGTGAGCGCCGCCAGTAAGAAGGTCTCCCTCGCCACGCCCTGGCAGCTCGTCAAGGTGGGGCTCCAGTCGCTCTTCGGGCCGGGCGCGTACTCGGCCTGGATCCAGATCGGGTCCCTGCTCCTGATGGTCTGCCTGGCCTGGCTGGTGCTGCGGGCGCTGGGAGCGTCCAGAACGGCGGGAGCGTCCAGAACGGCGGGGGTGCCGGGAACGCCGGGAACGCCGGGAACACCGGGAACGCCGGGAACGCCGGGAACACCGCCCGCCGGCACCGCGCCCGCCGTCGCCGCCGCGGTGGTGGTCGCCTGGCTGTTCGCCGCGCCGTACGCGCTGCCCTGGTACGACGGGCTGGCCTTCGCGCTGCTGGCCATGGCCTCCTGGCCCGCGCTGGAGGCGTTCATGGTGGCCAGGGTCGTCGTGCTGTCGCTGGGCTATCTCCCGGCCAGGGAGGTGCTGCGGCCCGACGACCTGCTCTGGACGAAGACCCTGCTCAGGGAGGCGGTGGTGCCGTGGACGCTGCTGGCACTGACGGTCGCCCTGGCGTGGTGGGCGGCGAGAGCCGGACGGCGCGCACGCAGGCGGCCAGCGTCAGCGGCACCGCGACCGTGAGGGCCATGGCCGGGATCGCGATGCCCGAGTCGTTCATCAGGAACCCGATCAGCGCGCAGGCCAGCGCCCCGAGCAGCCCGGCGCGCAGCGCGGGCGCGAGCGCGTAGGCCCGGCCCAGGGCCGACGCGCCCCACCGCGACGGGCGGTCGAGCACCAGGAACAGGAACGCGAGCGCGACCAGCGAGAGCAGCGACAGCGACCAGTTGCCGACCGTGACCCCGATCATCGCGGCGAACTTGCGGCCGACCACGGTCCAGGCCTCCCCGTCCAGCACCTGCTGCACGAAGGCGCCCAGGTGGGTGCGCTGTTCGGCGGGCCGCAGCCAGTCGGCCACGGCTATGGCGCCGATCAGCAGTCCGCCCGCGAGGCCGGTCAGGACCAGCTTGACCGGAGACACCCGTCCGCCGGACAGCAGGATCAGGAAGACCGCCACCCCCACCAGGAACGCCGGGACCCCGCCGAAGTCGGCGCCCCACGCGGGCCAGCCGTCGGCGAACACCGCGAGTCCCCCGTACGCCGCGCACACCGCGAGCGCGAGTGCCCGGCGGCCGCGCGAGATCAGCCACTGGGCGATCCCGGCGAGGGCGAGGATCGTGCCGGCGGAGTAGACGGCGAAGGCGATGTTGCTGAAACCGTAGAAGCGCCCGCCGGTGACCGGTTCGTAGCCGGTGACCGCGTTCACCTGCAGCGCCGAGCCGTTCATCACGTCGGCCAGCAGCGCCACCGAGGTGACGGCGGCGACCACCGTCAGGGGGCCGAGCGGGTGGGCCCGCCACGGCCCGGCGAGGGCCACCCCGGCGATCGCGCAGGCGAAGCCGAGGATGGTCACGATCACCCAGACCATCGGCGCGGGCAGGCTCCACCAGGGGACCAGCTGCGCCAGGAAGGTGGAGATCGCGATCGCCCCGCTGACCACGGCGACGACCCGGACGGCCGTCAGGGCGCGGGAGCCGCCCCAGCCCCGGCGGATCGCGACGGCGGCCAGCAGGTAGAACAGGATCTGCACCGCCACGAACACCGCGAAGAACGGGCCCCTCACCTCGCGCAGCACCTGGCTCGCCAGGTCGTCGTCGGCCAGTTTCCCGACCGTCGCCGTGACGTGCTGCCCCTCGTTCGGCACGGTGTTCAGCCAGGCGCGTCCCACGACCCCGTTGGGGGCTCTCAGGCCCAGCAGGCTGATCGCGGTGGCGGTCAGGTCCGTGTTCGTGACCAGGCCGTCCTGGCGGGTGGAGGTGGCGGTGAGGTAGCCGCGCGCGTACTTTTCTCCGTCCGGGCCCGGGCCCCGGGCGATCGCCACGTGCAGGTGGGGCGCCTCCGAGGTGTCGGCCAGCCCCCCGACCAGGACCGTGGTCCCCTTCTCCGTGTCGCGGAACGGGGGCAGGCGGTCGAGGACCGCGCCCACCACCCGGTCGGCCCCGGCCACGGCCTCCCGCCTGGCCTGGCCGGTCATGTCGCCCGGGACGCTGTCCTGAGCGGCGCCCGGGGTGCCGGCCGGGAAAAGGCCGCCGGTGGTCCAGGCCCTGGTGAGGTCGCCGGCCTCGACGACGATCAACCTGTACGGGGACAGGTCGCCCAGTTGCTCGACGCTCGCCGCGTATTTCCCGATTTTTCCTGACTTGTTGGCGGCGGCGAGTGCAGCTCCCGGCCCGACGGCGGCCACCTTCAGGCCCGCTCCGGTCGCGAGCTCGCCCAGCTGCCCGAGAACCGGCCGGTAGGAGGTCGCGGCGTTGAAGGCGGACAGCTCGGCCCAGCCGGGCACGCTCGCCCCGCCGCCGGGGGCCGCCTCCGGTGCGCGCGGGGGCTCGCAGCCCGTGCCGGGCGCGCCCGCCCGCTGGCCCGCCGACACCGTCAGCCAGCCCGCCACCGGGCAGGTGATCCCCCGCTCCGGCGGCGGGACCGCCCGGGTGGACATGGAGGCGGCCCCGCCCTCGCCCGCCAGCCTCCACAGGTTCGGGGTCCGCCGCGGGTCCAGGTCACTCCACTCCAGGCCGGGTATCCCGATGATCACCACCTTCTCGGAGGGCACCCTCGCCGAGGCGCCCGGAGCGCTCAGGGCCTTCGGAACCCCTGACGCGTCGGAGGCGGCGAAGGCCTTCGAGGCGCCGGGGACGCCGAGGAGCACGCCGAGGAGCACGCAGAGCAGGACCAGCAGGACCGGCACGACCGTCAGAGGGGAGGCGGCGGCCGGTCGCGTCGAGATCCCCCCGGCGGCGGGGCGCGCGGGCCCGTGACCGCGGTGTGTCGAAGCCATCCGGTTCCCCTGTCCGTATCCGTCGGGCGGCGGTTTTCCCGGCCCCACGGTAACCGGCCCCACGGTAACCGGCCCCACGGTAACCTGCCTGCTCGTGAGGACTGGCGAGGTGACCACGACCGAGCGGCGCCCCCGGGTGTGGCTGTCGTGGCTGGCATGGCTGCCCGCGTTGCTGCTCGTCGCCGCCGCGGTGGCCCCGCTGGTGCTCTACTGGCTGGGCAACGTGGACGACCAGCGCCTGGTCGACCTGGACGTTTACCGTACCGGCGGGGCGGCGGTCCTGGAGGGGCGGCCCGTCTACGGGTTCGTCACCCCCGCGCCGCAGCTGCTGCCCTTCACCTACCCGCCGGTGGCGGCGCTGCTGGCCACCCCGCTGGCGGCGGTGTCCTGGACGGCGGCGCAGTGGGCCTGGACCGCGCTGATCTTCCTGACCCTGGCGATCACCGTCTGGCTCTCCTTCCGCGCCGTGCTCGGCGTGACGGGCAGCGCGCCGGGTGCGCCGGGCGGGGAGGGCAGCGCGCCGGGTGCGCCGGGCGAGGAGGGCGGCGCGCCGAGCCGGGCGAGCGGGGTGAGCACCGCGCTGGGCAGACTGGGCGGACTGAGCAGGCTGGGCGGGCTGGGCGGAGCGGGCCGCCTGTGGACGCCGCTGCTGTTCGCCGCCCTGATGATCGCCTGCACCTACCTGATGCCGATCAGGGACCAGGTCCGCTTCGGCCAGGTGGACATCCTGCTCGTCGCGATCTGCCTGGCCGACTGCGTGGTCCGGCGCCCGGTGTGGCCACGTGGCATGCTGATCGGCCTGGCCACCGCGGTCAAGCTCACCCCCGGAGTCTTCCTGATCTACCTTCTCGTCGCCGGTTTCGGGCCCGGCGCGAGGCGGGAGCACCGCGGCGCCTTCCTCGTGGCCGCGCTCACCGCCGGACTGCTGACCCTGCTGCCGTTCCTGGTGATCCCGGCGGACGCCGCCGACTTCTGGTTCCGCGCGCTGCTCGATCCCGAGCGGCTCGGCGCCAACGCCGCGACCACCAACCAGTCGATGCGCGGCATGCTCATCCGGCTCTACCTGCCCGACGCGCTGACGAGCCTGCTGTGGGTGGCGCTGGTCGCAGTGGTCGCCTGGTACGGCTTCCGCCACGCCCGCAGGGCCCTGCTCGACGGGCACCTCGTGGCGGGGGTCGCCCTGGTAGGGCTGATGGCCGTGCTGCTGTCGCCGGTCGCCTGGATCCACCACCTCGCCTGGGTGGTCGTGGTGCTCGGCGCGCTGGCCGGTGACGGCCGCGACCCGGTCAGGCTCCGGGTGGCCGCCGGGGTCTGGCTCTACTACGTGCTGCCGATCCCCTGGTGGGGGGTGACGATCAAGGCCGCGGAGATCCCGGTGCTCAGTCCCGTGCTCGGCAAGATCGTGCAGAACGGGTTCGGCCTGGGCGCCCTGGCCCTGGTCTGGTTGCTGGGAGTGTGGCTGCCGAGGCGGAGAGAGGCCTTCCGGGCCCTCTCCTGACGGTTCCCCGGCCCGCCCGTTCTCCCGGTGGTTCCGGTCGCCTCTCCGGCGGGATACGGCCCCGGCCGCGGGACGGCCGGAAAGGACGGCGGCGCCGGGCGGGAAGCGGCCGTCGAAAGGATGATCGAGAGGAAACGGCCCCTGACGTGGAACGACTTCGAGTGATCATGCCGAGATCGGCCGCGTCAGTATGTAATCCTGCGCACATTTTTTAACAATCGCCGGATAACCTGGGGGCATGTCGAAACTCGCTTACCTGGGACCGGAGGGGACCTTCACCGAGGAAGCCCTGCGCATCCTGGCGCCCGAGGCCGAGCGCCTGCCGAGCCCGAACGTCACCGCGGCCCTGGACGCCGCCCGGCGAGGCGAGGCCGACGGAGCCGTCGTCCCGATGGAGAACTCGCTCGAAGGCGCCATCACCACCACCCTTGACGAGCTCGCCCGGGGTGAGTCGCTGCTCATCACCGCCGAGCTGCTGCTTCCCGTCGAGTTCTCGCTCCTGGCGCGTCCCGACACCGAGATCGGCCACATCAAGCGGGTCTTCACCCACCCGGCGGCCATCACCCAGTGCCGCAACTTCATCGCCCGCGAGCTGCCCGACGCCGTGGTCGTCGCCGCCCCGTCGACCGCCGCCGCGGCGCAGGAGGTCGCGCTTCCCGGCTCGCCGTACGACGCGGCCATCGCCGCGCGCATCGCCGGTGAGCACTACGGCCTGGTCGAGCTCGCGGCCAGGATCGGCGACCGCACCGACACCGTCACCCGGTTCGTCCAGGTGTCGCGTCCCGGCCCGCTGCCCGAGCCGACGGGTGCCGACCGCACCTCGCTGGTCGTCTTCCTCGCCGACGACCACCCGGGCGCGCTGCTGGAGATGCTGACCGAGTTCTCCGTCCGCGGCGTCAACCTCTCCCGCATCGAGTCGCGGCCCACCGGCGACGGCATCGGCCACTACTTCTTCCACTTCGACTTCGAGGGCCACGTCGCCGACGCCCGCGTCGGGGAGGCGATCTCGGGTCTGCACCGGATCTCCGCCGAGGTCCGCTTCCTGGGCAGCTACCCGCGCGCCGACGGCCTCTTCCCGCAGATCAAGCACGGGACGAACGACGGCGACTTCTCCGAGGCCGCGAGCTGGCTCAGCAGGGTCCGCACCGGTCAGGTCTGATCGCCACCCGCCCCGCGAGCCGGTCCCCGGTCCCCGGACACCGCCGGAGCGCGCCCGCCGAGGGCGTCCCGGCGGGCGGGGAAACGGGCCGGAAAACGGGCGCGAAACAGGCGCGAAACTGGCGGGAGCCGAGCGGGAAGCGGGCGCCGCGGACGTGGCGCCACCGCCGCCGCGGGGGACGTGCCGGTTAATCCGGGCGCGGGCGCGAGCCGTACATCGGTAGCCTTGTGGCTGTGATTGACCTGCGTACCCTTCGTGAGGATCCCGACCGGCTACGGGCGTCGCAGCGTGCCCGCGGTGAGGACGACTCTGTCGTCGACACGCTGCTCGACCTCGACGAGCGGCGGCGCGGCGCGCTGAGTCGCTTCGAGACGCTCCGCGCCGAGCAGAAAACCGTCGGCAAGTCGGTCTCCCGTGCCTCCGGGGAGGAGAAGACCGCCCTGCTGGGACGGGCGAAGGACCTCTCCTCGCAGGTCAAGTCCGCCGAGACCGAGGCCGAGAAGCTCGGCGCCGAGCTCGACGAGCTGCTCTACACGGTGCCCAACCTCGTGGAGGAGGGTGCTCCCGCCGGTGGCGAGGACGACTACGTCGTGCTGGAGGAGGTCGGCGAGAAGCCGTCCTTCGGCTTCGAGCCCAAGGACCACCTGGCGCTGGGCGAGCTGCTCGGCGCGATCGACATGGAGCGCGGCGCGAAGGTCTCGGGCTCGCGGTTCTTCTTCCTGAGGGGTGTCGGCGCGCGGTTGCAGCTCGGGCTGCTCAACATGGCCATGCAGCAGGCGATCGAGGCGGGCTTCGTCCCGATGATCACGCCCGTGCTGGTCAAGCCGGAGTCGATGAAGGGCACCGGCTTCCTCGGCGCCCACGCCAGCGAGGTCTACCACCTGCCCGACGACGACCTGTTCCTGGTCGGCACGAGCGAGGTGCCGATGGCGGCCTACCACGGTGACGAGATCCTGGACGGCTCCGCGCTCCCGTACCGCTACGCGGGATGGTCCTCGTGCTTCCGCCGCGAGGCGGGTTCGTACGGCAAGGACACCCGGGGCATCATCCGGGTCCACCAGTTCGACAAGGTCGAGATGTTCTCCTACGTGCGCCCCGAGGACGCGCACGCCGAGCACCTTCGCCTGCTCGACTGGGAGAAGGAGATGCTGGCCAAGGTCGAGCTTCCCTACCGGGTGATCGACACCGCGGCCGGAGACCTGGGGTCCTCGGCGGCGCGGAAGTTCGACTGCGAGGCGTGGGTGCCCAGCCAGGGCCGCTACCGCGAGCTCACCTCGACCTCCAACTGCACCGACTTCCAGGCCCGCCGTCTCGGCGTCCGCTTCCGCGACTCGGGCGGCAAGCCCCAGCACGTGGCCACCCTGAACGGCACGCTGGCCACCACCCGCTGGATCGTCGCCATCCTGGAGAACCACCAGCAGGCCGACGGCTCTGTCGTGCTCCCCAAGGCCCTGCGCCCGTACGTCGGCCTCGACGTGCTCGAACCCGTCAAGTAGGACCGCCCGTGAGGGGTCCCGCCACGTGGCGGGACCCCTCTCACGTTCACGCCGGACGTCCCTCCACCTCCCCCGCCTCCTCCGCTCCCGCCGGGCCCGCCCAGCCGACCAGGACGGACGCCCCGACTCCGGCACCGCCGACGAGCCAGGCGAGGAACCCCGCCGTCGAGTAGTCGTCGATGACGCCCGACTCCCAGCCGGTGAAGAGCATCCACATCGACAACGGCGTGCAGGAGGCGATGACGACCAGCGCCAGCCAGGTCGGCGCCGGTACGCGTGCCCTGATCGCCGCCAGGGCGACGAGGAGCGTCGCCACGAAGGCGCAGGCGCCGCCGAGCAGGGCCATCAGGACGCCGGGGTCGAAGATGGCGTACGAATGTACGTTGGACGGCAGGGCGAGCACGAAACCCACCGCGGCGAGAACGTGCGCGAACATGGTCAGACCGGTGTTCCGCCTCGCGTGACGGCGTGCCACGGCCATGCCGGACATGAAGCCGAGCAGGCCGACGAAGAGGCCGATGCGCTGCTCGGTCGCCAGGCCGACATCCGGCGCGTCGAGCGGGATCGCCGCGTTCGCGGAGAAACCCTCGTCGGCCCGGCCCATCCGCCGCCAGTTTCCCCGTGCGTCCCGTACGGCGATGCCGTCGTCGCCGTTGGCCGCCACCACCACGTGCCCGTCCGGTACGCGTTGCACCGCGATGGCCGAGGAACCCTGCCACGACCGCCACCGCTCCTCCATACGCCGCCGGAGGGCCCCCTGGCGTCCTTCGGAGACCGCCCACGCGGTGTTCCAGCCGGCCCCGCCGTCCCGGGACTCCTCCACCGCCAGCCGAGGAGGGACGACGCGGTAGCAGTGCGCGGGCTCGTCGGGCAGGCAGGCCCGGGTCGCCCGGCCGGGGGTGGGCGAGGATCCGGGTTCCGCACGGCCCGGATCCGGCGAGGGGGAGGACACGAGCCCCGGGAAGTCGGAGTCCGGCAGGGGGGAGGGCGAGGATCCGGATTCCGGCGGGCCCGAGGGCGGGAGGCTTTGAGAGCTTTGTGCCCGTGCGGGAAGGTCGGTCCACGTACGGCCGCCGTCACTGGAGATGATCTCGCCTCCCCGGTCCGTGACCACGGTGAGGACCTCGCCGCGTACGAAGACCTGTGTCGCCGCGGGCGGCTGCTGTTCGGGCGAGGTGGCGGTCACCCCGACGAGGGCGATCGGGACGATGACCAGCGCGCGGACCCGCCGTGCAGGGTGACCGGCACCGCACCGGCGCCAGACCAGCCACGCGGCGCCCAGCGCGGGCAGGGCCACCAGGTCGGTCGGGTCGGCCAGGATCAGCGAGGGGCCGGCGGCCAGGGTCCACACCCGTGAGGCGAGTTCCGCGCCCGCCTCCGTGGTCTTGACCAGGGTGAAGCCGACACCGGTGGCGGCGGTCGCCACCAGGGCGACGATCCGGGCGCGGACAGGGGAGGAACCGGTCCGGGAGAAGGCGAGGCCCGGGGAGAGGACGAGGGCGAGCACGGGCGGGGCGACCAGCAGCCCAGCGACGTCGCTCAGCTTGCCGGTGACGAGCCCAGGCCACAGGCCCTTGAGGAGATGGTCGTTGATCAGCAGCACGAAGGTGGCGACCACGGTCGCCGGATGCCCGAACCAGGCGAGGAGGGGCTCTCGCGAAGTTTCCATGGCCGGGTAGATCCGCCGCGACGAACCCCGGTTCAGGGTCGGCGGCGTTCGTGACCGAGGCGTGTCCCGGAACCCGGGTGACGCGCGCGTCCCGGCGCCGGGCGGAGCGTGCTCGTCGGTGACGCCCGGCACGTCCACAGCCGCACTGGAGGGTGGGAAGTGGCCATTGGTGTCATCTGTCCGCCACCGTCCCGGTCGGAGCCCTCAGGATCGCTCTCAGAGGCGGGAAGGGGCCGGCTCGGAAGGGTCGCTCCCAGAGGCGGGGGCCGAACTCGGAAGGGGCGCTCCCAGAGGCGGGGGCCGAACTCGGAAGGGGCGCTCCCAGAGGCGGAGAAGGGGCCGGGCTCGAACCTCCCGGGGGTTCGGGGCCCGGGAAACCGAAAGGCGGGGCCCGCCAGAAGCGAACCCCGCCTTCCCGTTCAACCAAGAGGTCTATGCGTCAGACGGCGCGGACCTGCGAGGCCTGCGGGCCCTTCTGGCCCTGGGTGATCTCGAACTCGACCCGCTGGCCGTCTTCGAGGCTACGGTAGCCGTTGCCCTGGATCTCGGAGAAGTGCACGAACACGTCCGGTGCACCGCCGTCCGGTGCGATGAAGCCGAAGCCCTTTTCAGCGTTGAACCACTTGACGGTTCCCTGAGCCATTAAAGCTCTCCCTCAGGATTTGAAACTTTGGGATTCACACCTCATGAACCCCATGTGTCGTACAGCGGGCCCCGGGGTGGCTCAGTCAAACTGGTTTTCACAACGGGATTCAGCTAATACAACGCCATCACATCTAACACTATCCGGCGCAGGCGTGTTCCCGCCATGAGGAAGATTCCTCGGACCGGATCCCGGGGCCGACAGGTCGGCCATCACAGTGCACACTGGGACGTGTTATGCAAAGCCCCAGGCTGGTCGCCACCGACCTCGACGGCACCGCGCTGCGCTCGGACGGCACCGTCTCCCCCCGTACGACAGCCGCTTTTGCGCTTGTGGAGAACGCCGGGGCCACGCTGGTCTTCGTGACCGGCCGGCCACCCCGCTGGATGCACATGGTCGCGGGAGCCGTACGCCATCGGGGGCTGGCCATATGCGCCAACGGAGCCCTCGTCTACGACCTGCACAGTGAGCAGATCGTCAAATCCCACCTCATCCACCCGGACGTGCTTGAAGAGGTCGTGAGGCGTCTTCGCGAAAAGGTTCCCGACCTCGCGTTCTCTGTGGAATACGAGGGCGGATTCGCCCACGAATCGGACTTCCGTCTCGGAGGATGGGACAGTAAGGCGGTCGGCGGACTCCGCGTCGAAACGGACACACTTACCTCGCGGCCCTGCGCCAAACTTCTGGCGCTGCATCCCACGATGGACCCCGACATCCTCCAGGCGGCGGTCTGCGGGCTGGTCGGCGACCTGGTCACCCCCACCCACTCCAGCGGCCGGGCGCTGATCGAGATGAGCGCGCACGGCGTGACGAAGGCCTCGGCGCTGTCCCATCTGGCCATGTCGCTCGGCGTCGCGGCCGAGGAGGTGATCGCCTTCGGCGACATGCCCAACGATCTTCCGATGCTCGGGTGGGCCGGCGTCTCGTACGCCGTCGCCAACGCCCACCCGGAGGTGCTGGCCGCGGTCGATCACGTGACCGCGGCCAACGACGACGACGGGGTCGCCGGAGTTCTCGAGAACCTCTACGGATCGTGACGGGCTCCGCGAGCCCTGTCTCTCCGACGTCCCTGCGGTTTTACAGGTAGGGGCCCGCGTTGCCGCCCGGGGGGCCCTCCTGCTGTTGGAGGGACATGCCGCCGGGCAGGGCCCTGCGCATGTTCTCCAGCTGGGCGCGAGCCGCCATCTGCTGGGCGAACAGCGTGGTCTGTATGCCGTGGAACAGCCCTTCGAGCCAGCCGACCAGCTGCGCGTGGGCGACCCGGAGCTCCGCCTCGCTGGGCGGGGTGCCGTTGACGTCCTCGGTGAACGGCAGCGACAGCCGTTCCAGCTCCTCGACCAGCTCCGGTGCCAGGCCGTCCTCGAGCTCCTTGATGGAACTCTGGTGGATCTCCTTGAGCCGCTTGCGGCTGGCCTCGTCCAGCGGGGCCGCCCGGACCTCCTCGAGGAGCTGGCGGATCATGCTGCCGATGCGCATCACCTTGGCGGGCTGCTCGACGAGGTCGGCGATGGACCGGGTCTCGCCCTCCTCCTCGGCCTGGGAGCCCTGGGGACCCACGACCACGATGTGCGGAGTGCTCTCCTCAGCGTTCATAGCCTCAACTTACTAGCAGGATTTTCCCGATGTGTTCTCCGGACTCCAGGATGCGGTGAGCCTCGGCCGCGTCGCTCATCGGCACCCGGGCGTGCACCACGGGCCGGATGGCCCCGGCGTCGATCAGGGGCCAGACGTTGTCCACGACCCCGCGCACGATGGCCCCCTTCTCGTCGACGGGCCGGGAGCGCAGCGAGGTGCCGTGCACCGAGGCCCGCTTCGTGAGCAGGGCCCCCAGGTTCAGCTCGCCCTTCGTGCCACCCTGCAGGCCGATCACCACCAGCCGGCCGCCCGTCTTGAGGACCTTGACGTTCCCCGGCAGGTACTTGCCGCCCATGATGTCGAGGATCACGTCGGCCTCGACCCGCTCGGAGAAGTCCTCCCGCCGGTAGTCGATCCCCTCGTCGGCGCCCAGCTCCAGGCAGCGGGCGATCTTCTCGGGGGACCCGGCGGTGACGACCACGCGCGAGCCGAACGCCTTCGCCAGCTGTACGGCCATCGTGCCGATCCCGCTGGCACCACCGTGGACGAGGAGGGTCTCGCCCTTCCGCAGGCGCGCGGTCATGAAGACGTTGGACCAGACCGTGCAGGCCACCTCGGGCAGCCCGGCGGCGTCGGCCAGGTCGACGCCCTCCGGCACCCGCATGAGCTGCTGCCAGGGAACGGCGACCTTCTCGGCGTACCCGCCGCCGCCGAGCAGCGCGCACACCCGGTCACCCGGCGCGAACCCCTCGACGTCCGACCCCACCGCCTCGACCACGCCGGAGCACTCCAGGCCCGGGTACGGAGAGGCGCCGGGAGGCGGATCGTAGAATCCCTGACGCTGCAGCACGTCGGCCCTGTTGACCGCGGAGGCGGCCACGTCGATGATGACTTCGCCACGCTCAGGCAGCGGATCGGGAACCTCCCGCCACGTCAGAACTTCCGGTCCACCTGGTTTATCGATCACGATGGCGCGCATGTGAGCAAAGGTATCCGCTGAGCCCCAACTTGGTGGTTGCTCACGTTGACAGGAACACAGGGCGTTAACCTGCTATGTGTTTGCTGCCCTTTTATGCCCATCCCGAGGGGGAACACGGTGGCAAGACACGATCGTGAGGAATCTCTCGAGGAACAGCTCGCGTGGCTCGACGCCATCAAGGAGCAGGAGGAGGAGGCGCCCGCCCTGGCGGTGAAGGCCACCGCGGTGGACGACGCCGTCGTCTCGCCGTACCCGAAGGACCCCTGGAGTCTGGTCCCGGCCGAGCCCGACGCGACGTCCTCGCCGCTGTTCCGCGCGGCCGTCGACTCGGCACACCCGGTCGCCGACCCGCCGGTGGAGGACGCCGACGCGGCCGACTGGATCGAGGCCTCCGACACGGTGAGTTCGTTCACCGTGCCCGCCCCGGCGTCCGGCAAGCAGGACAACGACGGCTTTCTCGCGCCGCTCAAGCCCCTGCCGCGCCAGGAGCAGGCCGACACCGGCGACTACGGTCCCGCCGACTACACCGAGCCGCACATCCGCACCCCGTTCGCGGCGCCCGCCCAGGAGCCGACCCGCGGGCTGTTCGAGCAGCCCCAGCGTTCGGCGGAACCGGCCGCGCCCGCCTCGGCCGAGGCTCCTGACGTGGAGCCGTCGAAGCCGTCGTCCTCGGACACCGAGCGGTTCACCTTCGGCAGCGGAGAGTTCGGCGGCGACTCCGACCGCTTCTCCTTCGGAAGCGGCGGCACGCGCTCCACCTCGACCGGCGGAGATCTCCCCGCCGGAACCGCCGGGACCGCCGAGGGCGACCGGTCCACGTCCGGCGCGCCCGAATCCGACAGGTCTGACGGTGGCGACCGGTTCTCGCCGGCTCCCGTGGAGGCCGACTCCTCCACCGCCGACGCCGAGCACGACCGTACGATCTTCGGTTCCTTCGAGCCCTTCGAGCCCGCGGCGACGTCGGTGGTGAAGGAGTCGCCCAGGCAGGCACCCGAGCGCTTCGAACCCGCCTCGGACCGCTTCGAGCCGGTCGCGGCGCCCGTTCCCCCGTCCGAGCCCGAGCCCGCCGACCCGTTCCGGGCCCCCGAGTCCTTCGGGACCGACAGGCCGGAAGCGGCCGCGCCGCCGGAGCGTCCCGCCACCTCGGGCGCGTTCGGCCCGGAGCCCTCCCCGGGCTCCTTCGGCGCGGAGAGCGGCTCCGGTTCCCGCGGCGCCTTCGGTACGGAGACCGCCCCCGGTTCCCGCGGCTCCTTCGGGGCGGAGCGTTCCAGCTCGGCTCCGTCTTCTTCCGGGTCTTCTTCCGGCTCCTCCGGTTTCGCCGCCTTCTCCGGCCCCACGGCCTTCGCGCCGGGCCGGGACGCTCCCGCCCCCGAGCGGGACCCGTCCCAGGAGCGCGCGGAAAGGGAGAGTCCCTTCGCACCGGGCCGGGACGCGGCCGAACCGGTGCGGGAGCCGTACCAGGCACGCCGTCGCCAGACCACCCCGGCACCCGCCTTCGGCGCACCGGCCAGGCAGCAGCAGCCTCCGGGCACCGCTCCCCGCCAGTCCGCCGACAGCCTGGACCCGGAGTCGCTGCTGAGGGGCCGTCGCAACGCGCCCGCCGGTGGCTGGCGGAAGCTGGTCTACAAGGCGTCGGCCGGGCTGATCAAGCCCGGCGAGTCCCCGGAGGTCCGCCGCCGCAGGGAGCTGGTCGGCCGCGCACGCACCCCGGTGGCCACCGGCCACCACCGCGTCGCCGTACTCAGCCTCAAGGGCGGTGTCGGCAAGACCACGACCACGGTCGGCCTCGGCGCCACGCTGGCGCAGGTACGCGGCGACCGGGTCATCGCGGTCGACGCCAACCCCGACCGGGGCACCCTGTCGGACAAGGTCGAGCTCGAAACCTCCGCGACCGTCCGCGACCTGCTCAACGAGCGGCAGCAGATCAGGAGGTACGTCGACATCCGGGCCTTCACCTCCCAGGCCCCGTCGCGCCTGGAGATCCTCGCCTCCGACCGTGACCCGTCGGTGTCCGAGGCCTTCAGCGCGGCCGACTACCAGTCGGTCTCCCAGGTCCTGGAGAACTTCTACTCGATCTGCATCACCGACTGCGGCACCGGCCTGCTCCACTCGGCCATGTCCGGCGTGCTCGGCCTGGCCGACCAGCTCGTCCTGGTCAGCTCTCCCTCCGTGGACGGCGCCCGCGCCGCCTCGGCGACCCTCGACTGGCTGGAGGCCCACCACTACGAGGAGCTCGTCCGCTCCGCGACCGTGGTGCTGTGCAGCGTCCGCCCGCGCTCGAAGTCGACCGTCGACCTCGACCGTCTGGAAGCCCACTTCGCGGCCCGCTGCCGCGCCGTCATCCGCGTCCCCTACGACCCGCACCTCGAGGAGGGCGCGGAGATCGACCTGGAAAGGCTGCAGCCCGCCACCCGCGAGTCCTACCTCCGCCTGGCCGCCTCGGTCGGCGACGGTTTCGCCGGGATCCAGCCCTGATCCACACCCGGCAGGCACCTCGCCCCCCGAATCGGCGACGAGGCGCCTGCCGGGTCCGGGCACGCTCGGGCCAATGAGAGACTAGGGTGCAATCTGACACGTTCTCCGGACGTGTCTCCAGGAGAGCTCGCCTAGTGGACGATGGCGGCGGTCTTGAAAACCGCTAGGCCGGGTGACCGGTCTCGTGGGTTCGAATCCCACGCTCTCCGCCTACCAGGGGAAACGTCGGAAGCCGGGTCCGGTGAAGATCGCCGGGCCGCTCCGATGGGAACAAAATGGGAACACCCCGTCATGATCTTGCCTCTTTCGGGCCCTTCCAGTCGGGGATGAGCGCCACCACTTTCTCCGCCGCGTCGTCCAGGACGGCCCGCCGAACGTGCTGGTAGAGGTCCCGGGTGATGGTCGTCGTCGAGTGACCGAGCTGCACCGAGACGACCTTGACGTCCAGCCCCGCCTCAAGGCCGAGCGTCGCCGCCGTGTGCCGCGCCTCGTGCAGCTTGATCACCGGCAGACCCGCCTTCCGCGCGACCGCCTTGAAGCCCTCCGTGACCCGATCCGGCGGCAGAGGCCGGCCATCCGCACGCGGGAAGACGAGATCGTGATCCTCGTACGCCTCGCCCGCCATCCTCGCCCGCCGCTGCTTCCGCTGGTGCGCCTTGAGCAGCCGCACCGTCTCCGCGTCGAGAGAGACGACCCGCTGACCGGCCCGCGACTTCGGGGTGTCGACGACGATCCGCCCGCCCAACTGCAGGATGGTCTGCACGATCCTCGCGTGCCCGGTTTCCAGGTCGAGGTCAGTCCACCGCATGCCGCACGCCTCGCCGCGGCGTAGACCGCGAAGCAGCACGATGCGGTACAGCAGGCCGAGCGGATCCGTCTCCGCGGCCTGGAGGAACGTGCCGACCTGCTCGGGCGCCCAGACCCGCGCCGGGTCGCGCTCCTCGGGCGGCAGCTCCACGCCGAGGCACGGGTTGAACTCGACCATGCGCCGCTTGGCCGCCCAGTTGTAGGCGTTGCGCAGGGTGGCGAACACCCGATGCTGCGTCGCGACCCCAGCGACCTTGTGCCGCGCGCGCACGTCCCCGGGCAGGTGCGGCGGGCGCTTCTCCGCCCCGGCCGCGAGGATCTCCGCGTTCCACTCCTCGATCGTGTCGAACATGCCGTCGATGTGAGCGGCCCGCAGGCGGTCGCGGGGGATCGCGCCGAGCTGCGGGATCAGGTAGTGGTCCATGTGCTGTCGCCAGCCCCGCCGGGTCGACTCCTTCTTCGCGCGCTTGGAGGCGTACCAGTCCTCCAGCAGCTCGGCCACCGTACCGACCGACGCCGCGAGGTCCACGCCGAGCTTCACCTTACGCCGCATCGTCTCGACGTCGGGCAGCTCCTGGCCGTGCTTCACCTCGAAGATGAGGTCACCGATCCGCCGGCGCATCACGTCGTCATCGCGGGCGAGCTTCACCAGGTCCTCGACATGGCCGAACGCCTTCTCGGCCGCGGTCTGTGTCGCGAACCCGAACCTCTTTAGCTGACGCCCACGCCGTTCGGTGGTGTCGAGGCGGGTCGTGAAACCAGTCGTTCCGTGTCGACGGTTCTTCTTTAGCTGTGGGCATCGCGAACCGAGCGGCTTACCGGTGTCCGGATCCTTACAGCCGCACCGCTTGGAGTATGAGGCCTTCACGAGGTACGCCCATGTTCCTCTGCGATCCTGACCGCCAAGGATGACGCAGCATCCGCCATGTGGCTCTGAGAGCGACCAAGAGCTTTCCGGCCCAAAATCACAAGTTGAACCACTTCATCAAGAGCCTTGCCGACCTTCTCAAGCTCAGATCCGGCTTCTTCGAATGCTGTCTCGGTTGCACCTGTGGGGAGTGCAAGCCGGGTCACGGTATTCGCCTTCACGACGACACCCTCAGCTGGCATCTCGATATTGGCTACTGAGACAGGCGGAGTCATCAGCCGGTACACGGTCGTTTTAAGGATCTCCGCCAGGGCGAGCAACTCCGAGGCGGTGAAGGCTCGACGACCCTTTTCCGCAGCGGATACAGCCTGCCGGCTCCATGACTTTCCGAGGTAGCTGGCGAGAGCTTCCCCTAGCTGCGCCTGAGACAAGCCGAGGTCTTCCCGGACCTCAAGCACGTTTTCTCCGATGACCTCTTCGATCTTCACGCCGCCCCCTCTTCTGTTAGGTGCAGCATGACAGGGACGGTACAGGTTGACAAGCGTTGGATCATAGGTGGAAGCTATGGAATTACAGTCATTCCGAAACTTCCATGGGGGTTAAATGTCCATCCAGGTCCAGCAGGAGGACCAGGAGGTCCAGCAGGAGAGCCGCAAGCTCACGACGGAAGAGGTCGCCCAGCGGTACCGCACTGTCGCCTCGACCGTCCGTTACTGGCGCTACATCGGGACTGGCCCGCGTGGCGTGAAGTACGGCCGCAAGGTCCTTTACGAAGAGTCCGAGCTGCTCCGCTGGGACCAGGAGAAGGCGGCTAAGGAGTACGGGGGTGCCGCTTAATGAACCCCGGAAAGCAGATGGGCGGGCCCGGGGCCATCACCCCCGAAACCCGCCCGAACACCCAGCAGGGCGTACACGACACCTCGAAGATACAGGCTCAGGCCGACAAGCACAGCAACCCGGGTGGGCAGACTTCTCTGCCCATCGTCGCGGGTCTGCTGTTCATCGGCGGGCCCGGCCGTAAGACCGCTGACCTGATGGTCCCGGAGTGCGAGCAGTGCGGGCGCGACCACCGCCACGCCTGCTCGCTGCCCGCGCCCGCGCTGACGAAGACCAAGCGGGCCGACTGCGGCGCCCGCTACCAGGTCATACCGACGCGGCTCCGTCCTGCCAGGCGCGACAGGAGGGCGGCATGACGGGGATGCTCTATGACACCTCGACTTGGACGGCGGCCCAGTGGCTCGCCCACCGCTTCAACTTCAAGATGGCCGCCGCCGACCACCCGGCCAACCCCGAATGTGTCGGCGCCCACTACCCCGACCGGCCCTGTGACGACCAGCGCGGCAAACACCCGGTAGGCCGCTGGTCGTACGTCGCGACGAACAACCCGGCAGGTCTCCGCGCCCAGTTCGGTCGCGGGCCGAGGAACATCCTGCTGCCCGCCGGGCTCAACAACCTGCTGATTGTGGACGAGGACAGGCAGGGCGCTTTCGCTGAATACGCCGCCAGCATCGGCCAGACCATCGAGCGGACGTTCACCGTGATGGCCGCGAAGGGCCCGCACTA
The DNA here is from genome assembly GCF_059358815.1 of Streptosporangium nanhuense. Taxonomy (NCBI): domain Bacteria; kingdom Bacillati; phylum Actinomycetota; class Actinomycetes; order Streptosporangiales; family Streptosporangiaceae; genus Streptosporangium; species Streptosporangium nanhuense. The sequence continues at coordinate 105,526 of NZ_JCADBG010000013.1, forward strand.
CTACTTCACGCAGCCCGAGGGCGAGCAGCTGGGCAACTCGCCCGGCGAGTTGAAGGGGCTGGGGATCGACATCCGCGGGCGGGGCGGGTACGTCATCGGCCCCGGCTCCGTCCACGAGACCGGTGTGATCTACACGCCGGTGGACTCGTCGGCGCCCATCCTGCCGGCGCCTGAGTGGCTGGTCGAGGTGTTGCGTCCGAAGCGGTCGCCCGTCTCGGCTCGGCGTCCCTCAGGTCAAAAGCAGAGCATCCCGTCCGTGGCTGGTCTGGCGTCGTGGCTGTCGAGGCAGCAGGAGGGCAACCGGAACCGGTCCCTTCACTGGGCGTGCTGCCGGGCTGCTGAGCAGGATCTCGGCGAGGCCGCTTTTGAGGAACTCATTCGGGTTGCGACGTCCATCGGTCTGCCCGAGGACGCGTCCCGTCGTACTGTCGCCTCCGCGCGGCGCACTGTTGCCAGGAGGAACGCGTGACCAAGCTCATGCCGGCGCCGACCGAACCAATGGCCGTCGCGCGGGAGCTGATCAAGGACTTCACGACCGAAGATGGTTGCTTGAAGCTCCGCTACTGGCGGGGTGACTGGTTGCGGTGGGATGGCTCACGTTGGACCCTCGACGAGGAAGCCGCCCGCCGCGCCCACCTCTACCGGCACCTGGCCGACGCAACGTACATCCACGTGGCCAAGACCAGGGACGGCGAGAATCGGGAGACTCGGCGCTGGCAGCCGAACCGGCGCAAGATCGCTGACGTGATCGACGCTCTCGCAGCCATCGTCCATCTGCCCGAGTTCATCGAGTCCCCGTCCTGGATCGACACCACGACCCCGCCCTACCCGGCGAGTGAGGTCGTGGCCTGTCAGAACGGTTTCCTGCACGTTCCTACGCGCACGGTGCTTCCGGCTACCCCGAAGTTCTTCTCTCGCGTGTCGGTGCCCTTCGACTACGACCCGGACGCGCCCGAGCCCAAACGGTGGATCGAGTTCCTCGGCCAGCTCTGGCCGGACAACCTCGCCGACCAGGAGCAGGCACAGGCCAACGCGGACGCGGTCAAAGCACTGCAGGAAGCATTCGGCTACTTCGTCAGTGGCAGGAGTGACCTGCAGAAGATCCCGATGCTGATCGGGCCGACCCGCGGCGGCAAGGGCGTGGTTGCCCGGACTCTCACCGGCCTGATCGGGCACGGCAACGTCGCCGCGCCCACCCTGCCCAGTCTCGGCACGAACTTCGGCCTGCAACCCCTCATCGGTAAGACCATCGCGATTGTCTCTGATGCTCGCATCGACGGGATCTCCACTACGCAGATCGCCGAGCGGCTGCTGTCGATCAGTGGTGAGGACTCCGTCACGATCGACCGTAAGTACCTGCCGACCTGGACGGGCAAGCTCCCGACCCGGTTCTTGATCCTGTCCAACGAGCTGCCCAGGTTCGGGGATGCCTCCGCGGCTATCGCCCACCGGTTCCTGATCCTGAATCTGCAGGTGTCGTTCCTGGGCAAGGAGAACCCGCACCTGACCGACGAGCTTCGCGAGGAGCTGCCCGGAATCCTTCTGTGGGCGCTCGATGGCCTCGACCGGCTCACCGCACAGGGCAAGTTCACCATGCCCAAGACCTCCATCGAGGCGACGCAGGAACTCGTGAACATCGCTTCGCCGGCGACGGCATTCGTCCGTGACGAGTGCGAGGTGGGCGGGGACAAGAGCGTTCCGGTGAAGGAGCTCTTCGACGCATGGCGCGAGTGGTGCGAGGAAGGCGACCACAAGAGCGGCGACGTCCAGAAGTTCGGCCGCGACCTCCGCGCCGTCGTGGCCGGGTTGAAGCGCTCGAAGATCTACGTGGACAAGGTCCGCATCCCGCATTTCGTCGGCGTGACGCTTCGAGTGGGCCGCGATGCAGCCGAAGACAAGAAAAGTAAGAACCACAATGCAGAAGGTCGCGGCCCATCGCGGCCCAAGCCTGTGACCAGCGACGATATGGAAGCCGTCGCGCGGCCCACTGACGCACTGTCGCAGCCTGAAACCGATGGGCCGCGATGGGCCGCGACCCCTCCCATTGTTGAGTCAACTAGGGATGAGACTCCGCCGAAGCGCCCGAGGACCGTCAAGGCGACCAAGCCCAAGCCTCCGAAGAAGCGATGCGAGGTCTGCAAGAAGTCGTTCACGCCCAAGCGGGCCGACGCGAAGTACTGCTCACCCGCACACCGGACCGCGGCTTACGCCCAGCGCAAGAAGAGTGCCGAGTAGCCAGTGACCGCCCAGCATCACGGGAAGGCGATCAGTGCGAAGACAGCCGCGCTGATCGCCGACCCTGCACACCTTCGCAGGTTGAGGTGGCTCTACGCCCATGACCTCGAAGTGCAGGCCGACCTCGACACCCTCGCCGGGATCGCTCTCGCCCACCACGCCGGTACGTCAAAACGAACCGAAATAGGCATAACAGGCGACCGCAAGGCAGGCTCAGAACTCACGACAGAAGAAGCGGCCACCATCGCGAACCTCGGAATCCGAGCCATCCAACGAGCCATCGAAGAACGTCGCCTACCCGCGACCAAACGAGCCGGCCGATGGTGGATCAGCCCCGAAGACCTCGCCGCCTACGCCGCCCACCACAAGTAGGAGACCCGCGTGGCGAAGACGAAACCGGCCGAACCCGCCGCGGACATCGCGGCAGCAGAGAAAGCGCTCCTCGCCGCCCAGGAGAACGAGGCCAGCAAGCGCGCCCACCTCGACCAGCTCGCCCCGGACATCGCGGACGCGCAGACCTACGCCGCCGCAGAAGCCGAGGTGCGCCACGCCGAGCGTCTCACCGCCCAGGAACAGCGGCGCCTCGCAGACGCCCACACCGCCGCACGTCTGGCCCACCTCGAAGACGCCAAGTCCCGGTTCCTGGCCATCGCTGGCAATGACGAACTCCAGAAGGCAGACGAGGCGTGGCAGCGCTCAGAGGAACGCCTCCGCGAAGCGATCCGCGAACACGCCGCACTCGCCGACCGCTACAACAACGCGATCACCGAACTCATCAGCGCCCAGCAGGCCGCCGGTATCCGCATCATTCGAGGACAAGCAAGCTCACCACCCAGCGAAAATGACGCCGGTCTGTCCTGCCGCGAAACCATCACCGGCACTCTCCTTGTCACGGTCGATGGCTCCGAGTACCAGAAGGTCAACGTCACCCGTGATCCCGCGGCCTGGCGCAAGCGACGCAGGAAGGCGTAGCCATGAACGAAGATCCCGTCGACATCTACATGCGGACAAGCAATCGGAACCGTGTCCGGCTCACCGAACCCGCGGACCCTGAATCCGATCGTGTCCCGATCGAAGGACTCCACCCCGGCTCCTTGCCTGTGTCCTCCCACTACGAGGCCGAGGACCCTCTCCGGGCTCTGTGGGAAGCGATCAGGTAACACAGACCCTCTACCCGATGGCACGGGGAGAGAAAGGGGCAGGCCCGGCTACCCGTGCAGCTGGACCTGCCCCACCACAAACCCGGTGTCGACGTCAGTGGATCCTCCTCCCGGGCAGCGACGACACCGCCGGCCCCGGCTCGTCTCAGGGATGCGAGCCGGGGCCACACACAACAGGAGAACCCCGTGAAGATCCCGAACAGCCTGCTCACCTACACCGAAGCCGAATGGATGCCCCTCGTCGAGGACAGCGCTCGGTACCCGTCCCTCCGAGCACGTGAGCTCTGGCGGAAGGCCCAAGACTGTTGGGGCACGGCGAACGGCATATGGAGGCAGGAGTTCGAGCAGCTCCGAGACCAGCAGCTCGCCGAGCAGCAGGCAGACACCAATGGCTAGACGGATACAGGACAACCCGCGTGACCGCATCGAAGGGCCGACCTCACGGAGATCCACACCTCGACCTGTCGACTGGCCAGCACGAGTCACAGCAGTCAAGAAGAGAGACGGATCATGTCGATGGCCCGTCGAAGGACAGCCATGCGGATCAACAGATGCGATCGAGGTCGACCACATCGACGACCCCGCAGACCACCGCCTTGAGAACCTCCGCGCGCTCTGCAAGCCACACCACACACAGCGAACCAGCCAACAGGCAGTAGCCGCAGCAGCCGCATGGCGAGCAGCGAACCCCCGCCGACGACCAGCCGAAACACACCCCGCACTCCGACGAACCCCACCCCCTGGGGGCCCACCCCAACTTTGATCATGGAAGCGAGCGCGTACTCGTTTAGCCTCCGACCCTATGCGTGCGGAGTCCCGGTTTTTTGGGCCGTGAAAGGCGGTTGTGGTGGCAGTGAATCCGAAGAAACCCGCAGGTCTGGGGCCTGCTGGCGCTGAGTTGTGGGATGCGATCGCGGGTGTTTTTCCGCTGGCTCCGCATCGGCTACGCATCCTCGCTGACGCGTGCCGGGAGGCTGATCTCGTCGATGAGATGGAGGAGGGCAGGGTGGGGGAGCCTCTGGTGGTGAAGGGGTCGATGGGGCAGCCGACCGCGGCGCCCCTGGTGTCGGAACTCCGGCAGCATCGGATGGTGGTTGCTGCGCTGCTGGGCAAGTTGGGCTTGCCGGATGAGGTGGCGGAGAACGCGCCGAAGTCGTCGAGGCGTTCTGAGTCTGCGAGGGCCGCGGCGCGTGCTCGGTGGGGTACGGCTGGGGTGTCAGCGTGATCATGCCTGCTGTGTCTGCTGACGGCCTGCCAGAGGGCAAGCCGGACGCGTACGGGATCGCGTCGGTGGGGTACGACGTTCTCGGTTGGGGTGCGGAGATGTTGGCGCAGCCTGACGGCGACCAGGCGGGCGAGCCGTGGGTGTGGACGGACAGTCAGGCCCGGCTCGTGTTGTGGTGGTACGCGGTGGATGCGGCGGGTGCGTGGCTGTATCGGCGCGGGCAGGTTGTGTTGCCGAAGGGTGCGGGGAAGTCTCCGCTTGCCGCGGCTCTGTCGTGTGTGGAGTTAGGCGGGCCGGTGCTGTTCGATGGGTTCGACGCCAACGGTGACGCGGTTGGCCGGCCGCATCCGAGTCCGCATGTGCAGCTCGCCGCGGTGAGCCAGGACCAGTCGTACAACACGATGAGTCTGGTGCTGGCGATGCTCGGTGACGGTCGAGCGGCTGACGAGATCGACGGCCTAGACCTCGGGCTGACACGGGTCCGGACCGCCCGCGGCAAGTTGGAGCCGGTGACCGCGTCAGCGCCCAGCCGGGAAGGGCAGCGGTTGACGGCCGCGATCCTCGACGAGCCGCATCTGTGGACGCTCTCCAACCACGGGACACGCCTGGCCGCGACGTTGCGCCGCAACCTCGGCAAGACCGGCGGGCGCAGCTTGGAGACCACGAACTGTTGGCGGCCCGGTGAGGATTCGGTGGCCGAGGCGACGTCGGCCTACGCGGACTTGATCGCCTCGGGCGCGGTCGAGGGCGGGCTGATGCGGTTTCATCCGAAGGCGGTCGTGGAGGACCTGGCCGACGAGGAGCAGCTCCGCGCCGGACTGGTCGGCCTGTACCGGGACAGTCCGTGGATCAACATCGACCGGATCATGGCCGAGGTGTACGACGTGAACACCCATCCCAGCGACGCCCGCCGCTTCTACCTGAACGAGGTTGCCGTGGCCGAGGACTCCCTGATCGCCGCCCACGAATGGGATGCGTGCGAGAGCCCGGATCGGCTGCAGAACGGCGACACGGTCACCCTGGGATTCGACGGCAGCAAGAGCGACGACGCAACCGCCCTGGTGGCCATGCGCGTATCGGATCGCCTGCTTCAGACGGTCGGTATCTGGGAGCGCCCGGAGAACGTCAAGCAGTGGGAGGTGGACCGGGCCGCGGTCGATGACATGGTCCGGATGGCGTTCCAGACGTACAACGTGGTGGCGTTCTTCGCTGACGTGGAGCTGTGGACGTCCTACATCGACTTGTGGTCGGCGGACTTCCGTGGCCGCCTGCTGGTGCATGCTTCGCCCGGCTCGCCGATCGGGTGGGACATGCGCGGCCGTCATCAAGCCTCGACGCTGGCGAATGAGCGGCTGATGGCAGCGGTCCGCGATGGCTTGGTGCGGCACACGGGGGAGTTGAGGCTCCGCACCCATGTGCTGAATGCTCGCCGCCGGCCGAACCGGTACGGCGTGTCCTTCGGCAAGGACGCCCGCGGCTCGAAGCGGAAGGTGGACGGGTGGGCCGCGTCGCTGCTGGCGGATCAGGCCCGTCACGAGCTGGTGGAGAGCGGGAAGCTGGTGGCGCCCAAGAAGCGCTCAGGCAGGGTGTACGGGTTCGGCTGAGGGAGAGTTTTTGGACTTTTTGGACCCCTCTACACGCACGCGCGAGGGTGAGCATCGGCGGACCCGAAGGCGGACACGGGTCCGCCGATGCTCTGGTCTCCCGCCTGGGTGTGAGCGGGCGGGAGACCGACGACGGACCCCGGTCCCTCCGGTTCGAGGTCGTCGTCTTCCGTGTCGGGCCCCGGTGACGCGGGAACCGCCCGGCACGGAAGATCAGTGACGTCTGCGCGACGGCCGCAGACTTTGCCAGTAGCGGGCAAGGCGGTCATCGAAGTCGGCCCAGCGCGCCATGTTCTCTGGGTCCCCGCCGCACTCGGCGAGCGCCTCCCTGCGCTGCTTCTCCAACGTCTTGGGGTCCGCGCCGTTCTTCACCGCGTTGGCGTGCATGCGCTCGATGTCCTCGGGGGTCATGTCCACGCCTCCCGCCAGGTGGAGAGAACCGAGGACACCACCCCGGCCTTGATCGTGGGGGAGTCGGGGTCTCCGGTGCGCCAGTCCCGGGGCTGAGATGGGGCGGTCCAGCTGATGCCGGTGGGGGTGTCGGCCATGATCTGACCATACGTTGGCCTTGTCTACCTCGTCTAGGACGTTGCCCATATGACCCTGGTAGGCCACGTCCGTAACGTCGGAGCATGCTCGTCGTCGATCACTTTGACCGGACACCGAAGTACGTGCAGCTGGCGAACATCATCCGGGCGCGCATCAAGGCCGGTGAGTTGAAGCCGCGTGAACAGATCCCGAGTGAGTCGAGCATGGTCGCTGACCACGGGATTGCCCGCGACACGGCAAGAGCCGCGGTCCGTCTGCTCGCCGACGAAGGGTGGGTGATGACGTTGCCGCAGCGCGGGACCTACGTCGCCGACCGCGAGAACTGGCCGGCGGAATGAGAACGCCCCGCCGAATACGGATCGGCGGGGCGTCTCACTTACTCGTCGTCGAGCAGGCCGTACCGGCTGAGCCAACGGCGGTCACCGGCCATCTGTCGATCGTGCACCTTCCCATCGAAGGCCCTCGACTGGTCGGGGGTCCAACCGGGCGGGTGGAATCCCGTCCGCTTCATGTAGGCGTCGGTGCGCTCATTCGGCAGCATGTCGGGCTGTCGGTCGTCAGGCATTGAACTCTCCTCGGTAGCTGGGTCTTTGTCTTACTCGGCCGGACCACGTGTGTCCGGACCCCATGCCTCGCCCTGCCATGCCGAGGTTTTGAGGATACAGCGGGATCTACCGGCGGACCTCGCCCTTCCCTCCGCATCTCCTGCACGCCCCGTACGCCTGTCCGTTCCAGGTCGACATCTTCAGGCCCGGTGTGGACCGGCAGGACCGGCACCGCTTCATCGGATGACGGCGCCGGTCCCACGACCACCAGATCATCAGGGCCGCGATCCCAGCGAGGATCAGCTCCATGGTCTTCCTCTCTCTTTCCGGCCTCCTGGGGCCGCATTTGGGGATGGTGCGGATGGGGTCTACGGGGTCTACCTCGCAGGCCAGAAGCGGTATGGGCGAGGTAGACCCGGTTTCGGAGGTAGACCCGAGGTAGGGCCGGTCAGACTCGGCTGAGAGCGGCCTCGATGTCGTCGCGCCGGTAGCCGTTGAGCGTCTTGCCGCCGATCTTCACCGACCGCGGTGTGACCCCGTACGGCTTGAGCGCCGCGGCGATCCGCTCCGGCGTCCAGTCCGATCCGAGCGCCTCGACCAGGTCGACGGTGTGGAGCCGCTCCGCGTCGTCGAGGGCCGACAGGATCAACTCGATGGGGTCGTCGTCGACCACGGCCATCTCACGGGCGGGCAGAGTTCCCGCTGCGCGCCGCAGCCCGTACGCGACTTCGGCGACGTCGAGCAGATCCGTGCCGGTGTCATCCATGAAGAACGACCGCACCTTGACGGGATCCGCGCCGTCCGCGTCGAGGATGCCCACGCCTCGATGGCTGCGCGGGATCTCCGAGCAGTTGTAGCCGGCGCCCGCGGCGCCCTGGCCGAGGACTGCGTTGCTCGCGGTGGTGTCGGGGCAGCGCATGCCCCATCTGAGGCTGCAGACGCCTTTGAGTGCGCCGGGGATCGCGTCGGTCGTCATCCTCTGGGAGGCGATGACCAGCAGCTTTCCGGCCGCCGGACCACGGGAGGCGATGTCGACCATCAGGTCCACGATTTCCGGACCTTGCGGACTCGTGACGTAGTAGCGCGTCTCGTCGATCACGGTGAGTTCGACGTCCACGCCCAGCTGACGGCACAGGTCCGGGTTGAGCTTCGAGCCGCCACCTGCTTCGTCGAGCAGGTCGAACACTCGCTCCATTTCGTCGCGCATCTTCTTGAGGTGGTCGAGCAGCCCGGGGGCGTTGCGCTTGACGGCGGTGTGTGCGATCTTCCGCCACGGCCGGTGGTCGCCCGCGCCTTTGCCGTCGAACAGGTGAATTTTCACGGTGACGGCCAGGCCCGCGGCTCCGAGGATCTGGTTCACCGCTGCGGACTTGCCTGCCCTCGGCTCCCCGGCGACGAGAAGAGACGCGTCGACCAGGCGCAGCAGGTGAACACGTCCGCGCCCGTCGACCCCAGCAGGAACACCCGCCCAGAAGTCGAGAGCGTCGGTCCGACCGATCAGCGGCGACGGATGCACGGTGAGGAACGGGTCCGACTTCGCCACGAACACGGCCAGGCGCCCGGCGTGCTCGTCGATCAGGTCGAACATGACGCGCGACTCTCCGACGCCCAGAGCTGAGGCGAACGCCCCTTCGAGGCCGAGGCACTTACGGGCGAGCTGGCCGGGAGGCAGCTGGAGGATCGTCGACCACCCGCCGTCCTCGGTGAGCACCGGCCCGGCGAGGCGCATCCCCTCGGCGCGTCCAAGCTTCGCGTCGATCGCGGCCTTGACGACGGAGTTCTCCGCCGGGGTGCCACCCTTGCCCATGCCGGGGAAGCGCAGCGGAACGGGCCGGTCCTTGACGCGCTTGTGGACCTCGACCGCCGTCCCCACGCCGACGACCGCGCCCACCGCGACGGCCGCCGCGGTCCCGCCGTACACACCGGTGGACGTGACCGCCGTGGCGAGGTACCCGGCGCCCGTCCACCACGCCGTACGACGCCGCCGGGTTCGGACCTGCTCGCGGAACTTGAAGTCGTCGGTGCCGGCGTAGTCATCGGCGCGGATCCACCGCCACGTCTTGCGGGCGAGCAGGGTCGTGCCGTCGACCGGCGCCGTCGCCGACCGCCACACGAGCCGCCCGGTGCGGGACGGGTACCGGCCGTGTCGAACCTTGTGGACGAGCAGGCGGACGCGCACACCCGCCGGGTTGCGTCGCTGCCAGAACTCGACCGGCGTCCGAGGCCGCTGGAATGAGGCGTCGGTCATGACGTCACCTCGACGAGCTGGCCGAGGTAGGACTGCAGGCGCCGCGCCCGGTCGGTGCCGACCTGCATCCCGGTCTTGATGTCGCGGACGCTCGGGATCTGGCCATCGGTGACGTCGGCCAGGAAGTGACTCAAGGCCAGCGGGTACAGCTCCGCGTCAGGGTCAGGTACACCCTCGGGCTGTACCTCGACCTCGGGGGCGACCTCCTCGGTCAGGCGAGTAACGACGCGCCCGTTAACATCGCTACTCGCTCCCACCTGCGGAGGTACAGGCGGCAGGTGTACCTCGGCCTGGTCGGCGAGCTTCAGAAGTTCCTCGACATCGCGCCACGCCTGGTCGACGACCTCGCCCATGTGAGGAACTACTTCCTCACATGGCGCGGGTGCAGCGCCGCGCCGGATCATGCCCATCAACAGCTCGTACGACAGGACCAGGGCGAGCGCTGGCCAGGCCGCGACGATCGACCCGACCACGCCATGCGCCCACCCGACCGCGACGTTCGCCGCGAGCGTCGCGAGGATGCCGAGGCCGAGGGTCCAGCGAGCGAGGGCAGGGACGGCGTGTCCCCGGCGTGCCGCGTCGAGCAGCACCATCGAGCTGGCGAAGATCGCGCCGTCGACCGTCAGCGGCGACAGGATCGCGGTGAGACCGGTCTCCCCATGGGCGATGACCAGGGTGTAGGCGTGCTGGTAGCTGATCACGGCAGCGACGCCAGCGACCAGGAGGACAGCGACGGTCGTAGCGAGCCGGATCACAGGGTGCCCCCAAGCTGGTCGAATGACGCGATCAGGCGGGCCGCGACGTCGGCGATGTCCTGGATCTTGATGGCGGCGATCAGGTCACCGGCGTCTGCCGCCGTCTCCGGCCGCCACTCCAGGTGTCGGCGCCTGTCGCCGACCGGGTGGGCGATCCTGACGAGCGGGTCGTGGACCACGCCGTCTTTCTCGACCTGGACCCACACGATCTCGATGTCGCCGTACGTGACGATCACGCCGTGGATGACGACGGTCTCGCCGGGGATGTGCTCGCGCTCGCACCACACCGGGCACTGGCCCGGCTGGAGCGGAGGGATTAGATTCTGCTGCACGATCTTGTCTCCTGTGTACGCAGGGATGGGGTCGAGGCAGCGGCCGGTGCTCGAACACCGGCCGCTGCCGTCTTGCTATGAGGAAGTGCTTCGGGCGCGCGCGACCTGGGCGAGGATCGCCTGAGCGAACTTCTCGGCCGCGTCGACCGGCAGCGAATCGCCGTCGATGTAAAAGAAGACGTAGGGCTGCTCGTCGAGCTGGTCAGCCAGGAGGTAGACCTTGCCCGGCTCCGAGGGAGTCGAGTAGCAGTACCCCTCCTGGTGCTCCTTGCACCACGACCTGTGGCCGTTCACGCCGCCGCCTGACACATCAGGCAGTCGGCCTCGCAGCACTGTTTCGCGTCCTGCCTGCGGAGGAACACGTCCCGGAACGTCGCGGACATCTCGGCAATGTCGAGCGTGGTGAGCTCACGTCGGCTCATCCGCCACATGATCCGCTCGGCGGATTCGTAGCCGTACTCGTCGACTGCTTCGAGGCCCAACATCATCCCCAAGCTCATCGCCACGAGCAGCAGATCGTCTCGGATCTCGGCGGGCTGCTCGTCCCAGCTGATGTCAGGGAGGTTCGCGGCGGCGACGAGCTTAGGCGCGACGTCGTCTCTGCCGTGGACGGGCGCCTCGTCGGGGAAGGTCACGGCGGGCGTGGCGAAGAACAGTCGACGAGCGGTGGCGATCCGGTGGCGAGGGCCGGTGATGGTCTCGCCGGCGGTCTCGGCCTCGATCCGCTCGACCTCGGCGAGCAGGCGGAGGCAGTGCCCGCAGGTGACGGCCTCGCTGGTCTGGCTGTATGCGTTGGCGGTCTTCGTGCGGGTCGGGCAGGCGGGCAGTTCGCCGGCCGCAGCGTGAACCGTGCCGGTGGAGAGGGTTCTAAGGTTGAGCATGGATCTACTTCCCTGTGCGGTTGTGGATCTAGGGCCGAGTCGGTGGTTCGCAGCACCGGCTTGGCCCGTCTTGCTTTTCCGACCGTACACAGATTCGGTGCACCTGTAAACAGATTGGGTGCACCCTATTTCTGTGCGCACCTGACATGCGTACACTGACACCATGAGTGATCCGTCTGACCGCCGCCCTGTCGCAGTGAGCGACATCGCCGTCCTTCTGGGCGTGAGCATCAACACCGTGAACGCCTGGCGGAAGAGAGCAGCAGGGGCGAAGCAGGTCGAGCCATTCCCGCCCGCCGTCGGCAAGGTGGCCGGCGCGGACTACTGGTGGGCTGACGAGATCCTCGCGTGGGCGGGACGGACCGGCCGCATCAAAGATTGATGGGAACAGGATGGGAACAACAGGACCGAATATGGTCAGTGATCACCATCTCTAGCCAACGCATAGAACGACGCCTCACCAGGTCATTCGAAAGATCCCGCAAGACACCAACGCCCACCAACGCAACGGGCAGGTGTCTTGAAAACCGCTAGGCCGGGTGACCGGTCTCGTGGGTTCGAATCCCACGCTCTCCGCCGAGCACCAGAAACGGCGTCTGACCAGGGACTTCCCTCGGATCGGGCGCCGTTGATCGTTTCCGGGGTGTGCGGCCATATGTCGCTGTGAGCGGCCCTGAGTCGGTGTTCGCGGGATGATATTGATCATGTTTTCCCAGGTGGCGCGGGAGAAGCCCGCTCTGAGGTCCTGTCTGTCGCATTATGATCGCCCGCAGGATGATTTGTCCCCGTAGGGCATCCTGTTGCGGTGACGCAAAGCGCTCCGACCACGCATGTGCGTGTGGTGTTCGAGCTTCAGCAGGATGACGACGGCTGGCCGCCGGCAGGATCTGAGCGTCTGTGGGCGATTCCTCTGGGTCCAGGCCGCGCGAGGCTGGACAACATCCCCTTCTTCGTCCGCGGAGTCGCCTGTGGCGATGTGGTGCGCGTTGAAACGGATGCCGAAGGCGTCGCGTGGGCGAAGGAGGTCGTGGAGTTCTCCGGTAACTGCACGATCAGGGTCATCCCAGACGACAACGGCGATCTCGAAGGAGACTTGGAGAACGTCCTTGATCTCTTCGCGCCCTTGGGGATCGAGGGGGAAGGGCTTGAGCGGTTTGGCGTGGTGGCGCTGAACATCCCTCCGACAGCGGACCTCGCCGGAGCGAAGCGGCTCCTTCAGGAGGGGCAGGACGGCTGGTGGGATTACGAGGAAGGCTGCATCACCGATGACTGGCGCGCGCTTGATCTCGGCTGAATGCCCCTGGCCCTGGATATCTGGATTCCACCCAAGACGAAGACCCAGCACCGAAAGAGCCGGGACGCGAAGAATGACGCTTGGGCTGGGTTCGTGCCCTTCTTGAAATTCGAGGCCGAGATCCGCCGGGTGATCTGCTCGACCAACGCGATCGAGTCGGTCAACGCCCGCATCCGCCGTGCGGTCAAGGCCCGCGGCCACTTTCCGAACGAGCAGGCCGCGCTCAAGTGCGTCTATATGGCCATGATGAGCTTGGACCCGACCGACAGGTCGCAAACGCTGGTTCACTCGATGGAAGGCTGCCCTCAACGCCTTTGCGACCACCTTCGATGGACGCCTGTCAGCCGACCAGAAGTGGACAACCGAAACGATCAGTTACACGTTTGATTGACAGACCCCAGCGGGCATCAGGATTGCGCTTCGGGTTGCAATACAGGGCGTTCAGAGCCGTTCAGGATGGACCGCACACATCCGCTGACCTGCATTGAACTGTCTGGAACAGCGCGAAGCCAATCTTTTGATCCGCTCCCGACTCCGGCTGAGATTCTGCACAAAACATACACATGAGTACGGCGGAATCACCACGAACGACAGTTACGATCATGCGGTGGACGCAACGAATGATCTTCCTGACGTGCACCACCCGCGTGCTCCCATTGATGTCAAAGGTGGGGTATGGGTGACGATCGCCGTATTGTTGGGGTTCGGGATGATATATGCGACGAGTGCTCCTGGGGGGCACTACGGATGGTTCATGCTTGTTGGTCCCGGCTGGCTTTTGTTCGGCGTCGCATGGTTGATCGTGCTTGGTCTCCTCCTTGTTATGCCTGGGAGGCTGGTCGCACTGCGCCGAAACCGGCCATTCTGGGCCGTGCCGCCTCTGATCGTGGTGCTGGTCGCCTCACTGGTCCACGTCGGCGCACCGGTCAAGATGCGTTTCGAGTTGTCGCGCCCCTGCCTCGACCACTTCGCGAAGACGATGTCGGAGGGGACGCCGCCTGGAAAGCGGAGTTGGATCTGCCTATATCCCGTCGAATACCTTGAAGGATCCCCCAGCGCCTTCAGCTTCGTGATCGACGGCGCGGGGTTTTTCACTAGTTATGGCCTAGCCTGGGTTCCGAACGGTGATCCGTACGACATCGACGGACCTGGCATCTACGACCACATCGGCGGTCCCTGGTACATCTGGCAGATCAACGGCTAGTAGGTGGCTCGTTCGTCTCGGACACCAGGGGCTATCAGGACCGGAGTAGCTCGGCGAGGTCGTTCACATCACTCCCAGGAGCCTGGCGGGTCAAGGGTGAGATCTTCAGGCCGCGGGAGCGAGGCCGGCTCGTCGTCGACGGTGTAGACCTCAAGGTACGAAAGATGGCCGTCCTCGACGAAGAGCAGGACACCGTCATTGCGCCCGCGCACGCCGGCGGAGATCAATACCCCGTCTTGTACCGGGGAGGCGAGCGCACGTGACCCTGTTCCTGCTCGAAGATCCACCGTTGCACATCCACACCCACATCGTCCGGCCACGATTGCCGAAGGGACCTGAGCGCGAAGTTCCTCCACGCCGGGGAAATCTTGCGTGAGAAGGGCCAGGATGACGGCTTGTTCCTCGGCTGACAGATGGCGTTCGCTGATCGACACAGGTCACGTCCAGCGAATCACCGCCTGCGCAGTCGCACGATGGTCGCTGATCTGCACACAGGACCGGCAGACAGGGTGGAACATACGCGTCCACACGAGACGCGACAGGCCGCTGGGACGGTGCGCATCATTGAGGCCGCGTCGTCTGCGACGGCGAGTTCTTGGTTGCGTTCCGGCCCTGTTCCGGAGGGGGCGGCAGCACCCGTTGATATGCCCTCACGACTGACCAAGGTGTCGGTCTTCGCTGCGACGATCGATGTGATTCGGTCGCGTCCAGGAAGGGGACCGGTGTGACGGTTGCGGACTACACGTGGTTCATCGAGGAGTACATGAACGGCGACTACTTCCTCGGAGTGACGTTCGTGCGGGGCCTGTCGCCGTCGGAGGCTCTGCGGCGGATCGGCGCCACCCCTGGCGACGTGTCCCGGGATTGGGTCATCGAGGCTTACGCGGCGGATGGTGGGGCGGTCCTGCTCGACCACCACTGCTACGAGATGCCGGAGGTGCTCTCCCGGGGGACGGAGACAGCCAGGCTCGTCACCGGCACCACCATGGACGAGGAGTTCGTCTACTCGGTCGACGGGCTGGTGGCCACCAGGTTCGAGCCGTCCTTTCCCGACGATCGGGAAGGCGGCGATCCGGACTACCTGCTGGCCCATATGCGAGATCTGGGCATGCCCCTGGACGGGGAGGAGTTCACCGACACGCGGATCGCCAGAGACCTCGTGCTCGTCCTGGCGGTACGGGCCACGGGGGTGAGCCTGACACCGGCCCACCATGCCGTACCGTCCATCACCGGATCCACCGACTGCCCGAGCTGACCGGACGACCGGTCACCCGTTGTGGTCCACGGCGGTTCGGGACCGGGGCCGCGCCGCACCCGGCACTCGCCGTCCGCGCGACCCGCCGTACCGGGCCGCGCCGCCAGAACGACGCTGGCGGCGCGAGGGATGCGGCGGCGGCCGCGCAGGCCGGGCGTCGTCGCGACCCGATGGAGGTACGAGGAGAGGGAGCGTGCCCGTTCGGTGAACCGGGGACTGTGGCGCTCCGTCACCCCGTCCTGTGGTTCTTCTCGTATTCCTCGACCAGCTTGAGGAACTCGGATTCGGAGTCGGCGAACTTCGTGACGCCCTTCTCCGGATCGGTCCTCACGAAGTACAGCCAGGGCCCGGCGGCCGGTTTCAGGGCGGCCTTGATGGCGTCGGCACCCGGGTTGCCGATGGGACCGGGCGGCAGGCCGAGGTGCGTATAGGTGTTGTACGGCGACCTGCTCCTGAGATCCTCGTTCGAGGCCCTCGCACCGAGCTTTTTCAGGCCGTACATGACCGTGCTGTCCAGTTGCAGCATCATCTCGGGCGTGTGGTTCAGCCGGTTGTGGAGAACCCGCGCGATCTTGGGCATGTCGCGCCTGTCGGTCGACTCGGCCTGGACGATGCTGGCGATGGTCATGATCTCCAACGGCGTACGGCCGACGTGCCTGGCACCTTTCACCAGGTCGCTGTTCTCGGCGGCGCGGTTGAAGCGTGTCACCATCGCGGCGAGGAGTTCGCCGGGGCTCGACGCGGGCGAGACCTCGTAGGTCGCGGGGAAGGCGAATCCTTCCAGCGCGCCCTTGGCGTAGGCCGGAAGGCCGAGTGCGCCGGTGTCCCTGGCGGCCCGCTCGAACTCCGCGAGCGGTCTGCCGGTGGCGGTCGACAGCTGCTTCAGGATCTGCGTGAGCCGCTGTCCTTCCTTCACGGTCAGGGTGGTCTGCCCCGGCCTGGTCTCCGCGAGAGTCTCGCCGGAGCCCCGCCCGGTGAGGTCCTTGGGGGCCGCCGCCGGAGAGGACAGCCCCTGGACCACGAGCGTGGATCCGACCGCCATCACGGTCACGGCCGCCGCTGCCGTCAGGGCGAGGCCGCGCCGGCGGGATCGATCCCGGCCGACATGGAAGAACCGGCCCGGTGGGGGTGGCTGCTCCTCGTGGGCCATGTCGGAGAGGGTCTCGCGCAGCAGATCCTCGATGTTCATCCGAACTCCCTCACGGTGCTCAGTTCAGGTGCGGCCTTCTTCAGACGCTCCAACGACCGGTAGATCTGGCTGCGCACGGACCCCACCCTGACACCGAGCAGCCGCGCGATCTCGGTCTCGGACAGGTCCTCGAAGTAGCGCAGCACGAGCATGGTCCGCTGCCGGGGTGTCAGCCGGGCGAGAGCCGCGCGCATCACCAGGCGAAGGTCCACCATCTCGGCGTGCCCGTCGCCGATCTGTTCGGGCAGCCATCCGGTGGACACCTCCGCGACGCGGGAACGGCGCCGCCACCAGCTCACCTGCTCGTGGTACATGACCCGGCGGACGTAACCCTCGATGGCCGCCGGGTCGCGCAGGCCGCGCCACTTCACCGCTGTCTTCGCCAACGCCGACTGCAGCAGGTCCTCGGCGGCGTGCCGGTCACCGGTCAGCAAGTACGCGGTACGGAACAGCGCTCCCGATCGATCGACGACGAACTCCCGGAAGTCCGCCTCAAATCCTGGATCCACCTGTCCTCCTCGCGATGTCACCAAGCAAGGACGCGGACAGGGCGCCGGTCTATGCCGGCATGGCCGAACTGATTCGCACGTGCCTGTCGCGTGCTCGACAGGACGGGAAACGCGATCGGGGCGCTGATCTGTGTCTTCGTGGGGCATACAAGGTCGGCATGCGGCTTCGCGAGCAGGGTGTCAGGAGTTCGGGTCTCTCGCCTCCGTGGTTTTCTCCGTTGATCAACGGCTCGGGGGTGCGGGGACGACCGTCTTCCGCGAATGCCGGACGGCGACGCCCCGGCTGACCAGGATCGTCGCGCCGACGAGCAGGGCCACCACTCCCGAAAGCTCGGCGAACGCCGCCAGGACGTGTTCGCCGTCCGGGTCGCCGACTCCGTCAGGCGAGCCGCTGAGCCATCGTGACGTGGCCATCGCCTGTGACAGGACTAGGGCTCCGAACGCGATGGTGATCCCTCCCAGGACGAAGCCCGGAGGCGTCGGCCGGGGCCGCTTGCCGAAAAAGCCGACCCGCAAGGCTCCGGCCACCAGCGAGATCGGGACCGTGAGAAACCAGCCGATCTCCAGGCTCATGATCGCATCCAGGCGCAGATGCTCGAATCCGTCGTCCCGTGGGGAGTGCAGGAGCGGGATCATCAAGGTCCCGCCGAGAAGCCCGATCGCGAGGAAGCGGAGGAACCACATGATCGACATGGTCTCGGGCAGCCTGGGGGGCAGGTCAAGGGTTGGGGAGGAAAAGCTTCCGTCGGTGGGGAAGGGACGATCTGCGGCACGAGCCAGGGTGACCGGGGGCCGGGGAGCCGATTCAGGTGTCCTGGGTACCGGCGATCTTCTGCCTGGGCTCCGCCGGTGCGTTCTTCTACACCGGATACATAAAGATGAAATATCCAGCTAAGATTGGAATTCGGTGCTTGCCGAGTATGTTGTGAGCCATGACTGAAGCCCTCGGGGAAATTGGTGAATTGCTAAGCATTCTGGTGGGCATTGGCATATGGGTGGCGATCATATATGTCTTTGTTCGCCTTGTTCGCTGGATCCGTGCCCCCCGCCCCTCCGGGCCCCAGGTGCACGAGGTGCCACCCGACCCGACCTGGCAGTCACGCCCGCATCCCGGCGACATCTGGTGGGCCGGTGTGCCGTTCTCCGACGGCTCGGGTGGAAAGATCAGGCCATGCCTGGTGATTCGCACCCATCCGGCGGGCGTGGAGGTTCTGAAAATTACCAGTCAGGACAAATCGCATCGGATGAACTGCGTCAGCATTCCCACCGCCCACTGGGACCGGCGTGCGCGAAAGGACAGCTGGCTCGATCTCGACGCCCCGTACTTCGTCGACGATCACGATTTCCGGCGGCGCGCGGGTACGTGCGACGACGGGACCTGGTCGCTGGTGAGGCGCCGGCACCGGACGGGCTGGGTCCACCCTCCCGGCCGTTGACGACGTCCCGTTCGATTCCCGCCGGGACGGCCCTCTCCAGCGCCGCGATCACGCTCGCGGTGATCTCGCCGTCCGGAAGGGGCGGTGTCCGGAAGGGACGGTGGGTGACGCTCCCGTCGCGACGGTACGGTGTGCCGATGGCGGACATCTACGAGCTCGTGCTGTCGGTGGACATCCGTGCCGACGTCACCGACGCCGAGCTCGCCGAGCTGCGGTGGCATCTGGGGCAGGGGCCACGACCTGAGCGGCTGCCGATCGGCACCGACAGATACGTGGAGACCTATCCGCTCGGTGATCCCGGCGACCCCGGCTGCGAGTGGGAGGACGCGGAGGTGGAGCCCGTGTTCGCGCGGCGCGGCGCCGCCTGGCGAGTGGGAGGCGCGCTCGTCGCCGAGCTGGTCGCGCGGGAGGGATCGGACGGCTGGGCGCTGACGGTACGCCAGGAACTCCATCCCGACGACTTCTACCGGCTCCGGACACTGCTGGACTGGCTCGGCAGGCGTTCGGCCGGCGCGCGTGCCGGCGGTGTCGAGTCCTTCGTCGGTTACACGCGCTTCCACGAGAGCACCGAGATCGCACCCCTCGTTCTCCTGGACGGGCGGATCCGCGTGCCGGAGGACATCGAATCGCACACCCCGCACTGGGAGGACACCGAGTCGTGACCGGTCCGGCCCGTGACATGTCGCGGGGGACGGGTGATCGGGAAGGATTCGCCGCGGTCGGACCCGGACGGACATGGCGTCACCGGCTGACGCTCGTGCTGGTCGTCGCCGTGGTGGTCGAACCCGGCGGGCAACCGATGGGAGCCGTACCAGCCGCTGGACTGACATGGGATCCGGGCCGAGGCCGCCGGCCGGGGTGAGCGCCATGACGGTGTGGGCGGCTCGTTCCGCGGATCAGATCCAGCCTTCCTCCCAGGCGCGGTGGGCGGCGGCGTGGCGGGAGCCGACGCCCAGTTTGGACATGGCCGCCGACAGGTAGTTGCGCACCGTGCCGGGCGCGAGGTGCACCTGGGCGGCGATCTCCGCGACCGACGCCCCGGCACGGCAGGCACGCAGCACGTCGAGTTCCCGGTCGGTGAGCGGGCAGGGGCCTTCGGTCAGGGCGGATGCGGCGATGTCGGTGTCGATGTACCGTCGGCCCGCGGCGACGTCGCGGATGATCTCGGCGAGCCGGGACGCCGTCGTGGTCTTGGGCACGAACCCGCTGACGCCGGCCGCGAGGGCGCGGCGCAGCACCCCCGGCCGCGCGTGCCGGGTGACCAGGACGACCCGGGCACCGGGCAGCGCGGCCATGATCCGCGCGGCGGCGTGCAACCCGTCGGCGGGCGGCATCTCCAGGTCGAGCACCGCGATGTCGGGGCGGTGCTCGCGGGCCAGCCGTACCGCGTCGGTGGACGTGGCGGCCTCGGCGACCACGGTGAGGTCGGGTTCCAGCGCGAGCAGCGCGGCCAGGGCGCTGCGCAGCAGGTCCTCGTCGTCGGCGATCAGCAGCCGGATCATCGCGCCTCCGCGCTCGCGTCGACCGGCAGGCAGGCGGTCACGACGAAGCTTTCGTGTTCGTGCTCCCAGGTCAGCTCGCCGCCGGCGGCCCGCAGCCGGTCGGCCAGGGTGCGCAGCCCGGTGCCCGCCCCCGAGCCGGGCGGGCCGGTCGTGCCGTCGTTGCGCACCCGCAACCGGGCCAGGCCGTCCGTGAGGCGGTAGTCGACCTCGGCGGCGTGTGCCCGGCTGTGGCGCAGCACGTTGGTGGTGGCCTCGCGCACGACCAGCCCGAGCAGGTGCCGGTCGGCGTCGGGAAGCGGCCTGGTGCTCGCGGCGGGCTCGACGTTCATCCGGACCCGGATGTCGGCCGCGGCGAGCACCCGGCCCGCGTTGGCCAGCTCCGCGTCCAGTGTCGTACGGCGGTAGCCCTGCACGACGGCCCGCGTGTCCGAGAGCGCGTCGACGGCGAGCCGCTGCACCTCCAGCATCTCCTCGGTCGCGCGGGCCGGGTCGGCCGCCGCCAGCCGCGCGGCCAGTTCGCTCTTGCGCGCGATCACCTGTAGGTGGTGGCCCTGGATGTCGTGCAGGTCGGCGGCGAAGCGCAGCCGTTCCCGGGTGACCGCCAGCTCCCCGTCCAGGCGGCGTGCCGTGTTCAGCCGTTCCGCGATGTCCCACGCCCACAGCGAGCCGAGCGTGACCCAGGCGCTGAACGCGACCAGTCCCGGCGGGAACAGCACCGCGCGCACCGGGTCGTCGCCTCCCGCGACCGCGCCCGGCACGGCCGCGGCGGCCGTCGCCACGGCGATCAGCGCCCACCGGCGCGGCGGCGGCAGGAACGTCGCGACGACCGACACCGTCATCGCCGGGGCCAGCGCCCACAGCGCGTCGTCCCGTACGGCCAGCAGAACGCCGCCGAGCGTGGCCGTACCGGCGAAACCCGCGGCCGTCCACGCCACGGGCGGGCGGCCGGGGCACTCGCCGGGTACGGCGGGGTCGGATGCCAGCCGGCGGTGCAGCAGCACCGCGCAGCACACGGCTGTCACGGTCAGCGCGGCGGCGCCCGCGCCCCTGGCCCAGAGCGGTACGCCGGAGGCCAGGAGCCCCGCGCCGGCCACGGCGACCAGAAAGGACGAGGTGGTGCCTATGAGGCTCCACCAGGTGTAGCGGCGGAAGCTCCGGAGTGCCGCCGTCTCACCGTCGGTCCCGTGGTCACGCACACGGTCATTGTGACAGTACGCCGCGTCGCGGGCCGGTCGCGGTTTCCGCCGCGGTCGGTTCATGACAGTTGTCACGAGATCTAGTGACAAAGCCACGTGTACGCCTGCGGTTCCGGCACTACTGGCGGCTGCCTCCAGCGGCCAGGCTGGGCGCGGAAGATACCCCGCCCCCGTAGGGAGAAACCGCATGGACGCCTCGCCCGCGCACCACGACCAGTCACCTGTCACCCATCACCCCACCGGGAGGAACCCCATGGCGAGCGTGCCCCATGGACGCGGGCACCGGGTCCGCCGGTTGCTCGACCGCTGGCCCACGGCGCTGGCGCTGGCGCTTTCCGCGGTGACCTTCGGCGGCACCGGGTCGGACGAGGGGGTGGCGTCGTTCGCGTCGATCCTCCTGCTCCTGCCGTTGCTGTACCTGGTGGTCGCCAAGCTGGAGGCGCGCCGGGCGACGTGGCCGCTGCTCGTGGGCGGGATGGCCGGCGTCGTCGCGCTGCGCGGGCTGGACGTGATCGAACCGGCCGCCGTGTTCTCCGCCATCGCGCTGATCGTCCTGTTCTGGAGCGTCGTGGACGGGCAGGTGTTCCGGTCCGGGACGTTCCAGGTGCAGGCGCTGGGGATGCTCGCCTTCGGCGCGCTCGGGCTGCTCGGGCTGGCCGTGCATCCGGATCTGGGCCGCTACCTGGTGGCGGCCGGATGGCTCTTCCACGGCGTCTGGGACTTCGTCCACCTTCGGCGGGACAAGGTGGTGGCCCGGTCCTTCGCCGAATGGTGCGGTGTCCTCGACATAGTGATCGCCACCGAGTTGATCTTCGGGTGGTAGGTCGGCTGAAATCTGGGTTATTTGTGGTAATCAAGCCCGGTATCGACGCGTCGAGAGATACGCAGGACGGTAGCCGGGGAGGAGCGCTGTCCCTTCGACCGCGGAAGCGAGGCGGGACCGCGGGTTCCCGATCTGAAATTTTCACGGCTCGGCGAGGGGTTCACGCAGTTCGTCTGCTCGTCGGCCCGCCCCGTGCTTGACCCGCCCGCCGGGACGGAACCACACTCCGCTGGAGTGTCACCCCTTCGCGCGACCACCTGAGCGGTCCGCATCGCCGCCGCACTCGCGTGCCGGTTCGTACGGGGAGATGTTAACGCCAACAATTTCGGGGGCCGATGGCAGCCGTTCGTGTTAGCGGTAACACGATCAAGGTTCACCTCATGACGACGCCGGATCATGACGATCATGACGACGCCGGATCGTGACGACGCCGGGAACCGGCGCCGGGCGGGTGCAACGGGGCTCGGAAGGCGCGGATCAGCACCGACAGGCAGAAGGACGAGACATGACGCAAGAGCAGAACGAGCCCGTGAGCGGCGAGCGGAAGCCGTTGAGCCGGAGAACCATCCTGACGACGATGGGGGCTCTGCCGATCCTCACGGCCGCGGGCACGGTCATGGGGGCCTCGGAGGCCGCGGCCGCCACGGCGGTCATCGATCCGTCGGCGCAGCGGCAGACGATCCGGGGCTTCGGCGGCATGACCTTCGCGTCCTGGATCGGCGACCTGACGGCCGCCCAGCGGGAAACGGCGTTCGGCACCGGCGAGGGCCGGCTCGGGTTCTCCGTGCTGAGGATTCCCGTACCCGAGAACCAGGCGGACTGGAGCCGTGACGTGGCGACGGCGAGGCGCGCGATCGAGCTCGGGGCGTCCGTCATCGCGTCGCCGTGGAATCCCCCCGCCGCCATGGTCGAGACCTTCACCCGCGGCAGCCAGACCAACGCCAAACGCCTCAGGTCCAACATGTACGCGGCCTACGCCCAGCACCTGAACGACTTCAGCACGCACCTGCGCAACAACGGGGTGAACCTGTACGGCATATCCGTGCAGAACGAGCCCGACTACGCGCACGACTGGACGTGGTGGACTCCCGCCGAGATCCTCCGGTTTATGCGGGAGAACGCCGGCTCGATCAACACCAGGGTCATCGCGCCCGAGTCCTTCCAGTACCTGAAGAACATCTCGGACCCGATCCTCAACGATCCCACGGCGCTCGCCAACATGGACATCCTCGGCGCCCACCTCTACGGCACGCAGTTCTCGAACTTCCCCTACCCCCTCTTCAAGCAGAAGGGCGCGGGCAAGGAACTCTGGATGACCGAGGTCTACCACCCCAACAGCAGCGACTCGGCCGACCTCTGGCCCCAGGCGCTCGACGTGGGCGAGCACATCCACCGCGCCATGGTGGACGCCGAGTTCCAGGCGTACATCTGGTGGTACATCCGGCGCGGCTACGGCCCCATGCGGGAGGACGGCCAGATCAGCAAGCGCGGCGCGATGATGGCGCACTTCGCCAGGTTCGTCCGCCCCGGATACGTGCGGGTCGACGCGACGGCGAACCCGGCGTCGAACGTCTACGTCTCGGCGTACCGGGGCGGCAGTAACCCCACGATCGTCATCGTCGCCGTCAACAAGGGCACCTCCGCGGTGAGCCAGCAGTTCACCCTGGCGAACAACACCGGATCGTCCACGGTCTCGTCCTGGCTGACCGACGCGAGCAGGAACGTCGCGCCCCAGTCGACGACCACCATGTCGAACGGCTCCCTCACCGTCACGCTTCCCGCCCGAAGTGTGATGACCTTCGTGACCAGCCTGGGCTCCGGTCCCACCCCGACCCCCACTCCGAGCCCGACCCCGACGCCCACCCCGACGCCCGGCAGCGGCCCCCGGGTCGCCTACACCGTGAACGCCTGGAACAACGGGTTCACCGCCGCCATCAGCATCACCAACACCGGGACCTCGACGATCAACGGCTGGACGCTGGTCTTCACCCTGCCCTCCGGCCAGTCCATCACCTCGGGCTGGAACGCCACCTACACGCCCTCCAGCGGCCAGGTGAGCGCCGCCAACGTCAGCCACAACGGCGCGCTCGCGCCCGGGGCCACCGTCGAGATCGGCTTCCAGGCCACCCACACCGGCAACACCGCCGAACCGACCGCCTTCACCCTCAACGGCATCGCCTGCACCGTGGTCTGACCGACGGGTGCGGTCCCTCCGACGACGGGAGGGGCCGCATCCGCAAGCACCGTGTTCTCCAGCAGGTCCGCCAGACAGGAGGCCTGAAGGCAGAAAGTGTCCGACTCGTCGAACTCCCTGTGGCGGCTGTCCGGGTCCGAGGCGTCGGAGCCTTTCAACGCTCGCCGGACGGCCCGCACGGCTGCTTCCGGCTCGTCCGGGTTCACCAGGCTCCCCGATGTGGAGGACGGGTCCGAACCGGGGTCGCCCGATGTCGCGCGGCTCCCGCGAAGCATCTCCTGCCTGGATCCGTACCTCGGCTCACGACTGGTTGTCAGACACATATGGGTGTCCCAACGTGATTTCGATCCGGATGGCCTCGAACGAAGTCTTCCGCCGTCAAAAGAATGAGCTGTTCGGTTCCATTCCGCCTCCGGGAACCGGCCGCTGACGCTTTCTGGATTTTTGCCTGTATGAGTTGTGATCAAGTCAAACTTCACATCATGGCCATGTCGATGAGGAGACTACGGCAGGACCTCGCCATCAGGGTGATGCGGGCGGCCAGGGCCGCGAACAGGAGCCGGATGGCCCGCACGCTACTGCGCGGCCGTAGCGTCCGGCGTTTTCCCCTGGTCAACCGGCTCTATCACACGGTGTTCCGGCTGGGCGTCACCACCGGGAATCGCGATGCCGAGGCGCGTTACCGGGGTGTCGTGCTGACCGGCCCGATATGGGACGCGACGATCATGCCTTCGATCTCGGCGGGATATTACGAGGAGTTCGAGGTCGGCGTTTTCGAGCGGCTGGCCTCGGTAAGCCGTTCGATACTCGATGTCGGGGCGAACATCGGTGTCTACGCCTGCACCGGCGGCGCGCACCTTTCCCAGGGCGGCAGATTGATCGCTTTTGAGCCGGTGCCGGAGAACGTCGCCTACCTACGACGCAACGTGGAGCGCAACGATCTGACCGACCGCGTGACCGTGGAACCGATGGCCGTGGGGGCCTCGCCCGGCGAGCTGACCGTGCACCTGTCGGGCGAGCAGTCCGGCAAGCACTCGGCCGCGGCGGCGAACGTCGGGACGCCCGCGGGCACGGTCACCATGCCGATGACGTCGATCGACGCCTACCTCGCCGACAATCGCCTCGGCCCGCCCGACATCATCAAGATCGACGTCGAGGGGTACGAGGGGTTCGTGCTGCGGGGCGCGGCCCGGACCCTGACCACCCTGCCGACGCTGCTGTTCGAGCTGCACCCCGAGCTTCAGGCGAACTGCGGCTGCGAGGCGGGCGAGCTGCTCGACCTCGTCTTCGCCCACTATCCCTGGGTGTTCCTGGTGGACGAGCTGGACGACGTCCTGCGGCCGTGCACGCGAGCCGACCTCGACACCCCCGGCGCGATCGGCCTCTACCGCTCCAACCTCGTGGCGATCGGCCGGCGGGAGCATCGGGATGCGGTCCGGCAGTGGCACGGCCTCGACTGAGCGCTGCGTTGTCCGGCCCGGCCCCCTGCTCGCCCTGCTCGCCCTGTGTTCGCCCTGCTCGCCGAAGTGGAGGTGCTCGCCGAAGTGGAGGCGGGCGAGGAGGCCACGTGAGGGCCGATCGCGGTTGAGACGGTGCGGTGAGCGGTCGCGGTACGCGAGACGGCGCACGCCCCGGAGGTGGGACGCGCGCCGTCGAGCTTCGAGAGGATCCGGAAGGAGACGGGACGTCAGGAGATGGTCAGCGTGCCGTTCGCGTTACGGGCGCACGTGATGACCGTACGGGGCGCGGCGGTGAGGGCGCCGGTCAGGCACTGACCCAGGACGACGTGGCCCGCGGCGTTGGGGTGCCACGCTTCCTGGCAGGTCTGGAAGTAGGTGACGCAGGTGTTCGCCGCCTTCTGGACGCGGATCTTGTCCCAGCCGGACAGGCTGTTGACGAAGTTGCCGTTCGGCGACTCCTGGATCCGGACCGGTGTGGCGAGCGCGTTCCCCGGGCTGCCGGGGTTCTCGCAGAGCCGGGCCCCGTCGAAGGCCTTCTGGACGTCGAGCACGCGCAGGTCGGCCGCCGGACGCTCGGCCGCCAGCGTGTTGTAGGCGTTCCTGACCAGGTTGCCGAGGTTCTGGGAGAACACGTGCCCGGGGGCGAGGCTCGCGCGGTGGATCGGGCAGCCGGCGGCGTACCGTTCGGCGCCGAGGTCGCGGAACTTGTCGCGGGTGTCGGTGCGGTTGTCCTCGTCCCGATACTGCGGGGCGACGTCGAGCGGCAGCGGGTTGGTGTAGTTCTGCAGGACCACCTGGTGGACGCCGTCGGCGTCGATCTGGGCGAGGGTGTCGAGGATCTGGCGCAGGGCGGCGGTGGTCTCGGTGGTGGCGGCCGCGACCTCGGCGTCGGAGGCGAGGTCCGAGACGGTGCAGGGCTCCTGCGGCACGTCGCCGCCCAGGTAGGCCCAGAACTCCCACCAGCCCGTCCAGGCGTCGGCGATGAAGCGGTTGGCGCACAGCGTGGCCACGTCGCCGAAGGTGAACTGGCTGTTGTTGGAGCCGAGGCCGATGAGGACGACGTCGATGTCGTGGGTCTGGGCGACGGCGCGCAGC
Source organism: Streptosporangium nanhuense (assembly GCF_059358815.1). NCBI lineage: Bacteria > Bacillati > Actinomycetota > Actinomycetes > Streptosporangiales > Streptosporangiaceae > Streptosporangium > Streptosporangium nanhuense. Next base: position 132,217 of record NZ_JCADBG010000013.1, read on the forward strand.
TGGTCGAGCTGCGAGGCGACGGAGCGACCCTTGGGCCGAGCGCTGGAGGCGTTGGCGATGTCGGCGGGCTGGCCGCCGGAGCACGCGAGGTTGAAGCGGTCCTGGACGCCGGGGAGCGACGCCTTGAGGAGTGAGGCGTTCGCCGACCGGTGACAGAAGTAGGCGTTGTTGTTCGCCGCCGACCAGCCGGGGAAGCCCTGTGCCGTTCCGGAGGTGTCGACGACGGGTTGGTAGTCTCCCGCGCCCTCCCCGCTGATGAAGCTGTCGCCGAGGGCGACGGCGGCGGTGGGCAGGGCCGCCTGCGCCGCTCCGCCCTGGATGACCTGGATGCCGACCGCACCCACCAGGAGCGCGACCATCGCGGCCGCACGCCGTAGAACCCTCACGACTGCCCCATTTCCTACTAAATGAGCATGAAAATATGACTGGCTAGATCACAACACGCCGCGCTGATGGCGTCAAGATTTCTATGAGCCCCGCTCGTGTTTCGTTGATATCTCACATCGTCTTGGTCATCAAGCACGTGTTTGTCCGCCCCGGGCTAGACGGAGGCGGCTCCGCCTGTGCGCGCTCCCGCTCTGCTCGCCGATCCGCCGCCCGCGACGCCGGGAGTGCCGTCGGGGAGTGCCGTCGGACCGGTCGCCGGCCCACCGGTCGCCGGCTCGCCCCTCGATCTGGTTCCGCGTCCCATCCGCGCTCGGTAACCGCGAAAACCGCGGTAATCGCGATGAGACGAGGCATGGGAGAAGAGCGGGCAAAGATGAAGCGCGGGTTTTCCGCGGGCCTAAGATCAGCTCATGCGAGCCGGATACAGCGAGGCGTTGGCGATACTCGGGTACGTGCTCGGCATGGTCGTCACACCGGTGCTCGTCGATTGGGCACGCGACAGTGGCCGGGCGTCACTCGGTGACATCCTTTTCATGTGCTCCCTGTTGTTCTGGATCGCGCTCTTCTTCGCGGTGGTACGGCTTCTCCTTCGTGGGCTGCGATGGGGTGGCCGCTCCTTCGCGCGTCGATGGCGGATGGCGGTGGCGGGGAATCCGCCCAGATCTCCGGACCGTTGACGGGTCGTCGGAAGGCGGTCGGCAGAGACTTGCTGCGGTGACTTCCGGGGAACCGTATGACCAGCTCACAGCCTGTACGTTCGGAGGCCGGGCCGATTCGCGGGCAAGGCGTTCGCGGGGCGGTTCGCCGTACGGCACGCGCGGTTTCGACTTCGGGCGGACTTCACCCATGACCGGGCTTCACCGGCCGAGCGCCGCGGATTTCTTCGAACGAGAGGTACGGCCTTCTCACGGTCGCGGACCTTGGCCGGAGCACACGCCCGGCGAGGTCCATCGCTCCCGCCGAATCCGCGTGGTCCGAATACACGGCGCCGTCGCAGAGAGCGGATCACCTTGTTCCAAAAGAGCGAACATGAAAAGGAGGGGGACGAATGTTAGGCCCGGCATTCGGCGCTCCCGGAATCCCGTCTCCGGCTTTCCTGGAAGGACCCGTCTCGCTTCCGGCCACGGTTCGAGAACGAGGTCCCGGACGGTTTCCGGGCTCGGCATGTTCCTGGACGAGAAGCGGGTGGGCGGAGAGCGGAACGGCCACGGGGCACCCGCGGGGCGAACACTCACCGACGTATTACCGGGGCCGGGTCGCAGCCGCCGTGGCCCCGCGCGACGACCAGGGCGGCACGGAGCGCGGACTCCCGGGCCCGGCCGGTGACGAAGCCGATCTCGCGAAGTTCGCGGAGTTCGGCGGCGCGGTGCCGTGCCGAATCACCGGTCATCCGCGCTCGTTCCCGGCGGCCGTCGGGGTCGGGGCCGTCGGACGCGCGTGGCCCGGTAGCGGTCGCCGGGGACGGCGGGGCAGGAAGATCGTCAGGATCAGGCTGAGCGCGAGCATGCCCAGGGTGATCCACAGCGCCGTCGTCATGCCCGAGGTGAAGGCCGCGGCCCTGCCGGCGCCCGCCGTCCGGGCGTCGACGACCTCGGAGAAGAACAGGGTGCCCGCGACCGCGACCCCCGCCATCACGCCGAGCTGGTGGGCCGTGTTGAGCACGCCGGACGCCGATCCGGCCACGGCCACCGGCACCCTGGCCAGCACGATGTCGATGACGGGCGCGATCACCAGGCCGGTGCCGAGGCCGGCCACGAACATGGCGGGGACGAACTGCCAGACGCCGGCCGAGGCGTCGGCCCCGTCGACGACCCGGACCAGCATCAGCTGGCCGATCGCCGCGATGACGGCGCCGAGGCTGAGCAGCCGCGGCCCCATGCGGACGACGAGGCCCGCGGTGGTCACCGCGGCGATCATCGTGCCGACGGGGGAGGCCAGGGTGGTGAGGCCGGAGCTCAGGGCGGACCAGCCAAGGCCGTTCTGCAGGTAGACGGCCAGCATGAAGAAGGGGCTGAAGGCCGCGCCGAAGAACATCAGGGACACCCCGAGCCCGGAGACGAAGGCGCGGACGCGGAACAGCTCGGGCGGCACCAGCGGGCCGCCGCCACGCCGGTCCTTGAGCTTCTGGAAGTGCCAGAACAGCGCGAGCAGGGGCACGGAGGCCGCCATCAGGGCGAAGCCCCACCACGGCCAGCCCAGCTCCCGGCCCTGGATCAGGGGGTAGATCAGGGCGAGCTGCGCCACCGTGAGGAGCGCGACGCCGGCGAGGTCGAGGGAGAGCGGCCGCTCGGAACGCGACTCCCTGACGTACACGGCGGCGCCGACGAAGGTGACCAGGCCGATGGGCACGTTGACCAGGAAGATCGGGCGCCAGCCGAGGCCGAACAGGTCGGCGTGGACCAGGACGCCGCCGAGAGAGGGGCCCAGCGCCGCCGAGATGCCGCCCACGGCGCCGAACAGCCCGAACACCTTCGCCCGCTCGTCGGGCGGGAAGGCGACCTGGAAGACGGACAGCGCCAGGGTGATGACGAAGGCGCCGGTGAGCCCCTGCAGGGCACGTCCGGCCAGCAGGATCGCGATGTTCGGCGCGAAGGAGCAGACCGCCGAGGCGACCACGAACCCGCCGATCCCGAACAGCAGCATGCGCCTGCGGCCGACGATGTCGCCGATCCGGCCGGCCGTCACCAGCATGAGCGCGAAGCTCAGCGTGTAGATGACCGAGATCCACTGCAACTGTGCCGGGCTCGCCCGCAGGTCACGTTCGATGGTGGGCAGCGTGACGTTGACGATCGAGCTGTCCATCGTGGTCATGGCGATGGCGACCAGCACGAAGATCGAGCCGGCCCAGCGGTGCGGATCAGGACCGCGTGTCTCGTGCATGACCGCCTCCCGTCTGTCATGGTCGTGATTTAGCTTCCAGTCATAACTAGGTTCCAAATGGAAGCTATTTTCTACAGTTAGAATCTGAGGCAATGAAGGGAGCCTGTCAAGCGGTCCGAAGAGGAAGGGCCTTGACCTGGTTCACTGTGCTCACAAGGAAGTTGTCTTCCCCGTGTGCGGTACCTGCGAGGGGGCGTCATGGCCGATCGGCTCGAACCTCGGAATCGGTGGAAGCTCACCGAGGAGGAGTCCCGTAACCTGCGCGAGTTCATCACGGCCATGGTGCTCAACGGTCAGATCACCGCTGACGTCGCGGGCCTGCGCCCCATCGACCTCTACGTGCTCAACCTGCTCGACCTGGACGGCGAGTCGACACCCGGAGAGCTCGCCAAGCGGACGGCGCTGACCACCGGGGCCATCACCAAGCTGATCGACAGGCTTGCCCGGCTCGGTCTCGTCCAGCGCTCCCACGACCTGTCCGACCGCCGTCGGGTGCGGCTGACGATCGCTGACAAGGCCACCGAGAACGTCGGAGAGGGGGCCAGCCTGTTCACCCCCATCGCCAAGCGCATGGACGACCTGATCTCCAGCTACGACGAGGAGCACCGCGAGGTGGTGTTCGACTTCCTCGTCAAGGCCACCGGCGAGCTGCACGAGATCACCAACGAGATGCAGGGAAGACGGTCCCGCGATCGGGCCCACTGAGGCCGTCTCCGGTCCGGTTCACGTGCTTGTCGGGACGCCGCCGCGAGGCCGTCCCCGGTCCGGCTCATGTGCTTGTCGGGACGCGGTCCGTGAGGCCGTCTCCGGTCCGGTTCACGTGCTTGTCGGGACGCCGCCGCGAGGCCGGCCCCGGTTCGGCTCATGTGCTTGTCGGGACATCGCTGACCGCAGGGGCCACGACCGCCGCCACTCGCCGAGCATCGCCAGGATCCGGGAGGAGCTGGACTACGAGCCCGCGATCCGCTTCGACGACGGGCTGGAGCGGACCGTGCGCTGGTACCGGGACAACCGTGCGTGGTGGGAGCCGCTCACCCGCGCGTGAGCCGGGGGGCGAGAGCCAGGGGTGAGAGCCGGGGTCGAGAACCGGGGGTGAGAGCCGACAGGGCGCACCGGTCGATCCGCCGCGCCACCGGCACGTCACCCGCCTACGGCACCTCCTCGGCGACCGGCACCCGGCTGCCCATTCCGCGGGGCATCAGCAGGAACACCTTGGGCGACAGGCGGTCCATGTCCCCGCCCCTGCCGAACACCAGACCGGCGGCGAAGTCGACGAACTGCTTCGCCTCGTCGTCCGGCAGCCCGGTGAGGTCCATCACCACCGGAACGCCGGTACGGAAGAAGTGCCCGACGTAGATCGCTTCGTTGTAGTTCTGGGGACGCAGTGTTTTGACCACCGGACAAGTCTCCACTGTCCGTCACGCCCGTCAAGGTGTCTTCCGGAGCGCGGGACGGCGCATCACCGTCCGCGCCCACCGCGGTTCACCGCGGGGGAATCGCCGGTTCGATCCCGCGCGCCCCGTGAGCCCGCTCATGCCCGCAGGCTGTCACCCCTTCGACCTCACCTGTCCTGTGGGCCCGCTGCTCCTTCGATCTCGTCTACCCTGTGAGCCCGCTGTCCTTTCGATCTCGCCTGCCCCGCGAGTTCATCCGCCCCGCGAGTTCGCCTGCCCTGTGAGCCCACCGAACCGGCGAACACGCCGCGTACCTGGGAGTGATCGCGTGACCAAGTCCGGCCGGCTCCTCCACGTCATCGTGTGCGCGGCCGGTGCCGCCCGGGACGTCGGCCGTCTCGTCACCCTCGCCCTGGACGAGGGCTGGGTCGTCCAGGTCGTCACCACCCCCTCCGCGCTGGACTTCGTCGACGTTCCCGCCCTGGAGAGACAGACCGGACGCCCCGTCCGCAGCCGGTACCGCAGGCCGGACGAGCCCAAGCCCCCCAGAGCCGACGCGATCGTCGTCGCCCCCGCCACGTACAACACCGTCAACAAGTTCGCCCAGGGCATCGCCGACACCTACGCCCTCGGCCTCCTCGCCGAGGCCCCCGGCCTCGGCATCCCGGTGGTCGTCCTGCCCTTCGTCAACGACGCTCTCGCCACACGAGTGCCGTTCCGCCGGAGCGTCGAGAGTCTCCGGGCCGAAGGCGTTCGCGTACTGCCCAACCACGGCCCCGGCTCGCCCGGGCCCGACCTGGCCGGCACCGGAGACGGAAGCCGGGAGAACGACCCCTGGGCGCTCGCTCTCAAGGAGATCTCCAGGAGGTAGGCACCTCCGGACGCGCGACGACCGGAGCCGAGCCCCGTCTTGCCGCTCCCGCGTCACGGGCACCTGACCACGAGGGAGGCCCTGACACCGGGCGGGGGCCGTATCAGGGAGGACTCGGGGATCACCCCCGATGCTCGCCTGCCGGTCGGACGCGAAGCTCGGCACATGACGAGATCGATGATCACTCCCCAGGACAGGCCGACCGGCAGGTCCGCGTCCGTCTTCGTGCCGGTGGCCTTCGCCGCCGCCCCCGCTCTCCTGCTGGCCTACGGGGTCATCCGGCTGCTCGACGGGCTCGACGGGAGCCGCGGTCCCGGCCCGGCCTGGACGGTGGGACACCTCGCCTTCCTCGCGAGCGCGCTGGTGTTCGTCCCGGTGTCCCTGGAACTTCGCCGCCGGGTGGCCGCCCGGACGGCGGGCCGCCGGATCGCCGTGAACGTGAGCGCCGTCCTCGCCGTGCTGGGACTGGCCGCCACCGTCGCCCAGGCGGTCATCGACCTCGTCGCCGGACTCCGCGCGACGGATCGCGCCGGGATGAACGCCTTCTTCCAGCAGGTTCAGAGTTATCCCGGCGTCGAACTCGCCGTCTACGCCATCGGCCCCCCGCTCTTCCACGTCGGGCTGATCGCCCTGGTCGTCCTTCTCGCGACCCTCACGCCGCGACGGCTCGCGTGGTGGAGCCCGGTCCTGGTGGTCGTCGGTACGGCGGCCAGCGCGATCGACCTCGACCTGATCCCGCTGGGCGCGGCGTGCGTCTGGCTCGCCCTCGCTCCTCCGGCGTGGAGCCTCGGTCGCGACGCTGTGAAGGCAGCGGTCGCGAGGGCGTGAGGGCGGGGGCCGGAGCCGCAGGGGTCGCGGGGGCCAGGGGACATGATGGCGTGGTGGCGGGGGCACGTGGTGGTGAAGGCGGCGGTCGCCGGTGGGCCGCGACCGGTCGTGGAGAGCGGCGAGGACTCATCGCTTCGAGACGCGCCGATTCTCTGTGATTACCGCTTCCGTGATTACCGCTTCCGTGATTACCGCTTCCGTGGTTACCGGCTCTGTGGTTACCGGTCTGTCACCGAACCACATTGTGTGTCAACGGTCATTGTGTGACGCGAAACCGCCGTTGATTCTCGTGATGCGGCTCGTTCCGGTGTTCTTCTTCTCCCGGCCGGTCGACTCATATGTCGCCGGGCCTGTGGGTCCTAGAATGACCACCGGAAAGAGGGTGAGGATCTGGAAGGCTCAGGAAGACAGCGGCCCGGTGTGGTGGTCGACCCCGGCCTGCCGGCCGAGGTCGCGGCTCTGTTTCGCGCGAATCCGTCCATGCTCAAACGCATACGGGCCGGTTGGAGGCCGCTGGAGAATCCACCGAGGAAGTCCGCGGTTCTCCCGGCCGTCGCCGGCATGTTCGCGGCGGTCGGCTTTCTGGTGGTGCTTTCCTTCGAATGGGGAGCCTGGCTCGGAATCCTGCAGCTCATCCTGCTCGTATACTTCGTTTCCGCCGCGATCAGGGCCGCGAGGGATTCCGAGGAGAGCGACAGCCCGCAGCAGCAACTTTACGATCTCGCGTACCGCTACCGCGATTCCTATCTCCTCCCCGACGACTTCGACACCGACGCGGGCCGCCTGCTCGGCCGGACGCGGCAGGCGGTCGACTCCGTCCTGCGATCGCGCGTCAACGCGGAGGGACTGCTCGACGACGTACGGAACGCCGTCATGCTGCCGCCGCAGGAATGGGAGATCGCACGCCTGCTGGCCAAGCTGTCCTCCCTTCGCGGAGAGCACCGCGACCTCGTGCGCGGCGGGGTCAGCTCGGAGGTGGCGATCGCGATGAAGCCGCTGGAGCGTGTGCTCGCCGGCAGCGAGAGCGCCGTCACCGCGAAGGTCGAGGCGCTTGAGCGTTACGCGGCCCATGTCGCCGACGCCGAACGCGCGTACCGGTCCCGTGGCCAGATCGAGGCGCTGGTGGAGAAGCTGCCCCGCTACGAGGAACTGCTCGCCGAGTCGGGTGCCGACGCCCTGGGTATGCCCGAGATCGGGCATCTCACCGGCGAGGCCGACGAGCTTGAGCAGGCGTTGCGCGCGAGCATCGGTTCGGCGCACGAGCTGTTCCACCACCTGGACGACCCGCCGCCGTCCGGGTGAGGGGCGCCGGGTGGTCGCCTGCCGCGCATGCCAAGGAGCCGGGAAAGCCGAACGGGTGGGCCGGAGACCGGTGGAGCGGGCGGGGGCCGGTGGGACAGGCGGGCCGGAGGTCAGGCGAACAGGCAGTGGGCGGCCGTCGCGTCGTCGTGGGTCTTCGTCCGGGGCCAGCGTGAGCCGTCGGGGTCGGTGTGCTCCGCCTCGCGTACCCGGCGGATCAGCTCGCCGGGCCCGGAGTGTTCGAGGGTGTCGAGCGCCTCGCGCCAGGTGGCCAGCTCGAACTGGTCGACGAGCCGGGAGGCTCCGTCGCTGAGCAGGGCGACCGCCCGTACCCGGTCGGCGGGGAGCGTGCCGGTGAGCGACTGCTCGGCGGTGAGCGGGTCGACGGCGGCGATCCAGAAACCGCCCTCGCGGTTGCGGTGGTCCCGCATGGTCTCCACGTACTCCCGGTGCGCGGTGACCCGCTCGGAACTTCCGTAGGCGAGGCCGTCCAGGGTCGACCGGTGCGCCCTGCCGATCCGATCCACCCTGTCGTCGCAGACGACCGTCGGCTCCGCCTGGCCGGCCACGTCCAGGACGAGGACGGAGTCCGCCAGGACGAGGAAGTCCAGGTCGCCCGCCGTACGGCGGACCATGACCACCGTGGCGGACGGCGAGCCGGGATGGGTGAGGTCGCAGACGAAGTCGTGGAGGGAGGCGACGGCCTTTATGCCGTTCGCGAGTATCTCCGTGAGCGTTCCCGTGTCCTGCGTCATGCCCGCGAGGAGGGTCGAGCCCAGAGAGCGGACGTACCAGCCGACGCCGTGATCGCACCCGGACTCCGACCCCGCCGGGGTGCCCGCGCCGTCGAGGAGGACGAGGGCGTCCGGGGTCGCCCCGAAGAAGTCCTCGTTGCCGTCGTTGCCGTCGTTGCCGTCGTTGCCGTGGTTGTCAGCGGCGCCCGGGGCGCCCGCGTCGTGCCTGCCGGGTGCCGCTTCGGTGGCGAAGGTGATGCGCATCGGTTCGAGGCTCCTCGTACTGGACGGGCTCGCTCCGGACGGGCGTGCGCGTTTCTCTCACGAGTTCCCCCGTTGGAACGGCGTATTCCACGCGTGCCTCACCCAGGAGAGCTCGGTGGCGTACCTCCACGACGTACCTTCACGGCGGGCGTACGAGTCCGGGGCCGGGCGGCGCCGGTCCGAAGCGGGTCATCGGCGCGAGGTCCGGCGGGGCGAGCAGGGGGCGGGGACGAACAGGGACGCGGGGCGAGCGGAGCGCCAGGCGATCGGAGCGCCGGGACGACCCTCAATAGGAGGGCTCCGAAATGGACTCGGCTCGGTAGACGTCCATCGTCCCCTCGTCGTCCTCGTCCATCCCCACCTTCCTCAGCTGTAAAGTCCGGCTGCCGATTTTCAGGGAACGTTCGCCGTTGATCTCCGTGGACGCGAACACCGTGACCGTGTGACCGTGCATATCGCGCACCTGGTCGTATTCCGGTCCGTCAGGAATGTCGAGCTTGATGCGCCTCGTTTGGAATGTCACTCCCCCAGTGTGAAAGCCACGGCCTCGAAAATCGATCGTGCGCGTGACGATATTTGGCATCATTTTCGACTGGAAAGGTATGGGTGCCACCCCCTTCCCTGACCGGGTCGCGGCGTCCGGTGGCGGAGCCCGCCGCACGTGGGCCGGAGTAAGGGCCGGAGGGCGTCAGGGCTGGGGGTCGCCAGGGCAGGGGGTCGCTAGGGCAGGGGGTCGATCCCGATGTTCTGGTCGTACTGGACGAGCTCCGCCCCGCGATCGGTGAGGATGGGCCACTTGGTGGCGCGGGCGCACCAGACGACGTGTCCGGCAGTGATGTCGCGCGACCCGTCGAGGATCTCCGCGATGTCCCCCACCTTCCCGTGGGTGAAGTCGTCGATCCTCACCCCGGGTGTCGTGACGAGCTCGAACAGCTCCTCCTGGGTCGAGAGCGGGGAGATGGACAGGACGGCCGCGAGGCTGGTGGCCGGGACGCATATCCCGCCGCCGCGGAAGAGACACATGGCGGCGACGCTCCGGGAGTATTCGGTCTTCGCCACCGCGATGTCGACCAGTGCGCTCACGTCGAGCACTCGACCGGGAAGCATGGCTCAGCGCCTCCGGAAACGGCGGATGCCGATCTGGCCCCACTCCGCCTCGGAGAGCTGGTCGACCCCGAGGGAGTCGGCCGCCGTGTCGAGGTCCTCGCGGTGCAGGTTCCAGCGGTGCATCAGGGTGATCACGTGGGGTTTGTTGCCGATCTCTCGCTGGACGGCCGCGTGGATCACGTCGGCGACCCGGTTTCCGGTCAGCCGTGCCTTACGAGAAAGCGCTTCATAATCCGCTTTATCCAGCTCTATGGTGACGGCCGTGTCGGAAGTCGGCGCGCCGATTGAATTCTGTCCTTCTTTGAGCTGGAGATGCGCCAGCCACAGCGGAACCGAATCCGACTCCTGTCTGGCGCCATCATGATCGTCCGATGATGGTTTTTCCGATCCTGTGCCGTCTCGCCAGGCCGGCATGGAGTGGGCCATGCGTTCGACAGTAGCTGTGAATTGTGGATTATGGCAGCACTTCTGCACCAAAGGTCATCGCTACAGGAATCCCGGCGGCTGACTGGCGGGATCGCTGGGAGTGGTGGGCACCGAGGGGTCGGTGGAAGGCGGGGGGTTGGTGGGCAGCGAGGGATCGGTGGGAGGACCGGGAGTGGGGGTGGGGGTGGTGGTGACCGCGCCGCAGAATCCCATGGCCCGCCGCTGCTCGGCTATCTGCTCGACCGGGGCCTGGTACGTGAGCCGCTCCTCGGGCGAGGGCTCGTACCGCCACGTGTCCTCCTCGAAGAGGAAGTCGAAGTCCGTGGTGTCGTTGAGCCGGGTGGCCTGGACCCTGGCGCTGTCGCCGGTGAGGGTGACGGTGGAGATCGTGAGCGGGGAGTTCGGCAGGATCGGGGGGCAGACCTCGAACAGCCTCACGTACTCCTCCCGTGCGATCAGCCCCTGCGCCTCGGTGGTCCACAGGTCCCAGAAGTCGCCGTACATCCCGCTGCCGTAGGCGTCGAGCGCCGGTTGGACGGCCTGGCGGACCGAGGCCTCCGAGTGCTCGCCGCCGCGCGTCGGGGTCGCCGTGCTCGGCGGCGACGAGGGCGGGTTGAACACCATGAAGACGGTGACGACGGCCCCGATGGCCACGCCGATGGCCATGACGACCATCACGGCCAGCCCTCGCCCCGTGTCGCCCCGCGGCGGCTGGCCGTACTGCGGCGGATAGCCCACGTGCGGTCTCCGGAGGACTGGCAAGAGCGGATGAAAGTGATCATAACGCCCGTAGGTCTCGGCTGACCACGGTCGTCACGCCCCTTGGCGGGGCCGACATAATACGCGCGTGATTCAAACGATCGGTACGGCCGTCGCCGTCTTCGCCGGTACTAACGTGGACGACATCATCATTCTGACGGTGCTGTTCCTGGCGTCTAGGGCGGGGGGCGCTCCCCGCCCCTGGCAGATCGTGGTGGGGCAGTACGCGGGCATCGCCGCGCTGGTGGCCGTCTCGGCCGCGGCGGCCCTCGGGCTCACGGTGGTGCCGGACCGCTGGGTGGGACTGCTCGGCCTGGTGCCGTTCGGCATGGGAGCGTGGGGGCTGGTCAAGGCATGGAAAGCACGGCAGGCACGGCAGGCACGGCAGGCACGGCGGGCCGGGGATGACGGCACCGACGAGGCGCCCCGGGTCGCCTCGGGCGTGCTCTCGATCGCGGGGGTGACCATCGCGAACGGGGCCGACAACATCTCCGTCTACACCCCGATGTTCCGCACCGTCGGCCTCGCGTCCAGCGTCGTCACGGTGGCCGTGTTCGCGGTGCTCGTCGCGGTCTGGTGCGTGGCGGCCTCCTGGCTCGGGTCGCACGGGAAGGTCATCGCCCTGGTGGAACGGACGGGGGCGTGGCTGGTGCCCATGGTGTTCGTGGTCATCGGCGCTGTCATCCTCGTCGAGTCGATATTTAGCTAAATATCGACAAATCGCCCGAATCTGGGGCATATGCACCGGGGAATTACTCACCATGCGAGACCACTTGCGCTTCTATCAGCATCGATGGTTCAAGGTGTGGATCGCCCTGATCGTCCTGTCTTTCTCGCTCATCGCCATGATGCAGGCGGCCGGTAACCAGGCACTCATGCCCGCGGCCTTCTTCTACGGGGCCGCGGCCGGGCCCCTCGCCCTCCTGCTCGCCATCCACGACCGCATCCACATCGCCACCAGCGTGCCGCCCATGACGCTGATGGGCATGTTCCTGTTCGGCGGGGGCGTCGCGCTCCTGCTCGGCGGCTATTTCGACGCGCTCCTCATCTCGGAGAAGAACAGCACCTCGATCCTGCGGGTCGGATGGATCGAGGAACCCGCGAAACTCGTCCCGCCTCTCGCGGTCGCGCTCACCGGCCGCCACCTCACCAAGGCCGCGGGGGTCGCGCTCGGCCTGGCCTGCGCGACCGGGTTCGCGATCATGGAGTCGATGGCCTACGCCTGGAAGAGCGTCGCCAACCACGACGGCGCCATGGGCGCGGGTACGGTCCTCCTGCTGCGCGGCCTCAGCACCCCCTTCAGCCACCTCGTCTGGACCGGCCTGGTCTGCGCGGTGGCCTTCGGCGCCTGGCAGGCCAGGGGCCGGGCGGTCGTGACCCTCCCCGTCGTCGCCGCCTTCGTCGCGGCGGCCACGCTCCACTCGCTCAGCGACGGCCTGCTCATCCTGGACATCCCCCGACCGGCCAGGCTGCTCTTCCTCGTCGCCGCCGTGGCGAGCTACTGGCTGTTCCACCGGAGCACCCGAGATCTGAAACCGGCGCCGACCCCGGAACCGGAGCCGTCCCACGCCTGACCTCCAAGGTCGGATCCCGCGCCTGGCCTCCAAGGGCCCTTCCCGCGCCTGGCCTCCAAGGTCGGCTCCCGCGCCTGACCTCTGAGGCCCGTTCCCGCGCCTGGCCTCCAGGGGCGCCCTCCACGTCCGGCCTCCCCGGCCCGCCCCCCGCGCCGCGAGGCACACCCGCGCGTTCCACGTAGAACTTCACGGCGAACTTCACGGAGTTCACGGCGGAGTTCCAGGACGGAACTTCAGGGTGGAACCTCACGCCGGAACCTCACAACAGCGACAGCACCCACCGGGGCCCGGTGACCTCGGCGCCCAGTTCCGTGACCCGTTCGCGCAACTCCCGGTCCGCGGTGACGACCAGGACGCGCTCCCAGGGACGAGCCTCCCGTACGGCCTCGACGATGGCGTCGTCCCCGCTCCCGGGTGCGGCGATCACGGAGACGCCGGGCGTGGGGGCGGTGTCACGGGCGGCACCCTCGACGACCGCGATCAGCCGGGGGAACCAGCGGGCCAGCGCCGGGACGCGGCCGGGCGCGGCCCACCGGCCGTCGGCGGCGCGTGCGCCGACCTCGGCGAGCAGCTTGGCCGCCGCCCCCGCGCGGTCCCGCCACCAGCCGTGCTCGGCGCGGGCGCCCACGATGTTGGCGACGTCGAGGACGACGAGGGAGGGGGCGAGCGCGAGGCCGACGACCGGCCAGGTCGCGGCGAAGCCGGGGTGCAGTTTCCTGGCGGTGATCTCCTCGGCCGGAACCCAGCGCAGGTCGTCGCTCTCGGTGTTGGCGGGGATCGCGCGCAGCAGCTCGGCGGCCTCGGCGATCACGGTCTCGAAGGACCAGCCGCCGTGGTCGTCGAGGTAGACCCCCTGGACCCGCAGGCCGGTGCCGTCCAGCGCGGCCTCCTCGAAGGCCTCGCGCAGGGCGGTGTCGACCGCGTCCTCGTGGCTGTCTCGGGCACCGCCCGGCAGTCCCCAGGTGCCGCCGTGGTGGCTCCACACGGCACGTTTCTGCATCAGGACGCGGAGCCCCTCCGCGCCGTCATGATGGACGGCGAGCAGACCGGCCGCGCCGTGCACCCCCCAGTGCCGGTGCCCGAGATCGCACCACGCCCACCCGTCCCCGTCCCCGGCCGCCATGGACCAATGATGCATCAGGACCCGGCCGCGCACTCCCCGCCCCCCGGCCATCGGGAAGACGCCGGTGATGGAGAGGCAGCCGTTCACCCGCCTCGGCCACCGGCGACGGGGGCAGCCGGTCGCGCGCTCTCCGCCCCCTCCGGCACCGGAGAGACTCCGGTGCCGGAGGGCAGGTCAATGGGCGAAAAAAGCGTTCATGGTGCGATGTCCTGATCCGGCATACTGGCCGTCTTGATCCTTGTTGAAGGGCTTTCATGGATTCGAGCGTGCCTTTCGTGCCTGTTCGCCCTCTGCGGCCGGTCCGCGCGTTCGCGATCGTCGCCCTCACCCTGATCGCGCTGAGCTCCGCCGTCTCCGCCGGCACCTCGACGCTGCTGCTCGTCTACCAGGAGGGCCGGTCGTGGCTGACGGTCGACGAGTGGGGCTTCCTGTACGTGCTGTTCCTCCCTTCGACCGTCCTTCTTCTCCTGACCGTCCAGCTGCTGGCGGGCCTCGCCTTCGTGTGCTGGCTGTTCCGCGTCCGGGGCAACGCGTACGCGATCTCTCCCGGGGTCTTCCACAGGTACGCCACGCCGTTCCTGGTGTTCGCGTGGATCGCTCCCGGCATCAACCTGTTCGTCCCCAAGCTGCTCGTCGACGACATCCTGACCACCTCCCGGCCCGGCGGGCTGCGGCCGGGAATCGACCTCTACCGGTACCGGGGACACCGCCCGGGTCTGGTCTGGGCGTGGTGGCTGACATGGCTGCTGTGGATGGCGATGGAGACGGCTTTCCTGGCGTTCGGGAACGCGGGCATGACCGTGCTGGAGACCGTCGCCCTGGTCGCCTGCGTCCCGCTGCCGATCGTCACGGGCCTGCTCGTCGCCCGGATCATCCTGACGATCACTCGGCTCCAGGAGACCGCCCGCACCGGCCGGCCGGTGGGGAGAGGGCGCCCGAAAAGATTCAAGCCACTCGTGGGGTCCTATTTCGGGCTCACCACCCTCGTCGTACGCGACTACGACGAGGCCATCGACTTCTACCTCCGCGTCCTCGGCTTCGAGCTCCTGGAGGACACTCCGCTGGGAGACGGCAAGCGCTGGGTGACCGTCCGCCCGCGCGGTGCCCGGGAGACGGCCCTGCTCCTCGCACGCGCCGACGGCCCCGAACAGGAGGCCCGGATCGGGGACCAGACCGGCGGCAGGGTCGGCCTGTTCCTGCACACGGACGACTTCGTCCGCGACTACGACCGGCTGCTGTCGGCGGGCGTCGTCTTCGAGGAGGCCCCGCGCGACGAGCCCTACGGCAAGGTCGTCGTCTTCCAGGACCTGTACGGCAACCGCTGGGACCTGCTCCAGCCCGCCGGCGTCCAACCGGCGTACGGCTGAGCCCGGACCTGCCCGGTTCCCCGGCCCCCGTCCCGGACGGGCGGGCGGGTTCGAGCACGTCTCGCGTCCACCGCCGGGACGTCAGGTGGCCGGACGCACGGACGGGCGGCCTCCCCGGGTCTCAGTTACCGCCCTTGCTGAAGTGCTGGTAGTCCTTGATGCCGGACCAGTAGCCGCCCCACTCCCAGCCTCTCTGCTGGAAGGCCTTGACCACGCGGTCGCCCGGGTTGATCACCCCGGGAGCCCGGACGGGGCGCTTGAAGAACTTGCGGGCGTTCTTGTGGGAGCCCGTGCCGTTGGCGTAGACGTACGGGTTCTCGCGCGGGTTGATGTCGACGGCCAGGCCGTAGGCGTGCTTGGACCAGCTGCCCGACCCCGTCGCGGGGCGGCAGTTGAAGGCCGAGGTGTTGTCGGCGTCGATCGAGGCGTAGTCGTCGGCCTTGTAGACGTCGACGAGCCGCATCTTGTAGATGGGCCAGCGCCAGTCGTACAGGCGGCGGAAGACGGAGACGATGTCGTCGGCGGCGGCCTTGTTCACGACCAGCTCGCCGGTGTGCGGCCTGTCGTCGAAGCCCCAGTAGGTCATCGTGATCAGCCGCAGGTCGCTCACCGGGACCGGGCATCCGGGCCGCCACGAGTGTTCGAGCCGTTCACGGGCGATCCGGGAGACCTTCGCGGCGAACTCCGGGGGGCCCGTCGGGGTCGGCGACACGGTGGGGGACACGGTGGGTGGCGCGGTGGGTGGCGCGGTGGGTGGTGCGGTGGTGGACGGGCCGGGCGTCGGCGTCGCGGGCGGATCCGGGGCGGCCACGCCGGTGGCGGGAGGCGCGGCCGGGGTGGGCTGGGAGGTGGCCGTGCCGCATGAGGCCGCCGCCAGGCAGCCGACGGTCGTCGCGAGCACGGCCCGCGTACGGATCATGAATCTGGGACCTGACACGTGCCGCCTCCTCAGAAAAACGGACAAAAGCGACAAAAAGCTATTGTAGTTGATCGACTATTCGAGGTGGGAGGCCGCCGCCGCGGCGATCCACTCGTGGGCGACCACGGATTCCGGCGGCCAGGGCGTGCCGTTGATCACGGCCACCAGCTCCCAGTATCGCCCGGCGCGCGGGTCGTGCTCCGCGTAGTCCCGTACGACCGACTCCGGGGTGCGCCTCTGCGCCCGGGCCAGGACCGCGACGAGCTCGGCCACGACGGGTGCGGCGGCCTCCGACTCCGGGGCCACCCCGTCCCGCGCGGCGGCCAGCGCCCTCTCCGTGACCAGGGTGTCGGCCTCGTGCCAGGCCGCCATGTCGATCCCGTCGGCGTTCTCCCAGAAGTCGCCGCTCATCTCGCGCAGCGAGGCGCGGAAGCCGTCGTCGGCGAGCAGCCCGGTCAGCTCCAGCCAGGCGTCGAGCTGCTCGATGCCCGGCTCGTCGGGCAGGTCGGGCACCATGGCCGCGCGCAGGCCGCCGAGCCACTCCTGCCTGGCGGCGTTCTCGCCGGCGACCTCGTCGACGAACTCGTTCACCAGCGCCGCCGTCTCCGCCGCGCCGAGCCGCCCGAGGGCGTTGAGCCGGCGCAGGTCGTCGTCGGCGGGTTCGTCCCGCTCCAGGGTGGCCCTGAGCACCGCCCGGGTCCGCTGCAACGCCCTGATCTGCGTCTCCACCGTACGGAGGTGCAGGGACAGCACCTCACCCAGGTCGCGCTCGCCGAGCGACCTGATGGTCGCCAGGTCCACGCCGATCTCGCGCAGCGTCCTGACGAGCTCCAGCCGCCCGCGGTCCTCGTCGCCGTAGAGGCGGTAGCCGCCCCGGGTGCGGCCGCGCTCGGGAAGCACCCCGATGTCGGAGTAGAAGCGGATCGTCTTCACCGGCAGCCCGGAGAGCCTGGCGAGCTGTCCGATCGTGTAGCTCATGGCCTCGATTATTCCGTTGAGCCTCCAGTAACGGGAGACTTTAGCTTGGCGGGCATGCCGAAGAAGAAGGTCAGCCGGATCGCGAAACCGCAGCTCCAGGCCGGTGAGGCCGGCCCCGCCACGGTGGGCAAGGACCTGGGTCCGCTGGGCCTGAACCTCATGGAGTTCTGCCGCCGGTACAACGCCGCCACCCAGGACCGGCGGGGATTCGTCGTCCCCGTCGTCGTCACCGTGAGTCTCGTACGGCTTACGAGCGGGTTCGTGGGAGTTCGGTGCGGGGATCCGCATTCCTTGGGGAGGCTTTTCATCGAAACGTATCGCGCCTGTGTTCGAACCCGCGCTACAGTCATGGGCACGGGATCGAACACGGGTTCGGGCTGACGTTCTCGCAGGTGAAGGGGTGTGCCATGGCGATGCTCGCGGTGCCGCCGGCGGTGCCCACCCCGTCCCCTCGCTCGCCGATGGAGCGCCGCGCGACACGCCGTAGCACTTTCTACGGAATTCTAAGCCGGCCGCTATATCCCGTCATAAAGTCCGAGAGCGTGGACCCCGTGCGCAATCCCTACGCTCCCGGTGCCGGACAGCGCCCCCCCGAGCTCGCCGGTCGCGACCGCGAGCTGCAACAGTTCGAGATCGTTCTGGAACGGGTGGCCCGAGGCCGCCCCGAGCGCAGCATGGTGGTCACCGGGCTGCGCGGGGTGGGCAAGACCGTTCTGCTCAACACCTTCAAGTCGATGGCCATGCAGCGGCTGTGGGGCACCGGCAAGATCGAGGCCAGGCCCGACCAGTCGATCCGCCGCCCGGTGGCCGCCGCCCTGCACATGGCGGTCAGGGAACTCGCCCCCAGGCATCGGGCGCCCGAGCGCATCGAGGAGTTCCTCGGCGTGCTCAAGGCGTTCGCGATGCGCGACCCTTCGGCGGCCAAGGGCACCTCGCACTGGTCGCCCGCGATCGACGTGCCCGCGGGGCGGGGGCGCGCCGACTCCGGAGACCTGGAGATCGACCTCACCGAGCTGTTCGTCGACGCCGCCGCGGTCGCCACCGATCTGGGTGTCGGCATCGCGCTGTTCATCGACGAGATGCAGGACGTGCAGGCCCCCGACGTCTCGGCGCTCTGCGCGGCCTGCCACGAGCTCTCCCAGAGCGGTGGCCCGCTGATCGTGGTCGGCGCGGGGCTGCCGCACCTGCCCAGCGTGCTCTCGGCCAGCAAGAGCTACTCCGAGCGGCTCTTCCGCTACGCCAGGATCGACCGTCTCGACCGTGAGGCGGCCGACCTGGCGCTCATCGCCCCGGCCGAGAGCGAGGGCGTGGAGTTCACCCAGGACGCCCTCGACGCCCTCTACGTGGCCGCCGACGGCTACCCCTACTTCGTCCAGGCGTACGGCAAGGTCGCCTGGGACCTGGCGCTGCGCAGCCCGATCACCGCCGACGACATCAGGGTCTCCGCACCGGAGGCCGAGGAGGAGCTCGCGGTCGGCTTCTTCGGCAGCCGCTACGAGCGGGCCACCCCCGCCGAGCGCGACTACATGCACGCCATGGCCGCCATCGGCGACGAGCCCGTCGCCACCGCCGAGGTGGCCGAGGGGCTCGGCCGCAAGCCGTCGAGTCTCTCCCCGGCCCGTGACAGCCTCATCAAGAAGGGCCTGATCTACAGCGCGGAACGCGGGCTGATCGCGTTCACCGTGCCACACTTTGGAAAATTCCTGCGGGCACAACCGGTCTGACTGAACATTTGTTCGATATACTGCGAGGGAAATCCTAGCCCTCTATATGGCTCTCTAGCGGGGAAGCTAGAGAGCCATATAGAGCTCAATCGTGTGCCCTAAGAAAATCTAGGGTTCTCTAGTGTCCAGCCGATATCGGCAGAGATTCCGGAAGAGTCACCCCGGTCTCCACCGGCTGCCCGTCAGAGCCGACCATGGCGACCCGCACCGCCGGGTGCCGCCCGCTCAGATAGACCGCGAAGACCACGTCGACGGGGTCGCCCGCGTGGCTGTTCCCCGGATAGACGAAGAACCGCCAGCACAGCTCCCGCCAGCTGTCGACCGGTTCCTTGCTCGACAGCACCCCCTCGTGCGAGCGCCAGACCGTGCTCGACCGCAGCCGCCCGAGCGCGGTGGCCGGGTCGAAGCGGCGCTGCTCGCAGGGGGCCCGATAGCGGAGCCTGGCGATCGTCTCCTCGATCTCCGGCGAGAGCGCGGCGAGCACCAGCAGCCCCGCGAGCATGGCCGGCGCGTGCGCCCACGTCAGGCTCGCCATCGCCTCCCAGCCGGGGACCTCCGGAGTCCAGACCAGTCCCAGGGCCATGGCCGTCAGCACCATGGTGCGGCCCAGCGACCGCCGTCCCACCGGCAGCGCGCTCACCTCGCCGAAGCAGCCGCAGCCCACGTCCGGGCGGCGGCGCCGTAGCTCCCACAGGACGTAGGTGGAGACCGCGAAGAACCCGGCGATCCCCCACCGGAAGAGCGGATGGCCGGTCAGCAGCAGCCCGCTCGCCAGGAACAGCTCCCCGAGCGCGCAGCCCAGCATCGCGGGCTTGCGCCAGCGCTCGTGCACCAGCACGGCCGGTCCCAGCCTGCTCAGCATGCCCGGCTCGGCCTCGCGCGCGACCGTCCAGATCTTCGCGACCGTGCCCGCGGCCAGCAGCAGGAACACGACCGGCGACTGCGCGGCGGCGATCGTCGTCAGCATCTGTGTCACCCCATTCCAAGCCGGGCGTTGAAGCACCCGGTGGTCAGGTCTCCGCCGAGCTCCACGAAGGAACTCGGGGACAATTCCAGGATCCGGCCGCGCGGGGAGGTGCCGCACTCCAGGCACCGGTCGCAGAACCGGCCGGCCAGGCAGCCGCACGCCACGATCGGCAGGACCGAGGTGCGTCCGGCGCACACGTTGCGCACGTTGAGCATCGACCCCAGCGCCAGGTAGGGCAGGCCCGCGCAGGACACCCCGGTGTCGTCGCACGCGGTGTCGGCCCGCTCCAGCATGGGATAGGCCACCCCCTGCTCCCCGCAGTCGAAGGTGTCCGACCAGGTGGCCGTGCCCGAGATCCTCGACTGCACGCCGACGTAGCCGGGGGGCGGTGGCGGCACGGCCGTCCACCGGTAGGGCGGCTGCGAGGTCGCGGGCAGTCGCGCCAGCGCCGCGCCGTTCTCGCGCACCCCGATGGCGTCGAACAGGTAACCGGGTTCGAACTGCGGGTGCCTGACCCGCAGCCGCCCGGAGGAGCGGTAGGGGATGACGATCGTGCGCCGCCCGCGGTGCGGCCCGCAGTGCAGCTCCACGACGTGGTCCTTGCCCTCGGAACCGATCGACTGGATCACTCCGGTGATCCTGGTGATGTCCGACCAGATCCGGTCCACGACCCGGCCGGCCCGCAGCGCCCTGATGATCACATTGGACCCCAGGGGGAGGTTGGCCGGGCTGACGGCCTCCCCGCGCCAGGCGGTCGCCCACGGCGCGATGACGAGCCGCTCCTCGTCGCCGCTCGGGGTGTCGATGACGATCAGGTGCGGGCTGACGTCGAGGATCGTGCCGCTGACGGAGTGGAAGGACTCACCTTCCGAGGGGAGGGGGCCCGGCTCCTGAACAGTCCGGCCAAGCGCGGCGGCCGCCAGCGTACGGCGGCGATCGGCGCTGCGATAGGGCATCGTCGCTCCCCAATTCTGCGAGGTGTCGCAGCCAGCGTCACACGCTTCGCGGAATCCCGCTGTCCGCTCCACCAATAATCACGGCAGGTGTCCAACCGGGTACTAAAGTTCCCCTCCCTGGTAGAACGCATTGGTGTCTGCCCGATGACAAACCGCTATCTAATGCTTCTTGCGTGCTCCATCGCCCATCGAAGCTGATCTTTACCGTTGATGGGATGAAATATAGATTTCGGTTCAGCCGCAGTATGGGTTCCGGCTGCGATTCTGGCCACCATACGCACCTGGAGCACAGGCTGGTGATCACGGTGGCCGGCGGGACCGACGAGGAGTTCCGCGAGTATGTCGTTGCTCGCGGCCCGGCGCTGCTGCGCGCCGCCCACCGGCTCACCGGGCATCCGAGCGACGCCGAGGACCTGTTGCAGGCGGCGCTGGTGAAGACCTACCTCGCCTGGGACCGCATCCAGGACCGCACCGCCCTGGACGGCTACGTGCGCCGGGCGATGGTCAACATCAACATCTCCTGGTGGCGGCGGCGCAAGCTGGAGGAGTACCCGTCGGGCGAACTCCCCGAACCGGTCGTCGCGAGCGCCCAGCACCTGCCCGAGCGCGTCGAGCAGGCCCTCGACCGGCTGCCCACCCGGATGCGGACCGCCGTCGTGCTGCGCTACTACGAGGACATGACCGAGCCGGAGATCGCCAAGGCCCTGGGGATCAGCGTCGGGACGGTCAAGAGCACGGTCTCCCGGGGAATGGCCAAACTCCGGGGCGACCTCACCTCCGAGCCGCGACACCTGGAGCCACAGACCTGAGGCTCCCGGCCCTACGGAATCTCTGCCGGTCGCCCACGGAGCGCGTACTCACAAAGACGTATGCGCTCATGGGGCCTCGGACGGGACGGGCGCGTCACTCGGACGGGATGAGCGCGGCCTCCTCAGGACGCGAGCCCTCTTCGGGACACAGGCCCTCC
Source organism: Streptosporangium nanhuense (assembly GCF_059358815.1). NCBI lineage: Bacteria > Bacillati > Actinomycetota > Actinomycetes > Streptosporangiales > Streptosporangiaceae > Streptosporangium > Streptosporangium nanhuense. The sequence goes on from NZ_JCADBG010000013.1 coordinate 153,741, forward strand.
TCGGGACGCGAGCCCTCTTCGGGACGCAGGCTCTCCGCTCCCGCGGTGGCGCACGGCCGTACGGCGTCGCGGATGGTCCTCAGGGTTTCGAGGAAGGTGCTGAGCTCCGCGGGAGAGAGGAGCCCGGTGAACCAGGTGTCGATGTCGATCAGGTGTTGCGGGAGGAGGTCGCCGAGCCGGTCGGTGCCGGCCTCGGTGATGGCCGCGTAGGAGGCCCGCCGGTCGGTGGGGCACGCCTGCCTCGTGACCAGCCCCTCGCGCTCCAGCCGGTCGACGACCCGGGTCGTCCCGCTCGTGGACAGACCTGTCTGCGCCGCCAGGTCGCTCATGCGCAGCCGTCGCTGGGGTGAGCGCGCCAGCCTTATCAACGTCTCGAAGTCGATCTCCGAGAGCTTCGCCGCGACGAAGGACCCGTGTGTCTTCGCTGAGATACCGGCGTAGACCTCGGCAAGGAGGCCCATCGCGGTCAGCCGGGAGTCGTCAAAGTGGTTCACGATCTCACCCTACCCGACAGTAGTTGACGAGAGGAATATTCCTCGTGTAGAAATCTGTTGACGCAAGCATCCACTCGGCAACATCTCTTCGGGAGCAGAAAAATGACCACTCGGACCTGGGAGAACCTTCAGATCCCCGCCCCGGGCACCTACGCTCTGGACGCCTCGCACACCCAGATCGGCTTCGTCGTCAAGCACATGATGGTGAGCAAGGTTCGCGGTCACTTCAACGAGTTCGCCGGCACCGTCACCATCGCCGAGAACCCGCTGGACTCCTCCGCCGAGCTCTCGATCAAGACCGCGAGCATCACCACCGGCGCTCCCGACCGCGACGGCCACCTGCGCAGCGACGACTTCCTCTCCGCTGACAAGTTCCCCGAGCTGACCTTCCGCAGCACCCGTGTCGCCGGCCACTCCGGCGACGAGTTCACCCTCGTCGGCGACCTCACCATCCGCGACGTCACCAAGCCGGTCGAGCTCACCGTCGAGTACGGCGGCGTCGGCACCAACCCGTGGGGCCAGGTCGTCTGGGGCTTCTCGATCAAGGCCGAGATCGACCGCGAGGAGTTCGGCCTGACCTGGAACCAGGCGCTGGAGACCGGCGGCGTCCTGGTCGGCAAGAAGATCAAGATTGAGATCGAGGGCGAGGCCAACCCGGCCGCCTGATCTCCGTGACCACCCGAGGTCTCTCCCGTCTCGCCGCGGTGAGGGGCCTCAATGGTGTTCACTTGTTGAGATGTAGCGTCTCGCGAACTGGGAATCCACAGGATTTCCACCGTGCTCAGCTGCGGACTCCTCAGTTTGTCCACAGGGTCGGGAAGAGTTATCCACAGATGGTGGATAACTCTTCCCCAACTCTTGCCCGTGACGCGATCGTCAACCGCTTTGCCGCCTCGCCTGATGGCCGGTACTCTGTGCTGAGCCGAACGGCAACCAGGAGGCTTCGCCTAGTCAGGTCTATGGCGCCGCACTGCTAATGCGGTTTGGGTTTACCGCCCATCCGGGGTTCAAATCCCCGAGCCTCCGCAGATCAGAGGCCCTCTCCCGAGATACGGGGAGAGGGCCTTTTTGATCTCTAAGGGCGTCATAGTTGCAGTCCTAGTTGCAACGAGGGCTCAGGACTCCCCCCAGAGTGCCGAGGCCAGGCGCTCGCCGGCGTCGCGCATGAGCGGTGTGGACACATGTGCATAACGCTCGGTCGTGGTCACCCTCGTGTGGCCCAGGACCTCCTGAACGACCCGGATGTTCACCCCCTGCTCGATGAGCAGCGTCGCGGCGGTGTGGCGAGCGTCGTGCACCCGGACGTCCCGAACCCCGGCCTGCTTGAGGATGGTTTTCCACACCTTCCAATCCTCGGTGCGCTCGATCGGACCGCCGTGGCGGGTGGCGAACACGAGATCGTGATCCTCCCAGCGGTCCCCCGCCTTGAGACGCTCCGCGGCCTGGATCTTGCGGTGTGCCCTGAGAAGCGCGAGCAACTCGGGAGGGCATTGAAGGGTGAGCTTGCTCTTGCCCTTTCGCTGGCGGAAGCCGATGCCCCCGCCCGTGCGTTTCGGGCACCTGTCGGCATGGCTCGTACAGTCCTTGAGACAGGTCCTCTTGAAGCAGGTGTGCCCCTGCTTTTTGCACCCCTCCTTGCAGCCGGGGTTATGCCCATGATCACTGCACTTCTTTTTGCAGGGCCAGCGGTGCCACCTCTCCCCGCATTTATGGGGATCGGCGCACCCGTGCTGCCATTCGGTGCGCTGGATCTGGAACCACGCCCTGATCACTCCGGTCTCCAGGTCGACGTACTGCCAGCGGAGCCCGAGCGCCTCGCCCTGGCGGATGCCGAGAGCCAGAGCTACCGACCAGCGCGCCCCGTTCCGCCGGGTGCCGGCCACGTCGAGGATGTTGCGAGCCTCCTCGCGGCTCAGCGGTTCGATCTCGGTGGAAGCCGCCGAGGGAGCGTCGACGAGGGTCGCGACGTTCCGCGTGAGCTTGTTGCGGCGCACCGCGATGGTCAGCGCCCGCGACAGGATGCGATGAACCTTGAGCACGGTGCTGGTCGAGAGGTTCTTCTCAAGCATCGTGGTGTAGGCCGTGTCGAGGTGCTCGGGAGCGAGCCGGTTGAGCCGATGCCGTCCGAGCAGCGGAATGATCCAGTGACGCGTCTTGGACCGGTAGTCCGTCAGCGTGCGCGGCGCCATCTTGCCGGAGATCACAAGCCGCTCACAGATCACGTCGAGATACTCGGTCATCCACTCGGCGACGGTGGGCGCACGGCCGGGCTTGGTGACCTGTCCCGACTCCCGGTTGTTCTCCAGTTCCCTCACCTTGCGGGTCACTTCGGCCTCAGTCGTGGCCATCCGGTGACGACGGTCGAGGGAGCCGTCAGGCTTGATGCCCAAAGTGACCCAGCCGTGCCAGTAGCCGTCGTTGCCGAAGTAGATCGAGGACCGGCCGTCTGGCTTCTTCGCCATCACGCGGCCTCGTCCTGGGAGAGCCCCGCCTTGGCCTCCAGTGCACGGGCGAACTCGTGGAGCGCCCACCGGGGGACCAGCCGGTATCCCTCGTCTTTGATCGACTTCAGTTCGCCGGACTTGATCAGTCGGAAGACGGCAGTACGGCTCATGCCGAGCATCACGGCGGCATCCTTGGGCCGGTAGAACAGTGGTTCCATGTCAGGCCGCCTTTCCGATTGCCGAAAGATCTTTGATCGGTCGTCCGTCTGCTCTGGCTTGGAGTTCGGTCAGTCGTGCGCGGGTGCGCTGTCGGTTGGCGACCTCGCGCAGTAGCCGTTTGGCCAGCGGGGTGCGGTTGGGGTCCTTGGAGGAGACCGGCCGCCAGACGTAGCGGTGTGGGTCGCTCACCGTCTCGTCGGGCAGGCCGAGCATGTCGAGCACCCAGGCCCGGCGATCGGCCTTGTGCTCACGCAAGGTCTTGTTCGACCACTTACGGGAGACCAGGATGCGACGACCCGCGTAGCCAAGGTGTTCGGCCTTGTGCGCCTTGCCACGGCATCGGCCCGGCAGCATGCCCGCCTTGGCACCCTTGGGCTGGATTCCGTAGCGCAGCCAGTTCGCGCACGCCGGGGAGCAGGGTTCATAACGCAGCGCTTCGACCATGCGGGTCGCGTGGTCACGACGAGCCTGGTTGACGACGTCGTCGGGGTCGAGGGGATCGCCGAGGTTCTTGGTCAGGTACTTGGACAGGTAGATGAGGCACTGGTCGGCATCCGGTGATCCGGCCAGGACGCCCTGAACATCGGCTTGAGCGCCGAAACGGACCACGTGCAGCGGTTCGGCCGCCTCGTCGGTGTCGAGCTGGTCGAGTGCCTCGTCCCAGGTGGGCAGCACTTCCCCGGTGGCCGGGTCGAGGTAGTCGCCGGCCTGCCCGTCGGGGTAGGGCTCAGCGCGTTCGGCCCGTTGTGCCCAGATGGGCAGGTGGTCACCGTCGAAGCGGACTTCGTCGACCGATGGCCACCACACTTGGTGGTAGGTGGCGGCGGCGATGGCCTTGACCTCCGCACGCGGCATGGTGCCGCGGATGGCCATGTGCAGATGGGGAGCGAGCCGCTTTTGGGGTTCGACGGAGGCGAAGTACTGCACGTCATAGCCCGCCACCCGGCGAAGGTTCTGCACGAACCGGTCCACCAGCTTGGAGAAGTGCAGCGCATCGCGAGCCGCGCGAGCGTAGTCGTAGGTGGCCGGGTTGACCGGGACGCCGTTGTGGATGCGCCCGTAGGAGGGAAGCGTCAGGGTGACAAAGAGCGATGGCCGGTAGACCTTGCCGTCGGAGGCAATGAAGGTCCGCCCAAGGGTGGTGTTCTGCTTGGCCCGCCTGGGCAGATCCGGCGCATCCTGACGCCGTCTGGTGGAGCGCGAGCGCTTCGGGGTTGCCCGGCCGCCCAGGACGTTGCCGCGCATTCCCGCGGCGTTAATCTCGGCATCGATGCCTGCGATGGCCTCGTCCCAGTCGAGGGTGTCTTCCCCCGCCCTCTCAGCTTCGTCGCGCTTGGCTTGCACGTCAGCCCGGAACTCAATCAGCCATTGCTGGTCGTCGGTGGAGGGGTGAGGTTCGGCGACGGGTTCGGCCTCCAAATGCCAGCCCTCGCGACACTGAGCCTTACGCAGCTGCTTGTTGCGCTGAGCACACGGCGGGCACTTGGCTTCCTGGGTGGCGCCGCAGGGAATGTTGAACGACTCGGTCATGCCGGTGTGGGTGTCGAGGCGCCGCAGTTCGATGGGGCGGATGCAGACACCGTTGTTCTTGGCGACTTCCACCGCGACGTCCAGGGCGAAGGGCAGGGTGTCGCGAATGAGGCGGGGAAGGGTGCGGTCGGAGCCGTCCGGGGAGAGGGGGGATGGGGAGGTGGGGATGTCGGTCACATGTCCTCCTCTCGGGCGAGCACGTCGACGGTGAAGCGGTAGGCGGCGCTGTAGGGGTCGCGGCGCAGCCGGATGTTCACCAGGTCGGACAGCACCAGCTCAAATCGCGGCGGGGAGTCGGACAGGTTGCCCAGGAGACGGAAGGGGATGGTGTCGATCTCGGCGAGGGTGCCCTGAATGATGATCTTCACTGGTGTGCCTCCTCGGCGAAGTCGGCGACCATGGCGCGGATGTCGGCATCAGAGACGTAGCCGGCGCGGGCGCGGATCGGCTCGGGTGAGGTCTCCAGGCGGACGTAGCCGATGCCCGCGCCCTGCTCGGGAACCGGCGAGATGTGATCGGCCAGTGCCCCGCGGTCGCGTGCACCGTCACCGAGGACCATGTCCACCTGCTCGGACTCATCCAGCCGGAGGGCGATCTTGTCGGGGAACAGGTTGCGGACGTTCATGACCTCCTTGCGCGGGTCCTGGAGGGCGGCCATCACGCCGAACCCGACCGCGCGGCCCTGGGTGGTCAGCGTCGCCAACGCAGCTGAGATACGCAGCTTGAGGCCCTTGTCGGACTGGTAGGCGGTCAGGAACGCCACCTCGTCGACCACCACCAGGACGAACGGATCCTCCACGGTGGGCGTGTGGCTGCGCTGAAGGCCAGCGAACCGATCGGCCCGCTCCTGCATAACCGCCACCGCCGCTTCCAGCAGATCAGCACACGCCGCAGGACTCGCGGCGTAGCGGTCACCGAACAGGCCACGACCGAAGGACAGTTCCATCCGCTTGGGATCCAGCGCCCAGACCTGGACCAGGCCCGCTCGCACCGCAGGCAGGAGGCCACGGATGGTGGACCAGATGATGGAACCCTTGCCCGCTCCAGTGGCGCCGGCCACCAGAACATGAGTGCCGTGAACCTTGAGCCGCCACGGCGTGCCGTCCTCGCATCGGCCGATCTCGACCGGCTCGACCGACGCCACCTCGGGGATGGGCAGGGCGGGTAAGGGGGTGGCCAGTGGGTCACGCCGGGGAAAGGCCAGCAGCAACCGGCCCGACCGGGCCACAGTCACCCGGCACGAGGTGGCACCGAACCCGTGAGCGAGGTGCTCGATGCGGTCGGTCCAGTCCTTGACCGCCTGCCCGCTGATCATCTTCACCGTGACCAGGTCCGCCCACGAGGTGCAGGTGACGCGCACGATGCGAGGCAGGTAGTCCCGGCCGCGCAGGTTCCGGCCGAGCCCGGAGATGATCATCACCGGTTGCCAGTGCCGCCGGTAGATCCACACCAGCCGCCACCAGGCCAGCAGCCGCCAGCCCATCCAGCGGTTGAACGAGGCCCGATCGAAGAACGGCCACGGCGCCAGCAGCGAGAGCGGAACGGTAACGACGACCACGGCGAGACGCCAGCCGTACAGGATGCCGAGCACCGCGGGAACGGCAAGCACGGCCACCGCGATCGGGTGACGCCAGACGAGCCGGACAAGTCCGGCCAGCAGCCGCCACAGAAAGATGGTGATGGTGAAGATGGCCGGAGTACGCACCACGGCCGGACGGAACACCACGGCGGTATCGGGGGTCGTGGTGACGAGGGTACGAGCCTCGTCACCAGGCAGTTTTTTGAACATTAGGCTTGAGCCCTCTCTTGATTCGCGTCTGGGGAGAACCGAGGGGCCGCCGGAAGTTGCACCTTCCAGCGGCCCCGCTTCGTGTCAGGCCGCCTTGCCCTGCTCGGACTCGTCGTCGACCTGGTCGGGGTGGGTGGACTGGTCGGTGTGCAGGCGCTCGCAGTCGGCGAGGTAGCGCGTGGCGGCCTCGGCGATCTGCCGGGCGAGGGTCACGTCCCGCTCGGTGATCGGTCCGCCGCCGGTGGTGGAGATGACCACCTGGGCCTCACGGGAGGACAGGGTCAGGAACGGCCGCTCACCCTCGGCGCCCAGTGCCATGACCGACAGGTGCGGGGTGCGAAACGAGGTGTCGAGCCGAGTGCCGTCCTCGTCGAGGGTCACCACGGCGCGGGTGTAAGGCAGGTACTCCCTCACGCGGCCACGTCCTTATTGGTCGTCGAAGCCGAAGCCTTGGCCGGAGTCGCCGCGGTGCGGGGAGGGCGCATCGCGGTGGCTCGGATGGACCAGGCCAGGCGTCCGGTGTTCTGGTTGACGTAGGCGGTGGCGGTCATGCCGTCGAACTCCACCGGTACGAACGGCAGCCCCGGCAGGGCGGCCGGAACGGTCGGCTGGATCGGGGACAGGATCTTGACCGAGACCGTCTTCTGGCCGGCCTTTACGGTCGGGTCGGCGTCCATGACGGCGACCTGCCACACCAGTTCTCCGGTGTTCTTGTCCTTGGCGTAGACGGTGCGGCCCTTGGACGAGGCGTCGAAGTCCTTGACCTGCTCGACCTCGCCGACGATGAAGCAGCCGTGCGGGAAGACCTGCTCGAAGTGGACGGGGATGGGGCCTTGGATGGCCATGGGCTCTACCTTTCGTCTATCCCCCTAGACAGTGACAGGCGTTCTGTCGGCGTGAACTGTCTAGGGGGCTATGCGGAGGACTCTAGACTTGCTCTCCCCAACTGTCTAGGGGGGTAAACAAGAGTCGTGCGCTTGAAGTCAGAACCCTTTGCGGAGCAAGGTCGTTTTTCGCCGTGGTGACCGCTACGCGTTGGCCCTGAAGGATGGATCGCCTGTGCCGAAAGCCATGAACAACACCGAGGTTCAGCAGATCGTCGAAGATGCCCGGCTCGCGCGTGCGGAAGGCCGCATGATCTTCACGGCCATTGCGATGATCGATTTCCGTAAGGAGGCTTACACGACGTGGGACATCTCGGAGTTGATCGAAGGTGTGGAGCGTCAGGGGTGGTTACTGGCTCACACGTCCGAGATGTACGTCGGGATCGCGACCGGCCACCTGCGCATGACCTCTGTCTTCCGTCGACACGACTGGTAGGGCAGCGCGCTGCTTCCGGCGTCAGGTGATCCTGCCGTAGGCGGCCGTGGCATCATCGAAGATTTTTCCTCGCGACCAACGGGAGCCGTCCAGGTCGGAGCGTTCGGCCTCGCGGACCTGGCGAATTAACTCGGCCGGGCCGTCGTGGTCGAGGAGGTCGAGGAGTTGCCGCCAGGTGGCCAGGCCGAATCGGTCGACGAGTCGGGACGCCCCGTCACTCAGGACCGCAACGGCCCGTAGCCGGTCGACCGGCACCGTTCCGGTCAGCGCCTGTTCCGCGGCCAGGGGATCGACCGCGGCGACCCAGAATCCCCCGTCGACGTTGCGGTGTGCGCGCATGGCCTCCATGTAGTGGCTCAGGGCAAGGAGGTGTTCCGGACTTCCCCCGGTAGCGGCGTTCATCGGGGCCCGGTAGCGGTTACCGGTCAGGGCTTCCCGCTCGTCGCAGATGACCATGGGGTCGGCGTCGAAGACGTCGAGGACGAGTACGGAGTCGGCTAGCACGAGCCAGTCCAGGGTGTTGGCGCTGCGGCGGAGCATGACCACGGTGGCCGAGGGCGAGCCGGGGTGAGAGAGGTCGCAGCAGAAGTCGTGCATCGAGGCTGTCGCTTTGATCCCTGCAGCGAGGATCGTGCTCAAGGAGTCAGCGCTTTGGGTCACACCGGCCAGGAGAGTCGAGCCGAGAGTGTGCGAATACCAGGCGACGCCATGGGAGCAGCCCGATTCTAGATCCGCGGGGGTGCCGGCGCCGTCCAGGAGAACGATGGCGTCAGGGGTGGCACCGATGAAGTCTTCGTTGGGCCGGTCGGGATAAGCGGGTTCGGTGGCGAGAGTGAGCCGCATGTCAGTCGTCCTGGTGTCGATAGAGCGGACTGGCAAGTTTGGTTCGGGTCGGTTCTCCGCTGTTAGGGTCGTACTCCACGCTGACCACGGTGGAGAAGCGCTGGTCTCCGACCTGTCCCCAGATCGTCGCGATCTCCGAGGTGAGCAGGTCCACCACGCCGAGGGAGCCGTTGGTGCGGATTCCGGCGATGGCTAGGAAGGTGCCGTTGCCGTCCGGCCGGGAGAGACGGCCGAGGTATGCCGAATCGGTCGGCTGTTCCGGGATGACCTGGGTGCCTGATCGGTAGGCGACGTCGGTGCGGGTGTCGCGCAGCAGCCAGCCGAGGTCGTCGCGTTCCCATCGGATGACGGGGTCGGTGTCGTAGGCCGTCTGCATCGCCTCGGACATGCGAGGACCGCAGACGACCACGAGGTTGGGTCGGTTGAGGTCGATCTGACCGTCGATGGTGACGTTGTCTGAGGCGATGGCGAGCCCGAAGGATTTGGCGAGCTCTTCCAGGCGCTGGCCTGAGCGCATGTCGTCCAGGGCGAGGACAGGCCGCTTCTTCTCGGGGTCGAGGCGCAGGGGAGTGACCACGGTCACCAGGCCCGTGCCGAGGAACGCGCCTTCCGGTGCTGGTCCGGTGTGTTTGATCTGGTGAATGCGTCCGCGTGACAGCCCGGCCTGTTCGGCGATCTGGGCGTAGGAGACACCTTGGGCGTGTAGCTCCTGAATCACCCGGCGCCGTAGCCGGGCCAGCTCGGTGACCTCCTGTTGAGCGGCGCTGAGCCGTTCGGTCGCGGTTCGGATCAACAGGTACGGGTCGTCGATGGCGGCGATCCGATCAAGGTCACTCGGCGGCACGGTGGTTCCCTTTCGGTGGTGCTCCGCCGAGTCTAGACCCCTAGACGAAATGCCGTCTATCCCCCTCGACAGTACGGATTTAAGCGTTTCACCCGTTTTTAAACTTACTGCCCGGATCGCTGAACGACGCTTCGGCACGCCCCTGGTCATCGAGCGCGACCCGTCAGCATCGCCGCCCACAGTTCCCGGCCTTCGGCCATGCGCGTCCGGCTGGTCTCCTGGACGGTGCGAGGTGTTCCCTGCACGGTCCGGCGGAGGAAGACCTGGCCGCCCGAGGCACACAGCTCGTAGACGACCGAGCGGCAGTGGCAGGTCCAGGCGAGCACCCGGCACCGCTCACCGGGTCGCGGGTCCATCCAGGTAAGCCGAGCGTGATCGGCTTGGGGGGTCGGCACGTGAGCCGCCAGGCAGCTCACTGCCGTACCGCCGGCTGGGGGAGCAGTTCCAGGACGGCCCACACGATGCGCCCTTTGTCGTCCCCGGTCACGCCCCAACTCGCCGCGAGTTCGGTGACCAGCATCAGCCCCCGTCCGTCTTCCCCATCCTCGTGATGCGGGAAGGCCCGAGGAGAGCGAGGGCCGCCTTCGTCCAGGACGCCAATCCAGAGCCGATCGGCTTCCGTATGGATCGACACCGTGAACCGGCCTCCGAATCGGCCGCTCTCGGAATGCCGGACCGCATTGGTGGCCAGCTCGCTGACGATCAGCTCAGCGTCTTCGACTTCCGGCCAGCCGCTCAGCATCGCGGTGACGAACCGGCGAGCTTCGACGATGGATCGGGGAGAGCCGAGGAAGGTGCGGGAGATACGGAAGAGCGACATGGCTGGCTCCGACGTCTAGGGGGCTATACATCCATTCCGTCAGAGTATGAGCGAACCTGGAAGGTGCTCAAGGTATTCGACGCATAAATACGTCAGTTATTCGAGGTGGGCCATCAACTTCTGATACTCCGACCCGATCTGCACCAGAAGATCCCGCAGCCCATCGCCATAAACGGCCGCCGCCGCGAACGCCTCAAAGGTATCCCCGTGCGTCGCGATCTCTCCCGGCTCACTCAGCGTGAGATCACCGGTAAGGCTCTCCACCACGCTCACCGACCCGTCATAGATCGTGAACCCATGCAGCGGGAACCCCGGAGCCTCCACCGACCACGGCACTATCCCAAGCCCCACATGGGGAAGCGTCGAGACCTGAAGCAACCGATCAAGCTGCGCTCGCATCAACGCCGGCGACCCCGGCCACGTCCGAACCGCCCCCTCCGTCAGCACGAAGGAGAACTCACGCCCCGACTCGAACAGGACGGCTTGCGCCTCCACCCGAACCGCCGCAGCCTTCGCCGCATCCTCCTCGTCGACGTCCCGGCCGAAGGCCAAGGCGAGCCGTGCGTACTCCGCCGTCTGGAGTAACGCCGGGATCATTGCCGATTGAAACGACACCACCCGCTGAGCCGATCGGAGCCGGGCAGCATTGGCCGCCTCCCGGCCGGCAAGCCCACCTTTGAGGCGGGAGACTTCATCACGTAGCCGTACGAGCAGAGCATCCAACTCCCCGCGGCCTACGTCGTCCAGGTCCAGCGCTTCGACAAGCCGATCAACCGTCTCCGGAACCGGAAGGAGCTGGCCCGTCTCGATCCGCGAGATTGTCGGCTGAGCCACCCCAGCCCGCAATGCTAGATCCTTACCGGTCAGCCCAGCATCCTTACGCAGCCGACGCAGCAACTCACCTAACGTCCGAAGCCGATCCCGTCGATCCTCCACACCCAGCGTTCTACCAGCCGCTCACGCATCGAGCGTTGCCCATCCCGGATCACTGCCGAATTGTTCTCATAGGTATCAAGAGGCGGCGGCGCTGCGCGCCGTCGCCCGGCCCTGCGCCTGCCAGCGCGCGCCGGGCATGCGGCCTGGGGGCTGGTCCCGGCACGCGCGCAGGACTCCGGGCCGTCGCCGCACGAGCGCCGCGCCGTGCCTCCGGCGTCCGCCAGCACCTGGGTCACGCCGCCGCCCCAATGCGTCACGACGATCGCCATAGGGTGGCCGGAGTCTGATGTGGTCGGGGGCGATCGAAGATCCGGGGTTCGTTCCTTACCCCAGCTCACCGAGAAGCATGGCTCATCTATCGGCGCAGCGAGCGGCTGGCGCGCCGCCGTATTTGACCCTCTGCCACACGCCGCCGGTGCACTATGCGCCAGCTGTAATTAGGTGCTGCTCTATCCCCTACCCCTCCTCGATTGTGCACGACCCCAAGGACCGTCAAGGTCCGTGAAGATTAGGAGACTTTCTACGGAACCTCTGGCTCTGAAATGAAACCAGCTAAAGTTCATGTGCGACCATGCACTCTGTCTACCGCTGACTCTATTCGATATATTGTTGTTTAATTTTCACGAGATCTTGCCGACTAAAGATGGTTCCATCTGGATGCTTTTCCATGGCTAGCGCCAGGAGGCCGTTTGGAATCTGACGGCGCTGTGAGTCAATGAAGAAGGTAGAGGATGCTATGTCATCCAATAAACAGTTAAAAAGACTTGCCAGGTAGGAGGGGCCAGTGCCGGAGTAACCCCATGTGGCCGTGATGCCGTCAGAACCACCAGGGGCAAGGTATGTTCTTCCGTCGTAGGTGCAGATCCATACATCCTTGTCCAGAACAATAGATTGAAGAGGTGATGTCGATGGTAGCTTTTGTGGAACAGCTGCGAAATAACGCCCGTCATTGGCGCGGTAGGCCGGTAGGTTTGTTAATGGATCTCGAAGGAGGATGTCGTCGGAAGACGCGCCCAGCCATACAAATTCAGCACACCATGGGGTTTCGCAGAGAGATCCCAACCAGTTATCGACTATGGTGGAATTCCCAGGAATCAGTTGGGTTACAGAGGAAAACGAAAGAATTTTTTTATCGATCCATCCCTTTGTTTCATCGATGCATTGAGCTGCGAGCTCATCGGTTCGCGCACCGATTTTCACCCATGCTTGCCTGCGAATCTCTAGACTTGGAACAGGGGAAGGTTCGGGCTCGGGAATTGGTTTAACTGGAAATGTTACATCTTTGAAGTCCTCGTATTTTTCCCAGTGACTCAGTTCCCATTCGGCTGACTTCATTGCTTGATAGCGAATGCGACTAACGAAATGGCGAAGCGTAACTGAAACAGGATCATCCTCTTGATAAGCATTGGCGAGCCTAAGGAGGAGTTTCTCGTCAAGACTGTTTTGTGCGCGCCCCATGATAGTGGGGCTACCTGGCACCCAACGCATCATCAAATCATGATCCTGTAAAGCTGTTGGCCAAAAGGGTGCAGGATAACCTAAGGCCCGTTTTAGCTCTGCCCAACTAGGGAGATTGCTGTACTCGGGATCAGCGGGACTGAACTCCTGTAGCGTCTTACCAGTGAAGCCCCAGTCGGGACCCACGAGCAATATAGAGAAAGCGTGGGAAAGAAGGCGAAGAATTTTTGATGATTTATGGTAAAAACTTGGATGGGTTGGGTAGACCAGGCATATTTCGCCATACTCGGTGTCCCAGGACAAAACCGCGTAATCCTCGATGATGCGAAGACCAAGGTATGGGCGTGGAGTCGGTGGTGGTCTTAGGTCTTTGAGCTTATAAGGATTAGCCATAAGATGACCACGACGTCCTGCCCACTGTTCTACTGCACGTTGCGGCCAACGGTCGTGCCCCTCCTCGTCACGCACCGGGAGAGGGAATCCAAGCTGCCCTACAAGCTTCCAGGTATCGGGCTGTGACAGCTTAAGAAGAGATGCAACCTGCGCGACTGTCAAAAAGTCGGGCTGGCCCGCCATACGCTGCTCCTAACTGTGGCTCTATAAGACAGTATGCTCATGTCCAATGTAAGATGAGATCTGTTCATGTAGCTGGAGTGCTGCATTATTCAATGTCTCGTACATGGCGTTCGCTTGTTCGCTATCCATGATTGCGGCATGCAATCGGTGCACAATCCCGTCAAGGTGTGATTCCATAGATTCGAGCTGATCGCCATGTTGCTCTAGCTCGTCGAGTGCAATCCCGGCGGATATTGTCCAATTGCGAGGGCTGTTTGTTGAATCCCCTCTAGGTGGTGCGATCCAGTCTAGGACTTCCTGGAAGTGGTCGAGTATCTCGGCGTCTATTAGAGCTGTGTCAGATACAGCATGCAGTCGTGGCTGAACGTACTCGCGCAATATCGTTAAGTTGCTACGCATACCTTCAACCGTATCTGCGATAGTCGTCGGAGAAGCCCAAACATGGGTCCAAGCATCGCGACACCTAGAGCCTAGATCTACAATAGTAGAAATATTTTTTTCTGTTATCCTGCGCTTCTCTGGCGGGTTGATTAATATCTCTTCTATGACATCTAACGCCTGGCCGCGAAGCTTAAAGAATAGAGATGATCCTTGTTGGAAAGTTATGTGATATGGCCGGGCTTGAAGTTGATTCGAATGAGCTACTATTCGAGTGGAGGAATCAAGTGCAAGGCTAGCAAGCGAGCGTCTCTGTTGCAGTTCTTCTCGATGAATCGTAATCTGATAGAGGATGATCACACCTACAGGTACAGCAAATAGAAATCCAGTGAGTGAGGATAGTAGGTTAGTAAAGAAAGGGCTGTTTTCCCATGCGCCCAGTGCATCTCCCACTAGGCCTGCCAGGCCGAGGGCTAACCCAATCCCCAACATGAAGGCTGCTATGGTCTTCATGTTGGTAGGGCTATTCAGCCAAGCTGATCTTATGAACAGCCCAGCTCGTTTGATAGACTCGACTGCCTGAGCTCCACGGTCAACCGTCACATACATACACTAGATCGACCATGGCGCTGTGGGGTACGACTTCCCTCTGTACGTGCCGAAGTCGGTCAGGGCAGTGCCGATTACCCGTTCGTTACTCGGCGGCTTGTAGTAAGACGATCGATGCCGAGGCCCTACTTCTGCTCATCCTGGCATCGGGTGACTTCAGCTAAGGCGACAGCAGCGCTGGAGATGGGGCCACCCACTGGAACGAAGCATCTCGCAGATGTCATGCTACCCGTGGGGTATATCTGGAATGATCTTGTGTATTAGGGGTGAGGAGCGTGGTTTTGCCCAGGTGGGAGGACCCGTCCCCGTTGGGAACGCAGCCCTCTTGAAAACCGCTAAGCCTCCGGCGGGGGCACTTCGGCTCCGGGATGATCGACGTTGCACCACGAAGGCCGTAGGTGGTTGAGGTGGAAGCTGGATCTTCCCGTCTGCCTCGTCCCAGGCAAGCCCAACATCTCGACTCCTCCGGATCAAGGCCGTCTGTGATCGTTGGCATCCCATGGCCGAGGAACGTCTACCGGCCGGCGTACACGCGAAGACGGCCTTGATCCTCCGTCCCTGAGCTGTTGCCCCTCCGGGGTGGGACGAGGCAGACGGGAAGATCCGGCGGGGGAAGTGTGCGCGTCCGCGCATGATCCGAAGCTTGATCGCGTGCCAGATGCGTGCCAGAACAGGCGGGGAACCACGGCCACTCACGGGGAATCATGGGGGCTGGACTCGCCCGGACCTGCACCCCTGTTTTCCCAGCTCAGGGCGGCAAGGTCAGTAGATGATTCCCAAGCTGACAGCGCGGGTTCGATTCCCGTCACCCGCTCCACCTCAGGAAAATGGCATCTTCCCGGCCGTATAACCCACATGCTCCAGACCATGCCCTGATGTCACACTGTCGCGGTGTCCCGAACCGACCTCAGCGATATTGAGTACCTACGCCACATCGAGCACCTGGCGTGCAAGATCGTGAACGCGGCGGATAACGAGGGATGGCTCACTCTTGCCACTATCTCCGATGAGGCCACGCCACTTCAGCGAGCAGTGATCGAGACAGCCCGCCACCTCCGCCACTATCACTTCGACGGGGACGGATGTCTTGACGAGGACCTTCCCCTGATGAAACTCGCCGGGGTGGTCATCCTCCGGCCGAACGCCCTTCCCGTCGGCATGGAAGAGAGCTACAGCGAGATCTGCGGCCGTCTGGACGTGGAAGCCCGGCCCGAAGGGTGGGCGATCTGGAACACCTGGGCCAAAGACGGCCAGCCCATTGCGATCGTCCTGATCGACTCCAGCGGCACCGAAGGACTGCTCATGAACTGGGCACAAGGCATCGAGGTCTACCCGATCACCCCTCTTCCCTCCCAAGTGGTCCTGACACGGCAGGGATGGCTCACCCCCATGACCCTGTCCCCTGCCAGTGCCCGGAAACTGGGGGCGACTCGGTCCACCCGTACTCAGTGATGCCGGGCCATTAGCGGGCTATTAACCAGGGTGACGAGGGTCAACCACGGTCACTCACGACCAGCCAAACGCCCAGCTCGGCCACCTCACCTGCCGTACTCGATGCACTTCCCAAGCTGACGGCGTAGGCTCCGACGTCCCTCTCCTCCGGGGTCCGATGTCATAGGCGTGAGGCAGGGTGATTGAAGACAACGCTGAACCGGATTGCCCCAAGCCGGCGAGGAACCTGTAGGAGGGTGGTATGCCGAAGATTTCGAAAGGGCGGCGCGTAGGGCAGGCTGCCGTGAACGCGCTACGCACCCTGCTCGAAGATCACGATCACATCGTGCAAGAGATATCTGGGCAGAACGACTTCGGCGAAGACTTCTACGTCACCTTCACCGACAACGGGGATGTCACAAGCGACACGATCAAGGTCCAGGTCAAGGGTGGGGACAAATGGAGGCGAGGCAATGGCTATGCGGTTCCTATCGGCCAGCACGTTGACACCTGGGCGAATGGGAACATCCCCGTCTACTGCGTAGTGTACGACCCGGATACCAAGAGACTGCATTGGGCGAACGGCACCCAACAGCTCCGCCAGTTCGGCCCTCTCAATCCGCCACGCTTCATCGGTGTTAGCCCAAACGCAATACTGGACGACACCACCATAGATTTTTTCGTGGCCCAAGCCCGCCGCTATGTCGGACGCTACCGAGGCCGACAAGCAGTCCTTACCCATCTAGGCGAGATGTCTGGAGTCGAATTCGATCCTACGGACCACGTTCTGCACTTCGTCAATGGCGACGACGAGGACCTCATTTTCTGGAAACGCCCGGGGGAGGTGGTGGCGACTCTGCTGCTCAGCACCCAAGACTGGGAACCGGTTCTCGTCAGCCTAGAGTCCTTAATGCGCTCCGAGCTTTCGATACCCGATGATGAAAGAGGCAGGGGACCCATCGACCCGGACCTATGGGACGCCGAAGACCTGAGGTTGAGCCGATCCGAGATCATGTGGGTGATTTCCTGTTTCATCGCTACTCAGCAAGCCGACGAAGGGCCGGAGGACGACTTCGTTGGGCCTGCCGAGTGCGAGGGGTGTCCAAGTTGCACGGGTGAGGAGCCCGAGGAACATGCCAAAATCAACGCAGACGTAATTCACGGTTACGTCCTCACCCGTATTCTCAGTCGAATCGAAACCGAGCCTGATCTGGTGCAACGCTCGATCCTGGCCATGCGCGGGGACGTCGAACTCGAACCGGAGATCATTGCCGAGCTCGGCCCTCTCGAATCCGACCCGCGCATCGTTCGCCGGGTGAACAAGCTGACTCGGGCGACAGTAACGACGATGGACGACATCGAGCCGGAGGCGTTCAGGCTGGCCGTCCTCTACCTCATTCACCGCATCTACATCGGTGGACCCTCGCTCCCTCTTGATGAGCAAGTCAAAATTTTATGGCGCATTCCCGAACTTGAGTCCACATCATCCAAAGAGGTCTGAAACAGGGAGACTTCAGCCGCTCAGACGTGACAAGCTCAAGTCAGTTCACCTCGCGCCGCACGGCTGCTTCGATCATCGGTGAGGTGCAGTACTGCGGCAGAGACATACGATCGCTGACACTCACACCTGTGCAGCGCCATTCAAGACTGAATCGCGAGCCCCTGATTGAGGGGTTACCTGATCCCGGCAAGGAACAGATCACTCTTTCTGGCTTGGGAGCAATTCTGGGAGCCATCCGAATGGATGATCACGAACCGAGCTGGACGTATTTGAACGGTCAAAGCCGCAGTGAGCAGCAGGGCGAACGGCTCTGAATGGTCCTTGACTTCGTTTGGGGATCTACGGATCAGAAGGTTAGGCTGCACCTTCTGTCGGATTCTCGCCGTACTCTGACTGTCATGTCCCAGCCGTACATGGAGCAGTCGGGTGATGGAGATCCGTTCTGGGTCACTACGCTGGGCGGGCCGCACATCGTTGTTCCGGAGTCAGCCTGTCAGTACTGGAACGGCGTACCGGAGGATTACCCCGACGATGGGGGAGACTACGGCCGAGCTTGCGAGGTCGACGGCTACATCGGTTTGATCGATGTTGGACCAGACGAGGCTCTCGTTCTCGGCGACCATCCCGCTGGCACCACGTTCCTGCCCGAACACAACCTTTTCGTCCGCTGGATCGCTGCGGACTCGGCCGAGGAAATTCTCCAGGACGCTACCGATGTGGCCGGTTCTGCGCAGTGGGAGGAGGAGCTGGTGTGGGACATCAAAGAGCCCGTGATCCTTTTCGACTCCGTCCACGGACACGACTACATCGGCAGCGAGGAGCATCTAAGGGTGGACCTACCACCGGGGCGCTACACCGTCCGTGCCGCCTATGCTGAGACCGAGGCCGCCTACTTGGTGATCGTTCAGCTTGTCCAGCAGATCTAACCTTGCGGGATATGCGCGAAATGATCTTCCAGTTCCCGCGCTGAAGCACATGCATCACAGCAGCTCAGAGTCGTGGTCGATGTGGGGAACGTAGCTCTCTTGAAAACCGCTGGGCCGGATCCTGGCGATCAGCTCCTCGATACCCTTGACGAGTGATCGATCATGGCATCGAGTTTCCTCAGTACCGCCTGCATGTTGTCCCTGCGGTCGTCGCACTTGCGAGCTCATCCTGGCAACGTGAGGTGTGGCTGAACCCCGACGAGTTCGAGAATCTCGGTTACGTGGCGCACGTCCTCTTCGATGACTTTTGCGATGCACGCGAGCCGCGGTCCTGGCTGGGAAAGAGCCTGCGTACAGACGAGGAGGTCTCGTTGATGGCAGACCTCGGCGCAGCTTATTCCGAAGTACAGGAGTCAGTGGGTGTGACCGCCAGGGACGAGACGTACCTGGAATCGCCCAGCTGGCCGGCTGTGCTGGCTGCAGCGGCGCGACTGGCTCACGTGCTGGTGACGAACGACCTCACCGCTTTGAGCAGGTTGCATGACGCCGGGCACCGCTGGCCTCCTACCATGATCGAATGAGTGATCGCCGAAGCGATAGGGAAGCAGCCGAGGGGAACTGGAGCTTCCTACGGGAGGCTGTGCACCGCCTCGCTTCGCCCGCCCATGAACAGCTCCAGTGGACCGGCTCCATGTCCATCGACGAACTGGCCCTCGACTTCGATGCCGTCTATCCCGCCTCGTGGCAGTCTCGTGAAGCCGGATGGATCTCCGAACGAATCGCCACCCTGCTCAGTGCCATCGACCAGAAGTTGATCGACCTCACCGAGCAAGGCCCTTCGGCATGGACCGAGGGAGCCTTGCGTTCCCATCCCGGATGGGAGGAACTCAGAGGATTCGCTCACCGTGCGCTCGCCCTCATGCCGGCCCAGCCCTGGTCTCGCCCCTTTTGATCGAGTCGTGCCACCCGCTCATCAGACGACCGGGGAAAGAGCCATGCTCACGGGGATGCACAGACGACATGGAGCGGCCGGCCTAGTTGCAGTTCTAGTTGCAATCCAGCCCCGTTCAACCCCGTTCCGGAAGGACCGGCCGCGCCCGTTGGTCCAGGCGGAACTGATCTGAACGGGGAAGATCAGAGCTGCTAATGCGGTTTGGGTTTACCGCCCATCCGGGGTTCAAATCCCCGAGCCTCCGCAGGTCAGAGGCCCTCTCCCGAGATACGGGGAGAGGGCCTTTTTGATCTTCAATGGCGTCATAGTTGCAACGAGGGTTCAGGGCTTCCCCCAGAGCGCCGAGGCCAGGCGCTCGCCGGCATCGCGCATGAGCGGTGTGGACACATGTGCATAACGCTCGGTCGTGGTCACCCTCGTGTGGCCCAGGAGCTCCTGAACGACCCGGATGTTCACACCCTGCTCGATGAGCGGGGTCGCGGCCGTGTGGCGAGCGCCTGGGGGTTTCGAACGCCGGCCTGCTTGAGGATGGTTTTCCACACCTTCCAGCCCTCGGTGCGCTCGATCGGGCCGCCGTGGCGGGTGGCGAACACGAGATCGTGATCCTCCCAGCGGTCTCCCGCCCCACGCGTGTCGCCCGGCAGTTGGGCGTCGGATCGGAGTCCCCGCGCGACCGGGTCAAGCAGGCCGAGATCGTCTCCCTCCCGCCCCCTGGTCTCACGCGTCAAGGTCATCCGGCACACTGACCTGCATGACAACCGCCCCCCGAACCCTGACGCCGGAAACCCTCGCCGCGAGACGTCACCGTTTCGCGGCTGCTCTTATCGACGGCCTGATCTGTTTCATAGCGATCTCGCCGGTCTACTCACTGTTCGAAGATGTCGAGGTGTCCGACGAATCGGTTCTCGTCAGTTATCTCAACCCCTACGCGGGGAATCCCAACTGGCCGATCGAAGTAGCGATCACCGTCCTCCTCGCCGTCTACTTCTGGGTGCAGCACGCGCTGTGGGGTCAGACGCCTGGTAAGCGACTCTGCCGCTTGAAGGTGGTGTCCAGCGCGACCGGAGAACCGCCGAGTCTCCGTCATGCGGGAATTCGCGCTCTTGCCTACCCTGTCATGACGTCGGTGCCGTACATCGGGGTGTTGATCAACCTGGTCGACATGCTGTGGATATTCGGCGATCCGAAGCGTCGATGCCTACATGACGTGATTGCCAAAACCGTGGTGATCGACCTCAGCGGTCCCAACAGGAAAGGGGGCGGAGGATCCAGCCTCCTGTTCGGCCTGGGCATCGTCATCGCCCTCTTCGCCGCTTTCGTGCTCATCTCCGTGCTGGTGGCCCTGTAGTCGACCATGCCGGGGCCGGGGAATCATGGACAGGGTGAGGTCGCCTCCGGCCGGCACCACAGCGGCTCACGGGGTCGCGTACCGTGATCTTCCGAACCGGTGATGTGGATCGCTCCCATGACCGCCTCACATGTCGGCCCTGCCGGTAATCATCACCTCGGTTCGGTCGAGTACGGGAAGGGATCGTCGATGAGCGGTGCGACAGCGGCGGACTATGACTGGTTCGTCAAGGAGTGCGAGGAGCGCAGCGACGGCTTCTGCGTCACTTTCGTGCGAGACCTGTCTCCCGAGGAGAGCCTGCATCGAATCGGCGCCATCCCCGGCGACATCTCCGGTGAATGGGGCATCGAAGCCTGCACTGCCTCTGGAGGCACGGTCCTGGTCGACTACGGCTACGCCGAGCTGCCGGACCTGCTCTCCCACGGGACCGCGACAGCGAGGGTGTTCACCGACGGCAGTCTCGACGAGGACTTCGTCTACTCGGTCGACGGGGTGGTGGTCACGAAGTTCGAACCGTGCCTCCCTGATTCGCGACAGGGCAGCGACCCCGATCGCCTTCTGGCCCATATGCGGGATCTGGGCATGCCCGTCGAGGAGGAGGCGGCCGATCACTTTCCGACCCGGGTCACGGGGGCCCTCGCTCTCGCGGAACGAGCCACCGGTGTGCACCTGTCACCTGCCCACTACGCCATGCCCACCGTCGTCGGATCGGTCGACCACCTCTACTGACGGCCGGTCCCGTTCGAGCGTTTCCGACGGGTCGTCAGGGGCGTCGACATCGGGGCCGAGAAGCGTCACCCCGTCACGAGTAACCGTGATGACGGCCCGGCAGTGCCGGCGCGAGACATCCCGCCGACGCAGATGCCGGATCACCCGTGATCGGCCCGGCGCCCGGTTCGGCGCTCCTACGAGCCGCCGTCCATGCGCTCCCCGACCTGGAAGCCGCTCATGATCTCACCCCGTCACGCGATCATCGAGTGATGAGAGCACGGGTGAGCGTCTTCCGAGGGCCGGACCTCGAACTCGGGCGGAGCGTCGACGCCCCTTGCCCATGCCTGCGAACTGCTGGCTCTGTCAGGCGCCGGTGCCATGGGAGCGGGCCTCGTTGATCTCGGCCTCGTGGCGTACCGCCCAGTCGGCCAGGGTCGACAGGGGTTCCAGCAGGGTTCGGCCGAGGGGGGTCAGGCTGTACTCGACGCCGGGGGGCACGGTGGGATGCACCTCGCGCAGCACCAGGCCGTCGTTTTCCAGGGCGCGCAGCGTGCGGGTCAGCATGCGCTGGCTGATGCCCTCGATCGCGCGGTGCAGCTCGTTGTACCGGTGAGGACGGCCGCCGAGCAGGATCAGCAGCAGCATGCTCCATTTGTCACCCAGACGTCGGAACAGGTCCCCGACCGGACACGTTTCGAGGTCGTCGACCGGCACCGGACGAGGTAACTCGTGAGCCAGCACCGAGGGAACACCCGTGTGCGTACCGGACATGAAAGTGCCTTCTTTCCGTCTCTGACGCGGCGGCCCGACGATTGGACCAGCCGATCGCAAGCCTATGGAGGACACGATGCCGGGCCAACGACGGAAAACCGTGATCATAAGTGGGGGGACCGACGGGATGGGGCGCGCGACCGCACTGGAACGGCTGGCGAGGGGTGACCACGTCACCGTGATCGGCAGCAGCGAGGCCAAGGGGCGCGCGCTGCTCGACCGTGCCGCGAACCCGAACCTGCGGTTCCTGCGGGCGGACCTGTCCTCGATCGCCGAGGTCGAGCGGGTCGTCGCCGACATCGCCGAGCGCCACGACGCCGTCGACGCGCTGGCCCTGTTCGCCAACCGGGTGAGCCCGAGGCGCAGGGAGACCGCGGACGGGCTGGAGTTCACGTTCGCCCTGTACTACCTGAGCCGCTATCTGCTCGGTTCTCGTCTGCGGACGCTGCTGAACGCCGCCCCCGCTCCGGTCGTCGTCAACGTCGCCGGGGTCGGCACCACCGCGGGCCGGATCTTCTGGGAGGACCCCCAGCTGACACGCCGGTACGGCCAGGTGCGTGCCCAGCTCCAGGCCGGACGGGCGAACGACCTGCTCGGCGTCGCCTTCGCCGATCAGGCGGAGAACAGGGCTCGCTACGTTCTCTACCACCCCGGCTTCACCCGCAGCGGGGCCAACCACCGGAATCCGCTGGTCCGCGGGACGATCAAGCTGCTCGCGGCCCTCTTCGCGCGCCCGGTGGCCGACGCGGTCCGGCCGATCGTCGGGTGGATCGACCACCCGCCGGCGGACCCGCTCTCCGCGATCGACCGGGGCAGGACGGTCGACAGGTCTTTGAAGACGCTCAATCCCGACGACGCCGCGCGCCTGGTCGCCTACACCGAGGACCGGCTTCGCCGTCTCCGTGACCTCCGGACGCCGGAGGCACCTCAAGCCGGGTGACGCGATCACACGGTGCGCGGGACGCGACCGCCCGCCGGATCGAAAGCGGAACCGGATCAGTTGCCTCTACCTTGGATCCCTTTGTACGAATCGGAATCCATCAGGGCCAGCAGGTCTCGTTCCAGATCCGAAACGCGTACGCCTGACGATGTGAGGATTTGCATGGGGACGGAGTACGGGTCCCGGATGATGGCGAGAAACAGGTGCTCGACGCCGACGTAATCATGGTCGAACCCTCGTGCGATCTCCCGGCTGGCCATTGTCGTGTTCTCGTAGCGGGGTGTCGGACGTGGATCGGTGGGATTCATGTGTTGTCCTCCTCCTGCAAGTGGAGCCGTACGAAATCGTCGGGTCAAGGGCGCCCGCGGTGTCACCGCGCGATCGGTTTCGCCACTCCGGGACTCCGGGAGCTCCGAGGCCGACGTGACGAAGGACCTCGAGCGAACGCCCGGGGTCCTCGTGTCGTGCTGTCAGGGTGTCATGTCGTGGGCGCCTGGCCGTGCCCGTGTGCCGGTCCCGCGGCGCCTCGTGACTTCTCGGACGCCCTCGCGTGGCTCAGGACCGTCGCCGTACGCTCGCCTCGAGTCGTGTCGCCGTCCGGACACAACCCGGCGATCGTCATGGGGGGCCGAGGTCCGCTGTCGCCGGAGGTGACCGGTGGATCGGGGGAGCGTGATGGACGACCGCCCCCGCGCTGACTCCCGGCCCCTGTCATTTCGCGAAATCGACAGGAACGGGGACCCCGCCCCAAGCCTCCAACACCGTGCGCCCGGCCAAGGGACGGCTGAGCCGCACAGTCGCCTGCCTGGTGTGTCCCTCCGCCGTGCAGACCCCTCCTCCCCACCGGTGCGAATGCTCCTCCACCACGATCAGGGCAGCGTGCTCGGACTCGACGGCTCGCGCGCTGTAGTCCGCGCCGCAGGGACCCGTGGGTTTTCCTCCGGTGAACTCGGCGGTGAGTGTCTTCCCGTCCGGGCGGACGATGACCTTCTCCACGAAGACGATGTCGGGAAAGGGATCGTGCCCGTTCCGTTGAGGAGGGGGCAGCGTGGCGCGGGCACCGTCTTTCGCGAATGCCCGCTCATAGCGCTCAAGAGTCTGCCGTGCGTGTCCGTCGAGTCGCCGGTCGTTCTCGGCCGCGATCCACCACCGCACCGTCAGGCCCAGAACGACGGCGGCGGAGATGATGAGAACGACCCAGCGCCTGCGCGTCATGTTCATTGGACGACGGTCATCAGGTTCCCGTTCACGTTCCAGCGGGGAGAAATCCGATTCGAACGGCCTTGCACATCGTGCGGGGCCTACGGACAAGAAGGTCGGACCGTGCCCTCGCGTGACAGCGCGAACACCGATGACGCGCCATCGCGACCGGGATCGCCCTCATGGCCGCCGCGCATGCCGGCCGTCTCCGTTCACGGAGGTGGACCGACGGCCTCACCCTCGCCCGACGGGCACCTATGGCGCTCCCGCTTCAACGGCGTTGCCGTGTGCAGGAACGAACGAAAAGGCCCGCGGCGGCGACGAGCAGGAAGACCAGCACGATGTCCAAGGGATTCACCATGCGCACCTCTCTGCCCCGGGGTCGCGGAGCTATCCGCTCCGGCCATGGGTATTTGCTCGCGGCGAGGGAGAGCCGTCGAAAGCGGGCGAGCGCCTACGAACGATCAGCGGCCGGGGGCGGCGGACGGTCAGGAGGAGTCCGGGCTGATGAAGCAGACGGACAGGAAGTCCATGCTCTCTTCCGTATAGTCCGACCAGTCCTCGCCGCCCGTGTATCGCGTCCAGTCCGCCTTGCCGATCACCGCGCCGGTGTGACCGTCGCAGGCCGCGTCCGCGGGGTCGGCGACCACTTCGGCGAGGTTCCCGAGATCCCACAGGGAGACCCCGCCGGGGCCGGCGGTCAGGGCGACGCCGCCGTCGGCGCTGAGAGCCACGGAATTGATCTCCTGTGTGTATCCCCGCAACGCGGCCATCCGGGCTGGGCTTGAGGGGTCGGAAAGGTCCCAGAGGGTCGCGGAGTCACTCTGCCCGGCGAGCAGGGCGGTCTTGCCGTCAGAGGTCAGGGCCATGTCGTGCATGTAGGCGAGGGGTACGTCGAACACGGCCCTGCGAACCGGGCGCGAACGGCCGTCGATGTTCCAGGCCTCGGCCTGACGCGCGTTCCCGAGGATGACGACGCGCCCGTCCGCGCTCACCGCCGCCGTCGCCGACCTGGCGTGCGGAGCCAGGTTGGCCGGCTCGATCGAACGGGAGGAGTCGGTGAGGCCCCGGAGCATCGTCCCTCCCTCGTCCTCCACGGTGACGACGATCTCGCCGTCCGCGCTGAGCTCGAGGTCGAGGACGGACGAGGCGTGCGCCGTCGTCGACAGGCGGGCCGGACGGGAGCGGTCGGTCAGATCCCACGCGGTCACGTCGCCGTCGTGTCCGGCGACCACCGCCATACGGCCCTCTCGCGGCAACGCCACCGCCTCCACGCCGTTGGCGTACTCGGCGTCCCTCTCGGTCACCATCGAGGCCGTCCGGATCGGCCTGGCCGGGTCGGTGAGGTCCCACACGATCGTGGTGCCGCCGTCGTCACCGGTCAGCGCGGTCCGCCCGTCGAAGGACAGCGCCATCGCGACCACGTTCTCCCCGTGGCCCTTCAGGGCGGCGATCCGATCGGGCTTCTGGACGACCTTGGGATCGAGCCAGGTCGTGAGGTCCCATACGCTCACCTCCCCGCCGTCGTCGCCGGTCAGGGCGATCCGTCCGTCACCGCTCAGCGCCACCTCGCCGGAGGCGTCCGGCGTGAGGTCGGTGCCGTGTTCCCTGACCAGCGTGTCGATCAGCCCCGCCCGGGTCTGCCCGTCGGAGTGGATTCTCACAGCGGCCATGCCGAGGGTCCGGGCCGTGCCGGGGTCCGCGTCGCGCAGGTCCGCGGCGTGCAGTGCGAGCCCGTGAGCCAGTGCGACGCGCCTGTGGGCCGACGCCCTGTCGTACTCGCGCTTCCACGCGAGTCCCGCGCCGGTCAGGCAGACGGCCAGGGACGCGGCGAGCACGATCGTGGATGTCCTCCAGCGGGTGCCGCCACCCGGATCCGCTCGCCGGGCTTCTGCCAGGTCGCTCACTCGGTCTCCACATCGTCGTTCGCGGGAAGCGTCCGGGCGAGTGTCCGGGTGAACGTTCGCGTGGCCGTTCGCGTGGATGCTCGCGAAAGGCGTTCACCGGTGTTCCCGGGTGTCCCGGGGCGCCGGGAGGTCACACGAGGCCCCGGCGGCTGGCCTGGGCGCCCGCCTGGAAGCGGGTCTCGGCGTTCAGCTCGTCCAGCAGGTGGCGCAGGCGGCGGCGGAGGCTGCGCGGGCTGGTGCCGAGCTGGCGGGCGATGGCGTCGTCCTTGAGCCCGGCCGAGAGCAGCGTCAGGAGGCGGCGGTCCTCCGCGTCGAGCCCCGGCCATTCCTGCTCCTCGCCCACGCAGGGTTCACCGGTCGGCTCGCCGTCGCGGGGCGCGGGTTGCGGGTACATCGGAAGCGCCTCCTGCCACAGGCGTTCGAACAGCTCCACCAGGGCCACCACCATGGTGGTCCCCCTGATCAGCACGCCGCGCGTCAGCGGCAGGTCCATGTGCAGCGGCACGACCGCCTGCCACCGGTCGACGATCGCCATCTTGAACGGCAGCTCGGGCAGGACCCGTGCCTCCTCGCCCGCCTTGACCAGGTTGCCCACCTCGTCGAGCGCCCCCGAGTGGTCGAACGCCTCGGGCACGTAGATGGTCCGGTAGCGGACACCCTTGCGGAGCAGGCCGGGCTGCACCGGGTTGTGATAGTCCAGCACGTACGGGGGCCGGTCGAAGGTCAGCACCTCCTCCTTGGCCTCCTGCTGCAGCCGGACGTACGACCTGGCCTGGTCCTCGGGACTCGCCAGGACCTCGAACTGGCCGCCCTCCTCCAGGTCCTGGCCGACGGTGCGGAAGGTCTCCTCCAGCTGGTCGGCCGTGTCGGTGAGCCGGTCCAGGTTGCTCTGCATGCCGCGTACCAGCGAGCGGATGGCGGTTCCCGGGTTCGTCGCCGTCCAGCGGGGCGACCGTCCCCACAGGCGGCTGACCAGGCCCTTGGCGCGGAGCCTGGTCAGCGACGTCTGGATGCGCCCCGTGCTCTCCCCGCTTCTCATGACGAGTTCCTGCACCGTGATGCCGGGGCAGGCCAGCACCTCGCGGTAGATCCGCTCGTCGAACGCGCTGATCCCCACGACCGCGAGTGCCGAACCGTCATCAAGCATGCCTACGAGCTTGGCCAATTCCGGCAGTTGCCGCAATAGGCCACACGAACCACCTTGTCACCAAAATTCGCATACCGTTAGAAATCGGGATGTGCTTCAGAGAACCGTCCTTATCGGCAGTGTGGTAACGGCCCTGATAGCGGCCGCCACGCCTGCCCAGGCGACCCCCACCCCCGCCCCCACCCCCAAGGCCTCGGCCTCCACCCCTCAGGCCGGGCAGGCCGCCGCCGCGAAGGCCGGACCGCCCAAGACGATCACTCTCATCACCGGGGACAAGGTCACGCTCCGCTCGCTCCCCGACAAGCAGACCCAGCTCGACGTCAAGCCGGGTCCCGGCAGGGAGAAGATCAACTTCATCCACCGCCGGGCCACGGAAGGGCTCAGCATCGTCCCCGTGGACGCGATGCCCCTTCTGGCCGCGGGCAGGCTCGACCCCCGGCTGTTCAACCTCACCCGGCTCGCCGAGCTCGGCTACGACGACGCCGCCAGTCCGGCGCTCCCGCTGATCGTGACGTACCCCGGCCGGACCGACGTCGCCACGCTGCGCGTCGCGGGCGGGCGCCCGCTGCCCGCGGTCAACGGCATCGCCCAGAGCGAGCCCCGCGCCGCCGCCGGCACGCTCTGGAAGTCCCTGTCAGGGCAGGCCAGAGCGGCGTCCGCGCCCGAGAAGATCTGGCTGGACGGCAAGGCCAGGCTGTCCCTCGACGTCAGCGTCCCGCACATCGGCGCGCCCAAGGCCTGGGAGGCCGGCCACACCGGCAAGGACGTCACCGTCGCGGTGCTCGACAGCGGCTACGACCCCGACCACCCCGACCTGAAGGGCCTGGTCACCAAGACCGAGAACTTCACCGCCGAGCCCGACGTCCGCGACCTCAACGGCCACGGCACCCACGTCGCCTCCACGATCGCCGGATCCGGCGCGGCCTCCGGCGGCAAGTACAAGGGCGTCGCCCCCGGCGCGAAGCTCCTGATCGGCAAGGTCTGCGAGCAGAGCGGTTACTGCCCGGACTCGGGCATCATCGAGGCCATGACCTGGGCGGCGGAGAGCGGCGCCCGCGTCGCCAACCTCAGCCTCGGCGGCCCCGACATTCCCGGCATCGACCCGCTGGAGCAGGCCGTCAACACGCTCTCCGAGCAGTACGGCACGCTGTTCGTCATCGCGTCGGGCAACGAGGGCCCCCAGACGCTCGGCTCGCCGAGCAGCGCGGACCGCGCGCTGTCGGTCGGCGCCTCCTACCGCGACGCCGACACGGTCGTCCAGTTCAGCAGCACCGGCCCGCGCGTCGGTGACGCCGCGGTCAAGCCCGACCTGATCGCGCCCGGCGCGGGCATCGTCGCGGCCAGGGCCGGGGGCACCTCGGGGGACGACGCGTACACGGAGATGAGCGGCACGTCCATGGCCACCCCGCACGTGGCGGGAGCGGCGGCGATCGTCGCGGGTCTGCACCCCGACTGGAAGGCCGACCGCATCAAGGCGGCGCTGATGGCCTCCACCGCGCCCGGCGACGAGCTCGGCGCCTACGTCCAGGGCTCCGGCCGCGTGGACGTCGCCCGCGCCGTCGGCCAGCAGGTCACGGCCGAGCCCGCCTCGCTGAGCCTGGGCGAGGTCGAGCTGCCCGCCTCCACGCCCAGGAAGAGCACGCTCACCTACCGCAACGACGGCGACGCCGCCGTGCGGCTGGACCTGAGCGTGAAGGCCAAGGACGGCAACGGTGAGACGGTGACGCCGTTCAAGCTCGGCGCCACCACGGTGGAGGTCCCCGCGCACGGCACCGCGCAGGTCGAGGTGAGCGCCGAGCCGGGCGTGGTCGGCATGTACAGCGGCACGGTCATCGCCGCCAACGCCGAGGTCTCCGTGCGCACCGGCATCGGCATGCGGGTCGAGCCGGAGAAGCGCGGGCTCAAGCTGGCCTTCGACGGCTCGGACGGGAAGCCCGTCCAGAACGCCTTCGCCGGGGTCATCGACCTTGAGACCAAGAAGCAGGTCAACTACGACGTCTCCGGCGGCACGCTGGACCTCAGGCTGCAGAAGGGCCACCGCTACACGGTCGTCGCCCTCATGCTCGACCACGACGGCACCCTGGTGATGTCCGCGGAGCCGGAGTTCACCCTCGACGCCGACCGCACCTTCACCGCCGACGGCCGCAAGGCCAAGCCGGTGGACGTGCGCACCGATGAGCCGACCGCGCGACTCGCCATCGGCATGCTCGGCATGCTCCAGCTCGCCGACGGCGTCCAGACCATGGGCGTGGACGTCGAGCTGGCGGACAGGTGGGGCGCGGACCGTATCGAGGGCATCAAGGCCATCCCCACGACCCGCACGGCGAGCAAGAAGTTCGCCTATTACCGCTGGACGCAGTGGGCCAAGCCGAAGGGCGACGGCACCTACGACGACAGCCCGTACTTCTACCACCTGATGAAGGCCGAGCCGCGCATCCCCGCCGACCCCGGCTACCGCCCGCGCGGCCGCGACCTCGCCAAGGTCACCTCCACGTACGCCACCCAGCAGGACGCCAAGTTCGGCGAGCACTTCGCCCTGCCCGTGCTGTACGGGACGGAACTGGCCTGGATGCCGTACGGCAGCGTGTCCCACTTCCCGCTCCCGTTCCAGCGGACCGAGTACTACACGCCCGGCGACACCGGCTGGTACCCGTCCTTCATCCAGTACAAGGCACTGGACGTCTGGGACAACATCGACCAGTTCTTCTTCGGCAGGACCACCGTCCACCGCGCCGGCGAGAAGATCTCCGACCGCTGGAACAACGGTGTCTTCGCGGCTGGGCTCAACCCCGGCGGGGACTACTCCAGGCGCGAGGGCGACATGCTCCAGTTCGCCACCGGATTGTTCGAGGACAGCGTGCCCGAACGCTACTCCTTCGGTGAGTACACCGCCCCGCGGGCCAAGCTCTACCGCGACGGCAAGGAGATCTACAGCGACGCCTACCTGCCCGGTGTCATCGACGTGCCCGCCGACAAGAAGGAGAGCGAGTACCGGCTCGCCGTGACCGCCGACCGCGATCCGGCCATGACCAAGTTCTCCACGCGGGTCAGTGCCGAGTGGCGGTTCAGGTCGAAGACCCCCGAGCAGGGCAAGATGCCGGCGCTGCCGCTGATGGCCGTCAGGATCAGCCCGGAACTGGACGACCGCAACCGCGTCGGCACGGGTCACACGCGCGTCCCGCTGCGGGTCCAGCGCCAGGCGGGCTCGCCCGACCTGAGGGTGAACAAGCTCTCCGCGGAGATCTCCTACGACGACGGCCGCACCTGGTGGCCCACGCTGGTGCTTCCGACCGGCAAGGGGACCTGGTCCGCCGAGACCTGGAACCCGGTCAGCACGCGCGGAAAGTTCGCCTCGCTTCGGGTGAAGGTCACCGACACCGGTGGCAACGCCTTCACCGAGACCGTCATCAGGGCCTACGGGATCAAGTGAGTCAGGGAAACCCCGCCGCGCCTCCCCGGTGCGGCGGGGTTTCCGCTTTCCGGCCGGTGTCCCGTCCCCGTCTTCCCTGCGGTGTGCGCTTGGACGAACCCGCGCGTTCACCGCTTTCCCGGTGGCGCGTCAGCGCGTCACGACGGGGACGAGCGCGCTCTACGGTGTGGCGAGTGCCTCCGTCGGGGCGAGCCGGGAGGCACGGACGGCGGGGTACAGGCCGGCGAGGGCGCCGACGACCAGGGTCGTCACGATGCCGCCGATCGTCGCCCAGGCGGGCAGCACCACCGGCCAGCCCTGGGAGAGCGCGTATCCGGCGGTGACGCCGGTACCGAGGAGGACCCCGCCCGCCCCGCCCAGCGCCGAGAGCAGCAGCGACTCCGAGAGGAACTGCGTGCGGATCTGCCCGCGCGTCGCGCCGAGCGAGCGGCGCAGGCCGATCTCCGGGCGCCGTTCCAGCACCGAGATGACCATGGTGTTGGCCACCCCGACGCCGCCGACGAGCAGCGCGACCGCGCCGACCCCGAGGAGGAGCCCGGTGAACGCCTGGCTGGTGGCCTGCTTGGCGGCGAGGGCGTCGGACGGGCGCGAGACCTCGACCTCGTTGGGCGCCTGCGGGTTCGCCGTACCGGCCAGGACCGAGCGGACGGACTCCAGCCGCGACTCGTCGGAGCGGGTGTAGAGGGTCGTGGGGTGCCCGTCGAAGTCGAGTGCCGCCTCCGCGATCGGCCAGCCGACCAGCGCCGCGTCGTCCAGTTCGGTGGCGAGCGGCACCGGGGCGAGGATCCCGACGACGGTGAACCGCGTGCCGCCGACGACCACCTGGGTGTCGGGTGCCGCCGAGCCCACCCCGAGCCGCTCCGCGGCCCGTGATCCGAGTACCACGGCCGGATAGCGTTCGGTGGCCCCGTTGAGCCAGGTGCCGTCGCGCACCGTCGCGCCCACCGTGGACAGGAGGTCGAGGCGGGCGGCATGAGTGGCGATCCCCCCGGTCTGCGCCTCGGGGATCTCCTCGGACCGGTAGACCTTGGCGTCACCGACGCGCCCGGCCGCGGAGACGGACTCCACGGGGCCGATCCGCTCGATCATCGCCTCGGCGTCCACCGGCATCCTGGCCGCCTCGCCCAGCAGCGTCTGGCCGGATGAGACGGTGAGCAGATTCGTGCCCAGTGCCGAGAGCGTTCGGTCGAGTTCGGCGCCCGACGAGGACGAGATGCCGACCACGCCGACCATCGCGGCGATGCCGATGGCCACTCCGAGCGCGGACAGGAACGCCCGCAGCGGGCGGGTGCGCAGGCCGACCGCGCCGACCCGCATCACGTCGCGGGGCCGCATCCTGGCCGGGACCGGTTTCGGCGGGCCCGCCCGATCGGTCACGGCCATCGCGCCACCCCGGATCCGGCGCGCCGCGGTGACCCGGCCGCCGAGGTCGTGGAGGGCGTGGGGGGCGTGGGGATCGCGGGCGCCGCGAGGGGCGTGGAGGTCGCGGAGGTCGCGGAGGTCGTGGAGGTCGTGGAGGTCGCGGAGTCGGAGACGATCCGGCCGTCGCGCATCCGCACCTGCCGGGGCAGGCTCGCGGCGATCTCCCGGTCGTGCGTGATGATCACGACGGTGGTGCCCGAGGCGTTCAGGTCGCGCAGCAGGTCCATCACCCCGGCTCCGGAGACGGAGTCCAGGGCGCCGGTCGGCTCGTCGGCGAGGAGCAGCGGGGGATCCCCGGCCACCGCGCGGGCGATGGCGACGCGCTGCCGCTCGCCACCGGACAGCTCGTGCGGCTCGTGGTCGAGGCGATGACCGAGCCCGACCCGTTCCAGCGAGGCCGAGGCCCGGCGCCGCCGGTCGGACAGGCCGAGTCCGGTGTAGAGGAGACCGTCGGCCACGTTGTCCAGCGCCGAAATCCTCGCGGCGAGGTGGAAGTGCTGGAAGACGAAGCCGATCCGTGTCGCCCGCAACGCGGAGAGCCCGCCGTCCGACAGCTTCGAGACGTCGTACCCGTCGATGCGCACGGTTCCCGAGGAGGGGCGGTCGAGCGTGCCCACGACGTTGAGCATCGTCGACTTGCCCGAGCCGGAGGGGCCGGCGACGGCGACGAACTCGCCGCGCCCGATCTCCAGGGAGACCGCGGCCAGCGCGGTGACCCCGCCGGGGTAGACCCTGCTCACATCCGACAACGAGATCATCTCGGCATCCCCACGATCATGCCCTCGGCGAGGCCGTCCCCGGAGATCTCGACCCGGCCGCCGGAGAACAGGCCCGTTCTCACCGCGAGGTAGCGGGACCCGGTGCCCTCGACGACCTCGACGCCGAATCCGCCCTCCCTCAGCGCCACGAGCGCGGAGACCGGCACGGTCAGCACGTTCTCGCGCCTGGACGCCGTGAAGGTCACGTCCACCGCGGCCTGGTCGAGGCCGGCCGCCGCCTTCTGGCGGCGGAGGGAGACGAGCGCCTCGAGCCTCGTCTCCGGATCCGCGTTCTGGCCCTCCCCGGGCTCGATGATCGTGGCGACCTCGGTCACCTTGCCGGCCACGCTCCTGCCGTCGGGCATGGTGACCGACACCTTGGCCCCCCGCCTCGCCATCCGCCGGTCCTCCGCCCGCAGCCGGACGGTGACCACCTTGGTGGTTCCGGTGTAGGTCAGCACCTTCTGGCCGGGGGCGACGGGCTGGCCCGCCTCGGCCTCCAGGCTGTCCACGCGGACCTTGCCGTCGGCGAAGACGACCCGGCCGAGCTCGACGACGCCGGTCTCCTCCAGGCCCCGGTCGTCCTGCCACCGCGCGACCGCCGAGGCGGTGGCACCGGTGTACTCGTCGTCCACGGTGAAGCCGGTGTAACCCAGCTTGCGAAGGTTGCGCTCCAGGCGTGCGACGTCCGGCCCCTCGGTGCCGATCCGCAGGTCGCGATAGGCCGGCGTCGAGCCGTACATCAGCACCACCGGCTCGTCGTCCACCCTGTAGAGCGGCTTGCCGCGAGTGACCCGGGCGCCGCTGTCCGGGAGCCAGGTGACCGTGCCGGGTCGCCGGCTCACCGCGGTGGTGGCCGGGCCGTGGCCGAGCTCGCCGTCGGCGTCCCGCGTGTCGGTGAGCGTCTGCCGCTTCACCGGGGTGGTGGCCGGAGGCAGGACGCCCGCCGCCCTGTCCGTCCCGGTGCCGCCCGGGCCGGCCATGCCGCTCATGGCCGCGGCGGCCGTTCCGAGGACGACGACCGCGACGACCAGTCCAGCGATCTTCCCGCCACGGCCGGGGCCGCGGCGTCGCCGCGCGAGGGGAGGGGACGCGTCCGTGTCCGTCCCCATCAGGACCCTCCCAGGCCCGCTTCGGGCAGGAACTTCTTCGCGCACTTCTCCTGCGCCGCCTGGAAGTCCGGGTCCTCGCCGACGGCCCCGGTCACGCGCAGCCCGCCGCCCTCGGGGTCGGGGAAGTCCTCCACGCCGCCGTCCCGCATGCACTGCGCGAACTTGCGCATCGACTCCGTCCTACGCGGGTCCGGCCCGTTCGGACCGGACCCGCCCACCGGGGAGAACTCCTTGCAGGCCGCCGTGGCCCTGTCCACCGTCTCCTTGCCGACGCTCTTGTCGATCCGGATGGTGACGCCCTTGCCGGGTTCGGGATCCGCCATGTCGACGCCGTTCTCCCGCATGCACTGGGCGAACTTGAGTCCCTTCTCATGCTGGCTCAGGCTCGGCGTGGCGCTGCTCACGGCGGGCTTGCCGCCGCCGTCCCCCGCGGACGCCACCTCCCCTCCGTCGCCGGTCGTACCGCACCCCGCCAGGACCAGGGCGAGCGCCAGCGCGCCGAGAACTCTCATGCTCTTCTCCTCTTCCACCGGCCGGCTCTCCACCGGCCGTTCGAGAGGCGATGCAACAGGGGAGCGCGTTTCGGTCGCGTTTCCGCCGGCGCTAACGGCGAGCAAACACGGCGTACGTCACCATCACCTCGTCCGTGTACGAAGCCGTACATGAAGCCGAACACGACGTCGTACACGACGAGGGGGCGCGAGAACGCGATGCGAGTGCTGGTGGTGGAGGACGAGCGCATGCTGGCCGGCGCGATAGCCGAGTGGCTGCGCGGCGAGACGCACGCGGTCGACACCGCGCACGACGGCGAGGCGGCGCTGGAGCGCATCGCGGTCAACGACTACGACGTGGTCGTCCTCGACCGTGACCTGCCCCTCGTGCACGGCGACGACGTCTGCCGGGAACTGGTCGAGTCTGAGTCGACCGCGCGGGTGCTGATGCTCACCGCCGCCGCGGAGATCGGTGACCGGGTGGCCGGGCTGTCCCTTGGGGCCGACGACTACCTGGCCAAGCCGTTCGCCTTCGCCGAACTCGCCGCCCGCGTCCAGGCGCTGGGACGGCGCTCGCGGCCGGCCGTGCCGCCGGTGCTGCGGCGGGCCGGGATCACCCTCGACCCCGCGCGCCGGGAGGTGTTCAGGAACGGGCGGTACGTGCCGCTGTCGAAGAAGGAGTTCGCCGTCCTGACCGAACTGCTGCGCGCCGACGGGACGCTCGTCTCCGCCGAGCGGCTGCTGGAGAAGGCGTGGGACGAGCACGCCGACCCGTTCACCGGCGTGGTGCGCCTCACCATACTCAAGCTCCGGCGCAAGCTCGGGGAGCCACCGGTCATCGAGACGATGCCGGGAGAGGGATACCGGATCGCATGATCGTCGACAGGTTTCCGCGCCTCACGCTGAGGATCCGGCTCACCCTCGTGTACGGCGCCCTGTTCCTCGCCGCGGGCCTGACCCTGCTCGGCGTCACCTACCTGCTGTTCAACCAGCAGCTGGCCCGGTCCTTCACCGACAGGCACGGTGACCCCGGGGACGGGCAGCGGAAAATGCTCGTCATCAACACGAACGGCAACGTGTTCACGGGCCCCGAGGCGGTCCGGTGGCTGCAGCGGCAGGAGGACGAACTACGCACCGCCGCGGTCACCTCGCTGCTCACCCAGGGGACGGTCGCGCTGACCGTGGTCGGCGTCGCCGCCGGGGGCTTCGGGTGGGTGGTCGCGGGGCGGGTGCTCGCCCCGCTGCGCCGGGTGACCGACACGGCGCGGCGGATCGCGGCCGCCACGGTCGCCGACCACGGCCTGCACGCGCGGATCGCCCTGCGCGGGCCGGAGGACGAGGTGAAGGAGCTCGCCGACGCCTTCGACACCATGGTCGAGCGGCTCGACCACTCCTTCGACGGCCAGCGCCGGTTCGTCGCCAACGCCTCGCACGAGCTCCGCACACCGCTGACGCTCAACCGGGCGCTGGTCGAGCTGGCCATGCACCGCAGGGCGGCGTCGCCCGACGTCAAACAGCTCGGCGAGAGCCTGCTGGAGATCAACGCCCGGCACGAGCAGCTCATCTCGGGACTGCTGCTGCTGGCCCGCGCCGAGCACGAGATCGTCGACCGGTCACCGGTGGACATGGCCGACGTGGTGTCCCACGTGATCGCGCAGACCGCCGGGCAGGCGGAGGACGCGAAGGTCACCGTGCACGAGGCGGCGGGCCCCGCACCCACCAGCGGGGACGCGCTCCTGCTCGAACGCCTGGTGCACAACCTGGTCGAGAACGGGATCCGGCACAACACCGGCGACGGCACCGGGTGGGTGCGGGTCGTCAGCCGTACCGCGCTCGACGGGCGTGTCGAGGTGGAGGTCAGCAACACCGGGCCCGCCGTGCCGCCCTACGACGTCCGGAAACTGTTCGAACCCTTCCGCCGCCTGGGCGCCGACCGCCTGGTCACGGCCAAGAGCGCGGGCCTGGGCCTGTCCATCGTGCGCTCCGTGGCCCGGGCCCACGGCGGCGACGTCACGGCCCGCCCGCGCGAGGGCGGCGGCCTGGTCATGACGGCGGTCCTTCCCCTAGCCGGGGAGTGAACCGCGCGTCCCGGAGCCGGGGAGTGAGCCGCCTTCCCGGAGCCGGGGAGTGAGCCGCGCGTCCCGTGAGCTCACCCGGCGCCCGGCACCCGGCACGCGGCACCTGGCACGCGGCACCTGGCACGCGGCGCCCGGCACGCGGCGCCCGGCACACGGCACCCGGAGCCCGGCGCCCGGCGCCCGGCTCCACCTGGCCGGGCTCACGCCGCCAGCGGTCCCCGGAGGCTCCGCACCTGCTTGGCGTACTGGCGGCGGCCGACGGTCCTCCACAGCAGCCGGGCGACGGCCGGCAACTTGCCGAGGAAGAACCTGCGCTCCTCCGGCGAGGCCTCCTCCAGGATCGCGCCCATCGAGATCAGCAGCTTCTGCTTGGGGATCTGCTCCACCGCGCGTGCGCCGACGGCCTCCCACTCCGCGACCGACATGTGCTCGGCGACGAGCGCCAGCACGTAGCGCTCCTCGTCGTCCAGGTGCTCGACCAGGGCGGCGCTGTGCTCCTCCATCGCGATCGCGAGTTTCTCGCCGGTCCCCTTCGAGGCCGTGCGCCGCCACTCGGGCAGCACCTCGCCGATCCGGGTCAGGGTCTCGGAGATCCGGTGGTGCTGGTCCTCCATCCGCACGACCATGTCCTTCTCCAGGCGGACGCGCTCCAGCAGCAGCGGCCACACCAGCTCGTCCTCGGCGCTGTGATGATGGTGCAGGCCCTCGGCGTAGTCGAGGTAGTGCTGGGCGATCAGGGCCGCGCGAGCCGTGTCGCCTTCGGGCACCGCCCGGACGAACCGTGGCATCAAACCGGACTCTCGCCGGAAGACGCGGTGGACTACCACCATCTCGTGGGTGTACGGGCGGTCTGTGGCATTCATCGCAGGCATCTCTCGTCCTCTTTGCCAGGGTCGGCGGACAAAGTCTGCGACAGCCATCTTGGGACTGACTTGTCATGCTCTTGGAGACGATGACGCTCTCACGGGTGGTGCTCTCCTGGAGGCGGTCACGCCCCCGTGGAGACGGCGACGCCCTCGTGGGAGACGGCGACGCCCTCGGGGAGACGTGGCGCTCGACGGCCGGGGCGCGACACCGTACCGGCACGGCCACCGTGTGAGCTCCGGTTTCCATCAGAGCTCACAGGTGGCCGTGCCGGTCGGTCACGGCCGCGCCGTCACCGGGTTTCGGGACGGCACGGTCCGCTGCCGTAGGGATTCCGCTTCCGCTCCCGCTTACGCGAGGTCGTTCCCGTATCGACGCGGCCCGCGTCCTGTCCCGTGCGGGTCACGAGAGCGCGCCGCCTCGCCACGGGCTACACGCATCCAACGCCTCCCGACACCTGGAGAACGTCGACGACACCGACCGGGCCGGGAAGACAGAGAGGTCCGGAGAGGCCGATGGGAGCGACGGGAAAGCCGACAGGAATGATCGGGAAGCTGACAGGGGCGACGGCGCACGTGGAAACGAGCAGATGACCTGCCATGGCGCAGTCCGGTGGGCCGGGCGGAGCCACGAGCGGCCCCGGTCCGGGAGGTCCTGCGGGTCCTGCCGGTCCCGCGGGTCCTGCCGGCCCTGCGGGTCCCGCCGGTCCCGCCGGTCCGTCCGCTCCCGGAGGTCCTGCCAGTCCGTCCGCTCCGGGAAGACCTGCCGGTCCGGAAGGTCCTGCCGGTCCTGCCGGTCCTGCGGGTCCCGGAAGTCCGTCCGCTCCATCTGCTCCGGCCGGGCCCGCAGGTCCTGCCGGTCCTACGGGTCCCGCCGGTCCTGCGGGGCCTGGCAGTCCGACTCCGGCCGGTCCCGCGGGTCCTGCGGGTCCTGCCGGGCCCGCCGGTCCTGCCGGTCCGGGAGGTCCTGCGGGTCCCGCCGGTCCTGCCGGGCCCGCCGGTCCCGCCGGCCCTGGGGTGGCCACGGTGGGATTTCCGGTGGGAGTCCTGGTGGGCAGGATGGGTGCGCGGATGGGGACGGGAAGGGCGATCACCGCGTCGTCGTCGTCATCGTCGTCGCGGTCGCGATCCCTGTCACGGTCCCGGTCGTCGTTCCTGCCGCAGCCGTTCCCGCCGCGACCGCCGTCCCCGCCGCGACCGCCGGGGCAGTCGCAGTTACGGGCTCCCCGGGGGCACCGGCAGGGCCGGCACGGCCGAAGGAGTGGTTTCTCGCCAGGGTGCGCGGATTGTTGAAGGCGGGCTTTGCCGCCGGCCCCCCCGGTGTCGCTGTAGGGGGCGAGGTCGAGAAGGTTCGTCCCCCCGGTGGCGTTCGCCGGCGCCTGATTCGACGAAATCATCAGGATGCTGGCCATCGCTGCGACGGCCAGAGCGCCGGCACGCTTACCGGAAAGGGAGGGCGCCCATTTGCTATTACGAGGAAGCACGTTATTTCCCCATATCGTTACTAATTCCGAGATTATTCGGATCTGTCATGCGGTCACGGAAGTGACGGCGGACAGGAGATACCCGAGGCTTATGTAGATAACGCGCCGCCATAGTTCGGGAAGAGCAAATAAACAGTGTTGTGAAGGAAAACTTGTGCCTCATCTATGATTTGATAGTATTTGTAATGATTATTCATCCATGGTGTTCAAGGGATGATTTCAGATGGCCGCCGAAAGGGGGCGCCGACAGGGGTCGGGCCGCTGTGCCGGGCCACTGTGCCGGGCCACTGTGCCGGGCCACTGTGCCGGGCCACTGTGCCGGGCCACTGTGCCGGGCCACTGTGCCGGGCCACTGTGCCGGGCCACTGTGCCGGGCCACTGTGCCGGGCCACTGTGTGCCGTACCGGTGTTCACCGGTACGGCACCCGCGTTTCCTCCCCGGCTCTCCGGAGCCTCGCCTCGCCGGAGCCTCGCCCGTCGGCGTCTCGTCACGGCCGGCGCGGGGTGCCGCCCGGCGGGCTCACTTCTCGCGGACGATGATCTCCGGGAACGACGGGTCCTCCTGGAGTTCCCTCATCATCCGCTCGGAGCGGGTAAGACGCTCGCGCCCGTGGGCCGCGTTGTCGCCCCTGCGGCCGCGGTAGCGGTCGTGGGGACGTCCCTGGTGACGCTCCGATCTTCCCCGCCACCTGTCGGAGGGCCTTGTCTCGTATCCGCGGTGCTGGCGGCGGGAGGGGTCCGGGCGGCCGGAGAACCGGTCGCCGGTGGTGCCGTCGGCATTCAGCTGTGAGATCGAGTCGGGTATCCGGGCCTGACCGATACCGGCACTGGCCGGTGCCTGATTCGACGTCATGAGGATGCCGGCGACTGCCGCGATGGCGAGGACGCCCACCTGCCTGCCGGGGTTCGCCCCCGGTGTCCGTCCGCTCTTTCGAGGAAGCACGTTATTTCCCCATCTCATTTCTGGTTCCGAAAACATCTGATATCCCTCGCTGCCCCATAAGTGGCAACAGGTAGGAGATACCCCTCGGACCATGAGATAGCGCATTGAAACGGTTGAGGCAGAGCAAATAAATGACGCTGTGAATGCTGATGAGATATTATCTATTGCTATTTACTGTTTTGTCGTAATTGTTCGTACGGCGAGAGAAGAAAGAGCCCTCCCTCCCGGAAAGGGAGGGAGGGCTCGCGGGCGTCACAGGTAGACGCGGACGTCGGCCCGGAGCGGGCGCGAAAGGCGCACGGTGATGAACTCGTTGTTGTCGGGCTTGCCCGGGGTACGGCCCGCCGAGGACGGGAAGTTGTTGTCGTCCAGCACGCCCAGGGTCCGGTCGTCGAGGATCACGACGTCCTCGATGGTCTGGAACGGGAAGCGGAAGGTCTCCCCGAACCCGCCCAGGCCGCGCGGGTTGGCCAGGTCGAGCAAGTCGGCGACGAGGGTCTTGCGCAGGTCCGCGTGGCGGGTGTCCACCATGTAGATGCGCTTGGTCTTGGCCGCGTCCCCCTGGAGGTTG
Source organism: Streptosporangium nanhuense (assembly GCF_059358815.1). Lineage (NCBI taxonomy): Bacteria > Bacillati > Actinomycetota > Actinomycetes > Streptosporangiales > Streptosporangiaceae > Streptosporangium > Streptosporangium nanhuense. The sequence continues at coordinate 193,987 of NZ_JCADBG010000013.1, forward strand.
TCGCGCTCGATGACGAGGAACCGGTACCGGTCGACCGCGATCATGTCGCCGATCGCGTTGTCGGGGCTCTCCAGCCGGTAGGTCCAGCGCTTGCCGGTGTAGGTCCGCCCGCGCAGGTCGAACTCGTTCATCCGCAGCGTCCCGGCCTCGTCGCCGGTCACGGTGCCTTCGAGCAGCGGGTACAGCGTGCGGCCGTCGACCGAGCGCGCCATGCCCTCGAAGCCCTTGCTCCGCCCCAGGTTCGGCTGCTCGCCGTTGAGGGTGGGGTTCTCCGGTGCCTTGACGCCGGGCAGCGGGATCGGAGCGTCGAGCAGCCTGCCCGAGGAGGAGAAGTGCAGCAGGAACGGGCCGAACTCGTCCCCGATCCAGTAGGTGCCGTCGATGGTCCGCACGATCGACTCCACGTCGAAGTCGGCGCCGGTCAGCTTCCGGTCCGGCCGGGTCAGCGGCCAGCTGACGCGCCTGTCGGGGTCGCTCAGGTTGAACCCGCCCAGCACCGACACCTTCTCGCGACGGAAGTCGGGCTTCACCCGGTGCACCCGCAGCAGGAAGTCGGCGCTGTTGTCCTTGGCGCCGAAGCCGTTGTCGGACAGCACGTCGAAGGTGCCGTCGTGCCGCCGCACGATGCCGCTGAAGCCCTGCACCGGCTGCCCGGCGAACGGCGGGGTCACCCCGTTGACGGGAGCCGTGCCGAGCTGGGACCCCGACGGCTCGCTGCCGGGGACGAAGGTCAGCGCCGGCAGGGAGGCGAATCCGGTGAGCGTGGCGCGCCCGAATCCGGGGTGACCGGAGCCGGGGTGACCGGAACCCGGCCGCTGTGAATCGGCCTGCTGTGAATCCGCCTGCTGGGTCCCGGCGCCGTCGGAGGTGGGCTGCCCGGGGTCGGCCACCGCCGGCGCGGACACCGCCAGTGCCAGCACGGCCGCGCCGATGGTGATCGTCATGCGTCGTCTCATGGCGGCACGCTAGGGAGCCCGCGTGAACGGCCGGTGTTGCGCCGCGGGCCGTACAGCGAAAACAAGATGCGGACCGTACGAAAAGCTGTCAGAGGTCGGCCGGAAAGCGAGATGCCGGAGATAGATGAAAAGGGATGCAACAGAACGTGTCCCTGAAGCGTCCCTGGATGCGTGGAGTTCACCGATTTCGTCGCCGCACGGGGCAGAGCGCTGTACCGGTACGGCTACGTACTCACCGGGAACGCCGAGGACGCCGCCGACCTGACACAGGAGGCCCTCATGCGTCTGGGGGACGCGTGGCCGAGAGTGCGCAGGAGGGAGGATCCGGAAGGGTACGTCCGCACGACCATGGCCCGCCTGCACATCAGCGTCTGGCGGCGGCTGCACAGGGAACGGCTGGTCGCGACGGTGCCCGAGGCGGCCTACACCGACGACCGTCTGGGGGACGACGTCGGTCTGTGGAACGAGCTCGAGCGCCTGCCCCCAAAACAGCGGGCGGTGCTGGTCCTGCGCTACTACGAGGACCTGTCCGACCAGGAGATCGCCGATCTCCTCGGTGTCTCGCGAGGCACGGTGCGCAGCCAGGCGGCCCGCGCGCTGGACAAGCTCAGGATCAGGGCGGCCGCTCTTGAGGGGGAGCGAGTGTGATGAGCCACAGGGACGAGGAGGCACTGGTCCGTACGCTGGCCAACGCGGCGCGGTCGGCGCCCGAGCCGGTCGAGGACCTGGTGGTGACGATCGGCAGGCGGCGCAGACGGCGCAGGCGCGTGCGTGCGCAGTCGGTGCTGGCGGTCGCCGCGATGATCGCGGTGGTCGGTGGCATGGCGGCGGTCAGGGACACCCTCCCCAGCAGGGGCGGAGAGGGTGTGAGCATGACCCAGGCGGCGCCGCCGGGCGACGCCGGCGACGCTGACGAGGACGCCGGGCAGCCGTTCCAGAACGGGGGGGCATGGAGGGGGGACACGGGAGAGATCGCGCCGGTCGACGTCCGGCCGGCCGCGGAGGTCTGGCCCATGGCGGTCTCCACGATCCCCGCCCGGTCCGCGGACGGTTACAGGTACCGCCCGGTCACCGGGTTGAGCGCCACCCGGCTGCTGCTCTCGGCCGAGTCGTCGTTCGAGAGATCGGGCCGCCTGGAGGTGTACGACACGGCCGACCGCAGCGGCACCGTGCTCACGACCATGCCCGACACGGGGGTGAAGGGCTATTTCGTGCAGGGCTTCGAGGTGGGCTCCGACCGCATCGCCTGGTGGGGGGAGACGCCCAACGACCCCGACGAGTGGGCCGACTTCTGGGTCGTCCCCCGTTCCGGCGGCGTCGCGACGCGGGTCGGCGAGGTCACCGGTGACCTCTCGAAGGTGACGCGGATCGCCGTCACCTCGGACTTCCTCCTGTGGTCGGTGAGCGGAGGGGGGATCTACCGCATGCCGGTGGGCGGCGGAGCCCCGGAAAGGCTCGAGAACACCGACGGGCTCCACCTGCTGACCTGGCCGCTGGCCGCCGACGTCGGGGAGAAGGAGGGCGAAGGCGGGACGGGGAACCAGACCAGGACGGTCGACCTGGAGACGGGCCGGACCACCGAGGTGAGCCTCCCCGAAGGGGCGAGAGGTTTCCGGTGCGGTCCCGTCTGGTGTTTCGGGCAGCAGGGGGGTGCGATGGTGGTCCAGCGGCCGGACGGTTCGGACCGCAGGCTCCTGCCGGGGCTCGGCGCGGGGGGCGGAGTCTTCGACAGGTTCGGGGTGATGGGCCCCCCCTTCACCGAGGAGCCGGACGGGTACGTTCCCGTGGCGACGGTGTACGACGCGGTCACCGGCCTCGCCGCCGGGATATCGCGGAGCGGGGAGGGGGGCGGGGGCTACGGGACGGGAATCTCCTCCTCGCCCAGCTCGATCCTCTACTGGGACGCCGACGAGAGGATCGTCGAGGAGTGCGAGACGGTCGACGCCGGCAGCATTCCCCGCCCGTCGGGCGCGCCCGCCCCCACCGGGAAGGACACGACGTGCAGGACGAGGCAGGGGGGCGGCGGCAAGGAGCTCACGGTGGTGAACCTTCTCGCCGTACCCTCAACGAAATAAAGTTCCGGACATGAGAACCTTCGCCAACATCACCGAGTTCAAGACCGCCGTCGGGGAGCATCTCGGCCACACCGAGTGGCGCGAGATCACCCAGGAGCAGGTCAACCTGTTCGCCGACGCCACCGGCGACCACCAGTGGATACACGTGGACGTGGAGCGGGCGAAGCAGGGCCCGTTCGGCGCCACCATCGCCCACGGATACCTGAGCCTTTCGTTGCTGCCCGCCCTGATGTCGGAGCTGTTCCAGGTGGGCGGCCTGGCCATGGGCATCAACTACGGGCTCAACAAGGTCCGCTTCCCCTCGCCGGTCCCGGTCGGCGCGCGGATCCGCGCCGGAGCCGAGCTCGTCGACCTCAAGGGCACTCCCTCGGGCTACCTGTCGAACGTGCGCATGACCGTGGAGATCGAGGGCGCGAAGAAACCGGCCTGCGTCGCGGAGACCCTCTCCCTGTACGTCCCCGCGGAGAACCCCTGACCCGGACTCCCGCGGAAGACTCCTGATCCGGACTCTCAGCGAGGGCTCCTGATCCGGACTCCCGCCGAGGGCTCCTGACCGGGACGGGGCACTCTTCGACGAGGAGCCCCGGGACACGCCGGATCACCTCTCGGCGGAGAGTTCCTGGGCCAGGATCGCGGCCTGAACGCGACTGCGAAGACCCAGCTTGTTCAGCAACCGGCTGACATGGGTCTTCGTCGTCGCCTCCGCCATGTCCAGCTCCGCGGAGATCTCCGCGTTCGACAGCCCCCGCCCGATGCAGGCCAGCACCTCGCGCTCGCGCGGGGTGAGACCGCCGATCTCGTACGACCTGCGCTCGGGCACCGACGCGCCGAAGGCGGAGATCAGCCGCCGGGTGACCGCGGGCGCGATGAGCCCCTCGCCCCTGGCCACCACCCGTACCGCGTCCACCAGGGCGTCGGCGTCGGTGTTCTTGAGCAGGAACCCGGCGGCTCCGGCCCGCAGCGCCCCGAAGACGTACTCGTCGAGGTCGAACGTGGTCAGGATCAGTACGTCGGCGATCCCGCTCAGCTCGCGCGTCGCGGAGATCCCGTCGAGCTTCGGCATCCGGATGTCCATCAGGACCACGTCGGGACGGAGGTCGAGAGCCATCGCGACGGCCTGCTCCCCGTTGGCCGCCTGGCCGACGACCTCGACGTCCTCGTGGCCGTCGAGGATGAGGACGATCCCGGCGCGGACCGCCGCGTGGTCGTCGGCGACGAGGACTCGGATGGTCATGCGATCTCCCGGGTGGTCGGTCGTGCGCTCCCCGGCCGGGCTGTCATGTGATCTCCCGGGTGGGCAGTTCGGCGTGGACGCGCCAGCCGTCGTCACGGGGCCCGGCCTCGAAGACCCCGCCGACGAGGGCCGTACGCTCCCGCATGCCGATGATCCCCGCGCCCGCGCCGGGAAGCCCCCGCCCCGCGCCGTCGACCGGGTTGTCCACGGTCAGCGTGATCACCCCGGGCCGGTACCCGATCACCACGTCGGCGGCCTTGCCGCCGTGCTTGAGCGCGTTGGTCAGCGATTCCTGGACGATCCGGTAACCGGCCAGGTCGACCGAGGCGGGTAGCTCCCTGGTCTCGCCGTCCACGCGCATCCGGACGTCGAGGCCCGCCTCCCGAGCCCGCTCGGCCAGCTCCCCGGCCTCGGCCACCCGCCGCCTGGTCGCCTCCGGCTCCTCGCCGTCCTGCCGGAGCAGCCCGATCATGGCGCGCATCTCCCCCATGCCCTCGACGCTGTTCTCCCTGATGGACGCCAGCACCTCCCGTACGGCCCGCGCGTCCAGGTCCCTGCGGGAGAGGACGGCGGTGGACTGGATGGCGATCGCGCTGAAGTGGTTGGCGATCATGTCGTGCAGCTCCCGCGCCATCCGGGTCCGCTCCGCCTGCACCGCCGCCGCCCGATCCAGCTCCGCCAGCCGCGCCACCTGCTCGGCCCTCGCGCGCTCGGACAGCGCCTGGTCCTGCAGCTGCCTCGTGAGCATGGCGGTGAAGACGGGGGTCACCCCGACCAGGCCGCCCTGGACGAGGAAGATGGCCGCGGCCGACCAGTGTTCGAAGAGGGCTCCCGCGATCACGCCCGCCACGACGGCGATCACCGAGGTGATGCCGAGCATCCACCTGCCCAGCGCCCGCGGGCCGTACCTGACCCCCGCGTAGAGGTTGTCCGTGACGATCAGGACCGTGCCCAGGGACGGGCCCATCGCGAAGTCGCCGAGGAAGGCCACGACCCCCAGTCCCAGCGAGAGCAGCGGCCTGCTCCGCCGTACCGCGACCCCCGCGCACGCGATCGTCAGCGGCCCGGCGAACAGCGGGGCGGGGGCCCACCGGTGCTCGTAGGCGCCCGCGGCGAGCAGGAGGAGACCGCAGACGAGGCACGCCGCGGCCCACAGCGCGTCGTCTCGTCTCATGCCTCCCATCTCATCACCCCGGCGTGGCCGGCGGGTCCGGCGCGGGACGGGTCACCCGTACACACAAGGATGTACAAGGCTCGTCGGCATCTCATCAGCGCCGACGATGCCTCCCGTGACGCCTTCTGTGACACCGGGGCCGGGGTCACCAGCGGTCCCAGTGCGTGACCTCCTCCATCGGCACCCTGCGCGCGGGCCTGAAATCGGTCCCGATCGTGTAGGCCAGCGGGACGAACGCCACCTGCATCACCTTCTCGTACGGGATGCCGAGCACCCCGGCCGCCTCCCGCTCCAGGCGGAGCGGTCCCAGCCAGGCCGTACCCAGCGACCTGGCCCGCGCGGCCAGCATGAAGCTCCAGACGGCGGGCATGATCGAACCGAAGGTGTTGGCCTGCTCGTGCACGCTCGCCCCCTCGGTACGCCCCGTGATGCACGGGATGAGGAACGCCGGAACCTCGTGGATGTGCCGGTACAGATGATCCGTTCCCTCCCACACCCGCTCCATCGAGCCGGGGAACGCGTACGCCCGCCGCGCGTCCTCCTCCGGCATCGGGGTTCCGGGGAGGTTCATCCCCTCCCGCCACAGCGCCGCGATCCGCTCGCGTCGCTCCCGCTCGGTGACCACGACGAAGTGCCAGCGCTGACGGTTGCGCCCGGTCGGAGCCTGTACGGCGAGCTTGAGGCACTCCTCGACGAGCTCGCGGGGGACGGGCCGGGTGAGATCCAGCCGCCGGCGCACGGCCCTGGTCGTGGAGAGCACGTCATCGGGGGTCATCCGGCCTCCTCAGGGATTTCGACATGCATCGAATTGTGTGACCGGCTTCGACGGTTGTCAAAGTCTCGAAGTCCTCGGTTAGGATCGGCCCATGCGAGCCCTCCACCACCCGGACGTGGCCTCCGTCACACTCCCCGGCATGCTCAACGCCCTCGCCGACGAGGTGCGCCTCTCGGTCGTCCGCCAGCTCGCCGAGGCCGGAGGCGTGGTCTGCGGCCAGTTCGACGTCCCCGTGAGCATGTCGACCCTCTCCCACCACCTGAAGGTCCTCCGCGAGGCCGGTCTCCTCCGCGTCACCCCGCAGGGCAGCTTCCGCCGCCACGAGCTCCGCCTCGCCGAGATGGAGACCCGTTTCCCCGGGGTCCTCACCTCGATCCTCCAGGCCGCCTGACCCATGCCCCCACCGCACCCCCGCCCCCACAGGCGAACCCGCCCTCGACGGGCGCATCAGAGGGCGATCGTTTAACCGATTCGAGGCATCGCCCAAAACCCGCTATGCTTGCTTACGCAGCGAGCGGCCGTAGCTCAATGGATAGAGCATCTGACTACGGATCAGAAGGTTGGGGTTTCGAGTACCTCCGGCCGCACAGCAGGTCAAAGGCCCTCCGGGATCATCTCGGAGGGCCTTTTTCGTGCCCGTACAGCAGCGTTGTACAGCAACGCAGCCTCACCCAGACAGTCTCCTACCGCAGCTCGTACCCTCCGAGCCGCCGGCTGCTCTGCTCAGACGCCGCCGAAGCCCTCCTGTAGACGGCGAACCCAGTCCGTAGGGAAGACTCGCTCAAGTCGCTCCTTGCTGGTCGCCAGCAGACCCTCTTTCGCCAAGGGAAGCAGGGCGCCGTCCTGGACGGCCTTGTGCTTCTCGGGTGCCGGGCAGATCAGTACGGCGAGGATCCGGCAGGCCCGTTGGATCTCCAGGATTCCGGTAGCGTCGACCATCTTCTTAATGGGCTCCCATGCAGTTCGCACGGCGAGGCGCACCAGTGCTTCCAGGAAGGGCTTACGATCATCGGCTTCGCGAGACTGCATGATGATCATCGTCACGTACTCCGGTATTCGGTCCATGACGTTTTCGAACCTCTTTATGGCGTCGGCCATGGCCACGAGAAGATCACACCAGAGATGATCATTGATTCGTCTTCTGGCCTCTCGTGGGTCGTTGCCACCGAACTCCTCGTCCAACTTCGTGATCACAGAGCAGACGAGGACGTCGCCAATTTCCTGGATGTGTTCGATGGTTTTTGGATTCTCGGACAACCAGTCAGCAAGATCTACTTTTGCGGTGTCCGTGGCAGCCTGTCTCGCCCTGGAGGGCTTTGGCCGCCCCTTAGGAGGTAGAGCTTGCACCCATCTGGAGTCGCACCGCTCTCTCGCCTCTTGACGGCGAACAGGGGATGAATCGCGAGCCAGGTCGAGGCTGTGGGACCAGCCGTGCTGTACTCCACCACACGCACATTTGCAAGAGTGTCCTTCGGCACTTTCGCAATTTTTCGGGTGCATCATACGCCCTCCGATTCGTTCGACACGACAGCAACCGAGTGGCCAACCGGAAGCCCAATTTCCTTTAAATCACAAATCGCGAATTGCGAAATGATCGCAGTGGCCAGGTCCGTCTGTCTCTTCAGATATCAGAAGACGTCGTGCACGCTAAAAGGCCCTTTGGGATGATCCCTAAGGGCCTTTGGGGTAATGCAAAATCGATTATGTCTCGTTTGATAAGTCAAGACTTTGGTTGAGTCGATCAGGCGCCTTACGGGTTTCGGGGTTGGGGATTTGTGTGTAGACGTCCATGGTCATCGAGATCTGTGAGTGCCGCAGGATGCGCATCGCCACCCGAGGGTGGACGTCGAGGGCAGCCAGGAGCGAGGCGCAGGTGTGCCGGGTGTCGTGGACGCGGATGCGCGGGACACCCGCCTTGCGGCACTGAACCTCGAAAGATCGGTTGAAGTTGCGCGGCTCGATCGGTGTGCCGTTCCTCGTGGTGAAGACGAGATCGGAGTCCTTCCACTTCGCCCCAGCCGCCTTACGGGCCTCCTCCTGAGCTCGCTGGCGGTGTCTGAGCGCGGTGATGCACAGGCCGAGCAGCGGAAGCGATGCGGTGGAGTCGTCGGTCTTGGTCGTCTCGCGATGGAGGAGTTTCCCCCTGACGCGGTTGAGCTGCCGAGAGATCCACACTTGTTCTCCACCGAGGTCGACGCAGTCCCAGGCGAGCCCGAGCACCTCGCCCCGCCGCAGGCCCAGAACGAGGATCAGCACGTAGGCCGCGTAGAGCGGGTCATCCTCCGCCCGCAGGTGTTCAAGGAACCTCCGCGCCTCATCGACATCCCATGCCACGTGCTGACGCTTCTTCTTGGTCTTGCTCGGGTTGGGCAGGGTGGTCAACGCCGCGACGTTCTTGGAGATCAGCTCTTCCCGGATGGCGTTGCCGAGCGCGGAACGCAGAACACGGCGAATCCCCGCGATCGTGCTCCGAGACGGATACCCCTTGCAGCACTTTCCGATGGCGCAGCATCGCCGCTTGGCCTCCGCCCGCCGGTGATCCTTCTTCTGGTCACAGCAGGTGCAGAGGGTGGCCAGCGCGTTCAGCCACGTCTGCACCTCGCGGACCGTGAGCTTGTCGAGCCGCTTTTTGCCCAGGCCAGGAACGATGTAGAGCCGCACCAGCGGCTCATAGGCCACGTAGGTCGTCGGCTCAAGGTTGGGCTCGACCACCTCGGCGAGCCAGCGCGTCAGGTACGCAGCAAGGGTGGGGTGCTTGGTCGGCACCGGCCCCTTGCTCGCCATCTCGTGGAGCTTGAGCCACTTCTCGTGGGTCTCCTCGCGGGTCTTGCCGTAGGCCCATTTCCGGGTCTTCTTGCCTTCTGGGGTGACGACCCAGACGTAGCCGGCCCAACCGTCCTTGTATGGGAAGACTGAGCCCTCACCGTTCGAGCGCTTGCCCATCAGGCGGCCTCCTCGCAGAGCCGGGTCACGTAGTCGTTGAATGCGGATTCCGGGATGCGGCGGCACCGCTCGCCGACCATGACGGAACCGAGTTCTCCGGAGCGGATGAGCTTGTAGAGGGTCCACCGGCTGACCTTGAGCTTGGCCATCACCTCAGGGACCGTGAGCATGTCATCGGCGTTCATCGGCCACCTCCGCCGTCCGCCGAGACAGGTAAGGGCGTGCCGGTCAGTGCCGCGAGGAGAAGCGCGTCACCGACGGAGAGCCCCTTGCCCACGTACTCCCAGTTGGCGATCACGAGGACGGTGTCCTCGTCGAAGAGGGGCAGGCGTCCGGTGGTGGTCTCTTCGGTGCGGGCGAAGTCGCGGCGTTCGTCGCGGATGGAGCCGATGGTGGTGGAGTAGTGGCGAGAGCGGGTGGAGAAGTGGCCGCGGAAGCCCAGCATGTGGGACCAGTGGGCAAGGCGGAGGTCGGCCAGCTCGTCGAGGGCGCCCAGGCGCTGGCATTCGGCGATGAGGCGGCGAGGGTGGTCGCGGAGGTTGAAGGCGGCCAGGTCGTCGAGGGGGTTGATGCGTCGGTCGAGAGTGCCGACGCATTCGGCGGCTTTGGTGGCGTACTTGGCGATGTAGCCGGCCACGGCCTGTTCGGAGAGTTCTCCGTCCGTGGTGATCTGGCGGACGTCGAGCTGTCGGCCCCAGCGCAGGGTGCGCGCGGGTTCGTCGCCTGCCGCGGGAACGGTCACGGTCACCGCTCGGACGGCGTGCTGTACGGCGTGCGTCAGCATCTCTGCCGTCGCCCAGGCCGGGGGCGGTGAGGCCGGTCCGTCAGGGCCGTCGAGACGGATGACGGCGTGGAAGTGGACGACGCCGCGCTTCTGATACTCGGCGACTTTGGCGAAGGAGATCGTCAGGCGCTCACGGAGCTCCCGCAACGTGAGACCAGCCGTCTTAGCGACGCGTCGTCGCAGGGCGTCTGTGAAGCGCTGCCAGAGCTTCGGGGAGACGGCGTTGAACAGCACCGATCCCGTGTACTCGTAGCAGTCCGGGCAGAGCGGCTCACCGAGGCACGACTCGTCGGCGCCGTGTCGGGCGGTGCAGGACATGACGCGCCCGTGCGGGCAGGTCTGCGCGTCGCGGCGGGCGTGGCAGGGCAGGGTCTTGCCGTTCTTCTCTCGCCGAGTGTGGACGACTCCGAATGACGGAGCGGTCAGGGTGATGAACAGGCACGGGTGTGCGGTGACCGAGGCCGGGACGCCCTTGCCACCGACCAGGCCCGCGCGGATGAGTTGGTAGGTGTCGGCGCGGTAGACCTCGGCGCACGCCGGGCAGCGGGAGGCGCGGCGGGTCTTGCACGGCAGGTGTAGGACGCCCTCGGGTTCGGTAGCGGTGGTGTAGCGGTGCAGGAGCCGGCCGGTGGCGCGGTCGACGTGCAGGACGCGGCCCCGCATGTGGATGGGCTGGCGACAGCCGCCGGTGGCGCGGAGTCGGGCGGCCCAGCGGGGGTACTTCGGATCGTTCAGGCGGGTGATCATGCCTGCGATCGCGTGCGTGTCGGGGCGTGTTGTGGGCAAGATGGTCTCCTCCTTTCACTCGTTGGGTGAGGGGGGATGGCCCCCGACCTGGTAGGCGTCTTGGCGGATGTACGGCCAGGCCGGGGGCGCCGACGGTTTCAGCAGAAGCCGAGACCGTCGCAGGACTCGCAGGTGATGCCGTGGCTGTCGAGGCCGGTGGCGCCGCAGTCGCAGCACCGCCACCGCTTGGGCGCGATCAGCGCGGGCGGTTCCTGCTCGCCGTTGTGCTGGGTGGTCGGTGGGGTGTCAGGCGGCATGGGCAGAGTCGGGTTCGACGCAGCCGATGTAGCTGGTCTCGGCGTCGTACCGGGCGCGCCGGTGGGCGAGGACGGCGAGCGCTCCGTAGCGGACCGGGCCGAAGCTGATGCCGGTGCGGTAGTGGCCGTAGGAGGCGTCCTCGGCGTCGACTTCGGCGCCCAGGAGGGTGGCGATCCGGTCGACCTCGGCGGTCATCTCAGCGTCGGTTCCCCGCGCGGGGAAGCACAGAGCGCTCACCTCGTAAGGAATGGGGAGCTCGGGGTTGGCCTCCAGAAAGGTGGCCAGTTCCCGCAGGCCGGTGATCATTGCGGTGTGCTTGTCGGTGGTGGTCACGATGGTTCTCCTTTCGGTTCAGGCGGTTTCGGAGGTGGTGCGCAGGGTGCGCAGCAGGTCGGAGGCGAGTTGGTTGGACACGCCCAGGCGGGCGCGCAGGGTGTCACGGCTGATCGGCTTGCCCTGGGCGTTCTGGTACTCGGCCGCCACCCGACGGGCGTAGTCGACGAGTTCCGAGGACGGACCGTCCGCGGCTTGGTCCTGGTCGTCCTTGCCGTCCTGGGTGGCGGGGACGAGCGCGGGCACCGGGGTCGGCTCGGAGGACGGGGCCGGGGACGGTTCGGGACGAGGGCCAGAAGCGCGGCGTTCGAGCATGGAGACGGCGATCAGGAATGCGCCTGCGGGGGTGGCGGCGGTGATCCAGCCCCAGGTGGAGGCTTCGGCTTGGTGGAGGTTGGCGGACAGGGACAGGACAATGCCGAGGATGAGGACGAGGGTGGGCCAGGAGGCCAGGCCGTCCCGGACGCGTCCGGTCTTCTTGTCGCGCTGGCGTTCACGGGCGGCCATGACACAGGTGAGGTCGACGCACACGGCGACGGCCCAGGCCATCCAGCCGCTCTGTCCGTGTTCGGTGGCGGTGTCGCGGATGTGGGTGAACGAGCCGGCCCCGGCGATCGCGGCCAGGACGATCACCGGTCCGGAGTCGAGCAGTGCGGCGAGCAGGTTTCGCGTCATGGTTCCTCCCTTCAGAAGTCAGGGGGTACGGGGTGTTAGGCGGGGACGTCGACCGGTTGGGCGGCGGTGAGGTCGTCCCAGGACGGGGTCAGGTGCGCGTAGGCCTTGGCGGCGTGTTCGGCGGTGTTCTCGGCGACGTAAAAGGAGCGCGCCCGATACCACTGGCCGTCCTGGGAGGCGACGATCGCGACGCCGGGGGTTTGGGCGGGGATCGCGCGAGCGGAGACCAGGGCGGCCGGGTCGAGGTCGCCGAGGGTCATGGTCGCGGTTTCGGGGTCGTTGACCCGGTGGCAGATGCGTCCCGAGCACTGGGCGCGCAGTGCGGTGACGCCGGGGCCGAGGTCGGAGCCGATGCGCTGGCCGGAGCAGAACAGGTAGATCCCGAACGCGCGGCCGAGCTGTCCGATGCGCAGCAGCGCGGTGGAGGTCCTGGCGATGTCGTCCTTCTCGGACTTGTCGGCCATCAGGTACAGCTCGGCCAGCTCGTCGACGAGCACCACGACCGGAACCGGGCGGACCGCTGCGGGGAGTTGCCAGATGTTGCGGGCGCCGGTCATCCGGCACAGGCCCATCCGGTCGATCATCATGCCGATCAGGTCGGCCAGCAGCCGGGCGCATTCGGCGCGCTCGGTGGCCAGCGCGGACAGGCGTTCGGCGTAGGGGGTGAACTCCACGCCGCCCTTGAGGTCGAAGCCGACCAGGGCGACCGGCTGCGGGGCCAGGCCGACGAGCAGGGCATTGGCGAGGTTGGACTTGCCGGACTGGGTGGCTCCGGCGTTGATCCAGTGCGGCACGGTCCGGAAGTCGATCACCCAGGGTTTGCCGGTCTCCAGCCGTCCCACGGTGACCTTGAGCAGGTCGGTGGAGGGCGGCAGCCGGTCGACCTGGACGAGGGGGTCGCGGATGGTGGTGTTGATGACGAGGCGTCCGGGGCGGGGTGAGGAGACGCGGACGGCGTGCACGCCCCAGGAGTGGGCGAGGCGTTCGGCGGCCTGGGCGTAGTCATCGGGGATCTGGCCTTCCAGCAGGTGCAGGGTGGCGCGCCAGCCGTGCCGGGTGGGCATGGGCAGCCACATCCAGGGTTTGGTGTCGACGGCGACCCGTCGGAAGCGGCGCCGTACCTTGACGGTGCCGGTGGAGACGAGGGCGCCGGGGGTGAGGGTGAAGGCCCAGCGCGCCCGCTTCTTCGTCAGCCCGCACCCCAGTGCCACTTTGCGCCAGGTGGCGCGGACGCTGAGCGCGGTGAGCGGGTAGGCGGCGATCAGCCAGAACGACCGGCGATGAAAGCGCCGCCACGCCCACAGAGTGACCGTGATGCAGGCCAGGACGATGAGGGCGAGCCTCAGGGAGTCAGGCACCCTGCTCTCCCGCGGGGATGCCGGAGACGGGGACGATGGAGGTGGCCTTGTAGCTGATGCCCCATCGCGAGGCGCCGTTCTGCGGGATCTCCCAGACGTAGCCGACCATCGCGGTCGGTACGACGTCCTGGCCGGGGGCGATCGGGGGTTGTCCGGAGGTTCCGACCTTGACCAGTTCGATTCGGCCCAACTCGTCTTCGGCGAGCAGGACGGACTCGTAGATCTTGTTGCCTTCCTTGTCGGTCTTGATCTTGCCGGTGTCCTGGTCGACCACGCGGGGACGGGCGGCCTTGACGCAGGTGAAGCGGAGCCGGTGGACATCGACGGGGATCGGGATGTTGCGCATGGATGTACCTCCTTATTTGGCTAGGACAACATAGTCAGCCTAGTTGGCATGGGTGTCAATGGTCGCGTGGTTGGCTTGGTCGCGCCTTTGTGCTGAACTAGGGAGCACTCGCGACAGAAGAGGGGCGATGGTCAAGAACACCGGGCGACCCGGCTATCTGCAGATCGCCGACGACCTGCGCGAGCAGATCCGGCGCGGCACCTTGGCACCCGGAAATCCGCTACCGTCCACGACCCAGCTCGCCACAACGTACGAGGCGTCATTGAGCGTGGTGAAACTCGCCGTCGGGGTGCTACGCAACGAAGGGCTGGTCATCGGCCAGCAGGGCAAGGGCGTCTTCGTCCGCGACGACGCCGCCCCGGCTTTGCCGCCGGCTGCGGAGGAGTTGGCCGAGATGCGGGCCACGCTGCGGGATCTGTCGCAGCGCCTGGAACGGGTGGAGTCGAAGTTGGCCGAGCGCGAGTAGTTCGCCGCTCATCCGCGCACGTGGCAGCCGGTGACCCGCCGAGCCAGGCCCGCCGCCCGGGTCGGAGGAACGCCCCCCAAGGACATCCGCCGGTCCTCCTGGCGCATGCCGACCATGACGAGCACGTAGCCGACCACTACGGCCGCCCCGAGGACGAGGCCGATGATCAACGGGATCGTGGTCACGTCCAGCTCACCCCCACCTCGGCGAGAGTGCGCGGACGGCCGGCCGGGCGCCTGCTCTGCCCGCGCCGCTTACTCGTCCGGCGCTTGGCCGCCTGCCCCTGACGCCGGATCCACCGGTCCCGGGCCAGGCACTTGCGGCAGGCGATCCGCCCCTCCTCCAGGGCCGCGCCACACACGCAGGCGGGCCTCTCGTCGATCGGCCGAATGTCGTTGATCACTGTGTCTCTCCTCTCGATCGCTGCTGTTGCTGCCTTGCGATATCGAGAGTGCGACAGAGAGGTAGGACGAGATCACTACAGGATGGGACATGTTCAGGACGTCCGGTCTACGATTGCCACGTCCCTGGACGTCCCTTCTTACGGGCAGGTGAGATGGCGAACGAGCGATTGCGCACGGCACTGCTGGAGCGGGGAACGACGATCGCCGAACTGGCCGAGGCTATCGAGGTGGACGCCAAGACCGTGGAGCGGTGGATCACCCAAAGCCGCACCCCTTATCGCAAACACCGCTTCGCCGTCGCCAAGTACCTCGACGCCGAAGAGGCCTACCTGTGGCCCAACGCTCTGACGCCCAAACAGGCCGCCGCGGTTTCGGAGACTGAGATCGTCACCGTCTACCCGCACCGCTGGGCCGTACCTCGGGACGCCTGGGGACGTCTGTTCTCCGCCGCCAGAGAAGAGATCGGCGTGCTGGTCTACAGCGGCACCTTCATCTCCCAGGACACCGGCCTCATGCGCCTGTTCGCCGACAAGGCCAAGGCGGGCGTACGGGTACGCATCCTGCTCGGCGACCCCGACTCACCCGAGGTCGCCCAACGCGGCGCGGACGAGGGCATCGGCGACGGCATGGCCGCGCAGATCAGGATGTCGCTGGTGCTGTACCGGCCGCTGCGTCAGGTCGAAGGGGTGGAGATTCGGCTGCATCGCACGGTGTTGTACAACTCCATCTACCGCGGTGATGACCAGCTGCTGGCCAACACCCACCTGTACGGCATGCCCGCCGGAGACGCACCCGTCCTGCACCTGCGCAAGGTGGTGGGCGGCGGCATGGTGTCGACCTATCTCGACAGCTTCGAAGCCGTCTGGGCCGGAGCGAGGCCGGTAGAGTCCTGACCCATGGCCCGCCGGATCGACTTCTACGACGACCCCTCCGCGCCCGCGCCCAACAGCTTGGTCCCCTCGGTCAACGTCGTCGTCACCAACGACGCCGGGGACATCCTGATGATCCGCCGCACCGACAACGACAACTGGGCCGTCCCCGGCGGAGCCATCGACCTCGGTGAGTCCCTCCCAGCCGCGGCCATCCGCGAGACGCTGGAGGAGACCGGCATCACGTGCGAGATCACCGGCATCGTCGGCACCTACACCGATCCCAGGCACGTCATCCTCTACACCAGCGACGGCGAAGCCCGACAGGAGTTCTCCATCGTCCTCACCGGCCGCCCGCTCTCCGGCGAGCCAACGCCGAGTGACGAGTCCCGCGAAGTGCGGTGGGTGCCGCGCGGCCAGGTCGACTCGCTGACCATGGACCGCTCGATGCGTCTGCGAATCGGCCACTACCTAGCCGGCACCACCGGGCCGTACATCGGCTAGCGCGACCTGGACCGCCCGCACCGCCGAGGTGATGCACGGCGTCGCGTTGGCGATCGACCGGCTCACCAGATGCTCGGGACCGTACCGGGAATGGATCTCCGCCAGCCGAACATCGACCTCCAGGGGAAGCCCGTCCGGGCTGGTGGTCATGTCGCAGTAGGTCAGCGCCTCCACCAGCTCCGGACGCTCCCGGTCGAACTCCTCGTTCAGCACGTCCAGCAGGCCGCGCTCGGTGGCCTCATAGACCGCGCACGAGTGATGCGCCACCAGCCGGACGAGCTTGTCATCGGCCTGATGCACCTCGCGCAGGTAACGGGCACCGTCGAGCGGATGGAACCCGGTGTCGACCAGCGGCGGCGCGTACCCGATGTCATGCAACCAGGCCGAAGCGGTCAGCAGGTCGGACTCCTGACCGAGGATCGGCGCCAGCGACTCGGCACGCGCGGCCACCCCCTGCGTGTGCGCCCACCGGCGCGGCAACGGCTGCTCCAGCAGCTCTTTGGCCAGGTCACGTGCCCACTCAGCTTGTCCCATGCGGTTCACGATAGACGCCGTCCCCCGAGGCGAATCCAGTACGCGAGCCGAGACGTCCCAGGACGTCTCAGTCCGGGAGAGAACGGACAAACCGGCCCTTGCCATGCGCGGTCACGATCAACCCCTCGCGCTCCAGCTCACCAAGGGCATGGCGCACTGTGTTGCGCGAGGCCGCGTATTGGCGCCGGAGCGCGTTCTCACTCGGCAACGCCGCCCCGACGGCCAGGACGCCCCCGCGGATCTGTGTCCGCAGATCCCCAGCGATCACCTGATACCGGTAAGCCGCCGCGCCAACCTGATGCCCCTCCTCCTTCACCACGCGCCCCTTGCCGGGCATCGTGACGATCAGCCCTTCGCTCTCCAGCATGGCCAGGCTGCGACGGACGGTCGTGCGGGCCACGTGGAACTCCGCGACAAGGGCAGCCTCGGACGGCAGAGTGCCGCCGACCGGATACTCGCCGGAAGTGATCTTTTCGCGGAGCCGGTCGGCGATCTGGGGATAGACCAGCCCGCCGGTCAGCCACCTGCTCGTCTCAGAGATCATCGAGTCAGGCGCGGTACGCGTCGGCGATCTTGTCCAGATCCACGGTCAGCGGCTCCTGCTCACCCTGGCGCCAGCCCTCCCGGGCCGCGGTGGAGATCCGCTTGGCCGCACTCGCCAGACGCAGCGAAGAGGTCCGCTCGTCGAGCTGGTCGCCCCAGTAGAACCAGTGAAACGCCGTCTGGACATAGACCCGCCGGGTCCGGAAATGCCAGTCGACGACCTCCAGGCAGGGCTGTCCGCTGTTGTCGACGATCAAGACGGTGGTGATCTCCAGCGAGGACAGTTGCTCGCGCAGCAGGGTCAGCAACTCCTGCTGGTGGGCGCGCTGTCTTTCTCGTGCGGTGGTCATGGATGTGCTCCTGTCAGCGTGGCGGGCGTAGTCCCTTGGGTGGGAGCCCGTGCCGACGAGCTTCGTCTTCGGGGGGCGGAGATCGACACCGCAACTTAGGGACGTCTAGGGACGTCTTATGTTAACGTCGCAGGCACTGACCGTGCCACGGGAGGTGCCACCCATGAACGAGAACCTGCGCCACGCCCTCATCCGCGCGCGGCTCCAACCCCTCGACGTCGCCACCCACCTGACCGTCGACCCCAAAACCGTCACCCGCTGGCTGGCCGGCCGCATCCCCCACCCCCGCCACCGCCTGGCCGTCGCCGACCTCCTCGAAGTCGACGAGAACGACCTGTGGCCCGACAGCATCCGCCAACGCTCAGGGCTCACCCATGAACTCAAAGCCGTCTATCCCCACCGATGGGCAGTGCCGGCGGACACATGGCGCACGTTCTTCGCGTCCGCCACCGCCAACATCGACATCCTCGTCTACAGCGGCCTGTTCCTCGCCGAAGACTCCGGACTCCTGCGCATCCTCACCGACCGAGCACACGCTGGGGTACGCGTACGCATCCTGCTCGGCGACCCCAACAGCCCGCACGTGACAACCCGCGGCACCGAGGAAGGCATCGGCGGCGACGTCATGGCCAGCAGGGTCAAAAACGCCCACGCCCTCTACCGGCCACTCCAAGACGTCGAGGGAGTCGAACTCCGGCTACACCGCACGGTGCTCTACAACTCCATCTACCGCGCCGACAACGAACTCCTGATCAACCTGCACGCCTACGGCACCCGAGCCCCCGAAGCACCCGTCATCTACCTAACCCACACCGAAGCCAACAGCACCGCAACGACCTACCTGACCAGCTTCGAACACGTCTGGACCAGCGCCGAGCCCGCAGGCCGAAGCCGCTGACAGGCAGTCTGCCCAAGATCGAAAGAAACTTATCTGTTCGTCTTTAAAGGCGGCCCGCTCCGCGGCCCGCCGAGGCGCGCCGGTCGGCACGCGTGCCCGGCTGCGGCTCTTCGGCCGGTCCGGGCACGCACCGCCCTGCGCGCCCTGATGCCGTCAGACGTGACGAATTAAGACAGGCACGATTTGTCATTTCGATCTTCGCTGTGAGGGGCGGGGTGATCGATCGCTGCAGCCCTTCCGTGTTGGCCTTGCCATCAGCATGCGTGGAACTCTCCCCGGCTCGCGAGTCTCACCGGCAATAGCAATTAAAGGGGGCAATCCAGTGCATCCAAGGGCAGTTGTCAACCCCCCTATGACGACCCAAGCCTTCGACAGAGCGCTACGGGGAAGAGCCCTGCCTAACCTGACTTGTTCCGACTGAAAAGCGAGAACCGGCTGCCGCGCCGCTTCCGGTGCTCGGGCCTGGCGGCCCTGCGCTCCGGATCAGCTTGCCACTGAGCATGAGAGCTGAGGACTGCTCTACCAAGGGCCCACGCTGACTCCCGTGCCTGGCAACTTGTCCGCCCCCCGCCTTGCCGATGCCGTCTGTGTCACTGGAACGCTTCCTTTTGGATATATTTCTTCGAGACCTAGCCGCTAAAAGCGGTCAAATCCGGCGAAACCCCCAAGCTTCCCAAGTCGGTATTAATGGGAACAAAGATTCCTTCACGGTGCGGAGGGTTAGAATCATCTAGTGACCGGTCTATTGCTGATGCTAATATATAAAACATAGAGCAGCGAGGTCCCCCTGTGAGTTACCGCAACAAAACGTATGTAGCCTTCGCCAGCGAAGACATTAGGTCCTATAGGCTAATGGAAGCCTGGCGTGAAAATAAGAACATCGATTTCAACTTCTATGATGCGCATGACCTGTACATCTCGCGCGACACCAGTAGTCGAGAGACGATTAAGCGTAATCTGCGAGAGCGGATGAAAAACGCCAAGCAGTTCGTATTGCTCGGCAGCGCTAACGCCAAGAAAAAAGGCGGAGACGGCTATTCATTCTTGGCATATGAGATCGAGGCGATAGTTAACCTTGACCTGCCGGTAGTGATCGCCAACCTTGATGGTGGTCGGACAGTTAATCGGAATTTCATTCCCAAACCGCTATTGGACGTCGACTACTACACCATGTCAGTGTCGTTCCAGCCGGCGATCATCAAGTACGCTTTGGACAACTACGCCGAGGCGTACGCCCGCAGCTCCAATACGGGGTGCTACCAGTACAAGCCAAGCGTCTACGAACAGCTCAGCCTATGAGCAGGGCACTGCTTAATGACCTAAAGGGTCAGCGCTTCTGGCAACACTTCGCGGTCCACGCTCTGTCGGCAGTTGGTCTTATAGCGGTGCTCGCTGGCCTCTACGATGTCTTCTTTCCTGACGTGGCTGAAGGTGTCGGGACATGGATGACCGTCATAACGGTCGTAATTGCACTGATTTATGCTGCCGTCAGGTCTTGGCCTCGGCCGATTGAGCAGCAGTACGAGGCGCCGAATGTGAAAATAAGCTTAGTCCGGGGAGACATCCTTGAGCAGGATGCGGATCACCTGGTGATCGGTATGCAGACAACCTTCGATACGGAGATGCCGCGAATCATCGCTCGGACGAGCCTCCAGGCCCAGTTCGTTGACAAGATTTACGGCGGAGACGTGAAGCGCCTGGATGGTGAGCTAGATCAGGCGCTTAGTGATAAAGTCCCGGTGGGCACGATCACGAAACCGGGAAAGACGAAGGTTTACGAAGTGGGAACGGTGGCGGTACTGGAGCAGGCCACTCGGAGCTTCTTCTGCGTCGCGTACTCGGAGATGGATGCGAAGAACGTTGCTCGAAGCTCAATTGAGAATCTCTGGCGAGGTCTCGATCAGCTCTGGCGCGAGGTCGCCGATCGCGCGAATGGCGGTACGGTTGCTGTCCCGGTTCTTGGTGGCGGACTAGCGAGACTGTCGCAAATTCTGCCCGCCCAGGATTCGGTCCGGTTCATCATCTTGTCATTCGTGTTCGCCTCTCGCCGGGAGCGAGTATGCGATGAGCTAAAGATCGTTGTACAATCAGAGCAGTACGACCGACTCGACCGCTTGGAGATCCAAGCCTTCCTTATGTCGCTGAGGGCGTCGTGATAGCGGATTCAATTCAGCTCCCAGACGATGGTTCTTGTGCTTTCTGCGCTTACCTCAATGGCACACGCCCGTACACCATCTTGGCTCGCGATGAGGTCACGGCCATGTTGATTACACGGGAACAGCGCGGTGTGGCCCACTTGCTCGTCATCCCCGTCCGCCATGTCGAGACCATCCTCGATTTGAGTGACGAGGAGGCAGGTGCTGTGATGATCGCCGTGCGTGAGGCGGCTCGCGTGATCGACCGCGCCGAAAGACGGCCAGGCATTGCAGTCTGGCAGAACAACGGAGTGCCTGCGGGGCAGTCGATCGGCCATGTTCACTTCCATGTGGCTGGCACACTGCCCGGCGGGCGAACCGAGTGGGGTGACGTGCCCGAGTTGCCTATCAGCGAGACGGAAGCGCTCGCTGACAAACTGCGGGCAGTGCGTGACGATCTAGCAAGCGAGTAAAGGTAGGACGTATGAGAGTTCGCGATCCTGCTTTGGAGCTTCTGCTTTTGGTTGTGTCGATCGCCAGCGAGGCCCCATCGTAGGGTCTTGTCATCGGATGCCTATGGCTCAGGTGACAGTAACGTTCCCCCACGCTGACACATTCGCGCCACCGTCGACACGCGGCTGACTACGGTCTAGATCAGCGGAGCAGGGCGATTGCTCAGCCTGAATAGCGGGGCCGGGCTGCCGCGGGGCTTCCGTTCCTCGGGCCTGGCAGTCCTGCGGTACGAGTCCCCTTACCACCGGATAGCTACCTTGATAAGCGATCACACTGCCACCTCATCGGGGCCGACACGCGTAGGGTGCTAGTCGTTGTCTGTCTCAAGAGCGGGCAGGTCGCAGGAATTGGGGGAACGTGATCCGTGATGATGTGGTTAGTGCCCTGCTGGGGATGAACGTTCCGGCCAGGGTTTTGGAGGACTTCCCTGAACTACCTGCGGATACTGAGGGATTGTTGATCTACGGGAGTCAGGCCCGCCAAGACGCCGGCCCCGATTCGGACCTAGATGTGCTGGCCCTGGTGACAACTCAGCGACCCAGCACTGACGCCGGTTACGTACACGTGAGTTACTACACCCGAAAACAGCTCTCGACTGGCATCGGTACTCTTTTTGGGGCTCACCTCAAGCGTGACGCCAAGATTGTTTGGGACAGACATGGCTATCTAACCCGCGCTGTGGAGGACATGGCTGAGGTCGACACTAAGCGACTCCTTGCCCGCGCTCGGAGCCTGTCTGAGCTGTTCACGAGCTTGGAGCGAGACTTGCCGAAGTACCTCCCCGGCCTTTTGCGTCAGGCCCGGTACCTGCTGCGCAGCTGCTTATACGCGCAGGCCATCGCTGACGGTGCTCCCTGCTTCTCGGTGCGGGAGCTGGCCGTTCGGCATGAAGATCCTTGCCTGACCAGCCTCCTGGCCTCACGGCAGCCAGGTGAGGCGACTACATCGGACCTTGAGCAATGCCTGTCCCGGCTGCGCAGGATAATCGGCGAGTTCCCGCCCAGCGAACATGGTTCCCTTGAGGCTACAGTCGTCAATGAATGGGGACGTCCCAGTGACATCCTCTCGATGGCGTTCATGGCCCTGGGTGTTACCGGCAAGACCTCCGACTACGCCGAGGTGGAGAAGATCCTGTTGTGAGTGCCGAGATCGCATTTGTAGGCGACATCCACGGAAATCTGAGTGCTCTCCGGGGACTATGTGAAGTCCTCGCTGCGCGAGGTGGACCGCACGCGATTTTTCTTGGTGACTACATCAACAAGGGGGCACAGTCTGCCGAGGTGATGGAAGAGCTTCTTACGTATTCCGGATCCGGACGCGCGACCCTCCTCAGGGGGAACCACGAGGCAGCGTTGCTCGACGCGTTGGACACCGAAGACTTGACGGCCTTTCTCAAAATGGGCGGGGCGATGACCATTCGATCGTACGTCGGTGCGAAAGTTGGACCCGACGTACTCAGTGACTTTCGCGCTAGGTTCCCAAGCGAGCATTTAGACGGGATGCGGCGTATGCCCGAAACCTACGAGTTGAATGACTTCATCGCCCAACACACCCCTCCGTCAGCCTCGACGCGCAAGTTCCGGGTGAGTGCGCACGTTACAGTCGGCCAGCTTCCAAGGATTGGTCCTAACTCGGCGCAGCTGGATACCGGCTGTGGGTCCGGTGATGGTCGTCTCACGGCTCTGCTGTGGCCCTGCCTCGACTACGTCCAGGTTGACGCTGATGGCGCCATCGTGACCAGCTGACCGGGTGAAACCAACGCTCAGTCACTCGTCCAGCTGATCGAGAAGCCACTGGGCTCGCTGCTCGCCCGCCTTATTTCCCATCGCCCTGTTCACTTCAAGACAGGCGCGCGCGTGCTCTCCCGCTTTGCGTTCCATACCGGCCGCGCGGCAGCACTGCGCAAGCAGGAGCAGGGAGATGGCCTCTCCCCGCCTGCTTGCGATCTGCCGGTTTAAAGACAAAGCGCGCTCGGCATATGGCAGGCCCTCGTCAGGCCGGCCTTGGCGGAGGCGCACCTGCGCGGCCAACACCTCGGCATTGGCATGTAGTGCCGACGGTGGTGTGCCACGTAGAGTTGAGACCACTTCGTCCGCATGGGAAGCCGCGGTCTCTAAGTCCCCCACGCCAACCTCAAGCCTTGCCAGATTAACGAGAGACTGACACACGTCCAGATGGTCTTCCAAGCTGCGCCTTGAATCGAGAGCCTTTTGGAAGGCGCGCCGAGCTGGCTCCAGGTCGCCGATTCGCTGGTGCGCAAGGCCGAGGTCGTCAAGGATCCGACAGCGGACTTTCTGTGCATAGGCGTCATTCTCGTTGAGAAGAGTCAATGCCTGGTCGAGCCGTCCTATTGCATCGACGTCGCGTCCCTGCCTGCGCAGCACCCCAGCCTGGGCAGCGAAGGCTTCGGCTGCGAGTGGTGAGTGCAGGTGCGAGGCTGTACTGATGAAGTGTTCGATGGCGCGCTGCGTCGCGGCGTAAGCCTCGTCGAGTTCACCGTAACGAGCCAGGGACCGGGCGTAGGCCAAATGTTCGGCCGGACCGCCCATCGCGGCTGCCTCTCGGAGGTTTGCCCGTCCCGCCTCAGCCTGACCGAGGTCGATTAACTTCTCACCGCGCAGGCGCAGGTTCGCAGCCCGCAAGACGTCTTTTCCTGATGACGGCAGCAGGTCGACGTGCCTAGGAACCTTTGATCCGGCCAGAGCTTTCCACGCCTCAAGACGCTCAGTTAGCTTCGTCTTGAGGTCGCGCATGTCCGCAATGGACTCGTACATCATCGCGTGGTGCCGGGACATCTGCTCTCGGAGCTTCACGATCCGCTCGGCGGGCGCAGGATGATCGAGGAAGGCTACCCACACATCCCGCATCGGCTGCTCGGTGCGGCCGAGCTCAAGCAGGCCCGTGAACAGTTCCTCTTCGCTACCGGACGTGTATCCCCATGGACCGCCCGACTCGCTACCCCAAGATCCCTTGAACAACGCGACCAGGAAGTGGCTCTCCCCGATGAGTTCATTGATTGCCTCCTGCGGTCGCCGAGCAGTTCCTCGTGCGCGTTCCCAGCCGACGATTTCGTAGGTCACGTTGCTCTCGCCTCTGCAACGAGCGTTGTGCTCGTCGACACAGGCGCGAACACTTGCCCGCTCGTCCGGGAGATCGCCGGGCGAGGCCAGAAAAATACGGAGCGGTAGCGCATCAGCCATGCCCCGACGATATCCGGTGTATTGACGGGACACTGGCGAGAAGCGAACGTGTGTAGCCTAGTTGAGGCCTCGTAGTCCCAAGCCTCCCAAGAGCTGGGCACTCGCTCGCACGAATCGGTTTCCTCTCGCCGTTCGGTAGAGTTCCGTGTCTTCGAAGGTCTCGATGACGAGGCCAAACAGCACTCCGTCGACGTTATGGCGGAAGGGCCGGATGGCGATGTCACCGAAGCGGAGGCCGGGAAGTTCGCTGAGCCATCCGTTCAACCGGTCGCGTGCGGTGGTGACGGCGGCCCAGTGATCGTCATCGGTCCCGGTGCACTCGACGTGGGAGTCGAGGTGGCGGCCGGTGGCGTCGAAGGTATGCAGGATGGCATGCCAGCGCTTATGCGGGTGACAGCAGCGCTGACAGCAACGTCCCCACACGCGGACTCACTTCGGCTACCGTCCACCACTCTCTGACCACGGTCTCCGCCACCCCACCAGGTTGATTGGTCCGACTGAAAAGCGGAAGGTCGTGGACAGGATTGCGGCGTCGCTTCTGGGAATGTCGTACGACGTCCAGTCGCCTGCGGTAGCATCTCGGCAGGTGCATTCGGTCACCTGCCTGTGCTAGTGCTCCCGGTCATTCACTGGCGGTCAGGCCCACAACCGACATGAGTTGCTCCACGTAGGCCGTCGTTCCTGATTGCGACTGAGACCGGGCAGTCCTGATCGGTGTGCGATGGTTGCCAATCCGCAGCTCCCTGACCTTTTCCAGCCACAGGCTATTCTTGCAGTGGCGTGGGCACGTACAGCTGTTGCTGTTTTCGCCCACATTCCCCTTGTTCTGATTATCCTGCCGATGCTTCCCGCTCTCGCAATTCTCCCTTTCATAGGGAGCCGGAGGAATGACCTCAAGGCGATCATCAATCTCCTCCAGGGGTGGAGCGCAGATATTCTGGACCGCTGCTCACAGGGAAAACCGCCACGACGATGAAGCACTTCCACATCCACGACATGGCGCGGAAGCGAGCCGCATACACAGGGGAGCCGTTTCGCGCGGCGCTTCAGTCCCTCGAAGGAAGCTCCTCACGCACTATTCCAATACCGTATGCAAATTCCCTCGATCAAGAAATTCTGGAAACAGATTTCTTGCTTGCCATGCACAGAACGCTGTCGACCAGCATTTTCACGAACGACGCGCCAAAGTCGAGTCGTAGCAATTTGGCCCTCATATCGTACGTGCAGCCGGAAGCTGAGCGTCTAACTGTAGCTGTAACTAGGGAGGATCTCCCGGGAGTTTTATCCGCAATCATCCCTAACGCTCAATCGGCAGACGATGACAATATAATTGGCATACCGGGTTTAAGATTTGAGATTCATGAGCGACATATGAGCCTCTACCGCCCTGGCGGCAACTCATATATATGTCTTCGCGGTGCTCGTGAGACGATCATGCGATCACAATGGCGCAAGGCACTGAGGATCGCGGAGGAACTTCTCCAAAGTCCCTACTACGTTCATAGAGAGTCGCCGGATTTAGTGACGAAGCATGAAACTGAGACTATCGAGTTCTTTCGTGACGATCGTATAGGTAGTTCTCGCCTCTGTAGCGGAATTATGCGTAGAGTACATGTCTTCTATCCGGAACTGAGAGGCGACAAGAAGCCTAGATGGATTGATGTATGGGACAATGGCGGAATGAGGCATGGAGTGCTTTTGCAGCTTGAGTGGATTAACGGCAGAACAGCGCCAGAAGTCTGCAGAGAGTTGCTGGACGAAAAATTTGGAATGTCTCTTAAGGTCTCACGCAATACATCTAACTGGACGACCAAGGACTGGATTACCTTAGAGCAGCGTGGAAAGCATACGAGAATGCGCGGGAATATATCGCTCCGCTACAATCGCGCACTGAACGACTGAAGTGAAGATGAAGTTTTCCCTTTACGTAGAGGTCTGCTCCAGCTCCAGTCACCGTTCTCCCTGCCCCAATGAGAACGGCGGCGCCCCTTTAAATTATTGCGGATGAGATTGAATGGGCACGAGGCAGTTGGTCTTGATCTCGCTGATCGCAATAACCGGGCGACGTCTGGCCTAAGAGGGTCGAGACTTGGAACTTTCGAAATCCGCCGACGTGTAGACACGGCCGAACAAGTCTAGAACTCGAAATCCATCGAGATCATTCGCCGATAAACAGCCCGGCAGTGCGGACCAGGACTGTGAGTTGTTCTTTTGCGAGTGCTGTCGATTCCGGAGCGCTAAGTGTTCCGTCTGCATGAGGATGCAGTCCGAGTAAAGCGCCCTGGATCGGGGCAGACAATTGCCGTAACTCGTTGATGAGGCCGCGCAAATAATCTTCCGCAATGGTCAGGATATCCGTGCCCCACTGCTGGATTGCCTGCTCGCTGGTGTCGACAGTCGCGCGGTCGTCATCGCCGGTAAGCACACCATCGTCGGCCAGGAGATCGAGTATGCCATCGAGATGGGGCTTGCCATCGGCCAATTGGAGCTGGCGGGTGATCGGATCGTAGGAGGCGGCCAAGCAGTGTGCGCCTCGGCGCAGCAGCGACTGCTCCATGCCGCCTTCCCACGTCGCTCGCTCCAACTCAACCCAGCCGTCGCCCGATAGCTCCGCCTCCAGGCAGTCCAAAACGAGTTCCGAGTAATCATCGACGCCGCGAGTGCCATACAACTGCTGGTAGGTCTCCCCGGCCCAGCCCTTGTCCTGGTCGGCCACACCGGTGACGTCGCCGATGGCGACGATCGATGCGAGCAGCGCGTCCGCTTCCGGGAACTCGGCCATGGGACAGCCGCCACGGTGGCACCAGTGCTCCCCTGGACACGAGAGGATCGCTCGCCGCACAGTGTCGACTGTGTCCGTACCATCGGCAGAGCGGCTCACGCACAGCAAGTAGCTGTGCAGTGGACCGGGGACGCCGATCAGACCCTCGGTGCCGTGCAGGGCCCCGCCATACACGTACACGATCAATCCACTTCGGCCCTCCCCCGCCCAGCCGGCGATGGCCGCGCGGGCGGTGGCAAGCGTGCCCACATCCATGCTGGAGTCCCATGCGTCAAGCAGCCAACGGGCGCTGTATCGCCAGTCGCCCGCGGACCCGAGAGCGATGGCCAGCGTCTCGATGTCTTGGTGCGTGTTGTCGGTGACTGACAGCCCGCCAAGGCTCGTCGAGGTGGCCAGCAGCTCGCTTGCTACTCCTGGATCCTGCGCTGCCGGCAGCGGCTGTGCCGGTTCGGTCGACCACCAGCGCACACCCTCAGGAATCAGCGCCTCGTTGGCCTGCGCGTCGATCGCAACAGTCGCAGCGGGCCCTTGCTCGCTGGTGACACCCAGGACCGTGTACAGAGCCGCTTCCCATTCCCCGATCCCGCCAGGCATCATGGCCAGCTCCGGCCGCTCCCAGTCAGCAGCGGGCAGAAGGACTGTCACCTCCCCGAGTTCGGCAAGGGCAGTGACCGTCAGAGGCCGCCCGGGAAGAGCCTCAGCGTCGGACGAGTCAGTTTGTGGTTCCCGAATGGGTTTGCCGTGTCGGTCCAGGCGTGGGATCCATGGTGGGCGCCGCTCCTGCCGCCGACGGATCCGGTCCGCCTGGCGCAGCAGTTCGTCCTTGGTCGGATATGAGCGAAGGAAGCCGTCGGCGGCCGGCCGCACCAGTGCGTCCAGATCATCTTTGCGAAGTTCCTCGGGGCGCTCGGGCACGTCAATGAACAGCTCTGGTTCGACCAGCTGAGCAAACCGTGCCTGTACCGCAGCGGTGAACTTCGCCGTGAAGTCACCCTTGGTCGACTCAAACGCCTTCCTGGCGGGCTCCAGGTCAACGCTGTCCCCAACCAGGCTTTCCATCATTGACAGCAGCACGCTGTTCTGGCTGTATGCGCTGAGCATGACCACGACCATAACGGTAAACACGGACACGGGCAGGGAAGTTCGCGCCACTGCACCACTAGTTGCCGCCTCAAGGCACTTGCTGCCCCCGGGCAGCATCGGGCCTTGAGCTGCACGGGTAAATTTGGCACTCGCAACCTCATTCGAGGGGTTGGATGGTATAAGCGATAGGCACTGAATGAGCCACATGACGGGCTGAATTCTCTGCATCCTGGAAGTTTTCGACAGACAGGGAGGCGCCATGCCACACCTCGGAAAGATCACGATATCCAGCGGGGATCCAGCTCCGATGGATGTAGATCATTTGATGGATGCGGTCGCAGCGGCCATCCAGGCAGGATGGGATTCACCGCAGGTCATATCTGAGAATGAGCCAGACGACGAACATGAGGAAGGCGGATCGATCCAGGATTACCGCATCCTGGGGTATCCGGGCGGGGCGATCATCTACGTCTTGCTGGCGGGAGCCGAACTCGAGCAAGCCGCGCTCGCGATTGCCGCGCTCGGCCGTCACCTGGCCACATGGAGCCCTGAACTGCTCGCTTACTCCGTCGCCGAGATAAATGTTTCTCGATACGACGAGCCCTATGACGCTGACAACTGGCTACCCCCATTCGATGACGACGAGCAGCGACCTCGGCCGCACTGGCCACCGGAGGCGCTTCTGGACAAGGACCTTCTGGCGATGAACGCCCGCTACCTCCTTGCCGGTGCCGTTCGGTCACTGTGGGAGCCCGGCCGACGGGTGGGCAGTCCGGCGGTCGATCCATATGACATTGCCGCAGGTGCCGCTGAGCATCCATGGGGAGGTGCTTTCGTTCAAGCTCTGGGGACGCTGCTAATCCGCGCTGCCCGGCTTGACGCGCGGTTGGGTGCTTCCACCAAACTGACCGCCCAGGGGGCGGGGGACCTCGCACTCGCTGCCGACCTGTTGCGCAGAGCTCGCAGAACGGCTCGTGAGAACTCAACGGAAGGTTGGACCGACGACGATATGCGTGGTCACCTGCTTATCGAGGGGTTCATGGAAAAGCATGAACTCGACTGGAACCAAGTCCGCGAGGGCGAGACATCCAGGCAGGTTGACAAGCGCAGTGCCGACCAGCTGAGGCAGCTGCTGTGGGCAGGGTTGAGAACGCTGGCGACACTCGCCTTCCCTCTTGCTCACGTAAGCAATGCTTGGGAACTGCTGAATGATCTGGGCGACGACGATGTTGTGGCGCTTTTGGCCGAGCTGGAGACCGAACGAATTGGCGCGGTCATCGACCATGATCAAGAGCAGCTGGAAAGCGCGGCTGCTGCTCACGCCGCAGTTTGGCTTGCGATCAGCAGA
Organism: Streptosporangium nanhuense; assembly: GCF_059358815.1. Taxonomy (NCBI): domain Bacteria; kingdom Bacillati; phylum Actinomycetota; class Actinomycetes; order Streptosporangiales; family Streptosporangiaceae; genus Streptosporangium; species Streptosporangium nanhuense. The sequence continues at coordinate 223,313 of NZ_JCADBG010000013.1, forward strand.
CCTGGACTGTTGAACACCGAACAGGGCCGGTGGCTCATCAACATCGTTGTGAGTGACATCGGCACCTTTCATCAGCTCGTGTATTCGGCGCTGGTGATGGCGGGGGCGGGGCCGGCCCGGGCAGCTGTTGACGGCGTTGACATGCCGGCGGCTACACGTGCTGCCATGAGAGAATTCGTGCGTGCGCAGGCGCTGACCGACCCGGATGACGGGAGCTCGTACTCTTTTGATGAGGACGGCGATGCGTATGATGATATGCACCACGCACTTGAAGCGGCTCTCGACGGTGACGGTAATCTCTATGAGTCGGTGCGTGGGATCTTGAATGTTGTCGGTCAGGCAGCCGAGCTGACGTCGACCAAAGTGAACGCGCATCTAGGAAAAGACGGTTATATCTGCACGCCACGTGAACTGGCCAGGGGATTGCTCGAAAGGGCCGGAGAACATGCGTCTATCATTATCAGCGAGGAAGAGCCAGACGATGACGGGAGCGTCCGGCTCAAGGCTTTGTCGATCATTGCCCAGATCACTCCGGACGGGACAGGCGAAATGGCAACAGATTTTCCAGACCTCGTCAGCGACGATCCCCGCAATGAGCCCGCATCTCGGTCGTGGGCACGCCAGTGGATCATAGACGCGCTGGGGGTGGTGCGTAATCATGGCGGCAGCGATCGACAGATTCAGATTAATGGCAGCCCAGACGCCAGGATAGTGATCAACGCCGTCATGGCGAATCAGGAAATGCCTGAGTGGCCAACTCAACGAATGGTCGCCGCATCAGCCGAAGCGGCAGCAAGCCTGCTGCAATCCGCCGCTCTCTCCAGTTTGGCGGCCAAGATCTTCATACAGACATGACATCTCATGGCCGCCGATTGCGTCGAGCGGCAAACAAGGTGAAGACCGGCGCGTACACGCCGCGGGCCTCTGCCTCTTCCGCACCGATCTCCTCCCACCACCGCCACGGCGGTCCGGAGGGTTCCGGGTCCACCGCGTAGGTTCCAGCCTTCATGAGCACGGGAAGTAGTTCGTGGCCGTGCTGCTGATGGGCGTGGGCGGGGAGCGTGACCTGCGACACGGGTATGGTCAGCGAGGCGTCACAGTCCGCACACGTGAACACGATCATGCGCCCTCCCACGTCACGGTGCTTGGATCATCTTGGCGCGGAGCCGGTCTTGAGGGAATCGCTCGGCGCTGATTCGGCGAAAGGCCACGCCGCATCTCACAAGGGATGAGGAATGCTGTACAGCAGTCGATACAGCAACACCGCCTTACAGGATCGCTCTCCACCGACCCGCAACCACCACCTGAGCAGGGCGAGACGCGGCTGACTAGGCATCTGCCTTTCCCTACGGATCAGAAGGTTGGGGTTTCGAGTACCTCCGGCCGCACACATGCAAGAAGGCCCCTGATCAGGCATTACGCCATCAGGGGCCTTCCTGGTTTCTTGATCGCTTGGGCTTCTTGCCAACATCCTTGCTAACAGGGCGTCTTCCTTACTCGCCGACGGCATCCGCGAAGACATCAGCCGCGGAGCGTGATGGACGGATCGGCGTGATCGGGTCGAGCGACGACGTGGACCGGGACACCGGCCAGGAGCACGTCTTCCTACCAGAACGGGAGGTTGGTTCGGCGGTCCTGTACGTCGTCGTAAACCGCACGCAGCCATGGCTCGCGAACCTCCGGCAGTTGTGCCAGCGCGTGGAGGAATATCTCCCGGTCGAGCCGGAACGGGTGAGATGGCGGCGGTGGTGGAGGGTCATCGCGGTAGACGCCGTCGGGTAGCCCGCCCGACGCGGGGTGGAGCCGCCGATTGCGGCTGAAGGCCATGTACGTCCACACATCGGCATCCAGCGGCACCGCCGCCTCCGTGCCGGACGACCATGTCTCCCCGGTCTGCGGGTGCCGTGGAACCAAGGCGATGTGCGTGACCGTGGCGGGCAGGCCCGGTCCGGCCAGAGCCAGGCTCCTCGTCGGCGGCTCGGCCGGGAGCAGGACATCGAGCGCCGGGCGGAACGCTTCGGCGACAGGGCCGTTGGGAACCACGATCCGCGCACCGCCCGACGCGGCCAGCAGGTGGGCCAGCGCCACCGAGGCCGCCGCCTCCCACACCGGGCTCCACGCTCCGATCGGATCAACCGGCGGCCTCTCCGGCTGCTCCCGCAGTTCCTCCCAGCTGAGCACTCGGCGAGCGGGCGCATCGACGTCGAGGAGACGTACGGCGCGCGGGTCCAGCCACACCACCTGCCAGTACCCGCAGTCGTCGATGAGGGTGGCCACGGCACGCCCACACTGCGCGCATGCCAGGTTGGGGCCGTTTCTGCTGTCCAGACCGCAGCAGCGGCCGTCGCATCGCTCCGGAATCAGAACGGTCCCGCGAACGTCGCCCAGCGCGACCGCGATCGCTCCCGGCGGCCCGTACGATAGGGCGAAGACCGGCGCGTACACACCGCGGGCTTCCGCCTCCTCCGCGCCGATCTCCTCCCATCGCCGCCACGGTGGTCCGAAGGGTTCCGGATCCACCGCGTAGGTTCCAGGCTCCATGAGCACGGGAAGTAGTTCGTGGCCGTACTTCTGGTGGGCGTGGGCGGGGAGCGTGACCTGCGACACGGGTAGGGTCAACGAGGCGTCACAGTCCGCGCACGTGAACACGATCATGCGCCCTCCCGTGTCACGGTGCTTGGATCATCTTGGCTCAGAGCCGGTCTTGAGGGAATCGCTCGACGCCGATTCGGCGAAAGCCATGTCGCGCCTCACGAGCGATGAGGAATGCCGTACAGCAGCCGATACAGCAACGCCGCCTTACGGGATCGCCCTCCACCGGCCCGCAACCACCACCTGAGCAGGGCGAGACGCCGCTGACGAGGCATCCGCCCTTCCCTGTGGATCAGAAGGTTGGGGTTTCGAGTACCTCCGGCCGCACATGCAAGAAGGCCCCTGATCAGGCGTTACGCCGTCAGGGGCGGTCACGTCCAGCGGGGTGGTGTGTGAGTTGATCTCCCTGCGATCCTGTTGCCGCAGTTCAAGCCGTAGGTATCTGCAGGAGGGGGTCCTGCGGTGTGTCGCCGACGCATTCGGATTTGCGTCAGATGCCGGGGCTGATGGCCGGTGGGGTCCGGATGACCCGGGCTACGTCAGCGGGCGCGCTGTAGTTCAGGGTGTGCCCGGCGCCCGGCACTTCCACGAACTTTCCCTGAGGAAGCAGGCTGGCGACCCGCCCCGCCCATGCCTGGGGCACGATGAAGTCGTGTGCTCCGCGCATCACCACGGCGGGAGTGCGCACGTGCTGGAGTTTGTCCTCGATTGGGTCGGCGAGGGCGGCGGCGAGTGTGGCGAAGTAGCGGCGCGGGCCGCAGATGAGGTAGTCGCGTGCCAGTACCGGTATGAGGCTGGGACGCTCGAATCTCATGTTCGCAACCAGCCGGGTCCCCTGCCGCCACGCGGAACGCGCGTCCGCGTCCATGGTGGGGCCGATGAGGACGACCGGTCCCAGGAGCTCAGGGGCGTGTGTCGCCAGATCGACGACAACCTGGCAGCCGACGGAGTTGGCCACCAGCGGTGCGCCGCCGCGCCCGGTGGCGCGCAGCCATCCGGCCAGTGCCAGGGACAGGCCACGGATGTTCAGCGGCTCGCGTGGGCCGGGCGTCCGGCCGAATCCCGGTAGGTCGACGGCGACCACCCGCGATGCGGGGACGAGGTGCCGGGCCAGGGGGAGGAAGTAGCGGTGCGAGCAGCCGAGGCCGTGAACGCACACCACCTCGGGCGCGGACGGGGGCCCCAGTACGGCGGCGTGCATGCGCGTCCCCGCGGCAGCGGTGATCTCTCGTCCAGTCCAGCCGGTCAACACGGCAGGCGCCGCGAGCCCATGACAACACCGACCTGGGCGGCCGTCGTAGCGGTCCTGCGCCCGCCGTGCCGGCCGCCGTTCCGTGAACCCGGCCCGTACAGGTTGCCCGACGTGGCGGGCGCCCGCTCCCTCCGGGACAGATCGGTACGGTCGACCTGGGTGGCCGTCATCCGTTCGGTGCGACCGGGAAACATCTTGGACCGCCGTACCAGGGCACGTCCCGCGGAGCCGACGACGACCTTGTCTTTCACCCTCATGCCGATGGCTCCCCGAAATAGAAGATCAAAAGACCTGCCACGGCCCGTTCTCCTTCCCTCCCCCGGAGGTTCGCACCAAAACAGGACCGCCCCGACCCGGGCGCCCCATGCCCGCGCTGCCAGGGGACGTCTGAAAAACCAGGCCGGGGTTCCCCTGAATGCGGACCGGTGCGGCCCGGCCGACAGTCCCAGGACCTCGTAGCCTCGTCTCCCGTCCCGTCCCAGTGGGCGGCGGCTGGGGCTCACCGTACGGCGGGGCCGTGCGCAGGCCGTCGCCGCGGACGTAGATCTGGAGACCCAGGAGAATCGGTCGTTTGGTTTCTCCCGTTCCGTTACTGTCTGCTCGGATACTCGAAGTGAGGGGAGAATCGGATGGACGGCGAGCGCCTGCCCGATGACGTCGTGCTGGGGATGGTGGCCCGCCACCTGGCCGATGCGACGGGCAAGCCCTGGCAGGTCGAGGGGCAGCTGGCCAAGGGGCCTGGGACCGTGGCCGTCACGCTCCGGGAGGACCACACGGACTATCCCGGTCACATCGACCTCGACTTCGTGCTCAACGTCGACCGTCCCGAGAGCACCACGATCGCCGACTGCGTCGCGGGGTACGGCGCCACGACGGAGGAGGCCGTGGACCGCGCGATCCGGACCTGGCTCGGCACCACCGGCAGCGCCGTGCTCGAACTGCTCGAACGGAACGGCACCTTCGCCGTTCACTTCTCCTCCGACGACCCCGAGGGATTTCCGGGCTGGCACGTCATCCACGGTGGCATCATCGGCTGGGGCACCGGGGCCGATCACGAGGCCGGGCAGACCTGGGCCGCGGACAATGTGCTCCTGCCCCACCTGGCGCCCGTCCTGAGCGGAGGGTTCGAACGCGACCACCTGATCGGTGTCAAGGCGCTCTTCGGCGGCGGCCATGACGCCGACGGCCTGGTCGAGACCGCCGAGGTCCGCGTCGACGGTGTCCACCACGAAACGGCCTCACGCGTGCTGGCCGGTCTCGGCTGGCCCCGGCCGGCCGACGGGACGTCCTACACCCGGACGTTCATGCTGCTCGTGCACCGCGAGGACTCCTGACCGGATTCGGAATTCGCATGTCCTGATCAGGCTCTGTCCGCTTCGCCGTGCCTTCGGACGTGACTCGTCCGGCGGTCGCTCGTCGGGCTCTATCCGCGACTGGGATCCCGAGTCGCCGGGGGAAGGTCAAGTTCGGGTCGGCCGCGATGCGGGATGGGCCGGAAGCCCGGGTAGATCTTTACGCGCCATGGGTGCCAAGATCTTGCGCATGAGGAGCTCACTGGTATTCGCGGCATCGGCCTGTGTCCTGCTGGCACCGACAGCCGCGGAAGCGGAGAGCGTGGATCCGGTGGCGGCGGTGAAGCGGCTGATGGCCGGCCAGTTCACCGTCAAGGTGACCGAGGTGGGCAACATCAGCCCCGGTTCGCTCTCGCGGGTGGTCAACAACACCGCCAAATGGTTCCAGTACGACACCAAGCGCGCGGGCTCGATCCAGCTCGGTCGCAAGGGGGTCGTCGCCTCCGACCTCACCAGGCGCGTGATCTTCACGCGAGACGACTCCACCGTCATCCTGAAAGACCTGGTCAGCAAGGGTGATCCCGTTGGCCGGAGCCTCCACGTTCAGAGGGGGGCACACCGTTCCGTGGCGGCGAACGGCAAGCTCTACACCACCGGACCTCTCTACACGAAGGGGCATGGCTGGGCGCTGCGCGGCCCGGTGCACAGCGGGGGAGCCTTCAGCGACCAGATCATCAACGTCTTCGAACCGAAGACGCTGCAGCGGCTGCTGTCCGACACCCACACCAAGAAGCGGGGAGCGGGCCGGCTGAGCGGCATCCCCACGCACAAGTACGTCATGGTCTACGGCGGGACGCTCACCTTCGCCGACCTCTACGCCGCATCGCCCACCTTCCGGGCGACCATCGGACCGGAACTCGATGCCGTCATCGCCAAAGCCACGGTGACGTGGTGGCTGACGACGGATATGGACGGCAGGCCGCTGCTGGTCACCTCCATGTGGGACACCTGGATCGCCGGCCAGCCCTTCCAGCCGAAGCGGGTCCAAGGATCAGCGACGACCGAGTTCCTCTCCTGGCGTTCCGGCGTCACCGTCAAGGCGCCGCGGAAGTTCGTCAGAGTCGATGGCCCGGCAGGCGGCCTCCCCGCGTTCGACGACCCGATGGAGATCATCAAGGAGAGGGAGAAGCGCCAGTAACCGTCGATCGGGGGAGAGCTCCCAGCCGTGACTCGCAGAGCCGAACACCGCGCCGGCGCCAGGCGCGGTGGCCAATCGTGCGAGCCGTTCGCGTACGTCTGACCAGTCGGAGTGTGTCACGTCCGGCACGGTACAAGGGTGAGTGATCCACCCCTGTCCGTCGCGGAACCACGGCATGACGTTGATCACGGAACTGTCGGGGACGTCTGCTTGAGTCGCCCCAGGAACGAGCGCTGAGCGGGCAGGGAGCGGGAATGCGGCGGTCGGAGCGTCTTTGGCACCTCGTCCGGTCCTACGGTATGGGCGAGTGGTTCATGGCCGCCTGGGTGGAGGGTCCGGAGGTGTGGGAGGCCGCTCGGCGCCTGGGAGTGTCGGTCGCGGATGTGGACGACTCGGTCGAGTGCACCTGGGCGGACGTCCTGCGCGGGCGGCCCTCCGACGGCGACGCGGGGATCGTCTGGGCCGGTCGGCTGACGGCGGACTGGACGCAGATCATCCAGTTGCGGGGGTTCGACTGCGAGGGGGCTTTGCGGGAGCTCTCGTACGGCGGGCGGGTGCTGCTGATGCGCTGGGACATCAACGGGCCGCGCGATCTCGAATACGCGGTCGACGGTCACCACGTGACGGGTTTCAGCGTCACCGTCCCCGGCAGGCGCTGGGGAAGTGATCCTCACGCGCTCGACTCCCACGCGCGGGGGTTGCGGTTCGACCTGGACGACTCCGGCTGGGAGAGCGATCCCGAACTGCCGGCGGGATGGCTGGAGTACTGCGCGTGGGAGGAGGCCCGGATGGAGAGCGGACAGGACTACGGGGAGGAGGACATCCCCGACGAGTGGGGGGACTTCATCGGGCTTGTCCACAACGGATACAGCCCGCCCATGGCGACCTGCCTCACGTCGGCCCTGGCGCTCGTCGGCAGGGTGACGGGCAGGGAGATCGACAGGGAGTGGATGAACGGGGCCCACACGCGCTACGTGATCCGCGATCGGCGCGACGGGTAGGCGACGATCCCGCCCTCCTCGTCCCCGTCCTGTTCGTCGTCCTCGCCGAAGCATCCCCCGGCGTCTCGGCGTCATGTGGATCACGGTGATCGTCGCCTGTGCGGCTGCCGTCACACTCGCCGTGATCTTCCGGCCGATCGACGGGAGTTCGACGGCGGAGGATTCAGAACCGACGCGGGATCGCGACCCCGTCGCATCGGTCGATGACGACTACATGACGCGGGTGTGGAATTCGCCCGCGACAACCGCGGCGACGGATAAAGGTGGACGGGTGGTTTCGTTGATCGGATTCGTCATGGGATTCTCTCCGGCATGACCGAACCCGCGGATATCCCGCCTCCCCATATTCCCGGCCCCCAACCTGACGACGACATTGTGTCTGTTCGCATGCTGGGATCTGTCGCGTTGGCCGGCGGTGTCTTTCTGTCCTTCGGCGTCCTGCTCTTCAGTCGTGGGTTCTTGTGGCCGTGGCTCATGAGCCTGTGGCTCACAGCGCTGATCGGGCTTGGACTACGCCTGGAGGCGGCGATTCGCGAGCATGGACGGCGCCGCTGAAATCCCCGCCGCCGCTCCTGAGAGCTTCGAGCCGAGAGTCGGAAGCCGGGCAGGTCATCGGTTTCGCGGGGTACGAGGTCATCGCCGGTGCGGGCGTCGCGGGAAAAGGCTCGTGGGTGCCGGCTCGCCATCCGCGCCCCGCCCCGCCGGGATTCCGTCAGCCGCTCCGCGGAGGGGTGCACGTGATCGGGCCCGGGGCGCCTTCGGCCAGTTGCCCGGTGTACGCGCTGATCTTGTGGGTCACCACGCCGAGAGATTCGGTGAGCTGTTCGATCTGCGCGGTGACCTGGTCCTGGTGTTGCCGCAGGAGGGTCAGCAGGTGCTCCTCGTCGCCCACACCCCGCCTCACGAGGTCCGCGTACCGGCGGATGGCGGGCAGCGGCACGCCGGAGGCGCGCAGGTTGACGCAGAGGTGGAGCCACTCCACGTCCCGGTCGCTGTAGACGCGCCGGCCGCCGGGGCCTCGCCGTACGGGGGCGACCAGGACGCCCTCGCGCTCGTAGAAGCGCAGCGCGTGGACGCTCAGGCCGGTGCGTTCGGCGACCTGCCCGATGCTCAGGCCCGGGTTCGTTTCCGACATGAGGCCAAGGTTAGGGCTTGATCTAGAGTCGGCTCCAGCTCGTATGCTCCGACGCACGCCCATCCCGCCCGGTGCGCGCGGGATCGTCTCCGGCGTTCTCACGATGTTTCGGGGAGCCGATGATGCGTTACCGCCTCATCGGAACGGCGGCCCCGGTTCAGAGGTCCTTTCCGATTGATACTCGAAATGGACAGGCAGGAGCTGATTCGAATATGAGGTACCGCACGATCGGCGGCGATCCGAAGACTCGCCGCGAGGTCAGCGTGCTCAGTCTCGGCGCGATGCTGTTCGGCACCGCCGTCGACGAGGCGACGTCGTTCGCCATTCTTGACCGCTTCGTCGAGGCCGGCGGGAATTTCATCGACACCGCCAACAACTACGCCTACTGGGTCAACGGCACCCAGGGGGGTGAGAGCGAAGCGCTGCTCGGCCGTTGGCGACGCGACCGCGACGTCACGGACGAGATCGTCATCGCCACCAAGCTCGGAGGGCGGCCCAACGCCCCGGCGACCGGCCTCAGCCACGACCTTGAGGGCTTGTCCGCCAAGGTGATCCGGGAGTCCTCGGAGCGAAGCGGGGAACGGCTCGGCGTGGACAGGCTGGACCTCCTGTACGCGCACGTGTACGTCGAAGGTTCCGAAGTGCCGCTGGAGGAGACGGTCGAGGCGTTCGCGGGTCTGGTCCGGGAGGGCGCCGTGGGTCTTCTCGGGGCGAGCAACCACTGGGCCTGGCGACTTGAGCGGGCCCGGAACCTGGCGGCCTCGGCGGGTCTGCCCGGTTACGAGGTCGTGCAGTACCACCACTCCTACCTGCGTCGGCGCACCGATCAGCCGACGCTGCGCTCCAGGGACGGGGACCTCGGCGTGGTCGACGGGAACCTGCTCAGCTACCTGAGGGCCGAGCCCGCACTCACGCCGGTCGCCTACTCGCCCCTGCTGGGCGGCGGTTACGTACGTGAGGACAAGCCGCTCGATGCCGCGCTCGACCACCCGGGCACGCCCCGGCGTCTCGCGGCGCTGCGGGAAGTGGCGCGGGAGACGGGGGCGACGGTCAACCAGGTGGTGCTCGCCTGGCTCATCGGCGGCGATGTCCCGATGATCCCGCTGGTCGGCGCCTCCTCGGTCGCGCAGCTGGAGGAGAGCCTGGCCGCGGTCGACCTGGAGCTGACGGCGGAGCAGCGGGCGAGGCTCGACGCCGCGTACTGACACGCGAGCGCATCGTCGCGCTCCGCCGGGCGCGGTCGCGCGATGTGGGCGACAGCGTGGCTCGGCCGGCGCCCGCGACCCGACTGGCGCCTCGCGGCATTTCGAGGCAGTGCGGTTCGGCTGACGCTTTGCGGCATTTCGAGGCAGTGTGGTTCGGCCGGTGCCTTGCGGCATTTCGAGGCAGTGCGGTTCGACCGCGGCCTTGCGGCACTTCGAGGTAGCACGGTTCGGCCGGTGCCTCGCGGTACTTCTAGGTCGCGACGGCACGCTCGCCGATGGCTCGGACGCGAGCCCTCGTCCCGGTTCGGGCGGCCGGTCATCGGATAATCCAGTCGAAGTGGGCCATGGCCGACCGGAATGATGGCCACATGAAGTTCCGCGATGACAGCGCTCAGCCGCCCCGCCGGGAGATCCTGGTCGAGTTGCACGCCTCGCTCGACCGCCGCTACCGGCCCGAGGACGTCGCCGATCTGGTGCTCCAGGCACTGGCCGGGAAGTTGTCGCGGCGGGAGCGCGTGGTGCTGGAGCGCGCGGCCAAGCACGCCCTGCGCCGGCAGGGCGGGTTCTCCTCGATGTCCACCGACTACGCCCGTCCGGTCGGCGGGGCGCGGCAGGTCGCGGCGGCCACCCGGCTGTTCGGGCGGTCGGTGGAGGTCGACCCCGACGATCCGGAGTCGCTGCTGGAGTTCGCGGCGACCATGGGGCGCGAGATGAGGTGGACGCCCGAGCGCACCGACTTCCTGGCCGACCGGCTGAACCGGGACGCCCGGGAGGCGGCGGGCATGGACGTGACCAAGCGGGAGTACAACCGCCGCTTCCGGCTGCTGCGCAGGCTCGCCGCCAAGGCGGGCACACTCGGCGCCGAGTACGACAAGCGGCGCCTGCTCATGGTGGGCGTCACCGGGTTCGGGGCGGACATCACGCTGGAGAGGTTCGCCGCGGACGTCGACGCGGCGTGCTTCGTGGCGTACTACACCGCGCGGCGCAAGGTACGCCGGGAGTTCAGCCTGTCGGGGCGGGAGAACCCGTTCGACGAGATCGCCTCCATGCTGCTCGACCGGTGCGGGGCCGGCGGCGACTGGTGGATGATCGCCCAGGTGCGGACCGCTCCCGACGTCCTGAAGCGTCTGACCGAGCGGGAGCGGGGGCGGCTGCTGGGCCAGTGGTCGGCGGTCATGCGGCACAGCGCGGAGCTGCTGCGCGGACGCTGGAACCCCGGCACCGAACGCGCGACCATGATCGTCAAACGCGGCGACGACTCCACCACCTGGAACAACCTGGCGGTCGCCTACAACGCGGCTCGCGCGGGCTGGCTGGCCTGCCTGGCCTCGCTGGACGCACTGGACCTGCTGGACGTGGCGTGCCCGGGCAAGGCGATGCGGCTGATGGCCGCCGACCTGGTCAACTGGCACAGCGGCAGCGGCGGTGGCGTCGACCCGAACACGGCTGTGTGGGCGGCGTTGCCGCTGCCGTGGGAGGTCCTGGACGGGAGCGCGGCCTGTGCTCGCGCCGATGTCGAGGCGGCGTGCCGTACGGCGAAGCTGGACCCGGAGCGGTCGGGCTGGACCGTGCCCGCGCCCGGGCGCGGGGTGGCGGTGTTCCGGCCGACGCCCGAGCTGGTGCACGGGGTGAGCATCGCCGACCCGGTCTGGGCCGCCCTGCTCCGGCGGGCGGGGGCGTTCAGCGGCAAGCACGTCAAGCCCGAGATGGCCGACGATGTCCGCCACGGACTGGCCGCCGGGGTGGTCGTCGGCGATCTGCCCGTCCGGGACCACGATCGTTAATTCCGTGGCGCCCGTCGGACGACGTCGGGGAGAATGAGCCCGCGGCCCGCCGTAGTTCAGTGGTAGAACGCCTGGCTCTTCATCCAGGTGGACGCCGGTTCGAGCCCGGTCGGCAGTGGCGTGTGTGATGAGCGTGGCCTCGTCGTAGCTCAGTGGTAGAGCTCCCGGCTCGGGACCGGGTGGACGCCGGTTCGAGCCCGGTCGACGAGGCCACTGCCCACCGGCCCTTCGCCCGGGGCGGTGCGCCGGGTGTGCCGCGGTTCACGTGAACGCCGGTGCGGGACTCGTACGAGGGGACGACGTCGCGCGCGGGCACGGCCTGCTGCCCGCCTGGACGGTCCGCGCCGCCCGCCTGGTCGAACCGGTGGTCGGCGCCGCGGTGATCGCGGCCTGGATCTGGGGAGACCCCGGCCGCCACTTCTGGGTGGCGGCGGCGGTGTGGCACACCGCGCTGGCCGGGTATCTCGCGGTCCTGCTGCGTGTACGGGGCCGGGTGCCGTGTGGTTGCCTGGACGGGGTGAGCCCCGTGTCCCCGTTGAAGATCGCCGTCGGTGGCCTGTGGGCCGCCGCGAGCGTCGTGATGGCGGCGGGAGCGGTCTCCCCTCCGGAGGTCGTGGTCGTCCGCCTCCTGCACCTGGCCGTCGCCGGGTTCGTGGCCCTGCTGGCGGTCGTCGCGGCGTCGGTGTCGTCCGTCTTCCTTCCGAGGAGGATCAGATGACCCGATGGACGCTGATCGCCGCCGCCGCCGTCGCCGTCGCCGCGAGCGGGTTGTCCGCCTGCGCCGCGGGCGGGGAGGCCGCGGGCGGTGGGCCCGTCACCGCCGGGCCCACCATCGCCGGGCCCACCACCGCCGCGCCGACGGCGCGGGTGCTGCTCGACGCGTCGCAACTGCCCGGTGGCCCGTGGACGGCCGAGAGGACCGGCGACGTGCGCTGGGCCGACCTCGACGATGCGCTGGTGCCGTGCGGGAAACGGCTCATCGCCCCGGAGACGGCCCGGGTGCGGTTCCGGGTGTTCGCGTCGGCTGACGGGGTGTCGGTCTCGGAGATCGTGGTCTCCGGTACGGACACCACCCAGACCTTCAAGCGCTTCTACGCCGAGTGCTCCTCCGCGGGGAAGGTGGAGGGGCGGCCCGGCCCGGCCAACGTGGTGCTGCGCGGCGACACGACGGAGGTCGCCGTGTTCACGGACGACCACCTGGTCGTCGTCAGCGGCCCCACGGCCGGAGACGACCTCGGGGCGATCGCCGCCACCGCGCGCGACCAGGCCGCGAAAGCGGGCTGAGACGCCGGGCCGCCGCCGGCAAGCACCGGCATGCGCCCGCATGCGTCCGCATGCGGAGTGAACCGGGCCCCTGTCAGGAGGGCCCGGTTCGGATCCGGATGTCGCTGTCGACGTCGACAGCGACGTCGACAGCGACGTGCTCAGGCCGACGTACTGAGGCCGGTCGGCTTCGAGCGGGTTCGCCGTCGCGGTGACGGCGTCGGCGGTCGCCGTGTTCGCGGACCGGCCGTGAGGAACACGCACGCGGGGAGCGGAGACGGGAGAACCGCGGGCGCACGTCTCACAGGAACCTCCGTCTCACAGGAACCTCCGCCTCAGAGGAACCTCCGTCTCACAGGAACCTCCAGAGGTTGTTGTTCGAGCCGTTGTCGTCGGCGAGCACGACCTGCGCGCCCTGGGCGGTGCCGGCCAGGCCGAGGACCCGGCCGCCGTTGGCGCACTGGACGCGGAAGGTGGCGTTGCCGCCGTAGCGCAGCCGCCAGCGGTGGTCGGCGGCGCCGGTGTCGCCCCACTGCAGGATCCGGGAACCCGCGGCGGTGGCGGCGTTCTCCACCCCCAGCACCTTCTGGCTGTTGGAGTTGCGCAGGCGCAGGTAGCCGCCGGTGTCGACGACGGCCGTCCAGAGGTGGTCGGCGGTGCCGGTGTCGCCCCACTGGACGACGAGCGCGCCGTCGGCGGTGGACATGTTGGTGACCCCGAGCACCATGCCGGTCGCCACGTTCTGGATGCGGCGCGCGCCGTTGGGCACGAACCGCCACTGGTTGTCGGCCGATCCGTTGTCGGGGTCCTGGACCGCCTGGGCGCCGTTGGCGGTGGAGCCGTTCAGGGTGCCCAGCAGCTTGCCGCTGTTGGCGTTGCGAATCTTGGCCGAGCCGTCGCCGACGTCGGTGATCGTCCATCTGTGGTCGGCGGTGCCGTTGTCGCTCCACTGCATGACCCGGGCGTTGTCGGCCGTCGACATGTTCTCGACGCCCAGTACCTTGCCGCTGTTGACGTTGCGGAACCGCAGCCCGTTGCCGTCCACGACCGGCACCCAGTCGTGGTCGGCGGTGCCGTTGTCGGTCCACTGCAGCGCCAGGCCGCCGTCCGCGGTCGACATGTTCTGGATGCCGAGTGCCAGCCCGCTGGCCGCGTTGATCAGCCGGAAGCTCGCCCCGCCGCCCCCGCCCTGTCCCGTGGCGTTCCAGTAGACGACGTAGTTGTGGTTGGAGGCGTCGTAGAACGGGCCCAGGTTAACCGTCGCCCCGTTGGCCGTGGCCGTGAACGTCAGCGCCGAGGTGCTGGTCCGGGTGATCGTCGAGGGGGTCAGTGTCGGCGCCGCCGACAAGGACGTGTTCCCGTAGTTGCCCGACAGCACGACCGGGCCGTAGGTGACGGCCTGGAGGTTCGGGTTGTCGTTGGCGGCTTTCATGATCACTCGCATCGGGAGCCGCACGGTCACCGTGTCGCCCGACGTCCACGACCGGGTGATCGAGGCGTAGGTGCCCGGGGTGGTGGCGACGTCCTGCTGGACGCCGTTGACGCTGATCGTCGCGCCCTGGGTCCAGCCCGGGATGCGGACCTGCATCGTCCATGACCCGCTCACGTTGCCGGTGACCTGCAACGAGGTGGTGTCGCTCACCGGATACGTCGTCGTCTGGGTGACCGTGATGCCGCGCTGCGACCAGTTGAGCGTGGAGGGCGCGAACAGGTTCACGAACAGCGTGGTGCCGTTGTGGTAGTAGATCGAGTCCATCAGCTTGGTGTTGGTCTCGATGCCGGTGCCCTGGCAGCACCACATCGAGTTGTAGTCGGTGCTCCACGTGCCGCCGCCCCAGGCCGGGCCGACGCCTCTCCTGCCGCCGGGGTTGAGCGGGGTGAAGTAGGTGACGTGGCCCCGGCTGTCGGCCGGGTTCTGCTGGCCGAGCAGGTGGTTGACCAGGGCGTTCTCGTAGTAGTCGAAGTAGTCGGCCCGGTTCGGCGACAGCGTCCACAGCTCCCGGGTGAGCTTGAGCATGTTGTAGGTGTTGCAGGCCTCGCCGGTGTCCCTGCTCAGGTACGCGGCGATGGCGTTGGGGGCGCGGAAGTGCTCGGCCTGGCTGTTGGAGCCGTTGGCGTAGGTGTGGGCGTTGATCGTGATGGCCCAGGCGTTGGCGGCGATGTCGCGGTACCGGGTGGTCCCGGTCGCCTTGTACTCCCGTGCGGCACCGATCCACTTGGGCACCTGCGTGTTGGCGTGCCGGCCGTTGAGCTGGTCCTGGTTGGAGGCGAGCGGGTCGAACACCGCGGCGTGGTCGAAGCGCTTCGCGACCGTGAGCCAGCGGGAGTCCCCGGTCATCTGGTACAGGTCGGTGAGCACGGCGTTCATGCCGCCGAACTCGGTGCCCAGCATGGCCTGCATCTGGCTGGAGGACAGGCGGCCGGTCCGGGTGTCCACCCAGCCGGCGAGGGCCAGGAGCACGGTCCTGGCCTGGGTGTTGCCGATGTGCCGCCACACGTCCAGCAGCCCGGCGAGGGTCTTGTGGATGCAGTAGTACGGGACGTTGCCGTTGCTCAGCGTACGGTTCTCGACCGCGGTGATGTCGGACTCGGGGAAGCCCGACAGGTAGCCGGTGGTGAACCCGGCCGCGCCGTTGTTGGCCTGGCACTTGGCCAGCTCGGCGACCATCTGGTTGGCCTTGTCCCGGCAGGTGGTGTCCCCGAGCACGGCGTACGCCTGCGCCCAGGCCGTCAGGAAGTGGCCCTGCATGTGGGACCGGAACGGGAAGCTGGGCGCGTCCCAGCCGCCGTTGGCCGTCGCGCCGTTGGTCGACAGACGGTGGTTGGCGCGGAAGACGTAGAGCAGCCGGTCGACGTCGACGAAGCGCAGGTAGCTGAGGGTGCGGTTCTGGTTGTCCAGCCAGCGGCCGGAGGTCAGCCGGACCTGGCCGAGGTCGAACTCGTAGGCCGAGGCGCCGATCTCGGACCTGACCCACGGGAGCGCGGCCAGGGCGGGGGACGTGCCCACCACCTGGCCGACGGCCGAGAGCGCGGCGGTCGCGCCCGCGGCCCGGAAGAGCTGGCGACGACTTAGGGGCATGGGAAGCTCCTTGGGGTGGGGGGTGCGGTGACCGGCCGAAGCCACTACGGCCGGTCGGCCTTCTCGCGTGGTCGGGCCGTCGGAGCGGCCGGCCACGGCTTCCGGTGCGGAGATGCCGCGCTCAGCGGAAATCGCCGACGATCACATTTTCCCGTGAGGTGACCCGGGACGTCGTGCCCCGGCGGCCGGCGGCCACGGCCGCGCGAAATGTCGGTGGGGGTGGGTGTTCGAGAGGGGAAAGGTATCCGGCGCTCCTCGGCCGGAACGAGGGGGAGAGAGGCGTCGAAGTCTGTTACCGCTAACATTTTCCATCGCAAATCTCCCTGGCCTGCTCCTACGGGGGCGCTGTCGCGGAGTACATCCGACCGTCCGGCCGAGAGTCAACGAGGCGCGAACCCCGTTGACCTGGGCGTGCCGCCGAAATGTTTCCCTGCCTGGACGTTCGTCCGCCGGGAGATCACTTTTCGTGGCCCGCGCATGTGAAAATTTCATAGAATTCACCGGTTGGCAACCATGGGATTCCGGCTGGGCCCGGCCGGCTCCCTCGACGGTGTCCTGACCTGCTTTATGGTGCCGACAGGTGTTAGCGCAAACAGATTTCGTTCGCCCGCACCTCGTCCAGCCGGTTCGGAATCACGTTCTTCACCGGCCCCGGCGGTCGCGTCCGTATCATCTCGGCATGGTGCTGAACCCGGAGCCGAGGCTCAGCCGGCGGGCGGTGCTCCTGGCCGCCGGAGGGCTGCTCGCCGGTTGCTCCCGGCGGCCCGAGGCCGACAGGGTCCACCTGCGCCTGGCCACCGGCCCGGCCGGGGCGGTGTACCGCCGCATCGGTGGCGCGCTGGCCGAGCACATCTCCGAACAGGTGCCGGGCGCCACGGTGACCACCGTGCCGAGCGGGGCGTCCACCGACAACATCCGGATGCTGCGGGCCGGTGAGGTGCACCTCGGGCTGACGAGCCTGGACGCGCTGATCACGACCGACGGCAGCGCGCCCGGGGGACTCTCGGCGATATGCCGGCTCTACGACAGTCACCTGCATCTCGTGGTCATGGCCGGTTCGGCGATCGAGGAGTTCCGGGACATCGAGGGCGGGCGCGTGTCCCTCGGCGCCCACGACTCGGGCACCGAGTTCACGTCGCTGCGGGCCCTGAAGCACGGCGGGGTGAGCGCCGACGGCCGGTACCTCAGCCAGGCCGAGTCGGCGGCGGCGCTGCGCGACGGCGAGATCGACGCGATGTTCTCCCTGACCGGCGTCCCGACACCCGCCATCACGGAGCTGGTACGGCGGCACCCGATCCGGCTGATCCCGCTGGAGGCGCAGGCGGACGCGCTCCTCACCGCGTTCCCGGGTTCCTACGCTCCGGCCACGATCCCCGCGACCGCCTACGCCGGTGTCCCGGCCACCCCCACCGTCGCCGTCCCGAACCTGCTCCTCGTACGCGACGACCTGCCCGACGACCTGGTCCGCGCCATCACCGACACGATTTTCACGCACACCGGCACGATCACCTCCGCCGGTCGGGACGGCACGGAAGCCGTTCCCGAGGCGTGGCAGATCAACGTGCGCACCGGGATCTCCACCGCGTCGATCCCGCTCCATCCGGGCGCGGCCGCCTGGTTCCGCGACCGCAAGCGCTGAACCGGGAGGGCCTCAAGCCCGTGACGGAGCCGGGAGCCTCAGGTCCGTGACGCAGGCGGGAGTCTCACGCCCGTGACGGGGTTCGGAAGTGTCATGACGGGGCCCGGGAGTCTCAGACCTGCGAGGGTGCCGCGGTGCCGGACGGCGACGCCACCTGCGGGACGACCGGCAGCACGACCACCGCGGCGAATCCGTGCCCGGACCCGTCCGGGCGTGGCAGGCCCTCCTCCAGCCGCAGCTCGCCTCCGGCCGCCCCGACCAGGTCGGCGCAGATCGCCAGTCCGAGGCCGGTCCCGGACACGTTCTGGTGCCGCGGCGACCGCCAGAACCGTCGTAGCGCCTGGGCCCGCTCGGACGCGTCGATTCCCTGGCCGTCGTCGCGGACGGCGATGGTGACCACGCCCCCGGCCGCGGAGGTGTCGCCGGGGCCGGTGCTCGCGGTGGCGCCGCCGGGGCCGGTGCCCGCGGTGACGTTTCCGGGACCGGCGTTCATACCGCCGGAGGCGATCCGGGCGGCGTTCGCACCGCCGGAGGCGATCCGGGCGGCGTTCGCACCGCCGGAGGCGATCCGGGCGGCGCCCGCATCGCCGGGGACGACCCGGGCGGTCACCTCCACCGCCCGCGCGTCCGACAGCCGCAACGCGTTGCTGATCAGCTCGTCCAGGACGCTGCCCAGCCCGCCCGGGGGCTCCAGCAGGCGCAGCCCCGGCGGGACGTCGACCGTCAGTGTCTGCCCCGCCGTCGCCGTCAACGCCCGCCAGCGGTTCACCCGGGTCGCCAGCACCGCGTCGAGATCCACCGGCGACGCCTTCCGTATGCTCTCCATCCGCGCGCTGGCCTGCAGCGAGTTCAGCAGCCGCTGCATCGCCTTCAGCTCGTCGACGGCGACGTCGTACACCTGCCGCCCGTCGCCGCTCGCGCGCAGGTGCGGTTCCAGGCTCTCCACGGCGAGCCGGAGGCTGGTCAGCGGGTTGCGCAGCTGGTGCGACGCGTCGGACACGAACGCCCGCTGCCGCTGCGCGGCGTTCTCGACCGCGTCCATCATGGTGTTGAACGACTCCGCCAGCCGCCGCAGCTCGACCGGGCCGGCCTCGGCGTCCGCCCGGATGGTGAGGTCGCCCCGGGAGATCCGCGAGCTCGCCGCGTCCAGCTCACGCACCGGCCGCAGCACCCACGCCGACACCGGCCAGGCGACGGCCACCAGCGCGACCAGCGGCAGCAGCCCGAGCGCGGCGAGCTGGGCCCACCGCACGAGGATGCGGTAGCGCGTCCTCGACAGGTCGGAGATCGTCACGACGGTGCCGACGACCTCGCTGTCGCGGCCCACCGGCTCCGCGACCACGAGGGCCGAGTCGCCCCACGGCGTCCATTCCCCGGACGGTTCCGACCTCGCCCCGGCCAGCGCCGCGGTCACGATCCGGGGCAGCGCGGGCTCGGCCCGCGCCGCCCGCTGGTAGGCGCCGGCCGGTCCGAGCAGCACCGTGCCCGACGTGTCGATCACCGCGGCGGGGATGCCGTACAGCTCGTGGTAGTGCGCCAGCTCGCGGTGGAGCGCCTCGGTCCGCCCGGTCGACAGCGCGGTCTCGGCCAGCGACGCGAACCGGCCGACGTCGTTGAGCCGGTCGACGTAGGTCTCCTGCATCTCCCGTTCGGCCACGGTGACGCTGAGCGGCACCCCGAGCGCCGCGACGAGCAGTACCGCGAGGGGTACCAGGACGGCGAGCAGGCGACGGTGCACGGCGCGTCAGCCGATCAGCTCCGGCTGGTCGGCCAGGAGCCGATAGCCGACCCCGTGGACCGTGCGGATGAGCACGGCAGGCCCGATCTTGTTCCGTAGCGCCGCGATGTGGGTGTCGAGGGTGCGGCTCGACGCCTCCCAGGTCGCGCCCCAGATCTGGTCGAGGATGACGTCGCGGCTCACCACGTTCGGGGCCCGCCGGGCCAGCAGCAGGAGCAGCTCGAACTCCTTGCGGGTCAGCGTCACGGGCGTGCCGTCGACGGTGACCTCGCGGGTGCCGACGACGATCCGCATCGGGCCGAGGACGAGCGGCTCGTCCGGGTGGCTCAGGGAGCGGGCGACCCGGGTGCGCCGCAGGACGGCGTCGATCCGGGCGAGCAGCTCCGGGATGCCGAACGGCTTCACGATGTAGTCGTCCGCGCCGGCACGCAGGCCGCGGACGCGCTCGTGCTCCTCGGAACGCGCCGTAACGGCGATGACGGCCGTCTCCGGGTGGTCACGCAGCCTGCGGATCACGTCGAGCCCGTCGCCGTCGGGCAGGCCCAGGTCGACGAGGACCACGTCGGACGGGGCGGCACGCACCGCCTCCGCGGCGGTGGCGATGCGGTGGACCTCGAAGCCCGCCTGGGCGAGGACGGTCACCAGGCCCCGCGCCACGCGGTCGTCATCCTCGATGATGGTGATCCGCATACCGGCGGATTGTACGGCCAGGACCGGTGCTTGGTCAGCCCTTCATTTCCGGTAACTCTCTGATATCCCCCGCATTCTTGGGATTTCTCTGACACCATCCGAGCCCTCCCCGTCCGACACTGATGCCGCGCACTCATCGAACAAATGCGCGTGCGCAGAGGAGGAGGCCGCGACATGAGGACGACCCGCAGCTACCGAGCCGTCAGGCGGATGATCGCCGCGATCGGTATCGTTCCGCTTGTCGCCGCCTGCTCCGGCAACGGGGGCACCCCCGGCGGCGGCGCCACCGACGCCGGGGGCTACCCCGACAAGAACATCACGTTCGTCGTGCCGTTCAGCGCGGGCGGCCCGACGGACACCGTCACCCGCATGATCGCCGAGCCGATGGCCGCCAAGCTCGGCGCCAAGGTCGTCGTCCAGAACGCCGAGGGCGCGGGCGGCACGATCGGCGCCGGTGAGGTCGCGCGGGCCGATCCCGACGGCTACACCGTGCTCATGCACCACATCGGCATGTCGACGGCTCCCGCCCTATACCAGAACCTGAGCTACAAGCCGCTGGAGAGCTTCGAGATGGTCGGGCTCGTCACCGAGGTGCCGATGACGATCGTCGCCCGCAAGGACTTCGAGCCCAAGACGCTCCAGGACCTCGTGACCCACGTGAAGGCGAACGCGGGCAAGGTCACGCTGGCCAACGCCGGCATCGGCGCCGCGTCCCACCTGTGCGGCCTGCTGTTCCAGTCCGCCACCGGCGTCAAGCTCCAGGAGGTCCCGTACGAGGGCACCGGCCCCGCGCTGACCGACCTCGTCGGCGGCCAGGTCGACTTCATGTGCGACCAGACGACCAACACCAGCGGCCAGATCTCCGCGGGCGAGGTGAAGGCGTACGCGGTGACCACGCCCGAGCGCGTGAAGAGCCTGCCCGACCTGCCCACCACGACCGAGGCCGGGCTGCCCCAGCTCCAGGTG
Organism: Streptosporangium nanhuense; assembly: GCF_059358815.1. Taxonomy (NCBI): domain Bacteria; kingdom Bacillati; phylum Actinomycetota; class Actinomycetes; order Streptosporangiales; family Streptosporangiaceae; genus Streptosporangium; species Streptosporangium nanhuense. The sequence continues at coordinate 244,147 of NZ_JCADBG010000013.1, forward strand.
AGCGTGTGGCACGGCCTCTACGTCCCGAAGGGCACGCCGCAGGACGTCGTCCAGAAGCTGTCCGACGCGCTGAAGGTGGCGCTGGCCGACAAGGGGGTCGTCGACCAGATGGCCAAGCTCGGCACCGCGCCGGTCGCGGCCGAGGACGCGACCCCGCAGGCGCACCGGGCCAAGCTGGAGGAGCAGCTCGGCACCTGGGCGAAGGTCATCGCCGACGCGGGCGTCAAGGCCTCCTGAGGTGGAGCGTCGCCGGTCCCTCCCCGACGTCCTGGCCGGGGGAGTCTTCGTCCTGATCGGCGGCGCGTTCGCGGTGGGGGCGCTCGGCTACGACCTGGGCACCCCGCTGCGGATGGGCCCCGGAGCCTTCCCGCTGCTGGTCGGCGCGGTCGTGGCCGCCCTGGGCCTGGCGATCGTCGTCAAGGGACTCGTCGCCGGAGAGGTGATCGAGTTCGGGCCGATCCCCTGGCGCGCGGTCGGCGCCATCGTGCTCGCGGTCCTGTTCTTCGGGCTCACCGTCCGGGGCCTCGGGTTCGTCCCGACGTCGGCGGTGACCGCCCTGCTCACCGCGCTGGCCAGCTCGCGCGTACGGCCGCTCACGGCCGTCGCCGTGGCCGCCGGGCTCACCGCGGCCGCCACGCTCATCTTCGTCGTCGGACTTCAGCTGCGGATCCCGCTCCTGGGCCCGTGGCTGGGGTTCTGACGCGGCATCCGGATTGAGGCATGGAACTTCTCGACAACCTCGTACTGGGCCTCTCGACCGCCCTCCTGCTCCAGAACGTCCTCTACTGCTTCGTGGGAGTGCTGCTCGGGACGGCGGTCGGCGTGCTGCCCGGCATCGGGCCGACGGCGACGGTGGCGATGCTGCTGCCGATCACGTTCAGCTTCGAGCCGGTGACGGCGCTGATCATGCTGGCCGGCATCTACTACGGCGCGCAGTACGGCGGCTCGACGACCGCGATCCTGATCAACCTGCCCGGTGAGTCGTCGGCGGCGGTCACCGCGCTGGACGGGCACGAGATGGCCCGGCAGGGCCGGGCCGGCGCGGCGCTGGCCGCCGCCGCGATCGGGTCCTTCTTCGCGGGCACGGTGGCCACGGTCGTGCTCGCCGTCGCCGCCCCGCCGCTGGCCCGCGTCGCGCTGAACTTCGGCGCGCCCGAGTACTTCTCGCTGGTGCTGCTCGGCCTGATCGTGTCGATCGCGCTGGCGCGCGGCGGGACGCTCAAGGCGCTGGCGATGATCGCGCTCGGCGTGCTGTTCGGCACGGTCGGCCAGGACCTCTACACGGGCACCCCCCGGTTCGTGTTCGACCAGCGCGAGCTGTACGGCGGCATCGACTTCGTGTCGGTCGCCGTCGGCATGTTCGGGGTGGCCGAGATCCTGCGCAACCTGGAGAACGAGCAGACCCGCACGGCGATCGTCGACACGGTGAGGAACCTCTGGCCGACCCGCGAGGACCGGCGCAGGATCGTCGGCCCGATCCTGCGCGGTACCGGCCTCGGCGCCGCGCTCGGCGTCCTGCCCGGCGGTGGCCACGTGCTGGCCTCGTTCACCTCGTACGCCGTCGAGAAGCGGATCTCGAAGCGGCGCGAGGAGTTCGGGCGCGGCGCGATCGAGGGCGTCGCCGGTCCCGAGTCGGCGAACAACGCCGCCGCGCAGACGTCGTTCATCCCGCTGCTCACCCTGGGGCTGCCCGCCCACCCGGTGATGGCGCTGATGGTCGGCGCGTTCATCGTCCACGGGATCACCCCCGGCCCGAACGTCATCGTCGACGAGCCGGAGCTGTTCTGGGGCCTGATCGCGTCGATGTGGATCGGCAACGTGCTGCTCGTGCTGCTGAACCTGCCGCTGATCGGCCTGTGGGTGCGCATGCTGCGCATCCCGTACCAGGTGCTGTTCCCGATGATCATCCTGTTCGCCGCGATCGGCACGTACTCCCTGGAGTTCAACGCCTACGACGTCTACGCGATCGTGTTCTTCGGGATCCTCGGCTACGTCCTGATCAAGTGCGGCTGCGAGCCGGCGCCGCTGCTGCTCGGGTTCGTCCTCGGCCCCCTGCTGGAGGAGAACCTGCGGCGGGCGCTCATCATCTCCCGCGGCGACGCGACGGTCTTCCTGACCCGGCCGATCTCCGCGGTGCTCCTGGTCCTGGCCGTGGCGGCGCTCGTCGTCGCCGTCCTCCCGGCGATCCGCAGGCGCCGCGAGGTGGTGTTCGCCGAGGAGGAGTGAGGAGGAGTGAGGAGTAGGGACCCCGGATCCGGCGGGTCACCCGCAGGGCCGCGAGCCGCGCCCGGCCGCGGACCGGTGCCCGCTCCGGGACGACTGCCCGCTCCGGGACGACTGCCCGCTCCGGGGCGGCGAGAAGCCGCGAGATGTCGCGGGTGGTGTCAGCGGGGGGCCGCGAGGACGTCGCGGACCACGTCCTGCAGGGTGACGCGGGCCAGCTCGCGCCGCAGGGTCTCCTCGATGCCCTCGTAGATGCCCTGCATCGCGGGCCGGATGCCGTACCCCACCACGCATTCCTGGTCCGGGGTGGCGCGGTGCATCGCGAACAGCGGGCCGGGCTCCACCGCCTCGTACACGTCGAGCAGGGTCATCGACTCCAGCTCGCGCGCCAGCGACCAGCCCGCGCCCATGCCCCGCCGGGACTCCACGAGCCCCGCCCTGCGCAGCTCGCCGAGCAGCCGCCTGATCACCACGGGATTGGTGTTCGCGCTGCTCGCGATCTGCTCGGAGGTCGCGACCTCGTTGCCCTGGCGCTGGTAGAGGCTGATCCAGGCCAGCGCGTGGGCGGCGATGGTCAGCCTGCTGTTGGCGCTCATGAACCCTCTTCTCCTGGCCGCGCCGTTGTATGTTACGGCGCTCCAGTCGTAACAGCAAATGTTGCGACCACACTGTCGTAACCATTAGCGTTACGACCATCGGATGGATCGATCAGCGAGGTGAGAAGAATGGACAAGCCGCTCACGGGCAAGGTCGCCCTGGTCACCGGGGGTTCGCGCGGACTGGGAGCCGCGACCGTACGGTTGCTGGCCGAGCAGGGCGCCGACGTCGCGTTCACCTACGTCAGCTCGGACGAGCGGGCGCGGGCCGTCGTCGACGAGGTGCTCGGCAGGGGAGGCAGGGCCGTCGCCCTCAAGTCCGACCAGGCGGACACGAGCGGGGCACCGGCGTTGATCGACGACGTGGTCGCGCACTTCGGCGGCCTGGACATCCTCGTCAACAACGCGGCGATCTCGGTGAGCCACAGGGTGGACGACCCGGACGCCGACACCGCCGCGCTGGACCGGATGCACGCCACCAACTACCTCGGCGTGATCGCCGTCATCCGGGCCGCCTCCCGGGTGCTGCGCGAGGGGGGCCGCGTCATCACGGTGAGTTCCGGGCTGGGCTCCCGGGTCGGGCTCCCGGGCCTCGCCGACTACTCGGCGACCAAGTCGGGGATCGAGAGATACACCATGGGCGTCGCGCGGGACCTCGGTTCCCGGGGCATCACGGCCAACGTCGTGGAGGCCGGGCTGATGGAGAGCGGGATGGAGCCGCCGGACCCCGAGACCCTCAAGGCCCTGGTCGGCTCGCTGTCCCTGCAGCGCCTGGGGCACCCCGACGAGATCGCCGTGGCGATCGCCTTCCTGGCGAGCCCCGCCGCGTCGTACGTCACCGGCGCGGTGCTGGACGCCCACGGCGGCTACAACGCCTGAACCGGACCCACGAGGACCGGCCGTGACTCAGGAGCGGTCGTGGCGCAGGACCGTCCGCCGGCCGTCGCCCGGGATGGTCACGATGAGGCGGCTCGCCATCGCGGTGACGTCCCCCTTCGTGAGGCTCGCCCCCATGGTCGTGGCCTCGTCGTACGTCTCCGGCGAGAGGGCGGCGCGCACGACGGCCACGTTCCGGGGGCCGTCCAGCGGGTCCATGAGCTCGGGGGAGTAGCCCACCCGGGAGCCGATGGCCGCGACCGCGCCGAGCAGCACCGCGCCGTCCACCCCCCGGCCGGCCATGCCGAGCGCTCCGCCGAGCACGTGGGCACAGGCCAGCCAGGAGGTCACGTCCCGCACGCGGTCGAGGTGCACGACCAGGCGGGCCGCCTGCTGCACGGCCCGGCCGGCGTCGCCCGTGTCCATGGCGACCTTCGCCCCGATCCAGCCCGAGGAGCAGTACGCCCAGTCGTGGCCGCAGGCCTCGGCGATGTCGGCGGCCTGCACGAGCTGCCCGGCGGCGAGCAGCGGGTCGCCCGCCACCCTGGTGATCTGCCCGCGCACCATCATCAGCTCGGCCTCGATCCAGGACAGCCCCGTCGCCCGCACCCGCGTCCAGCCCTCGGCGAGGGTGAGCTGCGCCCTGTCCGGGTCGCCGCTGAGCTGGAGGAAGTACGCCCGGTAGGGCAGGGCGCGGGCCATGACCTCGATGTCGCCGGTGGTCTCGGCCTCCCGCAGTGCCATCTCGACGTCGTCGTTCCCGGCGAACGGGTCGCCCGCCAGGTAGCGGAGCAGTGCCCGCCCGATCAGCGCCTGCCCCCGCCCGGGGTGGTCGGCGCCCGCGAGGTCGAGGGCCTCGGACAGCCGCGCGATGCCCTCGTGCACGTTGCCGTTGCGGTACCAGAACCACGACAGCGCGCCGGCGAGGCGCAGCGCGGAGTCCCCGTCGCCCGTGGCCAGGGCGTGGCCGAGCGCGGCCCTGGTGTTCGCCTGCTCGTGCCGGAGCCTGCGCAGCCACAGCTCCCCGTCGAAGGTGCGCAGGCGCCGGCCGGCCGTCTCGGCGAGCTCCACCGTCCACGCGAGATGGCGGCCCGCCCAGCGGGCCCGCTCGTCGCCGGGCAGGGCGCGCAGGGCGTACTGCCGGATGGTCTCCAGCATCCGGTAGCGCCGGGGCGCGGCGGAGCCGTCCACGGTGACCAGCGACTTGGCGACGAGGCCGCCCAGCCTGTGCAGCGCCCCGGGAGGCCCCGCCACCCGTTCGGCCGCCTCCAGGTCGAACCCGCCCTCGAAGAGGCTCAGGCAGCCGAGCAGTTCCCTCTCCGGCGGGGTGAGCAGGCGCACGCTCGACGCGATGACCGCCTCCAGGCTCCGATGGCGCTCGGGGGCGGTACGGGAGCCGGTGGCCAGCAGCGCGAACCGGTCGTCGAGCCCGTCCGCGATCTGTTCGAGGGACAGGACCCGGGTCTGGGCCGCCGCGAGCTCGACGGCCAGGGGGAGGCCGTCCAGCTCCCGGCAGATCCGGGAGATCAGCTCACGCTCGTCGTGGCGCGGCCGTCGGCCGGGACGGACCGCGCCAGAACGTTCCAGGAAGAGCTCGACGGCCGCCCCGTCGGGATCCAGCGGCGCCAGGTCCCAGGTCGCCTCCCCCGTGACGGCCAGCGGTTCCCGGCTCGTGGCGAGCAGCCGCAGGCCGGGGCAGCGGGACAGCAACGTCTCCGCCAGCGGCGCGACCGCGTCGACCAGGTGCTCGCAGTTGTCGAGAACCAGCAGCGTCTCCCGGTCGCCGATCGACGCGGCGAGATGGTCGGTGCCGCTCGTGGTGGCCGCGCCCATCGCCGCGCCGATCGCGACCGGCAGCAGTTCCGCGTCCGTCACGTCCGCCAGGAGGGCGAGCCACGGGCCGTCCTCCTCGCCGCTCCCGCCCTCGTCTCCGTTTCCGGCCCCGTTCCCGATGCGGTGCTCCCGGGCGGCCTCCAGGGCCACGCGGCTCTTGCCGGTGCCGCCGGGGCCGACGATCGTCACCAGCCGGTGCGCGGCGAGCAGGTCCTTCACCGCGCCCACGGCGCCGTCACGCCCGATGAGGCGGGTCAGCGGCACCGGAAGCCGCGGGCGGGCGGGCTCTCCCGGCTCGGGACGCGCGGCGGCCGTCGCGGCCTTCTCCGGGGTGCGCGGGTCCAGGGCGGGATCCTGCCGGAGGATCGCCGCCTCCACGGCGCGCAGCGAGGGGCCGGGGTCCACGCCGAGTTCCTCGATCAGCCGCTCGCGCGCCGTGCGGAGGGTGGCCAGCGCGTCCGCCTGCCGCCCGTTCCGGTACAGGGCGAGCGCGAGCAGTTCCCAGGACCGCTCCGCCAGGGGGTGCTCGCGGACCAGCGACTCCAGCTCGCCGACGGCCTGGACGTCCGCGCCGGTCGCGAGGCGGGCCGCCGCGTGGTCCTGGCGGGCGGTCAGCCGGGCGTTCTCCAGGCGGGCGATCTCGGCGCCAGCCACGTCGGTGTCGCCGAGGTCGGCGTACGCGGGACCGTGCCACAGCGCGAGCGCGGCCGCGAGGCTCTCCGCCGCCGCCGACGGGTCGTCGGGAAGCAGTCTCGCGCCGCGCTCGGCCAGGGCGGCGAAGCGTTCGGAGTCCACCGATTCCGGCCTGACGCGCAGGACGTATCCCGGCCCCTGCCGGTCGAGGAGGCCGGTGGTGGTACGGGGAGGCCGGTCCGGTTCCAGGACCCTTCTCAGCTTGGTGATGTGCGAGTACAGGGTGGCGACGCCGCTGGCCGGGGCGTTCTCCCCCCACACCGCGTCGACGAGGCGGTCGCTCGTCACCATCTTGCCCTGCGCGATGAGCAGGGTCGCGACGAGGGCTTTGACGCGGGGGCCTCCGAGATCGAGCCGTTCCCCCTCGCGGGTCACCGTCAGCGGACCCAGGACGGAGAAGTGAAGCCCGGATGGTTCAGCGCTCACCTGACAGCCCGCCCTCTTCGCCACCACCTCCGTCCAAATACGGACTTATCGCGATTATGCCCCAAAGCAGCAATAAGGCCAGGGCATTTCTTGCCGGGGACGCGGGTGTCCGAGGGCACCGGTTGCCGTTCGGGTGATCATGGGTAACGCTTCTGATCATGCAGACCGGTCCTTTGCTCGGCTCCGGCCGTACCGCGGATGTGTTCGCGATCGACGACGCGTGGGCGCTGCGCCGGTACCGGGACGGCGGCGACGCGTCCGCCGAGGCGGTCGTGATGTCCTACGTCTCCGGTCACGGGTATCCGGCGCCGCGTGTCGGGTCGGTCTCGGGCGGGGATCTGACCATGGAGCGGCTGTCCGGCCCGACCATGCTGGAGGCGCTCATGCGGGGCGCGATCACCCTGGAGGAGACGGGCACGGTCCTGGCGGGGCTGCTGCGCCGCCTGCACGCCCTCCCGCCGCGGGTCTCGGCAGACCCGGCGGACCGCGTCCTCCACCTCGACCTGCATCCGGGGAACGTGATGCTCACGCCCGGCGGGCCGATGGTGATCGACTGGGCCAACGCCGGGGAGGGGCCGCCCGCGCTCGATCGGGGGATGTCCGCCCTGATCCTGGCGGAGGGCGCGGTGAACATGCCGGACGCGGCGCCCATGGTCCGCACGATCCTGGTCGCCCTGCTCGGCGGGCTCGACCACGCGATCGACATGGAGGGGGCCCTCGCCCTCCGGACCGCCGACCCGGCGCTGAGCCGGTCCGAGAAGCGACTCCTCGGCGACGCCGTGGCGGTGGTGAGCTCCCTCACCCCTCGGTAGCGACCGGCGCGGGGGCCGTCCGTCCGGGAGACGGACGGCCCCCGGCCGCCGTCACCGGGTCGTGCAGACGGTTCCGTTGAGGGTGAAGACGGCGGGCAGCGTGTTCGGGCCGCTGTAGTTGCCGACGAAGCCGACCGTGGCCGACGCGCCCGTGGGCAGCGAGCCGTTGCCGGGGTCGTTGACGACCTTGACGTCCCGCCCGTCCTGCGTCCAGACGGCGCCCCAGCCGCTGCCCAGGCTCTGCCAGGGGTTGGGCCAGCTGAAGCTCAGGGTCCAGCCGCTGACCGGCGCGCCGTCGTTGGTGATGTCGATGGCGCCGACGTAGCCGCTGGCCCAGTCGGACTGCTTGGTCAGGCGTACCGAGCACGAGCTGGAGGCGGGCGTGCCGGTCGTGAACGTCAGCGGCGCGGAGGGCGCCGAGACGCCGCCGCCGCTGTCCCGGGCGATCACGTTGACCGTGTAGCGGGTGCCCGGCCTCAGGTTGCGCACGGTGAGGGAGGTGCCGCCGGTCTCGCCGACCTGCTCGGTGACGGCCCCGTTCTGGCGGTGGACCTCGTACTTCGCGATCGGGCGCGTACCGGCGGAGGCGGCGGGCCAGGAGATGGTGGCGGTCCTGTCCGTCACGGCGGAGGCCGTGGGCTGTCCGGGCACGCCCGGCAGGCCGGCCTGGGCGGAGGCGGGACGCAGGACGACCGTGGTCAGCGAGAGCGGCGGCAGCGTCTGGCCGGTCGCGCTGCCCGCCGTCGAGGTGGTGATGCCCGTGGCGCCGTTGGTGTGGGTCAGCACGGTGGGAGCCCCGGACGCCGGGCTGAACCCGGCGTAGCCGATCGTGACGGGATAGGACGTGTCGGAGGAGGTGTTGACCAGCAGGACGGCCAGATCCCCGTTGGGACGGCGCACGGCGTGCGCGACGACCTTCGCCTGGTCGGTCGCGGCCCGGACGAACCGGTCCCCGGGGCGGGCGAACCTGCTCACCATCTGGAGCGCGTAGTACGGCGCGAAGGGCGTGTTCGCCGCCGGTTCGCAGACGCCGCCGTCGGCGGTGCACGTCCCGCTCGACAGCAGGCCGAAGTCGCCGTAGTCGGTGTGTCCCTCGACCTGCGTGACGTTGCCGATGCCGTTGTGGACGTTCCACCAGTCGACCGTGAACACCCCGTTGGCCAGCAGCGTCGCGTAGGCGTCGGCGGCGGCCAGCGCGCCCGGCTGGGTCGTCGTGCCGCCGCTGTTCGACCCGGTGTTGAACTCGGTCATCGCGATGCCGATCCGCTCGGATCCGGCCCCGACGTGCTTCGCGATCTGCTGGCGGGTGAGGTGGATCATGTCGGGGACGTGCGCGGCCCTGTCGAAGGCGCCGGGGTACCAGTGCAGGATCACAAAGTCGATCTTCGATCCCGCGGCGGCCAGGACGACGTCGTTCCAGGTTCCGGCGTCGCCGTCGGCGACTATCCCGTCGGGCCAGTTGGCCGGGGTGGTCAGCACCGCGCCGATCTTGATGGTCGGGTCGACGGCCTTCATCGCGTCGGAGTAGGCCACGACGTGGCGCGCGTACTCGGCCGGGCTCTTGTCGGGGTGGTCGTCGGCCTCCCAGACGGCGCCGTAGTGGCCGTTGCCGTAGTTCTCGTTGCCGATCTCCCAGTACTTGACGCCGTAGCCCTTGACGACGTTGGCGTGCCGCACCCAGGCCGCGGCCTCCGCCGCCGTGCCGGTGCCGTAGTTGGCGGTCACCATCGGCTGCGCCCCGGTGCGCCGCACGCCGCGCATGAAGGTGTCGAAGTCGGTGTCGGGAGCCACGTAGCCGCCGGGAGCTGTGTGGTCGGCCCAGTGGTAGATGTCGGAGTACGAGCCGCCGGGGTAGCGCAGCACCTTCATGCCCGCGTCCTTGAGCAGGTCGGCGGTCTCGTCGGTGCCCAGCCGGCTGTCCCAGATCGCGTGGTTGGTACCGATGCCGGTCTCGGGGACGGTGGCGAGCGCGGCGCGGGCGTTGACGGTCACCGCGACCGGATCGACCTCGTCGGCGTGCGCGGCGGGATCGGCGTGCGCGGGGGAGACGGTCAGGGCGGCCAGCGTCAGCAGGATCGCGGACGCGGCCCGTAACGGAACTTTCGGCATCGATGCACCTCGCAACGGATAAGTGACGTTCACTCGACGCTCCGGCCCTGACTCGGAGGCAACGTGATCGTCAGCGGTCACCTCCCCGTTCGTCAACCGGCGTTGAAACTTTCACGCGGGCCGGTGATGGTCAGCGTGGGACGGCCGGGTCGCACCGGCCGGAGGGACAACCACGCCGGACAGTGGCCGCTTGTCCGCTCAGCGAGCGAGAACGGACCGCCGCCCCGGCTCCCGGCCGGGGTGAGACCGCGACGGGACAGGGCGGCATCCCCATCGTGCCGTGTTACAGGGGCGTATAGGCTGGACGGTGAACATGCCACATGCTCTGTTGAGGTGTCCGGATGCCGGTCCTTCGTGAGAGGCCGCCCCGTGACATCCCCGTTGTGAGGAGTCGGTGAATGCCGCGCGAAGGCGTCGGACCGGATTTCATCGAGGCGCTGGCCCGAGGGCTGGAGGTCGTCACCGCCTTCCAGCCGCGCCGCCCGGTGATGTCGCTGACCCAGGTGGCCACCGCGACCGGCCTGGCCCGGCCGACCACCCGGCGCATCCTGCTCACCCTCCAGGAGCTGGGCTACGTGCGCTCGTGCGAGGGCGGGTTCGCGCTGACCCCCCGGGTGCTGGAGCTGGGCGTGGCCTACGTGCGCTCGATGGGGTTGTGGGACGTCGCCCGCCCCCACCTGGAAAGGCTCGTCGCCCGTACGGGCGAGTCGTGCTCGATCGCCCAGCTCGACGGCTCCGACATCGTCTACGTGGCCAGGGTCGCGGTGCCCAAGATCGTGGGGCTGGCCGTGCAGATCGGCACCCGGTTCCCGGCGCAGGCGACCTCGCTGGGCAAGATCTGCCTGGCCGCGCTGTCCCCGGAGGAGGTGGACCGCGTGCTGGCCGAGCCGTCGCGGTCCGGCATCGAACCGAGGCGGATCGGCCGCGAGGAGCTGCACGCCGAGCTGCGCGAGGTGCGCGCGCGCGGCTGGGCGTTCACCGACGAGCAGCTCGCGCCCGGCATCCGCTCGGTCGCCGCGCCGCTGCGTGACGGGTCCGGGCGGGTGATCGCCGGGATCAACGTCAACAGCCACGCCGCGGAGACCTCCCTGGAACGGCTGCTGGAGGAGCACCTTCCGCCGCTGCTCCAGACCGCGGGGGAGATCAGCGCTGACTTCGCCCGGCTGGAGACGGTCCCGCACGTGACCCGGCCGGCCGCCTCCTGAGCGGCCCGCCACGTCCTGAGCGGCCCGGCCCTCCCGGCGGTTCGGGTCGTTCGGGTCGTTCGAGAAGTCGTCCAGGAGAGTCGTTCAGGGGATGAGGACGATCCGGCCGGTCGCGGTGCCCTCGTGCTGGCGCCGCCACGCCTCCCCCGCCTCCCGCAGCGGCATGGTCTCGTGGGTGACGGACAGGGTGCCGAGCAGGGCCCGCTCGGCGACGAACGCGAGCGAGGCGGCGCGCCGCTCCGGGCTCAGCTCGTTGTTGGTGTAGCCGAGCAGGCGCAGTGACCCGCCACGCAGGGTGGCCGAGTCGATCGGGCAGGTCTCGCCCGCCGAGCCGCCGAGGTTGACCAGCCTGCCGCCGGGGCGCAGGGTGCGCGCGGCGGCGGCGGCCGGTGCGCCGAACAGCGGGTCGAGCACCAGGTCGACCGGCCCGTCGGCGACGGCGGTGAAGCGCGCCGCCAGCTCGGCGACGTCCTCGGTGTCGAGCGTGACGACGGCGTCGGCGCCGGCCCGCTCGGCCCGGTCCCTGGCGGCGGCGGACCGCGCGGCCGCGATCACCCTGCGGGCACCGGCGGCGCGGGCGAGCTGGACGGCCGCCTGGCCGACCACGCCCCCGGCGCCGAGCACCAGCACCTGTTCCCCGGCGACCAGCTCGCCGCGCCAGGTCAGCGCCTGGTGCGCGGCGACGGCCGACAGCCCCAGCGCGGCGATCGCCACCGGATCGATCCCGGCGGGGAGCCGCACCACGTCGCCCACCGGCACGCGGGCGAGCTCGGCCATGCTCCCGTCGCCCGGCGCCATCCCCGCCGAGGTCGCGAACCACACCGGCTCGCCGTCGACGGTCCCGACCCCCTGCACGCCCGGCACGTACGGGGTCCGCGGCCTCCCGAAGTACGACGTGCCGCTCGCGCACAGCAGGTCCAGCGGGGTGACGGGAGCGGCCGTGACCGTGACCGGCGTCTCGCCCGGGACGGCCGGGGGCGCGTCCCGCACGACCGGCACGGGCGGGCGGCCGGGTTCCTGGATCTCTACGGCGCGCACGGGCTCAGGTGGCGATGTCGGGATAGGGAAGCGCGAAGTGTGCGAGCCGTTCGGCGTACTGGAGCTGGAAACCGAGCGGCTCCTCGTGGTCGCGTTCGAACATCGCGATGAAGAGGGTGAGGGTGAGGAACGGGTGTGCCCCGAGCTCGAACAGCGCGGGGTAGTCGTGCTCGGCGAGCGCGGCGCGTTCGGTGTCGTCGAAGCGCAGCCAGGTGCTCGACTCGCCGTCTATGCAGTTGAGGATGCGGTTGGCCTGCTCCCTCTCCCACCACTCCACGGTGCCCCGGGGGTCCTCGCGGTAGCGCTCGACGAGCTCGGGGTCGCGGTCGACGGTGTAGAGGAACTTGTTCAGCAGGTACTTGCTCACTGGCCGGCTCCCTTCGGGTACCAGGTGAAGTAGGCCTCCATGGTGTGGAACAGGTCGTAGGTGTCGACGTAGTCGGCCTTCATCCCCTCGCCCGCGACGCCCATCATCAGCATGAAGTCCATGAATCCGTGGGTGGCGTTGCCCGGCGCGTGCAGGCTGTCCAGCGTCACCTCCGACAGGCAGCCTTCGAGGTCGCCGGTGGAGATCCACTCCACGGCCCGCCGGTCGAACTCCGGGTCGGGGCCGTGCGGCCCGAACTGCCGGGGCCCGCCCAGCTCCAGCGACAGGTGCCCGGTGCCGATGACGGCGACGCGCACGTCCTGCGGCCAGGACTCCACCAGCTCGCGGATCGTCTTCCCGAGCTGCACGAAGCGCTTGGGCCGCGGCATCGGCGGGGCGAAGATGTTGGTGTAGATCGGCACGATCGGCAGGTCGTTCTGCGGGCGCAACGTGATGATCGGGCACGTGATCGAGTGGTCGATCCGCAGCTCGTTGGAGAACGCCAGGTCGAACCCCGCGTCCATCCCCTCGCGCAGCAGGTAGGACGAGAGGTCCTCCTGCCCCTTGAGCAGCATGCGCGGCAGCCCGAACTCGCGTTCCTCGTTGTAGAAGTTGCCGTCGTAGAACGGCGCCTTGCCGATGAGGAACTGCGGCATGTTGTCCAGCCACAGCTGGTGGAAGTGGTCCGAGCCCACCATCACCAGCACGTCGGGGCGCGCCCTGGTCAGCGTCTCGCGGAACGCCTCGACCTTGCGTACCCACTCGTCGGCGAACTCCGGGCGGTCCGCGCCCGTCGCGGTGCTGGCCCGGTAGTAGAACGGGTGGTGCGTGGACGCGACCACCGCGACCAGTTCGGCCATCGGATCTCCTTGTAGATGGTTTGCGAGGTTAGGGGTGGTCTTCGGGGGTGTACGGCACGGGCTCGACGGACCGGTTGTTGAGGTCCACCGAGAGGAAGATGTCGTTGCCGACCGGGTTGCGTATCTCCTCGGCGAGCTGCCCGATCAGCCCGGCGGTCCTGGCGAGCAGGGCGAACCCGCGAAGCAGCTCCAGCGGCAGGCCCAGGTCGGCCAGCGCGGCGCCGCACACCCCGGCCCCGTTCAGCGGCAGCGTCCGGCCCAGCACCCGGGGATGCACCCGGCCGATCGCGGCGAACAGCGACAGATGCGGCCCGAACAGTCCCTCCTCGGTGGCGATCTCCATCAACCGGGGGGTACGGGGGTCGCCCTCCTTGTGGACGTGGTGGCCCAGCCCGGGGACGAACCTCCTGGCCGCGCGCCGGTCCTGGACGGTCCTCAGGGCGAGGGCGTCCCAGCCGTCGTCGCCGTCCGGCAGGTCGCCGTCCACCGAGGTCAGCACGTCGTGCAGGAAGCGGCCGGTGTCCTCGGTGACGCCCAGGAACCTCGACCCGCCGCCCAGCAGGCCCGCCGCGAGCGCGCCCTGCACCGAGTCGGGCGCCGACAGGTAGGTGAGGCGGGTGACGATCGCGGTCGGGGTGAAGCCGTGGTCGGCCAGCGCGGCCAGCACGGCCTCGAACACCCGCACCTCGCCGCGCCCCGGCCGCCGCTGGGTCGCCAGCCAGAACGCCAGCTCGCCGAACCCGACCTCGCCCATGACGTCCGCCGCCAGGTCGTGGCCGAGCAGGGTGATCGTCCTGAGACTGGACGCGCCGAGCGCGGTCGGGTACCCGGGCCTGTCGATCCGCTCAGTCACGGTCGTCCTCCCCCGCGAGCCGTTCGCGCCGCTCGGCGCCGTGCTCGTCCGGTCCGGTGAGCCGTTCGCGCGGCTCCGTGCGGTGCCTGCCCGGTTCAGTCACGGTCGTCCTCCCCCGCGAGCCATTCGCGCAGCTCCGCGCCGTGCTCGTCCAGCTCGGGGGGCGGCAGCCGGTAGCCGGCCGGGGTCCGCGAGAACCTGATCGGATGCCGCGTCGTCGGCACCGCCCGATCGTCCTCGCCGACCTCCACGATCGGCTCCAGCTCGAAGCGCTCGGCCATCGCGAACCCGCCGTCGACGGTGTTGATCGGGCCGCTGGGCACCCCGGCCTTCACCAGCAGCTCGAACCACTCGACCGCGCCCCGCTCGGCCAGCCGTTCGACGAGGATCGGGCGCAGCTCGTCGCGGTGCGCGGTGCGGTCGGCGTTGCGGGCGAACCGCGGGTCGTCGGCGATCTCCGGGACGCCCAGCACCTCGCACAACCTGCGGAACTGGCCGTCGTTGGCGGCGGTGACGATCAGGTCGTTGTCGGCGGTCGGCAGCGGCTCGTACGGGAACACGCTGGGATGCGCGTTGCCCATCCGGTAGGGCACGACCCCGCCGGCCACGTAGGCGGAACTGTGGTTGACCAGCCCGGTCAGCGCCGACGACAGCAGGTTCACCTCGACGTGCTGTCCCTGGCCGGTCGCGTCCCGGTGGCGCAGCGCCGCGAGGATGCCGATCACGACGTGGTTGCCGGCCATCACGTCGAACACGGAGATCCCCGCGCGGTAGGGCGGCCCGTCCGGATCCCCGGTCAGGCTCATCAGGCCGGAGATGGCCTGCACCATCAGGTCGTACCCCGGCACGTCGCGCCCCTTGCCCGACCCGAAGCCGCTGATCGAGCCGTAGACCACGCCCGGGTTGGCCGCGCGGACGCTTTCGTAGTCGAGGCCGTACTTGGCCAGGCCGCCGGGCTTGAAGTTCTCCACCACCACGTCCGCCCTGCGGGCCAGCTCGCGGGCCAGCCCGGCGTCGGTCTCGTCGCGCAGGTTCAGCGCGATCGAGCGCTTGCCGCGGTTGACGCCCAGGTAGTACGTCGACACGTCGCCGCGGACCGGCGGCGTCCACGACCGTGTCTCGTCGCCCCCCGGGCCCTCGACCTTCACCACCTGGGCGCCCAGGTCCGCGAGCAGCATGGTGGCGTACGGCCCGGCCAGCACCCGCGAGAAGTCCGCGACCAGCACCCCCGACAGCGGCCCGCCGGAGACCTCGTCCGGCGACGCAGCGCTCACTGACATCCAGCTCCCTCGTTGGTCCGCTCAGTGGACATATGTCCGCTCAATAGATTCTGGCAAACATCTGCCATCCGTCAAGGCAGATCCAGGTAAAAGAGATCTATTGACAGCCGCAATGCGAAGCGTGACAGTACGGAGAAACACGGTGACCGTAAAGCGGACACCCGTCCGGTCACGTGATCCGGTATGCGCGGTAAGGAGTCCTGGTCATGAGCGAACGGATTCGGTTCGAGGCCGGCCGGCCGGTGGTGCTGCGCGGAGGCACGGTGCTGCCGATGGACGACGGGCGCCGGGTGCTCACCGACACCGACGTCCTGGTCGTCGGTGACCGGATCGCGGCCGTCGGGCCCGGACTGCCCGTACCGGAAGGCACCGCCGAGATCGACGCGACCGCCGGCATCGTGATGCCCGGGATGATCGACACCCACCGGCACATGTGGCAGACCGCCATGCGCGGCTACGGCGCCGACTGGACCCTGACGCAGTACTTCATCTGGTACTACCTGGAGCACGGCAAGCTGTTCCGGCCCGAGGACGTCCACGCCGGCAACGTGCTGGCCGCCATCGAGGCCCTCGACGCCGGCGTCACGACCGTCGTCGACTGGTCACACGGCCTCCAGACGGTCGACCACGCCGACGCCGCCGTCGACGCGCTGCGGTCGGTGCCCGGCCGGTTCGTGCTGGCCTACGGCAACATCCAGCGGGCGCCCGCCGACTGGACCGCCGCGCCGGAGTTCCGCGACTTCGTCCGGCGGCGGATCACCGGGGACGACATGCTCGGCTTCCAGCTCGCCTTCGACGTCACCGGCGACCCGGAGTTCCCCGAGAGGCCCGCCTTCGAGGTCGCCCGCGATCTCGGCGTCGCGGTCACCACCCACGCCGGCGTGTGGGGCGCCACCTCGGACGACGGCATCCGGCTCATGTACGACCACGGCTTCATGAACGCCGGCACGGTGTACGTCCACGCCGCCTCGCTGTCCGCGGACTCCTACCACCGCATCGCGGCCACCGGCGGCTCCATCTCGGTCTCCACCGAGAGCGAGCAGAGCGCGGGCCAGGGCTACCCGCCCACCTGGGCCATCCGGGCCCACGGCATCCCGGTGTCGCTGTCGATGGACACCAGCGTCTGGTGGAGCGGCGACCTCTTCTCCGCCATGCGCTCCACGCTCGGCGCCGACCGTTCCCGCGAGCACCTGGAGGCCCACGCCAAGGGCGGCACCGTCACGCACAGCGGCCTGCGCGCCGACCAGGTCGTCGACTGGGCCACCCGCGGCGGCGCGCGGGCCCTGGGCCGCGGCGGCGACCTCGGCACCCTGGAAGCAGGCCGCAAGGCCGACGTCGTCCTCATCAAGAACGAGCACTCACCGGTCTCGTTCCCGCTGCTCAACCCCTACGGCCACGTCGCGTTCCAGGCGCAGCGGGGCGACGTGCACACCGTCCTGGTCGACGGCCGCGTCGTCAAGCACGAGCACCGCCTGCTCGGCGTCGACCTGGCCGCCGCCCGCGAGGAGGTCGAGCGGACCGTCGAGCACCTGCGGAGCACGATGGGAGAGGAGGAGTGGCATAAGGGGATGAACCCCGACATCCCCCAGACCACCCTCCTCGACAACCCGTACACCTACACCGACTACCACAGCGACGCGACCCACACCCGCCGGAAGTCCCCCGAGTAGGGCCGGGGTGGTCTCGCTCAGGCGCGCTTTCTCCAGTGGAGGAACGAGCGCCTTCGACGCGGTGGTCCGGGAGCGGGGGCGGGCTTCTCCTGGACCGGATGCAGGTCCCGCCAGCCGGCGGCGACCTTCTCCACGTCGACGAGGGGCTGGAAGAACGGCGGGCCGGACAGGGTCTTCCCGTAGCTCTCGCGGATCCTGTCGTTCATGCCCTCGACGATCGCGCGGGCCTGGGCCTCCGTCCGCGCGACCATCGCCTCGGCCACGGACTCCTCGACCTCCTTGCGCAACGCGAGCGTGCCGGGCAGCGGGAACGACAGGTTCTCCTCAAGCATCTTCTGCTTGATCCACCACATCTCGTCGTGCGGCTTCCCCTCACCGGGGAGGGGCTTGCCCGCGCCCGGCAGGTTGTCGAACTCCCCGCGTTCGGTGGCCTCCCGGATCTGGCGGTCGATCCAGGTCTCGAAGCCGACCCCCGGTGGCTTGCGTTCCGTCATGGATCCCACCCCTCATGCCGCGCCAGCACCACTTCGAGGATAACGAGGGGGTACGGCGAGGGACGGGACGGGGCTGGAGGGCCGTTGAACTCGTACGGGCTGATTTATGTCTATTTTTCGCTTTTAGCCAGCATTTCCAGGACTTTGTCGAGCCGGGTCTTCCTGTTCTCCGGTGTGAGCGCCTGGAGCAACGGCAGGATCACCAGATAACGCCCGGTCTTGTCAAGCGCCTCGAACGCCTTCCTGGCCTCCGGGCTCGCGTCGAGCGCCGCCGCGAGATCGGGGGGCACCGTCGCCGTCTTCTGCGACTCGTAGGCCACCGCCCAGCGCCCGTCCTCCTGCGCCTTGCGCACCTCGGCCAGCCCGGGTTCGCGCATCCGCCCGGCGGCCGTCAGCATCGCGACCTTGTCGACGTTCACCTGCGACCACAGGCTCCTGGGCCGTCGTGGCACGTACTTCTGCAGGTAGTACAGCTCGTCGAGGGAAAGCCGCTGCCCGGAGATCCAGCCGTAGCACAGCCCGACGTCGACCAGCTCGTCGGAGGTGATGGTCGGAATGCCGGACTTCTTCTTGGCCAGCTTGATCCACAGACCCTCGTGGCGTGTGTGGTGCTCGGCGAGCCAGTTCTCGAACGCCTCGGCGTCCACGAAGGCGATGATCTCCACTCCGTCGCGTTCATCCATGTGGATCAACCTATCTCCGTGATGAGTCCGGCCACTGAGGATCTGTTTCAGCCGGACCGGCTCGGCCATTTCTGACTTTTCTCGATTTGGAAACGTGTCATCAACTTGACGCGGAACAATACGGGCGAAGTACTGTGGATCATATGCTGATCGTCGTCGCGGGATCGACCGGCCTCATCGGCAGAACGGTGGTCTCCGAACTCCGCGCGGCGGGTCACGAGGTGCGCAGGCTCGTCCGGCGCGAACCGGTGACGGAGGACGAGCGCGAATGGGACCCCCTCTCCGGCACGATCGCGCGGGACGTGTTCGACGACGGCGTCGACGCCGTGATCAACCTGTGCGGCGCGTCGTTCCAGGGCCGGTGGAACGCGGCGCGTAAGCGGCACATCCGGGCCAGCCGCATCGAACCCGCCAGGACGCTGGCCGAGGCCGTCGCCAAGCACGGCGTCCCCACCCTGCTCAACGCGTCCAGCCTGAGCTTCTACGGCGACACCGGCGACGTCGTCGCCGACGAGACGTCGGGCCGGGGCACCGGCTTCCTCGCCGAGATGGTCGTCGACTGGGAGGCCGCGACCGCCGTGGCGCGCGACGCGGGCAGCCGGGTCGTGCTGCTGCGCACCGGCCTCGTGCTGTCGCCCGACGGCGGCCTGCTCAGCCTGCTCATACCGCCGATCCGGCTCGGGCTGGGCGGGAGGCTCGGCGACGGCAGGCAGTACGTGGCGTGGATCAGCCTGCCCGACGAGATCGCCGCCATCCGCTTCCTCCTGGACGACCCGGACGTCTCCGGACCGGTCAACCTGTGCGCGCCGGAACCCGTGACCAACGGCGAGTTCACCGGGGCGCTCGGCCGGGCACTCCGCCGGCCCGTACTCCTGCCCGTGCCGAAGACACTGGTCCGGGCCGTGCTCGGCGAGGCGGCCGACGAGCTCGCGCTGATCAGCCTGCGCGTGGTCCCGCGGGTGCTGCGCGAGGCGGGGTTCACGTTCCGGCACACCGACTTCCGGACCGCGCTCACCGACGTCCTGCGCCCGCCGATGTCAGGCAGGTGACGAGGACGGCGTCGCGGGGCGACTCGCGCGTGGCCGCGTGGCCGCGTGGCCGCGTGGCGGCCACCGGCGGGCCGGGGACACCGCCGCTAGGACGAGACAGGGGCCCCGGTGAAGCGGTAGCGGGTCTGCGCGGGCGGCTCCTTGCCGAACGCGAACACCTTGGCGGGCTCGACGCGGAACACGACCGCGGGATGGCCCGCGACCTGGGCGACGTCGTCGACGAGCTCCAGGCTCCAGCTGTTGTGGGCACCGTACTTCGCGTCGAACGCGGCGACGATCCCCGGCAGGGCCTCGGGGGAGGTGATCTCGGTGGCCGTACCCTCGACGACGACGTCGAGCCCCTTGGTCCAGAGGTTGTTCCCCGTCGTCATCGCGACCTTTCCGCTGTGCTCCAGGTTGCGCATCTTCTGCTCGATCGAGGCGGTGGTGAAGTACACGGCGTCCTCGTGCCACACCGCGACCACCGGTGTCACGTGGGGGCGGCCGTCGGCGCGGACGGTCGTCAGCCAGAACAGCTCGGCCGTCTCCAGCGTGTCCAGGGTCCCCCGCCACGAGGTGGGCCCCACCCCCGGTTCGCTGTAACGCACTTCCAGTTCGGCCTCGGGATAGGTGGTGGACATCGTTTCTTCCTTTCTGCCGTACGGGGACGGACAGGGATGATCTCGACCTCGACCTCGCGAAACGATGACCACGACGACGAGAAATGATGTTCCGGGCACGAGGCTACGACCGCGGCGACGGGCAGACAATGACGTTCCCATAAGCGGTGTCTTTCGTATCGATTAAGCCCGGCGGTGATCCGGGTTCGCCGCCCGGGATGAGCAGGGTATTCACGATTTCAATAAGAAATTCTTACCCCGCGCAATAAGTAATCGTTATGGCGTGCTCGTTGTCCCTAAAGGTGTTACCGGCATAACTTGATGACAGGTAAACGTAGTCGGGCGGAACGAAGGGGAAGTGGGAGGTCCGAGACGTGCCCCCTCTCCTTCCGTTCGCCGACACCGGAAACCGATCATGAGGAGGTAGTAATTATGGAGGACGTCTGCATTATCGGCGCGGGCTCGTCGGGGATTGCGACCTGCCAGGTCCTGCACGAGCGCGGTATCACCTTCGACTGTTATGAAGCCGGCTCCCAGGTTGGCGGCAACTGGCGATATCTCAACGACAACGGCCTTTCCTCGGGCTACCGGTCGCTGCACATAAACACCTCTCGGAAGCTGACGGAATACCGCAGTTATCCCATGCCTGACGACTATCCGTCCTATCCCACCCACTTCCAGATGGCGCGTTATTTCGACGACTTCGTCGACCACTTCGGCTTCCGTGACGCGATCGTCTTCCGTACCGAGGTCACCCGCGTGGAGCCGGCCGACGGCGAGGGCTGGACCGTGACCGTGCGCCACCGCGACACCGGCGTCGAGACCAGCCGTCACTACCGGGCGGTGGTGGTGGCCAACGGCCACCACTCGATCCCCCGCTACCCCGAGCCGCCCTTTCCCGGCGTGGACACCTTCACCGGCAGCCAGATCCACTCGCACTACTACAAGGTCCCCGACGAGTACGCCGGCAAGCGGGTGCTCGTGCTCGGCCTCGGCAACTCGGCGTCGGACATCGCGGTGGAGACCTCCGCCGTCTCCGACCGTACGTTCATGGCCATGCGCCGCGGGGGATACGTCTTCCCCAAGTTCATGTTCGGCAAGCCCAGCGACGACCTCATCAGCCCCTTCCTGACCAGGGTGCTGCCGCGGGAGGCGCAGCGGTGGGTGATGGCGGGCCTGCTGCGCCTGACGGTCGGCAAGGTCACCGACTACGGGCTGCCGGAGCCGGGCCACAAGCTGTTCAACTCCCACCCGACGGTCTCCGAGACCCTGCTGGCCCGCCTCGGCCACGGCGACATCACCATCAAGCCGAACATCACCCGCTTCGATGGCGACACGGTGCACTTCACCGACGGCAGCAGCGAGGTCATCGACGCGGTCATCTACGGCACCGGCTACAAGATCAGCTTCCCTTTCCTGGACAAGAGGGTGATCGCGCCCACCGACAACGACGTCTCCCTGTTCCACCGGGTGGTCGACCCCAACCACGCCGGCCTGTACTTCGTCGGGCTCTTCCAGCCCCTCGGGGCGACCACGGTGCTGTCCGAGGCGCAGTCCCACTGGGTGGCCGACCTGCTGGAGGGCAGGGCCATGTTGCCCCCGCCGGAGCAGATGCGCCGGGAGATCGCCGGTTACAAGGCGCGGCTCGCCAAACGCTACGTGACGTCCAAGCGCCACACCATGCAGGTGGACCACTACCCGTACCTGGCCGAGCTGGACCGCGCGCGGCGCGACGGGGCCCGGCTCGCGCTGGCGGCGTCCAAGGCCGAGAGCAAGGCGGAGAGCAGGGCCGCCGCGAACGAGCGTCCCGACAGCTACAAGCCGGAAGAGGTGTCGATCTGGATCGACGCCGATCCCCAGGTGGTGTGGGACCTCGTCAGCGACGTGACGCGGATGGGGCAGTGGAGTCCCGAATGCCGTCGATGCATTTGGATCGGCGGCAGGCGCGGGGTCGGGGCGCGCTTCGTCGGGATCAACCGCCGTGGCTGGGCCGTGTGGTTCACCACCAACGAGGTCGAGGAGGCCGAGCTGGGCAAGTCCTTCTCGTTCCGCACCAGGACCAACGGCGTGCGCTGGAGCTACCGGCTGGAGCCGGAGGGCGGGGGCACCCTTCTCACCGAGCGGTGGGACGTGTCCGGGCAGAGCACCGGGCAGCGCAAGCGCACCGCGTCCTTCGCCAACCTGGCACTCGGCGGCTACAAGGAGCACACCGAGGAGTTGCGCGACGGCATCCACAAGACCCTGGAGCGCATCAAGGTCGCGGCCGAACAGCTTGCCCGGCCTACCGCGGACGAGGAGGGGAAGGTGCCGCAGTACGCGTCCCTGGACGCGTGAGGAGAACCACGATGATCACCGGTGACGCACCTGACGGTCATCGGTGATCGTCCGGTACGGACAAACGGACGAACGGGCGAAACGTGACACGTGACCTCGGGTAGGCGGCCCCGGCCAGGGCGGGAGATCGGCGACCCCCTCGGCCGGGACCGGAGGTCTCCACGCTGGAGGTATTCGATGACGGACGAGAACCTGCACTTCACCTCGGTCGACGAGTTCGCCACCTGGCTGGAGGCGAACCACCGGACCGCCGACGAGGTCTGGGTCGCCCTGCCGAAGAAGGGGACCGAGGTGCCCTCGGTCACCAGGTCCCAGGCCCTGGACGTCGCCCTGTGCTACGGCTGGATCGACGGCAAGGCCTTCTCGGGGAACTCGCCGGACGGCTGGTGGGCCCAGCGCTTCTCCCCGCGCAGGGCCCGCAGCTCATGGTCGAAGATCAACTGTGTCAAGGTCGGGAAGCTCATCGCCAACGGCCGGATGCGGCCGGCCGGGCTCGAACAGATCGAGCTGGCCAAGGCCGACGGCCGCTGGGACGCGGCCTACGCCCCGCCGAGCACCGCGGAGGTCCCCCCCGACCTGCGGGCGGCACTCGACGCCTCCCCCGCCGCGGCGGCCGCCTACGCCGCCCTCAGCAAGAGCAACAGTTACCAGATCCTGCTCACCGTCCAGAAGGCGAAGAAGCCCGAAACGCGAGCCCGCAGGATCGCCGGCTACGTCGAGCGCCTTGAGGCCGGGGAACCGCCCCACGGTCCCCGGAGAAAGCCCTGACGCCTCTCCCCTTAAGACCGTGACTCATTTGGCGGTCGCTCGTTGGACATGACGTGGATGCGTTTCTTCAGCGACTGGTTCCTGATGAGTTGTGGGAACTGTTTCAGCGGGTGATCCCATCGGCGCCTACTCGGCCACAAGGCGGCGGACGACGGCGCGCAGACGATCGGATGGTCCTGGCCGCGATCGTGTACGTGGCCACCACCGGGTGTGCCTGGAGGCAGCTCCCCCCGGTCTTCGGTGCCTCCTGGCAGACGGTGAACCGGCGTTTCGCCGAGTGGAGCGCCGCCCGGGTGTGGGCCAAGCTGTATCGGATCATTCTGGACGAGCTCGGCGCCCGGGGTGAGCTGGACTGGTCGCGGTGCGCGATCGACTCGGTCAGCCTGCGAGCGGTCAAAGGGGGGAGCTGACAGGTCCGAATCCTGTCGATCGCGGCAAGAACGGGTCGAAGATCCATATGATCACCGAGCGAACCGGTCTGCCGATCTCTGTCGCGATCTCGGCGGTGAACGTCCATGACAGCCGGGCCGTCGAGCCTTTGGTGCGCGGTATTCCGCCGATCCGCTCCCGGCGCGGGCGGCGCCGGCGCCGCCCGGCCAAGCTGCATGGTGATAAGGGCTACGACTACCCGGGTGTGCGGCGTTTCCTGCGACAGCGCGGCATCACCCCGCGCATCGCTCGCCGTGGTGTGGAGTCCGGTCGGCGCCTGGGTCGGCATCGGTGGGTCATCGAGCGCACCATCGCCTAGCTGAACGGATGCCGCCGACTGCACCGCTGTTACGAGCGCCGCGCCGATCACTTCGCATCTTTTGTCGCTCTCGCAGCGGCCCTCATCCGCTACCGCAGACTCACCAAATGAGTCACCCTCCAAAGGCGGCGCGGCACCCTCAAGGGCGGCACAGCACCTTCAAGGGCGGCGCGGCACCTTCAAGGGCGGCGCGGCACGCGAGCCTCCGGCGGGAGGGGTGCCGATCCCGGTCGGCACCCCTCCCGCCGGAGGCTTCCCCCTTCCGGCACTACGTCCGGCGATCCACGACAGGCCCGCGCCACCGGGTCGGAACGGACTCATCCTGTCGACCGGTCCTGCGAGCATGACGAGATGATCGCGACCCCCGACGACCACGCCTGGTTCTCCTACGAGCGCTTCCCCGAGCTGGCCGAGGCCTACTGCTTCACCTACCTCCGGGGCCTGACCCCCGAGCGACTGGTGTCCCGGCTCGGTGGCCGGCCGGAGGATTTCACGCCCATGAAGCTTGAGGAGCTGAACGAGACCTGCCGAAGGCACCATTACGAAACCGCGTTCCTCGGCGTCACGACCATCGGCGACTGGGTGTTCGCCGTCGAGCCCAACGGCGGGCTCGGCGTCGATGAGAAGCTCATCACGTCGTTGTCGGCGGGAACCCGCCTCGTCTCCCACTTCCGCGACGTCGAAGCCGTCGAGTACTTCTACTGGGTCGACGACGGGGAGATCCGGTTCTGCTTCGACGCCGACGAGGGGTACTCGGAGATCCCGGAGGAGGTGCCGGACGAGATCGTGGAGGCCATACGGCGGATCCCCCCCGAGGAGGGGCACACCTACCCCTCCGAGGGACCGGCGTTCCTCCTGGTCGAGCATCTCACCGGGATCAGGCTGACACCGGAGCTGCTGGAGGAGTCCGTCTACCTGTGCGGACCCACCCCCGAAGCGAGGTGAGCGGGACCCGTCGTCCGTGCCCCCCAGGGCCCCGGCCGCAGCGGACGCCCTTCGTCGCGCGGCGGCTCCGGACGACCTCGTACGCCCACGGTGGTGCCGCCCATGCGAGCCGGATCAGAAGTCACCGCTGCGGACGCCCGCCAGGAAGTCGCGCCAGGCCTTCGGGGTGAAGGTCAGCGCGGGACCGGAGGGGTCCTTGCTGTCGCGGACGGCGACGAGCCCCGGCAGGTTCGTCGCCACCTCGACGCAGGCGTCCCCGCTGTTGCTGTAGCTGGACTTACGGAACTTGGCGCCGGGCAGATCACGGGAGATCATCCTTCTCTCCTCGCCGCAGCTATATGTGCTGCGGATTCTCTGAGGGACAGACATGCGCTGGTGGGTGTTCGAGCATCGGTGTTTGAATCAGAAGTCGCCGCTGCGGACGCCCGCCAGGAAGTCGCGCCAGGCCTTCGGGGTGAAGGTCAGCGCGGGACCGGAGGGGTCCTTGCTGTCGCGGACGGCGACGAGCCCCGGCAGGTTCGTCGCCACTTCGACGCAGTTGTCGTTCGTGCCGCCGGAGTAGCTGCTTTTACGGAACTCGGCACCAATCAGATCGAAGAAGGTCATGTTTGCTCCTTGATCGCAGCGATGAACGCCACGGACTCCTCGGGGGACAGTGCCATTCCGGCAAGATGCCCGAACGTCAGCTTAAGGTTCCGGACCTGATCCGCCGCCTCTATGTAGACATCACCGCCAGGACACCCGACATAACCCACATCTGGGTCTTCGGCGTCGAACGACAGCACTGAGAAGGCGCCGTCGAGACCAGCATGCGGACCGACTGTCAGCGGCAGGATCTGGAGTGTGACGTTGGACTGTCCGGCGATGCGGATGAGGTCGTCGAGTTGTTGTGCCATGACGCGCGGCGGCCCAACAGGACGTCGTAGGGCGCTCTCGTCCACCAGGGCCTGCAGCGTCGGCGCGTTCGATCCCGCGAGGGTGATTTTGCGTGCCATCCGAGCATCCACACGGCGCTTCAGCTCGGAGTGATCCAACCCCGGGCGGGCCGCGCGGATGAGTTCGCAGGCGTATTGCTCACTTTGAAGCAGGCCCGGCACCAGCAGAGGTTCCCACGTACGGATGGCCGACGCCTCCGCCTCCAGCACGACGTACGAGCCACCGAGCACATCGGAGTACGCGGTCCACCAGCCGCGTACGGCGGCGTCCTTGCAGAGCTGGATCAGCCCGGCCTTGGTGGAGGAGTCCGCGCCGTACAGGTCACAGGCGTTGGCGACATCCGAGGTGGTCACCGTGATCCGTGCGTTCTCGATCCGGTTGACCTTTGGCCGGCTCCAGCCGAGCTGGCGAGCCGCCATCTCTGGGGTGAGGTCAGCTTGTTCCCGAAGTCGTCGCAGCTCACGACCTAGGCGACGATGCCGGACCGTGGGGCTCTTTGTCATGCTGTTCAGTGTGCTGGGGAGCTGACGAAAATTCCACATGAACAGTGCTTGCTGTGATGCACAGTGCAGGGGCATGATGGTCCAAAAGAGCCGCTACTTTGAGTAAGGACATCATGACGCTGAAGTGTTGTCCTTCGCCACGGATCAGGCTGGTCAGAGCTGCCCGGGCTCCCTCACTTGGCAGGCTGCTTTTCTCCGGCGTCGGCTTGGCTGGTGCGCTTGGGCGGCAGCACGAACGTTCCAAGGCTGGGCACGAGCTTGACGAGCCCCAGCTCGCGCAGATGTTGAAGGACGTGGCGGGCGGTGTTGTTCCCGACGGCATACTCACCCATGATCGTTACGATGCTCGGGACCTTGTGTCCGGGTGGCCAATCACCATTGTGAATGCGCTGCTCGAACACCTCCGCGACCTGCTCCCACTTAGGTCGGTCGGGCTCGAAATTGATCATGCTCGCGACCGTACCTGGCCCTGGCACGCCTGGGCGATATCAGACAGGCCTAGGCCTGGTTAGGCATGCCTAGGCATGCATGGACACGCCTATATGGACTAATTATCCCTTTGTTGTGGCCTGAACAGCGAATTTGTCCGGCGCCTATCGCATCCGGACGGGCCCTAGAGCGGACTTAGGAGGTCCGATCCATGGAAGATGCTAGATCCACAACGCCCGAATCGACCATTCCCGGCTGGCGGGTGATTCTCAGCGACAGGGGACGGCTGTGGGCCTCCCGCGTCCTCCCGTTCACCGACGCCGAGTCGGACGCGGGCGCGGATCGTACGGTCGACGCCGACACCCTCGACGATCTGCGAGCCGAGGTCGATCGGCACGAGGCCATCGCCCGGGAGACGGCCAAGCGGGTGACGCGGGTGACACCGTGATCGGGCGCCGGTGCCGTGCCTCCGGGCGGTACCACGAAAGTCCGGCCCCCCGCCGTTCACTTCATCCGTACCGGAGCGTGCTCGGATGATCGCCATGAGAGCGGCCCAGGTCGCCGTCATCGTGAGCGCGCCCGAGGAGCGTCAGCGTGCCGCGCTTGAGCAGACCTTCCCCGAGTGGCACATCGTCCACGACCCCCTTCTGCGCCGCTGGACCGCTCTTCGGCGTCGGCCGCTCACCGATCGGGAGGTGCAGGCGGGCATCAGGTGCATGCTCATCCGTGCCTCACCCGAACGGCTGGTCACGGTACTGGTCCGCCAGGTGCAGATCGCGCTCAGCCTGAACGCCGGTCACCCGCCCGGCGGCTGAAACGGCGCGGCGGCCCGAGAGGATCCTCCTCCCGGGCCGCCGTGCTTGGGGAGTTCACGCCACGCGTACGGCGATCCCGGGGTAGTCGAGCACGAGGCCGGACTCGTCGTAGACCAGGCGGCACGCGAAGTCGAAGGCCGGGGAGCTGTAGTCGTAGCGCTGCCGGGAGCCCTCGTCGGCGACGCGGACGTAGTCCTGGTCAAGCCGTTCGACGGTGAGATCGGTGGCGCGTACATAGGCGGCGGGGGCGGCCGACTTCTCGCCCACGCGAAGGCCCATCCGATGCGCGGGGAAGGCGTTGGTCATCGACGAGGACTCCAGGTCGACGTCCAGGCAGCCGTCCAGGTGGGGAGCCGGTGTGCCGTCGACACGCCAGTGGCCGGCGCCGTCGGCCTCCAGCAGGGTGTGCTGGGTCCCCGAGGCCGAGCGGCCCGTGATCCGCGCGCTCCGCGTGGTCCAGGAGGCGTTCAGCTCGATGGAGTAGCCGACGATCCAGGTCTCGCCATCCTCGACCGCCGTCGTGCACCCCTCGATGTGAAGGCCGTCGTCCGAAGGCTGGAAGTAGGTCACCTCGAAACCGTCCCGCGCGTCGAGATGCCGCCAGGCGGCGGTCCCCGGCGGTGCTGTGAAAGTCATGACGCGATTCTTCCCTCCGAACGGTGGACCCGCCGCCGGGGTCATCGCGCGACGCGGAAGAACTCACGCAGGTCGCCGACGAGCAGGTCGGGTGTCTCCATCGCCGGGAAGTGGCCACCCCGGTCGAACTCCGACCAGTGGTCGACGGTGTTCGCCGGGTCGGCGAGTGCGCGGACCGTCATGTCCGCCGCGAACACCGCGACCCCCTGAGGTGGCATCGGCGCGGACGGCCACCCGGCCTGATCGCCGCCGTTCTGGTCGTCACCGTTCTGGTCGCCGCCGGACTGCGCGGCGGCGATCTCGCGGTAGGCCCGCATGCCCTCGTAGAGGATGTCGGCCGAGGACGCGCCGGAGCCGGTGAACCAGTACAGGCTCACGTTGGTGAGCAGCCGGTCGCGGTCCACCGCGTGCTCGGGCAGTTCGGCGGCCGGGTCGGTCCACTCCTTGAACTTCTCCGCGATCCACGCCAGCTGTCCGATCGGCGAGTCGGTCAGCGAGTAGGCGACGGTTTGCGGACGGGTGGCTTGCAGGTGCAGATAGCCGAAGCCGTCCTGCCGGGCGGCGTTGAACCGCTCGGCGCGCGCCCGGTCCGCGCCGGACAGGCCGTCCGGCTCGACGGGCGGGCCGAACGGGTACGGCGACGGACCGTTGACGTGGGTGGCGACCACACGGCCGGGCGCGGCCATGGGCAGCAGCGTGGTCACGCCGCCGCCGACGTCCCCGCCCTGCGCGGCGAACCGCTGGTAGCCGAGCCGGCTCATCAGTTCCCCGAACGCGGCGGCCACCCGGAACAGGTTGCCCCAGCCCGGCTCCCGCACCGGGTTGGAGAACCCGAAGCCGGGCAGCGACGGGATCACGACGTGGAAGGCGTCCGCAGGGTCACCGCCGTGCGCGCGGGGATCGGTCAGCGGCCCGATCACGTCCAGGAAGTCCACGAACGAGCCCGGCCAGCCGTGGCACAGGATCAGCGGCAGCGCGTCCGGCTCGGGCGAGCGGACGTGCAGGAAGTGGATGTCCTGGCCGTCGATCGTCGTCACGAACTGCGGGTGCTCGTTCAGCGTCTTCTCCTGCGCGCGCCAGTCGAAGTCGTTCATCCAGTAGTCGGCCAGTTCTTTGAGGTAGCCGACGGGAACGCCGCGCTCCCAGCCGGTTCCGGAGATCTGCCGGGGCCAGCGGGCCCGGGTGAGGCGATCGCGCAGGTCGTCCAGCTCGGCCTGCGGGATGTCGACGCGGAACGGGCGGATGCCGGTGTTGTTGTCCATGACGAGAAAGGTAGGAGCGATACCGGAAAGATCCGTTCCTGTATTCGGGCAGACTTGAGAACATGCTGGACACGGCACAACGACTCCTGCGACTGCTCTCCCTGCTGCAGGCGCCGCGCGACTGGACCGGGCCGGAGCTGGCCGAGCGCCTCGACGTCACCACACGCACCGTGCGCAACGATGTGGAACGCCTGCGCGACCTCGGCTATCCGGTGCACGGGATCAGGGGTGTCACCGGCGGCTACCGGCTCGGGGCCGGTGCGACGTTGCCGCCGCTGCTGCTCGACGACGAGGAGGCGGTCGCCGTCGCCGTCGGGCTGCGCGTGGGCGCCACACAGGGCGCGGTCACCGGGATCGAGGAGGCGGCGCTGCGTGCCCTGACCAAGCTCGAACAGGTGCTGCCGTCGCGGATCCGCCATCGTGTCAACGGCCTGCGCGCGTACCTCGTCCCGCTTCCGCACGCCGGCGTGAGCGTGGACGCCGCCACGCTCACCGCGATCGCGGCGGCCTCCCGCGACCACGAGCGGCTCCGGTTCGACTACGTCGGCCACGACGGGTCGGCCGGCCGCCGCGAGGTCGAGCCGCACCGGCTCGCGCACAGCCGGGGCCGCTGGTATCTGGTCGGGTGGGACGTCGCGAGGTCCGACTGGCGCACGTTCCGGGTGGACCGGATGCGGTTGCGGACACCGAACGGCCCGCGGTTCACCCCGCGCGAGGATCCCGGAGGTGACCTCGTCGGCCACGTCGCCGCCGGCCTGGCCGCCGCACCCTGGCGGTGCCGGGCGCGGGTGACGGTGTACGCACCGGCCGAGCACGTGCGCGACCGGCTGCCCGGTGTTCCGGTGGAACCTTCGGGCGACGACGCCTGCGTGGCCGAGGTCGGCTCGGACACACCGCAGATGCTGGCCGGATACCTCGGCATGCTCGACGCCGACTTCGAGGTCACCGAGCCGCCCGAACTCGTCGCACAGCTCCGCGTGCTGGCCGACCGCTACCGGCGGGCGGTTCCGAAGGGGACACCTCGCAGTGCGTTGCCGAGCAGCGCGCCGCCCGGCCAGGCCGGTGAACCTGGGCGGTCACCGCACTAGCGAGGCTCGATGCGGACGAGTCGGCGCCCGGACGTGCTCCGAGAGCAGGATTCCCTGATGTGTGAGTGATGTCGGCGACACGCCGCGACAGGACCTGCCGCAGCGGGCACCTGCTGCTTAACCTGCAGAAACAGGCGTACACCACCGGCGGACCCAGGCTGTGAGGGCGGCGTGCGTTCTTCGGCCGCGACCGCGCGGGTCGCGACAACGCGCGACAACGAAAGGGACGTCATGACCGGCACCTCACCCCACGTCACATCCCTGGCGAACGCGTCACCGGCGTTCGAGAGCGAGCTCGGGTCGGTCACCCTGGTCGACGCCGGCGTCCTGCCCATTCTCAGCGGGCTCTCGATCAAGCATGTGGTCCTCGAACCCGGCGCGATCCGCGAGCCGCAGTGGAACGTCAACGCCAACCAGATCGGCTACTGCCTTTCCGGCACGGTCCTGGTGTCGATGCTCGGGAACGCGGACGTCTTCTCCTCGTTCGTCATCGCCGCGGGTCAGATGTACCACGTCGAGTCAGGCGCGATCTACCACCTGGAGAACATCGGTGACGACCGCGCCGAGTTCGTTCTCGCGCTGCGTGACGAGCGCCCCCGGCATTTCTCGCTGCGCGACAGTTTCAGCGCGATGACCGACGCGGTGCTCGGCAACACCTACGACCTGCCTGCCTCGGCGTTCGCCGCCTTCGACCGGTCTCCGGCCCAGCAGATCGTCCGCCGCACCGGCGCCGCCGACATCCCGTCCACGGCCGGGCTGCCCAACGCCCACCTGTTCGACATCGAGGGTCAGCACCCGCCGCTGTCGTACGCCTACGGTGACGCCCGCCTCGCCCGCAGGCAGTACTGGGCCGCCCTGGAGGACATCTCCATGTACTCCCTGCGCATCAAGGAGAGCGGGATGCGCGAACCGCACTGGCATCCCGTCACCGGCGAGATGGGATACGTGGAGAAGGGGCACGCCCGCATGCGGGTCCTGGACCCCGACGGCACCCTCGACGAGTACCTGCTCAGCCCCGGTGACGTCTACTTCGTGCCACGCGCCTTCCCGCACCACATCGAGGTCATCGGCGAGGACGACATCCACTTCCTCATCTTCTTCGACCAGGCCATGCCCGCCGACATCGGCTACCGGGCCAGCGCGTCGGCGTTCTCCCGCGAGGTTCTCGCCGCGAGCTTCGGCATGCCCGAGCGTGATCTTCCTCGGTTCCCCTTCACGCCGGTCGACCCGCTCTTCGTCGCCCGCGCCAACCCTTCCGACCCGGTCCGCTGAGTCCCCCCGCTGGTCCGGTGGGTCTTCCGGTGACGTCGCGGACCAGGTGATGTCCGGGAAAAGATGACCATCGCCTAAAGTCGGGCGAATGGCTCCGATCCCCTCGCGGCTGGCCTGGTTGGACGCGCTGCGCGGACCCGCCGCGCTCGCCGTCGCGCTGCACCACTCCGGCTGGACCTTCATCCCGGACCTCTGGGCCGAGGTGGACCGCAGGATCGACGTCGGCACCTGGGGCGTCTTCGTGTTCTTCCTGGTCAGCGGCTACATCATCCCCGCCTCCCTGGAGCGGCGCGGTGACCTGCGGGCCTTCTGGATCGGCCGCGCCTTCCGCCTTCTCCCCCTGCTGCTGGCCGCGATCGGCCTGGCGCTCCTTCTCGCGTACGCCGGAGCGTTCGTCCTCCACCCGGGCCTGAGCACGCGGCCCCTGCCCCTGGTCGTCCTCGGGAACGTGACGATGCTGCAGGAACTGCTCGGCGTGCCCGCCGTCATCGACGTGATGTGGACGCTCTCGTACGAGATGGCGTTCTACCTGCTGGCGGTCGGGCTGTTCGCCACGGGGCGGGCGCACCGGTCGGCCGCGGTCGCGGTCGTCCTGGCGCTGTCGGCCGTACTCCTGGGCCTCCTGCTGACGAGGCCGGTCATCGGTGGCCGCGCCGACCTGGCCGCGGGGCTTCTCGGGGTCGCGGTGGTCGCGGTCGTCGTGCTGTCGGCGCGGGCGGGGGGCGGGCTGCGCACGGCCGCCGCCGTGGCGGGCGGTCTCCTCGGGCTGTCCCTGGTGATCCTGGGCAGCCGGATCGGCGCCTGGCAGGGATTGATCATCCTGGCCATGATGTTCGCCGGTACGGCCGTGTACCGCGCCGAGCAGGGGACCATCCGCCGGCGTACCGCCGTCGCCACCGTGCTGACGGTCCTGGCCTGCGGGATCCTCGCCAAGGACGATCCCGGCTGGGCGCCGGCGATCCTGCTGGCCGCGGGTTTCTTCGCCGCGGGGTTCGCGCTGCGGCGCAGGTCGTTCCCCCGCTGGCTCGCCCACCTGGGGGTGATCAGCTTCTCGCTCTATCTGCTGCACCCGCTCCTGCTGCGGATCAGCCCGAACCTCCCGCTGTTCTTCCTCGCGCTGGTGCCGTTCTGCTATCTGACCCACCGCCTGCTCGAGGCCCCCGCGCAACGTCTCGGCAGGCGGCTGGCCGGGTCCGCGGTGAGGGTGCCCGTGCCGGGCGGGCACCAGGACTCGCCCCGCCGCCCGGCTTAGGGGGCTGTGTAGCGCTCGGCGTAGGCGGCGGACGGCTCGGTCGGGGTGATCACGTCGATGAGCACGCCGTCCGGCGCGGCCACGATGAAGTGCCGCTGCCCGAACTCCTCGGTGCGCAGCGTCAGCTCCACCGGGAGCCCCGCCTCGCGCACGAGCCTGTCGTGTTCGGCGTCGACGTCGGCCACCTCGAAGTTGAGGATCAGCCCCCGGACCGCCGAGCGGTACTTCTCCGGCACCGTCGGATGGTCGCGGGCGACGAGCGCCAGCTCGTAGTGCGGTGGCTCGGGCCGTCGCAGGCTCACGTACCAGTCCGCCTCGAAGGTCGTCTCGAAGCCGAGGAACCGCCGGTAGAAGTCGTGGGACTCGGCGATCCGGTCGGTGCA
Source organism: Streptosporangium nanhuense (assembly GCF_059358815.1). Taxonomy (NCBI): domain Bacteria; kingdom Bacillati; phylum Actinomycetota; class Actinomycetes; order Streptosporangiales; family Streptosporangiaceae; genus Streptosporangium; species Streptosporangium nanhuense. The sequence goes on from NZ_JCADBG010000013.1 coordinate 277,184, forward strand.
GACGACCGGGTAGAAGCTCGTGAGGGTCATGCCCTCTCCCTTCGGACACATTCACATACCGTCGGTATGTGAAGCTAACATACCATCGGTATGTCAACAAGGGAGGTCGCGGTGGACCGGGCACGGCAACGGCTGGAGACCAGGCGGGCGCTGGTGACCGAGGCCAGGAGGCTGTTCGCGCGGCACGGGTACGCCGCGGTGAGCCTGGCGCAGATCGTCGGGGCGGCGGCCGTCACGAAGGGCGCGCTCTACCACCACTTCGAGAGCAAGGCCGCCCTGTTCCACGTGGTCGTCGAGCAGGTGCAGCAGGAGGTCGGCGAGCGGGTCGCGGCGGCGGCGGACGCGCACGACGACCCGTGGGAGCAGCTGGTCGCGGGATGCCGGGCCTTCCTCGCGGTGAGCCGCGACCCCGACGTGCAGCGGATCATGCTCGTCGACGGCCCCGCCGTGCTCGGCTGGAACGAGTGGCGGGCCATGGACGAGGCGTCCTCGGCACGCCACCTCACCGAGGCGCTCGTCACGCTGGTCGAGGCGGGGATCGTCGCCCGCCGGCCCGTGGAGCCGCTCGCCCGCCTCCTGTCCGGCGCGATGAACGAGGCGGCCCTGTGGCTGGCCCGCTCGACGGACCCCGACGACCTTCCCGCCGTCACCGAGGCGCTGACGCGCATCCTGGAATCCCTGCGCGACCACCGGTAGGCGACGTGTCCGGGCCCGAACGGGACCGCCGCGCACCGGCCAGGCTGGCTAGGATCGATTCACCCGAGTCTGTTCCGATCCGGTGGACGATGGACGATGGAGGACGGTGACCGAGCCCACGCGTCCGGACGGCCGTCCGCGCGGTTCCGCCGCGGCGGCCGCGGTGGCGCTTTCCCGCCTGGGCCGACTGCGTGACCTGCCGGTCATCCTCATGCTGGCGTGGGTGGGCTGGCTGGCCATCCCGTGGCCGTCCGGCGGTCTCGTCCACGCTCGCGGCGCGACCACCCAGCCCCAGGACCGGAACGCCGACGTCACGGCCGTCACGGCCGGGTCCCCTGCGCGGTCCCCTGGTGTGGAGCCTCCGGGCGGCAGGGTCTCGGGTACGGACGTCCCGGCGAGCTGGAGCCTGAGCGCGGCACCGGCCCGTCCCGCGCTGCTCGTGAAGCCGGTCAAGTCGGATGAACCAGGCAAGTCTGGCAAGCCGGATGAACCGGGCAAGCTTGGTGAGCCGGATGAACCGGGCGAGTCGGCGCGGGAGCTGATCGCTCTGGAGCGGGCGCGCATCGCGGGGGAGGTGCACGACGTCGCGGGGCACGGCCTCGCGACCATCGCCATGCAGGCCGGGATCGCCCTGCTCGTGTTCGACGAGCGGCCCGACCAGGTCCGCGAGTCGCTGGAGGCGATCCGCTCGACCAGCGTGCTGGCGCTCGACCAGCTCCGCTCCGCGCTCGACCTCATCCATCCCGGAACCTCCGCCGCTCCGGAGAACCTCCCCAAGGCCGGAACCTTCACCGCTCCGGAGAACCTCTCCGGCTCCGGAACCTCCGCCGCTCCGGAGAACCCCTCCGGGCCGGGGAACCCCGCGAACCGCGACCTGCCCCGGCTGATCGACGGGGTGCGCGCGGCGGGGTTGCCCGTCGACGTCGAACCGGCCGCGCCGGACGTCCCCCCGCACCTCGAAGGCGTGGTCTACCGCGTCGTACGCGAGTCGCTGACCAACGTCCTGCGCCACGCCGGTCCGACCAGGGCGCTGGTCCGCGTCGTCGGCGACCCGCACGCGCTCGTCCTGGAGGTCGCCGACAGGGGGAGCGGTCCCTCCGGCACGGCCCCCGAGGGGCGGGGGCTGGCCGGGATGCGGGTACGGGTGACGGAGGCGGGCGGCACCTTCGACGCGGGCCCCCGCGAGGGCGGCGGGTTCCGCGTCGTGGCCCGTTTCCCCCGGGAGACCGTGTGATGTCACGGCCGAGTCCCCGGACACCGGTGTCCCCCCGGTCGCGGCCCGTTCTCCCCGGCGGGAGCGCGTGACGTCTCCGGCGGGGCCGATCCGCGTGGCGCTCGCCGACGACCAGGCCGTCGTGCGCATGGGGCTGCGGGCGCTCATCGACCGCGAGCCCGACCTGGAGTTCGCCGGTGAGGCCGCCGACGGCGCCGCGGCGCTGCGGCTGCTGCGCGAGACCCGTCCCGACGTCCTGCTGCTCGACATCCGGATGCCCGGCATGGACGGCATCGACACGCTGCGGGCCATCGCCGCCGATCCCGCGCTCAACACCACCCGGGTGGTCGTCGTCACCACCTTCGAGGTCGACCGGTACGTCTTCGCCGCCCTCCAGGCCGGGGCCAGCGGGTTCGTCCTCAAGGACAGCGCCCCCGAGGAGCTCACCCGCGCGGTCAGGGTCGTCGCCTCGGGGGAGGCGCTGCTCTCCCCGTCCGTCACCAGGAAGGTGATCGGGCTGTTCGGCCGCCACGACGTCACCCCGGTGGAGGGCCTCGAAACCCTCACCCCCAGGGAGCGGGAGATGGTCGCCTGGGTGGCCACCGGCCGGTCGAACGACGAGATCGCCGCGGAGCTGGTCATCAGCCCCGACACGGTCCGTACGCACGTCAGCCGCGCCATGGTGAAACTGCGCGCCCGCGACCGGGCCCAGCTGGTCGTCTTCGCGCTCAGGTCCGGGGTGACGATCCCCTGAGGAAGCCCCGGTAGCCGCGCTGGCCCAGCTGCGCCTCGATCTGCTTCACCGTGTCCAGTCCCACCCCGACCATGATGAGGACGCTCGTCCCGCCGAACGGGAAGTTCTGCTGGGTCCCCGGGTCGCGCAGCAGCATGAACGCGATGATCGGGATCAGCGACAGGGTGGCGAGGTAGGCCGCCCCCGGTGCCGTCAGCCGCGAGAGAACGAACCGCAGATACTCCGCCGTGGGCCGTCCCGGCCGGATGCCGGGGACGAACCCGTTGAACCGCCGCATGTTGTCGGCCACCTCCTCCGGGTCGAAGGTGATCGACACGTAGAAGTAGGTGAAGGACACGATCAGCAGGAGGTACGCCGTGATGTAGACGGGATGGTCGCCCGAGACGAGGTAGCGCGCGATCCACGCGGACACCGGCCCGGTGCCGCCCGTCAGCTGCATCGCCAGCTGGGGCAGGAAGAGCAGGGACGAGGTGAAGATGACGGGGACGATCCCGGCCTGGTTGACCTTCAGCGGGAGGTAGGTCGAGGTTCCGCCGTACATCCTGCGCCCGACCGTCCGCTTGGCGTACTGCACCGGGATCCGGCGCTGCGCCTGCTCGACGAACACCACCGCCGCCACCAGGAAGACGCCCGCGACCAGCATCGTCGCCAGGGCGAACGGGTTGAGCAGGAAGATGTTCGACATGTAGGACGGGAACACGGCGATCACCTGCGTGAAGATCAGGATGGACATGCCGTTCCCGATCCCCCGGTCGGTGATCAGCTCGCCCAGCCACATGACCACGCACGTCCCGGCCACCAGGGTGACCACGATCACCGCGATCGTCATGGGGCCCCGGTCGTACAGCACCTGCCGGTCGCAGTTGGGGAAGATCCGGCCCGCGCGGGCCATCGCCACGACGGCGGCGGCGTTGAGCACGGCCAGCGCCACCGTCAGGTATCTCGTGTACTGGGTGATCTTCGCCTGCCCCTGCCGCCCCTCCTTCCTGAGCGCCTCCAGGCGCGGGATCATCACGGTGAGCAGCTGGACCACGATCCCGGCGGTGATGTACGGCATGATCCCGAGGGCGAACACCGACAGTTTCAGCATCGCCCCGCCGCTGAACAGCTGCAGCATGTCGACGAGCCCGCCACGGGTTCCCGCGCTCAGGCACTCCCGCACCGCGACCACGTTCACGCCGGGCGCGGGCAGTATCTGCCCGAACCTGAACAGCGTGATCATCGCCAGCGTGAAGAGCAGTTTCCCGCGGAGGTCGGGCATGCGGAAGGCACGGATGAGCATGCTGGGCACAGTGGGCATGCGCAGAGTCTGGGCGCGCGGGCGTGGCGCGGCATCCGCTCATCCGAGGCTTCGCCGTACGCGAATCCGCGTACGTCCCGGCCGGGGTGCCTTCCCGGCCTCGGCGTCCCTCGCGTCCGTTCGGTGCGGCGGCGACGCCGGGTGTCACCTCGCGTCCGGCCCCGCGCGACGCGTTCGAAGTCCGCGGGAATCACCGAATCCCCCCATGGACCCATGGTTTCGTCAATGCGGCACGAAGTTCGCGCGACGTGGTGATCCGATCGGTGGCGGGCACCACCCGCTGACCTAACGTCGAGGTGTGTCCAGCCAGCACCCACCTTGAGGAACCGACCATGGCCTTCGTCACCACCGCCGACGGTACCCAGATCTTCTACAAGGACTGGGGCGGCGGGCAGCCGGTCGTCTTCAGCCACGGCTGGCCGCTCAACGCCGACGTCTGGGACGACCAGATGAAGCTGGTCGCGGACAACGGCTTCCGGGCCGTCGCGCACGACCGCCGGGGGCACGGCCGTTCCGGCCAGCCCTGGGACGGCAACGACATGGACACCTACGCCGACGACCTGGCACGGCTGATCGAGACCCTCGACCTGCGCGAGGTGATCCTGGTCGGCCACTCCACCGGCGGCGGCGAGGTGACCCGCTACATCGGCCGGCACGGCACCTCCCGCGTCGCCAAGGCCGTCCTGCTGGGCGCGGTCCCGCCGCTCATGCTGAGGACCGACGCCAATCCCGAGGGCCTGCCGATCGAGGTGTTCGACGAGATCCGCGCGGGGGTCAAGGGCGACCGCTCGCAGTTCTACAAGGACCTCAGCATGCCCTTCTACGGTTTCAACCGGCCCGGCGCGGAGGTGTCGGAGGGGGCGAGGAACGCCTTCTGGCTGTGGAGCATGCAGGTGGGCCTCAAGGGGGCGTACGACTGCGTCAAGGCGTTCTCCGAGACCGACTTCACCGAGGACCTCCGGCGCTTCGACGTCCCGACCCTCATCGCGCACGGCGACGCCGACCAGATCGTGCCCATCGCCGCCGCGGGCCTGAAGTCGGCCGAACTGGTCGGGGACGCCACCCTGAAGGTCTATCCGGGCAGGCCGCACGGCCTGGTCGGCGCCTACAGGGACGAGTTCGACGCCGACCTGCTGGCCTTCATCAACTCCTGAGAGTCCTGAGAGTCCTGAGACGTTTCGGCGCCGGTCAGCCGGTCCGCCGGCCTTCGTCGGCGCCCGCGACGGTTCGACGTCCTGGTCGCGGCCGCCGTCCTGAACGGGATCGGAGAGCGACATCCGCCTCACCGCGATCGCGAACGTTCGAGACGGTGAATCGTTCGGGAGCGCACGATTCTTATTTCGCGCCGCACGATTCTCATTTCATACGCGAGGAACGTTCGTTCGCATTCCGGTGTCCAGCAGGGGTCGCGCTTCCCGCAGGCACGCGCGAAGGCAGGGAAGGCAGGGAAGGCTACGACGACCGTGACGGCTACGACGACCGGGACGTCGCGAGGCGTCGCTGTTCCTCCTCGACGATCTGGCGGGCCAGGGCCTGCTCGGAGATGTCGATCGCGTCGGGTGTGGACTCGGCCAGGTCGCTGCGGCGGGCGTAGGTGTCGAAGAGCCCGGACTTGCCGCGAAGGATGTCGAGCATGCGCTGGTCGACGCTGTCGGCCGTCAGGATGCGGTGCACCTGGACCTTGCGGACCTGTCCCATGCGGTGGGCGCGGGCCACGGCCTGGCTCTCCATGGTCGGCTTGACCTGGGGCTCGCAAATGATCACCACGGAGGCGGCCTGCAGGTTGACGCCGATGCCGCCGGCCTGGATCTGGCTGAGCAGCACGGCGTGTCCGGGGGCCGCCGTGAACTCGTCGACGACCTGCTGGCGGCGGGCGGTGCCGAGGTCGCCCGAGATCGGCCCGTGGACCCGGCCGCCCGGGTCACCGAGGGCAGCGGGGGCCCCGGAGGCCCCGGAGGCACCGGGGGACCCTGGAGCGCCGGAGCCGGCGAGAGCCTCGTGGACGGCGGTCATGACGTCGCGGAAGTAGGAGAAGACCACGACCTTGAGGTCGTTGCCCGCCGCCTCGTCGACGAGTTCCAGCAGCCGCTGGAGCTTGGCCGACGTCTCCGGCACGGCGTAGGCGGCGCGGCGCATCGCCATGAAGTTCCCTGCGGCCACGGCCTTGCGGTAGGCGGCGAGGTCCGCCGGGCTGAACTCCTCCCACTCGTCCACGTGGACGAGGTCGGGCAGCTCGGTGAGCACGTCCTCCTGGTTGCGGCGCAGGTAGACCGGCGCGACGGCCCTGCGGAAGGACTGCCCTCTCGCCGCCCCGGTCCCCGCCACCGTCGCCAGCGCCGCCGCGTCGCCGTTCCGGATGTCCGGGAGCAGATCGGGCCTGAGGTAGCCGATCAGGTTGCGGAACTCCTCCACGCGGTTCTCCATCGGGGTCCCGGTCATGAAGAGCACCCGGTCGGTGCGGGCGCACCAGCGGGCGACGGCCTGGGAACGCCGGGCGGCCGGGTTCTTGACGTAGTGCGCCTCGTCGACCACGAACATCCCGAGCGTGACGTCGCCGGGGATCTCCAGCCGGTGCAGGGTGTCGATGGTGGTCACGGCGACGCCGCCGGTGCGGATCCACTCCGCCAGGGCCGCGGGCCGGTCGCCGCCGCGCAGGGAGTAGGCAGGCAGCGTGCTGCGGGACTCGATCTCGCGTACCCAGTTGATCAGGACGCTGGCCGGGCAGGCCACCAGGAAGTGCCGCTCGCCCCGCGCCCAGAGGTGGGCGAGGGCGGCGATGGCCTCGATGGTCTTGCCCAGGCCCATCTCGTCCCCCAGGATCACCCTGCGCTGGGCGAGGGCGAAGCGGGCTCCGAACGACTGGTAACCGCGCAGGGAGACCCTGCGGTGGGCGTCGTCGAGGTCCTGGGCCTTGACCCGCGCGGAGATGTCGTCGGGCAGGAAGCCCTCGGAGGCGACACGGTCGGGTTCCGTGGCCGCGATCTCGGCGAGCAGGTTGTAGTACTCGGACGCGCGCAACTCGAAGTCGACCCACGCCTCGATGCCGGACACCGGCGGGCGCAGCAGGTCCACGGAGGCCTGGTTGAAGAGCAGCGCCGTGTCGGACGCGTTCGCCTCCGCGATCACTTCCTCGATCCGCGCGACGGCCTCCTGCGCGCGGCGGCGGCCTCTCTGGCCCGCGAGCAGCATCCGCAGCCACCCGCGCGCCGGTTGCGCGGCGGGCAGGAGCGAGGCCAGTCTCTTCTCGATCCTCCGCGCGGCACCGCTCGCGCGCGGCAGGTCGGGACCGGCGTTCACCAGCCGGTGCAGCGCGACCAGCAGGGCGGTGGTCTCGTCGTCCTGCCGGTCGACGTCGATCCGCAGCGCCACCGTCTCCTCCACCGCCCTGGCGATCTGTCCGGCGGCGGCGTGCGCCTGCTTCGCGTTCCACACCCCGACGCCGGGGAGCAGCTGGAGCGCGTACGGAGTGCTGTCCAGGATGTCGAGGACCGTCTGGTGACCGGCCTGTTCGAGGGCCTTGAGCCGCAGCCGTCCCACGGTGACGTCCTTCAGGCGCGTCAGGGGGATCGACGCCAGCTCCTCGCGCGCCAGGCGCGTGCGTATCGAGGACAGCGCCCGCCGGACGTCGGCGCGCGCCCGCGCGTCATCGGCGAGCAGCGTACGCGCGTGGGACAGGAGGCGACCGGTCCTCAGGAAGAGGGCCCTGACCTGCCTGGGGGTGGATGCCGGGTCTTCTCGCTCGACGTCGCCCAAGCTCTCGTCCCTCCCGTCCACGGCCCGATCGCGGTAGTTCACCGTCGCCAACCGCCCGGTCGTTGTCAACGACCGGCCAGGCCGGACACGGCATCACAGCCCTTTGCCCCGGAAAGAGCCGTTCATGGGTTCCGGGGAGAACCTGATGAACGGTCCTGCCGGTCCACTTGTCGGTGCCTCCTGGCAGAATCCGCGTGCTTCTGAACGCGAGTGGCCGAGAAGGTGAAGTGAGAGAGATGCCGGATCAAGCGAACGCACCGCTGGTGCGACTCGACCCGTGGGCGGAGACCGACTTCGACCTGCTGCGTCGCATCAACGCCCCGGAGATGACCGAGCACCTGGGAGGCCCGGAGACCGAGGAGAAGCTCCGCGACCGGCACAGGAGGTACGTCGACATCGCGGGCAAGGAGACCGGCCGCATGTTCAGCGTCGTCCTGCTCCCCGAGCTCCGACAGGTCGGCAGCATCGGATACTGGGAGCGCGTCTGGGGCGACGAGACCGTGTACGAGACCGGCTGGAGCGTCCTGCCGGAGTTCCAGGGCAGGGGCATCGCGGTCGCGGCGGCCCTGGCCGTCCTCGCCGAGGCCAGGGCCGAGGGCAGGCACCGGTACGTCCACGCGTACCCCTCCGTCGACCATCCCGCGTCGAACGCGATCTGCCGGAAGGCCGGGTTCGAGTTCGTCGCCGAGTGCGACTTCGAGTACCCGCCGGGAAACGCCATACGGTGCAACGACTGGCGCGCGGACCTCACCGCGGAGACATGAGACGGCCCGCGCGGGCGCCTCTCGTGGCCGTACGGTGAGTCGCTCCCGCCCAAAGGTGCGAATCCGTAATAGTGCACCTTCGACCGCGAGTGTGCATTCCTGCGCAGATGGAAGTGTTGCCGGTTTCTAGTGTTCGTGGTGTCCGAACGGCAACACCCTCCACC
>NZ_JCADBG010000130.1:0-655 GCF_059358815.1 Streptosporangium nanhuense
ACCGCGAACATCTGCCCGGTCTCCGGGTGGATCCCGACCATCATGAACCCCGGCACGTCACCTCCGGACGACGCGGGCAGCCGGTCCGGCATCCCCTGCGCCAGCGCCTTCAGGATGAGCTCGACCGCGACGATGCCGGTCCAGAGGGTGAACGTCGGCTGCGGGTAGACGGCGTGGAAGAGCGTGCCGGGTTCGGCCCGCACCTCCAGGGGGACGGTCGTGCCGAAGTTGGACGGCTCGTCGGGTGAGGTGAGCGCCTTGAGGACGACCTTGCAGATCGCGATGGTCGCGCCGAACGGCATGTTGATGGGGCCGGGCGTGGCGGGCGAGGAACCGGCGAAGTCGACGGTGAAGGTGCCGTCGGCGATGGTGACGGTGACCTCCATCCGGACCGGGTCCTCGGTGACGCCGTCGTCGTCCAGCCAGTCGACCGCCGTCCACGAACCCTGCGGCAGCTCGGCGAGGGCGGCGCGGGTGCGCGCCTCCCCGTCCTCGACCATCCGCCGGACCGCGGCGTCCACGGTCGGGCGGCCGAACTTCTCCAGGATCTCCAGGAACCGGCGCTCGCCGGTGCGCAACGCGGCGACCTGCGCGTTCAGATCACCGATCACCAGATCCGGCATCCGCGAATTGAACCGGATCAACTCGATGATCT
>NZ_JCADBG010000131.1:0-655 GCF_059358815.1 Streptosporangium nanhuense
ACCGCGAACATCTGCCCGGTCTCCGGGTGGATCCCGACCATCATGAACCCCGGCACGTCACCTCCGGACGACGCGGGAAGCCGGTCCGGCATCCCCTGCGCCAGCGCCTTGTAGATCAGCTCCAGGGCGACCGTCCCCGTCCACTGGGTGAAGGTCGCCGCCGGGTAGACGGCGTGGAAGAGCGTGCCCGGCTCGGCCCGCACCTCCAGCGGGGCGAAGTGCCCGGCGTTGGTCTGCTCCCCGGGCGTGGTGATCGCCTTGAACGCGACCCGGCAGGTCGCGATGGTCGCGCCGAGCGGGAGGTTGACGGGGCCGGGCACGGCGGGCGAGGAACCGGCGAAGTCGACGGTGAAGGTGCCGTCGGCGACGGTGACGGTGACCTGCATGCGCACCGGGTCGCCGGTGACGCCGTCGTCGTCCAGCCAGTCGACCGCCGTCCACGAGCCCTGCGGGAGGCGGGCGACCGCCTCGGCGGCGGACTCGGCGGCGGCGCCGACCACGGTCTCGACGACGGACTCGACGACCGCCGTGCCGTAGCGGGTGTGGAGCTCGCGGACCCGGCGCTCGCCGGTGCGCAGCGCGGCGACCTGCGCGTTCAGATCACCGATCACCAGATCCGGCATCCGCGAATTGAACCGGATCAACTCGATGATCT
>NZ_JCADBG010000132.1:0-646 GCF_059358815.1 Streptosporangium nanhuense
CCTCGACCACATCGCACCCCACCTCATCACCCGCCCGCACCACCAACTCCAAGAACCCCGTCCCCGGGAACACCACCGTCCCGCCCACCACGTGATCGGCCAGCCACGGATGCGACCCCAGCGAGATACGACCGGTCAACACCGCCTCATCACTGTCGGCCAGACCCACCGCGGCACCCAGCAGCGGATGCCCCGCCACAACCTGTCCAAGACCCTCGGCATCTCCGGCCCGCCTGCCAGTCGGCCAGAACCACTGGCGCTGGAAGGCGTACGTCGGCAACTCCACCCGGCGGGCACCGGGAAGCACGGCCGGCCAGCTCACCGGCACTCCACGCACGTGCAACCCTGCCAGCGCCGTCATGATCGTCGCCTGCTCGTCGCGGCCCTCGCGCAGCGCCGACACCAGCACCGGTTCCGAGTCCGCATACCCGCCCACGGTGACGCGATGAGTATCCGACTCCTCGGAACCCCTCTGCGGACGGGCAGTCTCATTCACACCGTCTTCGGCTTCCGTGGTCAGGCTGTCCTGCGCCATGGCGGTCAGTACGCCATCAGGACCGAGCTCCAGATAGGCCCGCACCCCGTGAGCGTGCAGGGCGCGCACCCCGTCGGAGAAACGGACCGCGCCCCGCACCTGCTCCACCCA
>NZ_JCADBG010000133.1:0-642 GCF_059358815.1 Streptosporangium nanhuense
GATCACGGCGGAGCAGGTGGGGGCGAGGGCGTGCAGGGGGACGAAGGAGACCAGGCGGGTGTTGGCCGGGACGTGGTGGAGTTCGGCCTGCTGTTTCTCCGGCAGGGTGGCGACGATCTCGATGTCGAGGTCGGCGAGGTGGGTGAGGATGTCCTGGACCGACACCGAGTAGCCGTCGAGGCGTTCGGTGGCGGAGGTGCCCAGGGTGAGACACACCCGGGGCTTGGCGGGCGGGGCGTGCAACCAGGGCGGGATGACCGCGGTGCCGTTGTAGGGGATGTAACGCAACGGCAGGTAGGTGAGAGGCACATCCAGCCGCAGCGAGGTCGGGGTGGGGTCGATGGTGAAGTGGCCGCTGGTCATCTCCTCGGAGAAGGTGGTGCCGGCCTTCGCGGAGCGGGCGCCGAGCCACTCGGCCATCGCGTCACGCTCGTGCGGGGCGTGCTCCTGCCGGACACGCAGGTAGTGGCCGCGCATCCTCGCGAACAGGTCCAGGCTCCACAGCATGCGGGCGTGCGCGGCCCCGCACGCCTTGGCCGCGATCGCCCCGGCGTAGGTGACCGGCTCCCAGATCACCAGGTCCGGTTCCCAGTGCCGGCAGAACGCGGTCAGCTCCCCGATCATCGGGTCGTTCACCACCCG
>NZ_JCADBG010000134.1:0-613 GCF_059358815.1 Streptosporangium nanhuense
CGGGGGTGCGGGCGCGGGGTGAGGTGCCGTACCTGTTGCGTGGGCTGGTGCGGGGGGTCCGCCGGTCGGCGGTGTCGGGAACGGCCTCGGGAGATGAGGCGCTGGTACGGCGGCTGACTGGGCTGGGGGAGGCCGATCGGGTGCGGTCGGTGGTGGAGTTGGTACGGGCGCAGGTGGCTGCGGTGTTGGGGCACGCCTCGCCGGAGATGGTGGAGGTGCGCCGGGAGTTCCGCGAGCTGGGCTTCGACTCCCTCACCGCCGTGGAGCTGCGCAACCGGCTCAACGCCGCCACCGGACTGCGCCTGCCGGCGACGTTGGTGTTCGACTATCCGACTCCGGTGGTGTTGGCGGAGTTCGTGCTGGGTGAGGTGCTCGGTGAGAGGGCCGATGCGGGTGTGCTCTCGCCGGTGGTGCGGTCGGTGGCCGATGATCCGGTGGTGATCGTGGGGATGGCGTGCCGGTATCCGGGTGGGGTGTCTTCTCCGGAGGATCTGTGGCGTTTGGTGGTTGAGGAGACTGACGCGATTACTGGTTTTCCGACGAATCGGGGGTGGGATCTGGAGGGTGTTTATGATCCGGATCCTGGTCGGGTGGGGACGTCGTATACGCGTCA
>NZ_JCADBG010000135.1:0-597 GCF_059358815.1 Streptosporangium nanhuense
CCGTGGTGCGCATCACCCAGCTGGCCCGCGCCGCCGGCATCCACCTCGTCCTGGCCACCCAGCGCCCCAGCGTCGACGTCGTCACCGGCCTGATCAAGGCCAACGTGCCCTCCCGGCTCGCCTTCGCCACCGCCTCCCTGGCCGACTCCCGCGTCATCCTCGACGCCCCGGGCGCCGAGAAGCTCATCGGCCAAGGCGACGCGCTGTTCGCCCCGATGGGCTCCAGCAGCCCGGCCCGGCTGCAGGCCGCGTTCGTCTCCGAGAAAGAGATCGCCGCGATCGTGTCGCACTGCCGCAAGCACGCGGCCGCCGACCAGATCGCCGACCTCACCACCCCGGCGCCGACCACGGACGGCGACGACGTCGGCGAGGACCTGGAGCTGCTGCTCAAAGCCGCCGAACTGGTCGTGACCACCCAGTTCGGCTCCACCTCCATGCTGCAGCGCAAGCTGCGCGTCGACGTCGCCAAGGCCGGCCACCTGATGGACCTGCTCCAGGCCCGCGAGGTCGTCGGCCCCGCCGACGGCAGCAAGGCCCGCGACGTCCACATCACCCCCAGCGAGCTGGACGAGCTGCTGGACGAGCTGCGCACCGCCA
>NZ_JCADBG010000136.1:0-594 GCF_059358815.1 Streptosporangium nanhuense
GGGTCAGAAGGCGTCGCCCCAGCGGCCGCAGTCGTCGAACTTGTCGGTGCCCTCGCAGACGCGGATCTTGAAGTCGTCGAAGCCGTTGCTCTTCTTGAAGCCGCCGAAGTGGTCGATGTCGCCGTGGCCGAAGGTCTTGAAGACCTTGGTGTGGAAGCCGAAGCGGTCGTGCCACTTGAACCACACGTAGCTGGGGGAGCGGTCGCGGTCACGGTCGAACAGGTCGCCGTAGAACCAGTAGCGGCCGTTGTCCTTGGTCCAGTAGCCCTTGAAGTAGGAGCGGTGGCCGAAGTCCTCGCCGCGGCCGAAGCCGGAGTAGTAGGGGCCGAAGAAGTGCTTGCTGGAGGTCTGGGCCTGCTGCGTGGCGACCGTGGCCGTGGCCGTGGCGCTTGCGGTGGTGGCGGAGGCGGAGGCGGAGGCGGCGGGGGCCGCGGCCACGCCGGCCAGCAGGGAGGCGGCCAGGGCGGCTCCGGCGAGGAGGGTGCGCGTGGTGCTCATCGTCATGCTCCTGTGCGGTGGTGGAGGGTGTTGCCGTTCGGACACCACGAACACTAGAAACCGGCAACACTTCCATCTGCGCAGGAATGCACACTC
>NZ_JCADBG010000137.1:0-593 GCF_059358815.1 Streptosporangium nanhuense
CGGGAGGGCCGGGTCATTCGTGAGGCCGGCGCGGGTGAGCTGGACGAGCACGCCGTCCTCGACATGATCATGGAAGGGAGCGCCCTGTGACCCCCTCCACCGCGTGGAAGCCCGGAACGCACGGGGAGCCCGGGAGGTCCGGGAAGCCGGGCAGGCCCGGGGAGCCCTCGTACTCCGGAAGCGCCGGAAGCGCCGGACACGCCGGGACTATTGAAAGGAACCGACAGGTCCTCATGGATGTCATCTCTCTCCGATCCGGAGCCCCGAGCGTCTCGGCGGTGCTCCGGTGAAGCCGCCCGTGGACGAGAGCGACCGCGTCGAGGCGCCCGCTCACAAGCCCGCCGCGGCGAGCCCGCTCTCCCGCCTCGGGGAGACGCGCCACCTCGGCCTGGTGGTCGCGCTGGTGCTGCTGGCGGTGGTGGGTCTGGTCACGGTGCCCGACACCTTCGCCACGACCTCGAACATGGTGAGCATCCTGTCGCTGGCGGCGACCATCGGGGTGATCACCGTCGGCATGACGTTCGTGATCATCGGTGGGGGTATCGACCTGTCGGTGGGCGCGATCATGGCGCTGGCGTCGGTGTGGGCGACCA
>NZ_JCADBG010000138.1:0-576 GCF_059358815.1 Streptosporangium nanhuense
CACCTCATGGCCGTTGCGCTGAGCGTCCGACAACCGCTCCAACACCAGCATGCCCACACCCTCGGACCAGCTCACCCCATCAGCCGCATCCGAATACGACTTACACCGCCCATCACCGGCCAACCCACCCTGCGCGCTGAAGCCGATGAACGCCCCCGGAGTGGCCATCACCGTCACCCCACCGGCCAACGCCAGATCACACTCACCACTTCGCAGCGCCTGGGCCGCCATATGCGTCGCCACCAGCGAGGAGGAACACGCGGTGTCCACTGTCACCGCCGGCCCCTCCAACCCCAGCGCATACGAAACGCGGCCGGTCGCCACACTGCCCGCCGTACCGGTACTGATGAACCCCATCGCCTCCGGCGGCAGATCAGCACTCATCGCGTAGTCGTGATACATCAACCCCGCGAACACACCCGTGTAACTGCCCCTCAGCGAGACCGGGTCCATACCCGCCCGCTCGATCGCCTCCCACGACGTCTCCAGCAGCAACCGCTGCTGCGGATCCATCGCCAACGCCTCACGCGGCGAAATCCCGAAGAACCCCGGATCGAACTCCCCCGCCTCGTGCAG